>NZ_JBIBSG010000004.1:0-602881 GCF_043077235.1 Streptomyces sp. NPDC016309 | reverse complement strand
TGCACCCGTACTACGCCGCGGAGCGCGGTCTGGTCGACGACGTCATCGACCCCTCCGAAACCCGCTCCGTCCTCATCGCCTCCCTGGCGATGCTCTGCTCGAAGCACGCCGACCTGCCGCACCGCAAGCACGGCAACCCCCCGCAGTAACCCACCGGGCCCGCCCCACGGCCCACGCCCCGCGTCCGGCCGTCCGGCGCGGGTCCGCGTGCCGGGCGGGCCCCGAACGTCCTCGCGGTCCGGCCGGCGCCGGGCCGCAGCACCATGGAAAGGCACTGATCGCACCATGACCGCCCACCCCAACGGAGTGACCCCGCCGGTGCCGCCGACGGAGACCGACCGGACGCTGCACTTCGCGGGCCCCGCGACGTTCGGCCGCGTGCCGCGGATCGACCAGGTGGAGAAGACGGACATCGCCGTGGTCGGCGTGCCTTTCGACAGCGGCGTCACCTACCGGCCGGGCGCCCGCTTCGGCGGCAACGCCATCCGGGAGGCCTCCCGCACCCTGCGCCCCTACAACCCGGCGCAGAACGTCTACCCGTTCCACTACAGCCAGGTGGCGGACGCCGGTGACATCAGCGCCAACCCCTTCGACCTGAACGACGCCGTCGAGACGATCGAAGCCGCCGCGGACGACCTCCTCGCCGGTGGCGCCCGGCTGATGACCCTGGGCGGCGACCACACCATCGCCCTGCCGATGCTGCGGGCCGTGGCCAAGAAGCACGGCCCCGTCGCCGTCCTGCACTTCGACGCCCATCTGGACACCTGGGACGACTACTTCGGGCAGCAGTACACCCACGGCATGCCCTTCCGCCGGGCCGTGGAGGAGGGCATCCTCGACACCTCCGCCCTGTCCCACGTCGGCACCCGCGGACCGATCTACGGCAAGAAGGACCTCGACGACGACGAGAAGCTGGGCTTCGGCATCGTCACCTCCGCCGACGTGATGCGGCGCGGGGTGGACGAGGTGGCCCAGCAGCTCCGCGAGCGCGTCGGCAACCGTCCGCTGTACATCTCCATCGACATCGACGTCCTGGACCCGGCCCACGCGCCCGGCACCGGCACCCCGGAGGCGGGCGGCCTCACCTCCCGCGAGCTGCTGGAGATCCTGCGCGGCCTCGCCGACTGCCACCTGGTCTCCGCCGACATCGTGGAGGTCGCCCCGGCGTACGACCACGCCGACATCACCTCCGTGGCCGCGTCCCACGCGGCCTACGAGCTGATCAGCATCATGTCGAAGCAGATCGCCCCGGTCCGCTGGGGCGCGACCCAGTAACGCCCCGCGCGGGGCCCGGCGACGGCACGGCGGCCGGACCCGCCGTGCCGCGCCGGCCCCGCCACGCCGACCCTCACCCCCGCCGCACCCGGCCGGACGGCTTCGGCATGAGCAGATGCAGCGCCCACTCCAGCGGCCCCCGCCCCAGCGGCGTCCGCCGGAAGACCACCGCCCAGACCGCACAGGCCACCAGGGACACCCCGCAGAACGCGCCCAGAGCCGCCCATCCGTGATGGGGGCGCAGCTCGGCCCGCGCCAGGACGTGGACGGCGTACACCGACAGGGCCATGGTGCCGACGACGGCCAGGGGCCACAGCAGCCGTTCCGCGGTCCGCCACCGGCACACGGCGACGGCCAGGCCGATCAGCAGCAGACCCGCCCCGATGTTGGCGACCGTCTCGAACGGCGTCTGACTGTACGGTCCGTCGACCAGCAGCCACGCCCACGAGGTACTGGGGATCGCGCCCGCCTGCCGGGCCAGCACGGCCTCGACCGGGTCGGGCGCGGCCACCGCGTACGCGTGGTACCGGGCGATCGCCCGCAGCAGCGCCTCGCGCCCGCCGCCCGGGCCCAGCGCCAGCGCGGACAGCCCGTGCCCGGCCAGGGTGACGACAGCTCCCCAGCCGATCAGGCGGCGGGCCGTCCCGGACCGGCGCAGGTCCGCGAGCCGCCCCAGGACCATGCCGACGACGACGTACGGGAAGTACGTCAGCCACGGGTACGCGCCCGACAGCAGCAGCGTGTCCAGCGCGTCGGTGAACCCGGACCAGCTCGTCACGGCCTCGAAACCGGGGTAGCGGCCCCGGCCGATGACGCGGTAGCCGAAGTACGGTCCCAGGACGTACGACAGGACGGGGCCGGCGACCACCGACACCGCCGCGACCGCCGTGAGCGCGCGGGTGCCGAGTCGGGCGAGCGGTTCGGCGGCCAGGAAGTACAGCGCGAAGAACGTCAGGATGACGGCGATCCCCGACCGCAGCTCCGTCAGCGCCAGCCCGAGCGCCGCGAGCACCGCGCACTTGACGAGCGTCCCGCGCCACGCGCCCGCGGGCTGCCGCCGGGGCCGGGTGCCGCCCCGCGAGAGCGTCAGGGACAGCCCCGCGATCAGGGTGAAGACGGCGGGCGCGCGCCCGTCGAACGCCACCAGCAGGTGGCCCGCCCCCTCCGGCTTCGCGGGCGGGCCGATGTGCGCGGCGAACATGGCGAACACGGCGATGGCCCGCGCCACGTCCACGCTCACCAGCCGCCGCCTCGGCGGCGCGCTCCCCTCGGCGGCCGGCGCCGCGCTCGCGGCCGACGCCGCGTCAGCCGCCGTCGGCACCTTTGTCGTTGTCGTTGCCGGGTCGGCCGTGGTCGGCGGCTCGCCGGTCGTGGATATGTGCGTCGCCGTCTGCGCCGCCGTGGACATGTGCGTCACCGTACTGATCCGCCCCCGCGTTCTTCGTCCCCTTGTCGGTTCATTTGTATACGCATGGACGGGGACGCCCTCCGCCGGGGGTACGCGGCCGGGCACGGCGGGGATGCGCGATCGGGGTGCGCGGACGGGTGCGCGGACGGGTGCGCGGCCGGACGCGGCGGTGGGCGCGGACGGGTGCGCGGCCGGACGCGGCGGCCCCTCAGCCGGCCGAGCCGTCCAGACCGTGCCCCAGCCCCGGCGTGACCGGCAGCTCCACCAGCCCCGTCCCGGGCGTCCCCGCGAACGGCGCGGGCGCCAGCGGCTCCTCCGCCACGAGCAACGGGCCCACCAGGTCCGGCGGGACCGTGGCGTGCGGCAGCGCCGCCGACAGGTGGGCGGCCGCCAGCGTCGCCACCCCCAGCTCCGGCATCGTGCCGATCTTCACCGCGAGCCCCGCCGTCTCGGCCAGCGCGGCGATCTGCCGCGCCCGGTACAGCCCGCCCACCTTCAGGATCTTGATGTTCAGCACGTCGGCGGCCCCCCGGCGCACCACCTCCAGCGCGTCGTGCGCCGACTGCACCGACTCGTCCGCCATGACCCGCACCCCGCCCCGGGCCCGCAGCGCCGCCAGCCCCTCCAGGTCCCAGCGCGGCAGCGGCTGCTCCACCAGGTCCAGCCCCGCGTCCGCCAGCCGGGCCACCGTACGGGCCGCCTCCCCCGGCGCGTACCCCTCGTTGGCGTCCAGCGACAGCTCCACCGACCCGGGCACCGCCTTGCGCACGGCGGCCACCAGCTCCACGTCGAGCGCCGGGTCCTCACCGCCCTTGAGCTTGATGTGCCCGAACCCGGCCGCCGCGTACCGAGCCGCCTCCTCCGTCATCTCGTCGAGCGTGCCGAGCCCCACCACCCAGGTCGTCGGCACCGGCCCGGCCACCCGCCCGCCGCCCAGCAGCAGGTGCGCCGGCCACCCGGCCGCCCGGCCCGCGAGGTCGTGCAGCGCCAGGTCCAGCGCCGCCTTGGCCAGGTGCTGCCCCCGGATGGCGGCGTCCATCGCGGCGTGCGCGCCGGCCAGGTCCCGCGGGTCGCGCCCGACGAGGGCCGGTGCGACGTGCTCGGTCACCGCCGCGCACAGCCCCGCGAGGGTCTCCCCGGTGTACGCGGTCATCGGTGACGCCTCGCCGAAACCCGACGTCCCGTCGGACGTCCGCACCTCCACGAGGACGCTGACGAGTTCGGGGCTGGTGCCGCTGCTGATCACGAACGGGCGGCGGTACGGGGCACGGACGACACGGGTGTGGAACGAGGCGATCTTCACGCGCGAGCTCCTTGGTCTCCGCCGTACGGCGCTCCACCGCGGCGGCTGCGAGGTCGGGGATTGCGGCCCGGGCCGCAATCACGGGCCACGGGCGGGGTCGAGAGGGCGGGGCCGGGAGGACGGGCCGCGCGCGGGGCGGTCCGGCGGGGCGCGGCGGTCCTACAGGTGGACGCGGTAGACGGTCGGGGGGCGGCCCGTCCGGCCTTCCTGGAGGCTGCCGGTCGGTACGGCGACACCGGCCCGCTCCAGGCGCTTGAGGATCCGGCGGGCCGTGCGCTGCTGCACGGACAGGTGCTCGGCGACCCGGTGGGCGGTGACCCCCGCGTTCCCGTCCGCCGCGGTCAGCTCCCGCAGCCGGTCCAGGGTCTGCGGGTGCAGCCCGACCCGGCGGGCCAGCAGCGCGGGGCTCTCCGGGAACGCGGCGGCCTTGGCCCCGGCCGCACCGGGCTCCGCCCCGGTCGCCGTGGCGGGGCCGGTGACGGCATCCGGGCCGATGACGATGTCGACGTCGTCCGCCATCGACACCACCCCGGCCGCCGCCCCGAGGGACCGCGCCCGGTTGACGGCCCGTCGGGCGAGTGCCTCCGCCTCCGCCGCCGTACGCCCCAGACCGAAGCCCACGTGCGCGGAACCGTGCCGGGCCGCCAGGCCGCCGAGGAACGGTATCCGGGTGAACCGTTCCGTCGCCGACTCCAGCGCCCCGCGCGTCGTCACCACCAGCCGGCGCCCGTCCGGCAGCTCGGCCAGGCTGCCGCCGAGCACCCGTATGTCCTCCGGCAGCCGCGCGTCCCCGGCCGCACCCGGCAGGTCGACGATGCCCAGCGCCACCTGCGCGTCCCCGCTGTGCCGGCCGGCCGTCTCCAGGACCAGCGCCTGGAGGGACGTCAGTATCGAGTGGCGCGATGGGGCGAGCCGTACCGCGTGCGTGTGCTGCTCCAGCACGTGGAACGCCGAGCCGAGACAGGTGATGGCCACCCGCGCCTTCTTCGCGTCCCGCGCGTCCAGGTGGAAGTCGACCACGTCCTGCGAGGTCAGCCCCGGCCGGTGGGGCAGCACCCGCACCCGGTCCGTGGGGAGTTTGGCCTCCGCCATGGTCTCCAGCACCTCGTCGCGGCGCAGCGTGTCGATCGACACCCGCGACACGTCGTGCCCGAGCCGCAACAGCTCGACCAGCGCCCGCAGCAGCGTGGCACCGTTGTATGGCACGTACGCCGCCGGCCGGTCCAGCGCGCCCGCCGCCTCGGCCAGCGCGTGCGGCACCACGCCGGTGAACAGCAGCGCGTCCGCCCGCGCCCGCGCGCCCGCCACCACCTCGACGGTCTCGTCCTCATGACGGTACGGCAGCGGCAGCAGCCGGGCGGACCCCGCCCGGCCGGCGACGGCGACCACCTTCTGGACGAGGTCCTCGGGACCTATCACGCCGACCGTGAGCGGCATGGTCCGGTCTCCGTTCTGCCGGGTGGGAGTTGCTGGGGGAGGTGCTGCGGGCGGTGCGGTGCGACTTGCTCGGTGACGCCTGATTGACGGCCGTCGACGGGGGTTCTACTTTCGGCCCAGGCCATAATCGCGTGCTGCCGAGAGGATAATCCCCCGATGCCGCAACGGGAAATGCCGCTGCCCACAGTTCTGGATCCCCGGGGAAGGACGTTCGGCGAGGAGGAACGCGCGGCGGTGCTCCGGGTTCTCGACTCGGCCGTCCTGTGCGGGGCGTTCGGCCGCGAGGCACGGGAGCTGGAGGCCGGGATGGCCCGGCTGTACGGGCGCGCCGAGGCCGTCTCGTGCAGCTCGGGCACCGCCGCGCTGCACCTCGCCGTCGCCGCCGCCGGTGTCGGCCCCGGCGACGAGGTCGTCACCACACCCATCTCCGACTTCGGCACGGTCGCGCCGGTCCTCGCCCAGGGCGGCCGCGTCGTCTTCGCCGATGTGCGCGAGGACGACGGGAACCTCGACCCGGACGCCGTCGAGGCGGCGATCACCCCCCGCACCAGGGCCGTCATCGCCGTGCACCTCTTCGGCGGCGCAGCCGACACCGTACGGCTGCGGGAGATCTGCGACCGGCACGGGCTGGTCCTCGTCGAGGACTGCGCCCAGGCGTGGCTGGGGGAGGACGGCGACGGGCGGCTGCTCGGCACCGTCGGCGACATCGCCTGCTTCAGCCTCCAGCAGTACAAGCACATCACGGCGGGCGACGGCGGTCTGGCCGTCACCGACGACCCGGGCCTCGCCACCCGGATGCGGCTGTTCATGGACAAGGGCTGGGACCGGACCGAGGGCCGCATCCACCGCACCATGGGCCTCAACTACCGCATGACCGAGCTGGTCGCCGCGGTCGCCCGCGTCCAGCTCACGCGCGTCGCCGATGTGGTCGCCCGCCGCCGGGCGAGCGCCCGGCTCCTCGCCGGCGCCGTCGCCGCCCTGCCCGGGGTGACGATGGCCCGGCACCACCCGGGCCACGCCTGGTGGGTCGTCCCGCTGCTCGTCGACGACAACGCGCGCTGGGCCGCCGCGCTGGAGGGCCTCGGCGTCCCCGCCCTGCCCGGCTATCTGGAACGCCCGCTGTACGCCAATCCGGCACTGTCCGGGTACCCGCCGGGCCTGTGTCCTCGCGCCGAGCGGCTCATCGACCGTACGTTGCTGGTTCTGCCGTGGAACGAGGCCTACGGCGAGGAGGACGTGGACCGGATCGCGCAAGCGCTGGGGAAGGTCGCCGCATCATGAGCGAGTCACCGTACGACACCTACGCATGGCTCCGGCCCTCCCCGGAGGAGCACATCGGCTGGGACGTCGACGTGCTGTACGGCCCGTGGCCCCGCCACCACCGCGACACCGGCCTCGCCGAGGTCCGCGCACACCTGCGCGCCTCGCCCGTCGCGGGCGCCCTGGCGCTGTCCACCCGCGGCCCGCTCTACGACGACGGGGCGGGCAACGCCGAGACGCTCCGGGACCTCGCGGACTGCCCCGAACTCCTCCCCGTCGGCACCGTCGACGTGCGCGACGCGCCGACCGCCGAGGACCGGCTCGACGAACTGTCCGCCGCCGGGGTCCGCTTCCTGCGGCTGTTCACCCTCGAACAGGCGGCCGAGCCGGGCTTCCCCGGCTACCGCCACGTGGTCGAGCTGGCCCTCGATCGCGGAATGGTGCTCCTCCACGACGGCGACCCGCGCCGCTTCGGGCCGCCCCTCATGGGGCGCGGCGCCGACGTGGTCTTCCTCGACCTGCACGCCTATCTGCTGGCCGACTTCCTGCTGATGGCCCGCGACGAGCCCGGCTTCAAGGCCACCACCCGCATGCTGTCCGGCCCCGACTCCATCGAGCGCGTCATCGACGCCGTCGGCCCGCGCCACCTCGTCTTCGGCTCCCGCACCCCCTTCATGGACATCTCGCCGCAGACGCTGAAGCTCCGCTACGCCGACATCTCGCCCGACGACCGCGCCGCCATCGCCACCAAGAACGTCGAGGAGCTGCTCGCCTGATGCCGATCATCGATGTGCACGCCCATGTGGGCCGCTGGCAGTTCCACCTGACGACCGGTGACGCGGACACCAACATCGCCCAGATGGACCGCTACGGCATCGACCTCCAGATCGTGTCGTCGTCGGAAGCGGTGGTGTACGACGCCGTCAGCGGCAACGCCGCCCTGCGCGAGGCCCTGATGACCCGGCCGCGGCTGCACGGGTACGCCGTCGTCAACCCCAACCGCGTCGAGGAGAGCGCCGCCGACCTCCGGCGCTGCCTGGACACCGGCCGCTTCGTCGGCGCCAAGATCCACACCCACTACCCGGGCCGCATGCCCGGCACCCGCGAGATGGCCGAGGCCTTCGACGTCGTCGCCGAGGCGGGCGTACCGCTCCTCCTGCACACCTGGGGACGGGAGGTGACCCTCCTGCCCGAGCTGGTGGAGGCCCGGCCCGGACTGCGCGTGATCATGGGGCACGCGGGCGGTGACGCCTGGCGCGAGGCGGCGCACGCAGCGGCCGCCTGCGACCGCCTCTACCTGGAGCACTGCCGCACGGCCACCGACGCGGGACGCGTCGCGTACGCGCGCGAGGCCGGCGTCCCGGTCGAACGCATGCTGTTCGGCACCGACGCGACACTGATCGACCCCTGTGTGTCCCTCGGCGTGGTCCGGGACGCGCGGTTCACGGAGGAAGAGCTGGAGCGAGTGCTGTGGCGCAACGCGGCGGAGCTGTTCGGCCTGAAGGTCGGCACGGCCCTGCCACCGGTCGTGTGAGGCGATCCGAACCACCGGAACAGGAGAGGGACGCATGGAACGCAGGCGACTGCTCAACGCCGGAGCCGGGGTCACCCTGGCGGCAGTGGCGGGACAGACCATCACCCCCAGCGCGGCGCACGCCGCCACGACAGGCGCGGCCGGAACCGGAACCGGAACCGGAACCGGAACAGCACCGACCGACGACCTGGGCACGGCCGGACACCGCTGTTCCGGCACCCCGGTCTCCACCCACGGCGTCGCGTCCCTGACGGCGGCGATCGTCGGCACGACCGTCCTCGGCGACCACGCCTACGTCGTCGCCCGGGGCCAGAACCCCACCCTCGTCGGCGAGATCGACCTGACGACCAGAAAACTCGTCAGAACCTTCCGGCTCGACCGCGGCGACGGCGGCTGGGCGGCCACCGTCTCCGGCGGCCAGGTGTACATCGGCACCTACCCGTTCGCCGACATCCACCGCATCGACCCCGCCACCGGCACCGTCGCCCGCATCGGCACCATCGGCCCGGCCGGCGGCTTCGTCTGGTGCCTCACCACCGCCCCCGACGGCACCGTCTACGCCGGCACCAGCCCGCGCGGCGAGGTCTGGGAGTACAAGCCCCAGACCGGCACCCTCCGCAACCTCGGCGCCGCCATGGCCGGCGAGCAGTACGTCCGCGCCATCGCCGCCGACGACCGGTACGTGTACGCCGGCACCCTGCCGCGCGGCTTCATCGTCGCGTACGACCGGACCACCGGCGTCAAACGGAACATCACCCCCGAACCGTACGGCGGCGCCTCCGCCCTCCTCGCGCGCGGCGGCCGGGTCCTGGGCTCCTTCGGCAGGTCCATCGTCGACCTGGCCCCCGACGGCAGTGACGCCAAGGTCATCCCCGTCCCGGCCCCGGAACGCATCGCCGACGCCATGACGATGACCGCCGACGGCACCCTCTACTGCGTCGGCCGGCCCAGCGGCACCGTCTACCGGCGCGACGGCGACAGGCTCGTCGCGGTCGCCGCGCCCGCCACCGGCGACGAACACCGCGCCCTCGTCCCCCTCCCCGACGGCAGGATGCTCGGCGCCGTCGGCAGCGGCCGGCTGTGGTGGCTCGACCTGGCCACCGCCAAGGCCGAAGTCGTCGAGCTGATCGACATCGGCCTGTCCGGCCCCGACCCCGTCCAGTCCGTCGCGTACGAGGCCGGTGGCACCGTCCACGTCGGCGGCCACTACTCCCTGACGACCCACCGGCCCGCCCACGGCACCTCCAAGCGCATCCGCATCCCCGGCGAGCCCAAGCAACTGCGCGTGGTCGGCGGCAAGGTGTACGCGGCGATGTACCCCAGCACCGAGTTCCTGGAGATCGACCCCCGCCGCGGCAAGGTCCGCTCCATGGGCTTCATCGAGAACGACCAGCAACGCCCCACCGACATGGCGTACGTCCCCGAACAGGACCTCCTGCTGGTGGCCAGCGCGCCCCCGGCCGGCGGCCTCAAGGGCGCCCTCACCCTGGTGGAGCGCTCACGCGGCCGGCTCACCGTCCACAAGGACGTCATCACCGACCAGAGCGTCATGTCCGTCGCCCTCGACGACCGCATCGGCCACCGCACCGCCTACCTCGCCGGCGACACCTGGGGCGGCGGCAGCGTCACCCCGACCCGGCCCAACGCCACCGTCGTCGCCTACGACCTGCGCCGCCGCACCGTGCTGTGGGAGGTCACCCCCGTCGAGGGCAACGCCAGCTTCCAGCACATCGAGGTCCACGACGGCATCCTGTACGGCGTCTACAAGCGCCAGTCGGGCAACTGGTTCGCCATGGACATCGAGTCCCGCACCGTCCTCAGGACCGGCAAACTCCCCAGCTACGGCGAGATCAGCGTCCACTTCGGCCAGGTGTACGCCTCCGTCTTCGGCGGCTCCGTCTACCGGCTCGGCCCCCTGGAGGGCGAGGACGGCGAGGCCGAGCTCGTCCTCGGCGGCCTGGGCGACGGCTGGTACAACCCGCCGCAACTGGCCTGGGAGCGCGCCACCTGGCACGCCTGGGGCGTCGCCACGCGCGCCCTCGCCCGGCTGCGGCTCGACCCGCTGTGCCCGTCGGGAACCCCCTCCCGGATCACCGCCCAGTACGAGGCCGTCCTCAAGGGACTGCTCGCCAACTGACGCCGTTTGCCCCGGGGCCGCTTCGGCTCCGGGGCGCTCGGCCTCTTTGGGGCTCGGTTCGGCTCCGGGGCGCTCAAGCGTGTGCCGACGGTCGATCGTGCTCGGCCTTTTTCCGGCTCGGTTCGGCTCCGGGGCGCTCCAGCGTGCGCCGACGGTCGATCGTGCTCGACCCCTCGTTCCTCGGGGCCTCCGCGCGTTCTCCCTTTCGGCACCCGCCGCGCCCCTTCGCCTCACTCGCCCCCCTCATCCGGCTCGGTTCGGCTCCGGGGCGCTCAAGCGTGTGCCGATGGTCGATCGTGCTCGACCCCTCGTTCCTCGGGGCCTCCGCGCGTTCTCCCTTTCGGCACCCGCCGCGCCCCTTCGCCTCACTCGCCGGCGGGTTACCGCGCCGGGTGCTTGGCGAGCGCCTCCAGGCAGTCCACCACCGCCCGGCGCTCCGACTCCGGCAGACGCGGGCCGTACGGGTCGTGCGCCGCCTCCTCCGGGACCAGGCCCTCCCAGACCGCCGCCCACAGCATCCGCTGCACATAGCCTTCGATGGGCGCGACGAACGTGGCCGCGGCGAACCGGTCCAGCCGCGCGGACGCCCGCACGAACCGCTCGTGGTCGCCCTCCCGCCAGCCGTCCAGCACCGCGCTCGTCAGCGGCACCCGGGCCGCCGCGATCCCGACCAGCGCCGTGTCCGCGCCCCACATCAGCGACGGCCCGAACATCCGGTCCTCACCCGTGATGACCAGCCGCCCGCTCGACCTGGCCGCCCCGATGGCGTCCTGACAGGCCATCGCCCGGTCCAGCGTCGCCAGCTTGAGGCCCACCGCCGACGGCAGGCCCAGCAGCCGCTCCACCAGCCGGGGCGGGTAGGGGTAACCCCCCGCCTCGCCGTGCAGGAAGAACCCCACCACCGGCAGCCCGCTCGCCGCCGCCACCCGTTCGTGCAGCTCCACCGCCGCGTCCTCGTCCCCGGCGAGCTGCGCCAGCGGATAGACCATCACCGCGTCCGCGCCGCCCTCCGCGGCCGCCACCGCCATCGCCACCGTCGCCTCCACCGCGCCGTCCCGGTCCGGAGACCCGGCCGCGCGCGGCACCCCCGCCCCCGCCACCACCGGCCCGTCGACGGCCTCCCGCCACACGGCCAGGACCCGCCGGCGGTCCTCCTCCGACAGATACAGCCCCCGCCCGGTATGGGCCCACACCGCCACCCCGCCGATCGGCTCCGCGGCGATCCGCTCCGCGTACCCCCGCAGCGCCCCGAGGTCCACGACCCCGGCCGCGTCCATCGGAGTCGCCACCGCCGGCAGGACGGTGCCCCGCAACCGCCGTACCAGGTCCTCAGCAGCCGACATGGGTGAGCTCCCGTCTGTCGCGGTCGTCGCCGACACGCTAGCCTTTACGGTCCGGACCGTAAAGGAAGGGCCCACCGAGGAAAGGGACGGCGCTCTGATGCGACTCGGCCTGTACGTCAACCTCTACGCGGACCGGGCCGACCGGCCACGTCTCGCCGACGCCGTCGAACAGGTGCGCCTCGCCGAACAGGCCGGCTTCACCTGGGCGGTCCTCGGTGAACGGCACCTGCACCGGCCCGGCTACCACGAGGCCGTCACCTCACTGGCCTACCTCGCCGCCCACACCGACCGGATCGGCCTGGCGACCGCCGGCCTCATCGCACCCGTCCACCACCCGGTGATGCTGGCCGAGACGCTGGCCCACGTCGACGTCCTCTCCGGCGGCCGGCTCACCGCCGGTTTCGTCCTGGGCTACCGCCCCGAGGAGTTCGCCCTGTACGGCACCCGGCCCCAGGAGCGCGTGTCGCGCTTCGAGGAGGGCCTGGAGCTGATCACCCGGCTGTGGACCGAGGACGAGGTCACCCACCGGGGACGCCGCCACACCGTCGAGGGCGCGTTCCTGTCGCCCCGGCCCGTCCAGCGCCCGCGGCCCCGCATCTGGAACGGCGGACGCGTGCCCGCCGCCCTGGAACGCACCGCCTGGACCTGCGACGGCTGGACCACCTCGTTCAACGAGACCGACGAGGAACTCCCCAAGAAGATCGCCCAATACCGCTCCTTCCCCCGCGGGCCCCGCTCCCTCGGCTCGGAGGTCATCGTCTGCCGCGAGGGCTACGCCGCCCCCACCACCGCCCGCGCCCGCGCCGCCCTGGAAGTACCGCTGCGCGGCCTCTACGACGCCTACGGCGACTGGAAGCGCACCTCCGCCGACGCCGCCCGCTACGCCCAGCCGTGGGAGGACATCACCGCCCGGTCGGTCATCGGCTCGACCCGCGAGTGCGCCGAACGCATCGCGCAGTACGAGGAGATGGGCGCCGACGGCATCGTCCTGCGCGTCCAGCCCCCCGGCATGCCGCAGGCCGACGCGCTCCGCGCCATCGAGGCGTTCGGCGCGCTCACGTCCTAGCGGGCCTCAAGGCCCCGGCAGCACCTCGCCCGAGGGCGGCGGATGCCCGGTCCCGGCCCCCGCCCCGGCCGGCGGCGCGGCGACCGGCTCCACCCGTACGGCCCACAGCGCCGCGCCCGCCAGCAGGGCCAGGGCCGCCACCAGCCATGGCAGCGGACCGGCCGGCAGGAACCCCGCGACCAGGCCCGCCAGGGCGCCGGCCGACTGGAGCGCGAGGGACTGCACGGACAGGGCGGTGGCGCGGGTCGCGCTGCCCACCGACCGGTGCAGCAGGTCGTTCTCGTTCGGGCCGGCGGCGCCCATCCCCAGGTACACCAGCGCGAAACCGCCCGCGGCGAGGACCGCCGGAGCCGTACCGCCGAAGGCGGCCGTCACGCCGAGCAGAAGCAGGCCGGCCCCGCTCACCGCGAGGCTCACCAGCGCGGCGGGCGCGCTGCCGCCGGCCAGCCGGGCGACGAGCGGCGCGCCGTGGCTCCCGGCCGCCGTGCACAGGAACCCCCCGCAGGCCAGCACGGCGAACAGCACGGCCCCCGACTCCGGCGCACCGGTGAAGCGGGCCGCCCGTCCCGGAGCGAGGAGTTCGACGGTGGCGAGCGCCGCACCGGCCGCCGCCGCCGTCAGCAGCACCCGGCGGACCAGGCGCTGCCGTACGCCCAGCCGCAGTCCGTCCGCGATCGTCGCCGGAACGCCGCTCAGCACCGTCCGCAGCGTCGCGGGCGGCCGGGGCGGCTCGGGCAGGGCGGTCAGCACGTAGCCGACGTACCCGGCGCAGACGGCCGCGCCGAGGAGCCCGGGTGCCGAGAGCGGCAGGACGAGCCCGTCGGTGGCGCGGGCGAGCCGGCCGCCCGGGCCGGTGCCGGTGGCGGGACCGAGCAGGAGCGGCAGGGCGCCGCCGGCGAGCGTTCCGGTGGCCAGCGCGACGGCACACGCCGTACCGCCGCGGGCCAGGCCGGCGCGCAGGTCGGCACCGGGCCCGGAATGCGCCTGGACGGTGTCGACGTACCACGCCTCGGCCGGCCCGCTGGACAGGGCGCGGCCCGCCCCCAGCAGGAGCATGGCGGCGGTCAGGGCCCACAGCGTGGTGCCGAGCACCAGCAGGGTCAGGGCGCAGACGTTCAGCAGCCCCGCGAGTGCCAGCACCGCCCGGCGGCCGACCACGTCCGACAGGCCACCGGTGGGCAGCTCCAGCACGGACACGGTCACCGAGTAGACCGCGAACAGGCCGGCGACGGCGGCGAGGCCGAGACCGCGTTCCGTCAGCAGCAGGACCTGGGACGGCAGGTAGAGCCCCACCGGCAGCCAGAAGAGGAAGGTGACGGCGGCGAACCGGCGGCGCGCGGTGACCGGGTCCAGGAGCTTCCTCACGGCGCGTCACCCGCCGGGTCGGGCCCGGGGGGCGGTGTGCCGAGGGGGAGACCGGCGAGGAAGAGGACGACCTGCTCGGCGCGCGGGTCGCCCCCGTCGCGGGCGGCCAGTTCGCCGACGGTGCGCTCGACCACCGCGAACAGCTCGGACAGGGACTCGGGCGTCAGCCGGACCAGCAGGTCCATCACACCGGACGGCTCCAGCCAGGCCGGCGGGACCCGCCCGGCGTCCAGGTCGCGCTGGTGCCGCGCCAGGGACCGCTCGAAGTGGTCCGCCTGGGCGCGGTGGACCGCCGCGAGGAACGCCCGTCCCGTGTCGTCCGAGCCCGCCACGGCGGCGTTGCTCCAGGACGTGACCTCGTGCACCGCCCGCCAGCGCCGCTCGCGGCCGTCCCGGTGCTCCGCCTCGGCGATGAAGTCGTACTTGGCGAGGACGCGCAGGTGGTAGCTGGTCGAGGCGGACGACTCGCCCGTCCGCGCGGCCAGTTCGCTGGCGGTGGCCGGACCGTCCTGCCGCAGCAGTCCGAGCAGGCGGATGCGCAACGGGTGGGTCAGGGCCTTGAGGGCGGCCGTGTCCTCCTGGGGGTCGAGGACACGACGGCCGGCGGTGCCGGGGACGGCTTCGTCGGTCATGCGGGTGAGGGTAGGGGGGTGTTCCCGCTTCGCCAACAGGTTTTTGCAAAACTTCTTCGGCGAACGTGGTGGGCGATCCGGCCACGGTGGAGCGGCTCGCCGTCCGGACGGGTTGTCGGTTCGGGCGGGCTCGTGGGCCGGGCGGGTTGTGGATCGGGCGGCTCGCCGTCCGGCGCGCGGGGCCGGGCGGTCGCCGGTCGCGCGCGCATGCGTCAGGCGGGCGTGCGTCAGATGGGCGGGCCCGGGCGCCGCTGGACCGCGAGCGCCGCGCGGGCGACGTACGCCACCGCCTCCGCGTCCGCCATCAGCATCGGCTGCCGCACCCACACCACCCCCGTCTCCGAGGCCTCCGCCACCGGGCACGGCGCCCGGGTCGCCACGTACGGCAGGCGGCTCAGCGACCGGTAACCGGCGTCCAGCGGCACCCCCTCGGCGGCCATCGCCGCCAGGAACGCGGCCTGGGACCGGCCGCCGAAGGCCTCGGCGTCGTACCGCAGCATCGCCAGGTGCCAGGTGTGGCGCGTCGTCCCCGGCGGCGCCGGGACGAGTTCCAGGCCCGGCACCCCGCCGAGGGCCTCGGCGAGCGCCGCCGCGCCCCGCGCACGACGGTCGATCCCGCTGTCCAGGAGGCCGAGCTGGGGGTGCAGCAGCGCCGCCTGGAACTCCGTCATCCGCATGTTCCAGCCCGGCTCCGGGTGCTCGTACCAGCCGCCCGACCGGGTCCGGCCCACGTTGTGCAGCGACCACACGCGCTCGTACAGCGCCCGGTCACCGGTCACCACGATGCCGCCCTCCCCGGCGGTCATCGCCTTGCCGGACTGGAAGCTGAAGCAGGCCACGTCCCCCAGCGAACCCGCCGGGCGGCCGTGCCGGGCCGCGCCGTGCGCCTGCGCCGCGTCCTCCACGACCGGCGGGCCGAGCGCCCGCAACGCCTCCGTGTCGGCCGGCGCCCCCGCCAGGTGCACCGCCATCACCGCCTTCGTACGCGGCCCGATGAGCGCCCGCGCGGCCACCGGGTCCAGGTGCAGGGTGTCCGCGGTGACGTCGGCGACGACCGGTACCGCCCCCGCCAGCGCCACCGCCGTCGCACTGGCCACGAACGTGTACGCGGGCACGATCACCTCGTCCCCGGGCCCCACCCCCAGCGCCCGCAGCGCCAGGAACAGCGCGACCGTGCCGTTGACGGTGCACACCCCGTGGGCCACACCGGCACGCCGGGCGAACGCGGCGGCGAAGTCCTCGGTGAGGGTGCCGCTCGTCGCCCCCCACCGGCCGCTGTCCAGCACCCGCAACAGGGCCCGCCGCTGCTCGCCGGTCGCGGGCGGCGGCCATTCGGGCCATTCGGGCCGCTGCGGCGGCCCGCTCACACGATGTCCTTCAGCAGCCGGTCCATGGTGCCGTGCAGGACCATCTCCCGGTCCTCCTCCGGCAGTCCGGCCAGGAGCACCCGGCCGAGCCCGGTCCGCAGGTCCAGGAACACCGCGTCCGAGCCGAACGCCACCCGGTCCGCCCCGACTCCGGCGACCATCCGGGTGAGGTGCCGTGCCGTCATCCGGGACCCGCACGTCTCCAGCACCAGGTCCGGGCAGCGCCCCGCGGCCTCCACGGCCGGGCCGAGCCCCTGCGGGAACAGCCCCGCGTGCCCCATCAGCAGCGGCACGCCCGGGTGGCGGGGCGAGACGGCGGCGAAATGGCGGGCGTCGGACCAGGCGCTGCCGTGCTGGCTGTGCGCGAGCACCAGCCGGCGGTGCTCCGCGGCCGCCTCGAACGCGGGTGTGTAGGCACGGTCGTCGAGCGCCGTCTCGTGCACCTCCGGGTGGAGCTTCACCCCGATGACCCCCGGCACCGCCAGCAGGTCCCGCAGCCGCTCGGGGGCCTGCGGGTCGTGCGGCTGGTACACGGCCCAGCCGAGGAGGCGGCCGGGATGGGCCCGGAGGGCGTCGAGCAGCAGGGCGTTCCCGGCGCGGGCGTCGGGGCCGACCGCCAGCAGGTGCGACACGCAGGCGGTGGCGACACCGCAGCGGTCCATCATGGCGACCAGGCTCTCCGCCGACCCGTCCGGGACGGCGAAGGCCGGCCACCGGCCGATGTGCCCGTGCGCGTCCACGACGTCCATGGCCCCGCTCACGCCGCACCGCCCATGAGCCGCAGCGCGTTGCCGCCCGCGATCAGCGCGGCGTCGTCCGGCGGCAGGTCCAGGGTGTCCAGCAGGTACCGCGGACCCGCGTCGTCCGTGACGGGCGCGCCCGTCCCGAACAGCACCCGGTGCGCGCCGTACCGGCCGGCGATCCACTCCACCTGACGGTGGCCGCAGAGCGTCGAGGTGTCGACGTACAGCGAGTCGTGGGCCTCCAGCAGCTCGGCCAGCTCGCGCAGCGCCCGGTAGCCCGTGCCGGTCAGCACGGTGCGCGGGGCGGGCGCGGCGGACGCCAGCGCGTGCACCTCACCGGCCGTCACCTCGTCCCAGGGGAGGAGTACGGTCGTGCCGGCCGCCGCCAGCTCGGCGAACAGCCGCCGGGCGTGCGGGCCGGTGACGGACCAGCCGTGCCGCCGGGGGCACAGACGCACCAGCGGGGCGCCGCCCGTCCACGGGCTGGTGCCCAGGGGGCCCGGCACGAGCACCGGCACGGGGAGCAGCCGGGGGTGGGTGACCCCGGCCAGCGCCTCGTTGCCGTCCCGGGGGTCGCCGTGCACGGCGTAGGAGTGGATGACGCACGCCGTGTCGATGCGCAGCCGGTCCAGCTCGGCGACGAGGCCGGTCTCGTCGCGGCTGGGCACGTCGTCGTGGGGGAGGGGGCCGAGGACGCGGTTGACGTCGACGACCGCGGTCATGACTTGAGGCCGCTGGTGGCGATGGAGTCGGTCAGGTACCGCTGGAGCAGGCCGAAGACGAGCAGGCACGGGATCACGGTGATGGTGGCGCCGGCCATGATCTGGTTGATCGTCACGTTTTCCCCCTCCAGGGTGGCGAGCCCGACGGTGAGGGTGCGCATGCCTTCCGACTGGCCGATGACGAGCGGCCACAGGAAGTCGTTCCAGTGCCAGAGGAACACGAACACCCCGAGGGTGGCGAGGACCGGCCGGATCAGCGGCAGGACGACGGTCGTGAAGACCCGCCACTCCGACGCCCCGTCGATCTTCGCCGCTTCGAACAGCTCATCGGGCAGTTGCACGATGAACTGCCGCATCAGGAAGACCGCCTGCGAGTTCGCCAGGGTCGGCACGATCAGCCCCCAGTACGTGTCCACGCCGCCCATCTCGGAGACGAGGATGTAGTACGGGATGAGGGTCGCCTGGAACGGCACCATCAGGGTCGCCAGGAACGACCAGAACAGCACCTCGCGCCCCGGGAAGCGCTTCTTGGCGAACGCGTACCCGGCCATCGACGCGAACAGCAGGATCAGCAGCACCGACACCAGCGAGTAGACCAGCGAGTTGAGCGCCCAGCGGGTGATGTCCGCGCTGTCCAGGACGTCGGTGAAGTTCCGCAGGGTGGCACGGGTGATGTCCAGGGCCCCCGGCAGGGTGCGGCCCCCGGGTGGCGCGAACGCCACCAGCACCATGATGACGAAGGGGGTGACGGTCACCAGCGCGACCAGGACCAGCAGGACCGGCAGCCTCAGCCGCGCCATCAGTCCTCCTCCCTTCCGATGAGCCGTCGCTGGACGAGCGAGAAGACGAGCACGATGAGGAAGAGGACCAGGCCGATGGCGCTGGCGTAGCCGAAGTCGAAGAACTTGAAGCCGGAGTCGTAGAGGAAGTACACCAGGGAATAGCTGGCCCGCACCGGGCCGCCGGCGGTCATCACGTACATCGCGTCGAAGACCTGGAAGGCCTGGATGGCCTCGATGACCAGGACGAAGAAGAGCACCGGCCGCAGCAGCGGCAGCGTCACCCAGCGGAAGCGCTGCCAGGCGCTCGCACCGTCGATGGTGGCCGCCTCGGCGACCTCCCGGGGGATGGACTGGAGCCCCGCGAGGAGGATCAGCATCGAGTAGCCGAACCCCTTCCAGGCGGAGGCGGCGGCGATGGACGGCAGCACCAGGGACGCGTCGCCCAGGAAGTCGACCGGACCGGTCCCGAGGGCGCCGAGGACCGCGTTGAGCGGACCGTCCTCCACCTCGTAGATCCACTTCCAGATGACCGCCGCCAGCACGATGCTCGTCACGTACGGCAGGAAGAACAGGCCCCGGAAGAAGCCCCGCAGCCAGAGCGTGCGGTGCAGCAGCACCGCCGTGCCCAGCGCGAGCAGCACCGTCATCGGCACATACAGCGCGGTGTAGACGGCGGTGACGCCGAGGCTCTGCCAGAACAGGTCGTCGCCGAGGAGGCGGGCGTAGTTGCCCGCGCCGATGAAGTCCCACTCGCCGCTGAGCCGGTAGTCCGTCAGGGACAGGAACGCGGCCCCGAGGGTCGGGCCGAACCGGAAGATCAGGAAGAGCACCAGCATCGGCCCCACGAACGCCAGCCCGACCAGCGCCTCCCTCCGCCGCGCCGGACTGCGCCGGCCGTCTCCGCGCCCCTTCCCCGGCGGGCCGGCCCGCGAAGGAGCACCGGGCCCGGCCGGAACGTCCGCCGGCACGTCCGGGGGGACGCCCACCGGACGGGCCGGGCGCACGGGGGCACCCGCGCGGGGTTCGGCGCCCGGGGGAGCGACGGGCCCTCCGACGACGGCCGCCCCGGCCACCGGCGCCCCGATCACGGGGCTGCCGACCGGAAGGGAGGGGCACGCGGCCGCGTCCCGGCCCGCCGGGGAGCCGGGCTCGGAGGGGTCCGGCTCCTCGGGGAACGCCTCGCGCGGCTCGACCTTGCTCAACGCTGCCGCGCCAGCAGGTCGTCGCCCTCCTTGGCCGCTGCCTCCAGCGCCTGCTCGGGTGTCTTCTTGCCGGTGAGCGCGGCCTGGATCTCCGGCGTGATGAGCGCCATGAGCTGGCGCGCGGCCGGGTGCGGTTCACCCGGGAAGGTGTTGGCCAGGGCCGCCTCGTACGCCCTGGCGAAGGGGCCGCCGTGGGGCACGGTGACGTCCGTGCGCGGGGAGAAGAAGCCGCCAGCCTTGCCCATGGACGCGATCTGCGCCGGCTCGGTCATGTACGCGATGAACTTCTCCGCCCCGGCCAGGTTCTTCGTCCGCGCGTTGATGCCGAGGCCGCCCGGCATGCCGAAGCAGACCTGTTTGCGGGGCCCCGCGAGGGCGGGACCGACGATCACGTTGTCCTTCCCCCAGGTCTTCTCGGCGAGGGCCGCGTCGGACGGCGTGTTGGTGTAGCCCATCGCCACCTGCTCCTTGCCGAGGGCGTGGTCGGTGAAGAGGTTGGCGTTGGTCAGGGCGGACCTGGGGACGGCGCCGCTCTTGTAGAGGTCCACGAGGAAGGTGAGCGCCTCGACCCCCTCGGGGCTGTTGAAGGCGGTCTTCCTGCCGCTCTCGTCGAACACCCGGCCGCCCGCCTGCCACAGCAGCGGGTAGAAGCTCATGTTGAGCGACGCCTCGTTGCTCGCGGAGTAGTCGAGGGTGGCGACACCGGCCTGCTTCAGTTTCGGCGCGGCGGCCTTCAGGGCGTCCCAGGTGGCGGGGGGTTCCTTTATCCCGGCCTTGTCGAGCAGCTTCTTGTTGTAGAGCGTGCTGGTGACGGTGTGGTAGATCGGCGCCGCGTAGACCTTTCCGTCCTGGGTCATGGCGTCGAGGGCGGCCGGGCGGAAGGCGGCACGGGACTTCTCGATGGCCCGGTCCACGGGCTGGACCGCGCCGTTCGCCTGGAACTGCGGGATCTGGTCCGGACCGAGCAGGACCACGTCGGGGCCCTTGCCGCTGCCGAAGGCGGTGGCGAGCTTCTGGTCGCGGTTCTCCCAGGGCAGTTGTTCGATGGTGAGGTCGAGGTCCTTCTGGGCGGCCTCGAAGCCCTTCTCGATGCCGTCCCAGTAGGCGGCGTTGGCCTTCGGATCCATGATCACCGGGTACATCCAGACGGTGACCTTGTTCGACCCCGAGCCGCTGTCACCGCTGGTGCACCCGGCCGCGGTGAGCGCGGTGAGGGTGAGGAGTGCGAGAGGAACGGTGGCGCGCTTGAACCCTGTCTTCATGCTGGGCCTCCGGAAGGCCTGTCAAAACCTGGACAGTTTCGGCCTGGGCCGAAAGTAGCTGGGCTGTTTTGCACTGTCAATGCTGCGCGGCCGCGCCGTCCGGGGCCACCCGGCAGGCCACCGTGACGGCCCTGGTGCCCGCCCCCCACTCTTTCGGACGACACGTCACCTGACGTTGCGACGCGCGGCACTTCCACCTCCGGCCGACCGGCGTGACCGCCCCTCACCTCCCGGCCCGCCCCACCGCCCGGGCGTGACCGGACGACCCGCACGACCGACCGGTTCGGACCGGCGCCGTGTCGCAGTTGGGCCGAACGGGTGAGGGGGGCGAGGATAGGCGTATGAGTAGGTACGAGAGGTACGACGTCACCGACGAACAGTGGGAGGGCCTGGCGCAGGTCGTCCCGCTGAGGGGGCGCAACGAGTGGCCGTCCAGGGTCGACCACAGCACGATCCCGCAGGACTACGAGGCCGCCGAGCAGCGCCGCATGGTCGTACTGCGGGTGCAGGTCTTCGCCGACGCGCGGGAGGTCGCCGAGTACCTCGTCGCGCAGGTGCCCGTCCTGCTGGACCTGACGGCGGCCGACACGGACGTGGCCAAGCGAATCCTGGACTTCAGCAGCGGTGTGGTCTTCGGCCTCGGCAGCGGCATGCACCGCGTCGACCGGAACGTCTTCCTGCTGGCGCCGGCGGGCACGGAGGTCGAGGGCGTCGCCGCCGCGGCGGTTCCGCATTCCTAGGCGGTTTCCCCCGATCGTAGGAGAGCCGACCGGGCGGAACGGTTCAGCGGGACACGTGCTCGTACGGTCCGAGTCATGCACGCAACCAGCACCGCCATCGCCCCGGCGTCCTCCACCGCGCCGGCCCGCCCCGCCGTCACGGAACTTCGGCTGTCCGCCTTCAAGGCCCACCGCGCCGCCGCCTTCCGGCTCGCGCCGGTGACCCTCTTCGCGGGGGCGAGCGGCACCGGCAAGTCGAGCGCGTTACAGGCGTACGAAGCGCTCGCCCTGCTCGGCGCCGGCGCCCCGCTCGACGCCGCCTTCCCGGACCCCGTCGGCTGCGTACCCGAACGCGCGGAGGCGGACCCGGAGGGGCGGCGCGGGTTCCGGATCGGCTGCACCGTGGACGGCCCCGCCGGACCGGTGCGCCTCGACCTCGCCGTCCAGGCCGAACCGGAACTGCGGGTCGTCGGCGAGCGGCTCACCGACGGCGGCGGGCGCACCCTGCTCACCACCGCGCTGCGCGACCCGGGCCGGCGCACCGTGCAGGCCGAGTGGCACACCGCCGGGTCGGTTCCGGTCACCCGCGCCCCGCTCCCCGGGGACCGGCTCGGCACGGCCCTGCTGCCGCTGCGGGTGGCGGGCAAGACCGAGGGGCAGCGCCATGTGCTGGCCGCCGCCGAGCAGGTCATCGTCGCCCTCCGGTCCGTCTTCCCGTGCGATCCGCAGCCCCAGCGGATGCGGGCGCCCGTGGCCGCGGGCGACGGACGGCTCCGGCGCGGCTGCGACAACCTCGCGGAGGTCCTCCACCGCACCCGCACCGGCTGCCCCCGCCGCCACGCCCGGCTGGCCGCGGTCGCCCGGGCGGGCTGCGCCGGCCCCGTGCGCGAGCTGGCCGTCGAGGAGCTCGCCGACGGGGCGGTGCGGGCGGTCCTGGGCCGGGACACGGCCGGCGGCACGCCCCTCGGACGGCTCGGCGACGGCGAGCTGCGCTACCTCGCCCTCGCGCTGGTGCTGCTCACCGGTCCGGGCGTGCTGGCGATGGACCCGGCCGCCGAGGTGCCCCACGCGATGCAGACCCTCACCGTCCTCGCCGACGGCTTCGACCGCTCCCTCGACCGGCGCCAGACCCGCGAACTCTCCGGCCTGGCCGCACAGATCTGCGCCGAGGGGCACATGCGGCTGGTGGGGACGATCGGGGAGGCGGGGGCCAGGGCCGCGCGCGGACGCGCCGGGGTCACGGTGGTAGACCTGAACCCGTGACGGAACTGGATGTGCAGGGATTGCAGCGCCGGCTCGCCGAGTTCGCGGCCTCGCGGGAGTGGCAGCCGTACCACAAGCCGAAGAACCTGGCGGCGGCGCTGAGCGTCGAGGCGGCCGAACTGCTGGAGATCTTCCAGTGGCTGACGCCCGAGGAGGCCGACCGGGTCATGGAGGACCCGGAGACGGCGCACCGGGTGGCCGACGAGGTGGCGGACGTGCTGGCCTACCTGCTCCAGTTCTGCGGTGCGCTGGGCGTCGATCCGCTGGCCGCGCTGTCCGCCAAGATCGACCGCAATGAGGTGCGTTTCCCGGTCGGACGGCCGCCCGGACGTGCCGCGCGGGCGACATCGACACCGGATCGTCACTCTACGGAGTGATCCACTTATCCACACTGAGCTTCCTGTCCACAGATTTCCGAATTCCCCTAGCTTTTGGGTCCGTTCACCTTCACTCTGGGTAGTGAATAGATGGGCGGACAGTCGTACGAACGGGGGCGGCGTACATGGAAGCGGAGCGGCTCATCGCGACCGGCCGGCGCGCCCTGGCGGACAGCCGGGTGGCGTGGGACATCGTGGGGGAGGCCTGGCAGGCCCAGATGCTGGCGCAGGCGATCGGCAGCCACCTGGCTCAGTGCGGCCCGATCGAGCTGAGGGGCGAGGCACGCGGCCTCAGCGAGATAGGCAGTCGCGGCGGGACGGCCCCGGACCACCCGGCCCGGGCGCTGCGGCTGACGGTGGTGGCGGACGTGCGGATCACGTTACTGAGCCTGGGCGCGCTGCTGGGCGAGGTGGGCCTCGCCCTCGTGGGCGTCGCCTGCGCCACCGACGAGGAGGGGCTGTACTGGCAGTGCATCGAGGCGATCGACGCCGCGGACGAGGCCGGTGACCGGGTGCGCGTGATGCTCCGCCGGCTCGCCGTGCGCGAGCGCGCCAGACCCCCCGACCCCGCGGACTCCTCCGCGGGTGCCTAGGGCGTGACGGGGAAGGGCGACGGAGAGACGACGCGCCGGTATCCGCCGCCGGCGCGCGGGCCGGGGGCACTGGCGGGGAGCCTCGGGGAACGGAGGATCCACGAGGTTCACCCGGCGGGGACGGCCCGGTTGACGCGCGGCCGACGGTGCAGGATGGAGGCATGGATCTTCGAATCTTCACCGAGCCCCAGCAAGGGGCGAGCTACGACACCCTGCTGACCGTCGCGAAGGCCACGGAGGACCTCGGCTTCGACGCCTTCTTCCGGTCCGACCACTACCTCCGCATGGGCTCCGCCGACGGGTTGCCCGGCCCGACGGACGCCTGGATCACGCTGGCCGGCCTCGCCCGGGAGACCAGCCGGATCCGGCTGGGCACGCTGATGACGGCGGGGACGTTCCGGCTGCCCGGGGTGCTGGCCATCCAGGTCGCCCAGGTCGACCAGATGTCCGGCGGCCGGGTCGAACTGGGGCTCGGCGCGGGCTGGTTCGAGGAGGAGCACACGGCGTACGGCATCCCCTTCCCGAAGGAGAAGTTCGCCCGCCTGGAGGAGCAGCTGGCGATCGTCACCGGCCTGTGGGCCACGGAGACGGGCGACACCTTCTCCTACGACGGTACGTACTACCAGCTCACCGACTCGCCCGCGCTGCCCAAGCCGGCCCAGGCCAAGGTGCCCGTCCTGATCGGCGGGCACGGCGCGAAGCGCACCCCGCGGCTCGCGGCGCGGTACGCGGACGAGTTCAACATCCCGTTCGCCTCCCTGGAGGACAGCGAGCGGCAGTTCGCCCGGGTGCGGGCGGCCGCCGAGGAGGCCGGGCGCGCCGCCGGAGACCTGGTGTACTCCAACGCGCTGGTCGTCTGCGTCGGCAAGGACGACACGGAGGTGGCCCGCCGCGCGGCGGCCATCGGACGGGAGGTGGAGGAACTGAAGGCGAACGGGCTCGCCGGCTCGCCCGCCGAAGCCGTCGACAAGATCGGCCGGTACGGGGAGCTCGGCTCCTCGCGCGTCTACCTCCAGGTCCTCGACCTGGACGACCTCGACCACCTGGAGCTGATCTCCTCGCAGGTCATGTCCCAGCTCCCCTGACACCCGGCCGAGGGCGGTGGAAAACCCCTGGTAGGGGCGGTGCGCGCCGGGCGATACTCGGACACGTGTTCCTGACGATCAGTACCACCGGTACCCCAGAGCGCCCCGCCACCGACCTCGGCTTCCTGCTGCACAAGCATCCCGACAAGGCGCAGGCGTTCTCCACCGCGCACGGCACGGCGCACGTCTTCTACCCGGAGGCGTCCCCCGAGCGCTGCACGGCGGCGCTGCTGCTGGAGGTGGACCCCGTGGCGCTCGTCCGGCGCGGCAGGGGCAAGGGCCGGGGCGGCGCGCCCGACTCGGCGCTTGCCCAGTACGTCAACGACCGGCCGTACGCGGCGTCGTCGCTGCTGTCCGTCGCGCTGAGCACCGTGTTCAAGAGCGCGCTGCGCGGGGTGTGCGCCGCTCTGCCCGGACGGGCGGACCAGCCGCTGCCGCTGCGGATCGAGGTCCCGGCGATGCCCGCCCGGGGCGGTGCCGAGCTGGTCCGGGCGCTCTTCGGCCCGCTGGGCTGGACGTCCGTCGAGGCCGAGCCGGTGGCGCTGGACGAGCGGTTCCCGGGGTGGGGCGACTCCCGCTACGTACGGCTGGTCCTGGAGGGGGAGCTGCGGCTCGCCGACGCCCTGCGGCACCTGTACGTGCTGCTGCCGGTCCTCGACGACGCCAAGCACTACTGGGTGGCGCCCGACGAGGTCGACAAGCTGCTGCGGGCCGGTGAGGGCTGGCTCGCCGACCACCCTGAGCACGAGCTGATCACCCGCCGCTACCTCGCGCGCCGCTGGAACCTCACACGGCAGGCGATGGAGCGGCTGGAACTGGTCCGGCTGGCCGAGGCCGACGGTGTGGACGTCGAGGAGATCGACAACGCCGTCGACGAGACGACCGACACCGAGGACCGGCCCGTGCCGCTCGCCGAGCAGCGCCGCGAGGCCATCCTCCGGGCGCTCCGCGCGGCGGGCGCCGCCCGGGTGCTCGACCTGGGCTGCGGACAGGGCCGGCTCGTGCAGGCGCTGCTCGAGGACGTCCGGTTCACCGACGTCGTGGGCGTCGACGTGTCCGTCCGGGCGCTGACCGTCGCCGCGCGCCGGCTGCGGCTGGAGCGCATGGGCGAGCGGCAGGCCGGGCGCGTGACCCTGTTCCAGGGATCGCTCACGTACACCGACAAGCGGCTCGCGGGCTATGACGCCGCCGTGCTCAGTGAGGTGATCGAGCACCTCGACCTGCCGCGGCTGCCGGCGCTGGAGTACGCGGTGTTCGGGTCGGCGCGGCCCACGACCGTGATCGTGACGACGCCGAACGTCGAGTACAACGTCCGCTGGGAGACGCTGCCCGCCGGGCACGTCCGCCACGGGGACCACCGGTTCGAGTGGACCCGCGCGGAGTTCCGCGCCTGGGCGCACGAGGTGGGGGAGCGGCACGGGTACGGCGTGGAGTTCGTCCCCGTCGGGCCGGACGACCCGGAAGTCGGGCCGCCCACGCAGATGGCCGTGTTCACCCTGGACACCGCCGGCACTGCCGGCGCCGCCGGCACCCCGGGTGCCGACAGCACCACCGGCACCACCGGCACCGCCGGGGCCGCCGACGAGGAGAAGGCCGCATGACCGAGACCACCACCCACACCACCGCGACGCGCGGCCGCCGGCTGCCGGTCACCGACCTGTCCCTCGTCGTGCTCATCGGGGCGACCGGCTCCGGCAAGTCGACCTTCGCGCGCCGGCACTTCAAGCCCACCGAGGTCGTCTCCTCGGACTTCTGCCGGGGGCTCGTCGCCGACGACGAGAACGACCAGAGCGCCAGCGGTGACGCCTTCGACGTCCTGCACTACATCGTCGGCAAGCGCCTCGCCGCCGGGCGCCTGACCGTCGTCGACGCCACCAACGTGCAGCAGGAGAGCCGCCGGCAGCTCGTACGGCTGGCACGGGAGCACGACGTCCTGCCGATCGCCATCGTCCTCGACATGCCCGAGGAGGTCTGCGCCGCGCGCAACGCCGGCCGGCCCGACCGCGCCGGCCTGCCCCGTCACGTCATCCAGCGGCACCGCCGCGAGCTGCGGCGCTCACTGCGCGGCCTGGAGCGCGAGGGCTTCCGCAAGGTGCACGTCCTGCGCGGCGTGGAGGAGGCGGAGACCGCCGAGGTCGTCCTGGAGCGGCGGTTCAACGACCTCCGTCACCTCACCGGTCCCTTCGACATCATCGGTGACATCCACGGGTGCAGCTCCGAACTGGAGACCCTGCTCACCAAGCTCGGGTACGAGGACGGGGCGCACCCCGAGGGGCGCACAGCGGTCTTCGTCGGCGACCTCGTCGACCGCGGCCCGGACAGCCCCGGTGTACTCCGCCGCGTCATGGGCATGGTCGCGGCCGGCAACGCCCTGTGCGTGCCCGGCAACCACGAGAACAAGCTCGGGCGCTGGCTCAAGGGCCGGCAGGTGCAGCGGACCCACGGCCTCGCCGAGACGATCGCCCAGCTTGAGGGGGAGAGCGAGGAGTTCCGCGAGCAGGTGCGGACCTTCATCGACGGGCTCGTCAGCCACTACGTCCTGGACGGGGGCCGGCTCGTGGTCTGCCACGCCGGACTGCCGGAGAAGTACCACGGCCGCACGTCGGGCCGGGTGCGCTCGCACGCCCTGTACGGCGACACCACCGGTGAGACCGACGAGTTCGGACTGCCGGTGCGCTACCCGTGGGCGGAGGACTACCGGGGCCGGGCCGCGGTGGTGTATGGCCACACCCCGGTGCCCACCACCTCCTGGGTCAACAACACCCTCTGCCTCGACACCGGCGCGGTGTTCGGCGGGAGGATGACCGCGCTGCGCTGGCCGGAGCGGGAACTCGTCGACGTACCCGCCGAGAAGGTCTGGTACGAGCCGGTCAAGCCGCTCGTGACGGAGGCGCCCGGCGGGCACCAGGGCCGGCCGCTGGACCTGGCGGACGTGCACGGGCGCCGGGTCGTCGAGACGCGGTACGCGGGCAACGTCGGCGTGCGCGAGGAGAACGCGGCGGCCGCGCTGGAGGTCATGAGCCGCTTCGCGGTGGACCCGCGGCTGCTGGCGTACCTCCCGCCGACGATGGCGCCGACGGCCACGTCCCGGGAGGACGGCTACCTGGAGCACCCGGCGGAGGCCTTCGCGCAGTACCGGTCCGAGGGCGTCGACCGGGTCGTGTGCGAGGAGAAGCACATGGGGTCGCGCGCGGTGGCGCTGGTGTGCCGGGACGCGGACGCGGCGCGGACGCGCTTCGGCGTGGAGGGGGCCACCGGCGCGCTGCACACGCGGACCGGGCGGCCGTTCTTCGACGACCCGGCGATGACCGAGCAGGTCCTGGAGCGGCTGCGCGCGGCCGCCGGCGCGGCGGGGCTGTGGGACGACCTGGAGACCGACTGGCTGCTGCTGGACGGCGAACTGATGCCGTGGTCGCTCAAGGCGGCCGGTCTGCTGCGCTCCCAGTACGCGGCGGTCGGCGCCGTCTCCGGCGCGGTGTTCCCCGGCGCGGTGGCGGCGCTGGAGGCGGCGGTGGGCCGGGGCGTCGACGTGGCCGGGCTGCTGGACCGGCAGCGGGAGCGGGCGGCGGACGCGGCCGCGTTCACCGAGGCGTACCGGCGCTACTGCTGGGACACGGAGGGGCTGGAGGGCGTGCGGTTCGCGCCGTTCCAGATCCTGGCGGTCCGGGGCCGGTCGCTGGCGGACGTGCCGCACGACGAGCAGCTCGCACGGCTCGACCGGCTGGTGGAGCACGACCCGACCGGTCTGCTCCGGACCACCCGCCGGCTGGTCGTCGACACCGGTGACGAGGCCTCCGTCCGGGCGGGCGTCGACTGGTGGCTGGAACTGACCGGCGCGGGCGGCGAGGGCATGGTCGTCAAGCCGCTGCGGGCGCTGGTGCGCGACGGCAAGGGACGGCTGGTCCAGCCGGGCGTGAAGGTGCGCGGCCGGGAGTACCTGCGGATCATCTACGGCCCGGAGTACACCCGCCCCGAGAACCTGACGCGGCTGCGGGAGCGCCACCTCGGCCACAAGCGGTCGCTCGCGCTGCGCGAGTACGCCCTCGGCCTGGAGGCCCTCGCCCGCCTCGCCGACGGTGAACCGCTGTGGCGCGTCCACGAGGCGGTGTTCGCGGTGCTGGCCCTGGAGTCGGAGCCGGTCGACCCCCGCCTGTGACGCGCGGCCGGCCCCCGGTCCGCCCGGACCGGGGCGCCCGGGCCGCCACCCGTGCGTCCGCCCCGGCCCGTACACACGGCCGGGATGCGGCCCGGATCTTCGTGCTTTCCACCAGTACGGCGGCCCGGCCGGATGCGTAGAGACTGCCAAGCACGGATCACCGCCCGTCCCGGGGGGCGGTGGGCCGTCGCGAGGGCATGACCACGCACACGGGAGGACGGCACACGTGAGTGCGCAGCAGCAGTACGACGAGATCGGTGAGGCGTACGAGGGCTTCAAGGGGCTGCCGTTGGAGCAGTACGCGGTGGTGCCCAGCTTCTTGCGCATGGTCGGGGACGTGCGCGGGAAGTCGGTCCTCGACCTCGCCTCCGGCACCGGCTTCTACAGCCGGGAGTTCCGGCGGCGCGGCGCCGCACACGTGCTCGGCATCGACATCTCCGGCGAGATGGTGGCCGTGGCGCGGAAGCTGGAGGAGCGCGACCCGCTGGGTGTGCGCTACGAGGTCGGCGACGTGTCCGCGCTGCGGACCTTCGAGCGGCCCTTCGACGTGGGCCTGGCGGTCCAGTTGCTCAACTACGCGCCGGACATCGCCACCACCGAGCTGATGTGCCGCAACATCCACCGGAGTCTGAAGCCCGGTGCCGAGCTGTTCCTGCTCAACCAGTCGCCCGACTTCCGCTTCGACGGGCCGACCCCGGAGCGCTACGGCTTCCGCAGCGAGCTCACCGGCGAGGAGGTCGAGACCGGACCGCGGGTGCGGACCACCGCCCTGCTCGACCCGCCCGTCTCGTTCGTCGCCAACCGGCCGCGCCGCGAGGTCTACGAGACCTGTCTAAGGGCGGCCGGGTTCCGTGAGCTGGCCTGGGTTCCGCTGGAGGTGTCCGACGCGGGCCTGCGCGCGTTCGGCGCGGACCACTGGGCGGACTTCCACGCCAACCCGCCGCTGGAGATGCTGCGCTGCCGCGCCTGACCCCGGGAAACCGGTGGGGTACGAGGGATGTCGGGCCGTGCACGGGTGAACCGGGGCTCGCGCGGTGAGGATGGAGTCATGGGATTCCATGTCGATTCCGAGACCGGGCGGCTCCGCCGCGTCATCCTGCACCGGCCCGATCTCGAGCTGAAGCGCCTGACGCCGTCCAACAAGGACGCGCTGCTGTTCGACGACGTGCTGTGGGTGCGACGGGCGCGTCAGGAGCACGACGGGTTCGCCGACGTGTTGCGGGACCGGGGTGTGGAGGTGCACCTCGTCGGGGACCTGCTGCGTGAGGCGCTGGAGGTCCCGGCGGCGAGGAAGCTCGTCCTGGACCGGGTCTTCGACGAGAAGGAGTACGGGCCGCTCGCGACCGACCACATCAGAGCGGTGTTCGACGGCATGGACACCGGCGCGCTCGTCGAGGCGCTGATCGGCGGGATGACGAAACGTGACTTCCTGGCGGGTCACTCCGAGCCGGTGTCCGTCCGCTTCCATGTGATGGATCTGGACGACTTCCTGCTGCCGCCGCTGCCGAACCACCTGTTCACCCGCGACACCTCGGCGTGGATCTACGACGGTGTCTCCATCAACGCCATGCGCTGGCCGGCCCGGCAGCGCGAGACCGTCCACTTCGAGGCCATCTACAAGCACCATCCGCTCTTCACCGGCTCCGACGCGGGCTCCTTCCACCACTGGTCGGAGGGGCAGGACGACTACCCGTCCACCATCGAGGGCGGTGACGTCCTGGTCATCGGCCGGGGCGCGGTACTGATCGGGATGAGCGAGCGCACCACCCCGCAGGCGGTGGAGATGCTGGCGCGCGGGCTGTTCGCGGCCGGCTCCGCCCGTACGATCGTGGCGCTGGACATGCCGAAGCGCCGGGCGTTCATGCACCTGGACACGGTGATGACGATGGTCGCGCACGACACGTTCACCCAGTACGCCGGGCTCGGCATGCTCCGCTCGTACACCATCGAGCCCGGTGACGGGCACCGGGCGCTCAAGGTCACCGACCATCCGCCGCAGCACATGCACAGCGCCATCGCCGCGGCGCTGGAGCTGCCCGCGATCCGGGTGCTGACCGCCACGCAGGACGTGCACGCGGCCGAGCGGGAGCAGTGGGACGACGGGTGCAACGTGCTGGCGGTGGAGCCGGGCGTCGTCGTCGCCTACGAGCGCAACGTCACCACCAACACCCACCTGCGCAAGGAGGGCATCGAGGTGATCGAGATCCCCGGCAGTGAGCTGGGCCGAGGCCGGGGCGGCCCCCGGTGCATGAGCTGCCCGGTGGTGCGCGACGCCGATCCCGGCTAGACCGGAGGCAGCGCCCCAGCGTCCGTCCCCAGGGCGCCCGTATATTAATGTGAAGATTCGTATAGACTTCCACGGTCGCCGTCCCCGGACCCCCAGGAGCGCCCCATGGCCACCGACCTCACCGGCCGCCACTTCGTCAAGGAGCTGGACTTCACCGCCGAGGAGTTCCGCGGCCTGCTCCACCTGGCCGCGGAACTGAAGGCCGCCAAGAAGTCGGGCACCGAGGTCCAGCGGCTGCGCGGCAAGAACATCGCGCTGATCTTCGAGAAGTCGTCGACCCGGACCCGCTGCGCGTTCGAGGTCGCCGCGGCCGACCAGGGTGCCTCCACCACCTACCTCGACGCCGCCGGGTCGCACATCGGCAAGAAGGAGTCCGCCAAGGACACCGCCCGCGTCCTCGGCCGGATGTTCGACGCCATCGAGTTCCGGGGCGACGCCCAGGAGATCGTCGAGGAGCTCGCCGCCCACGCGGGCGTCCCCGTCTACAACGGGCTCACCGACGACTGGCACCCCACCCAGATGCTCGCCGACGTGCTCACGATGACCGAGCACACCGACAAGCCGCTGGAGGACGTCGCCTTCGCGTACCTGGGTGACGGCCGCTACAACATGGGCAACTCCTACCTGGTCACCGGCGCGCTGCTGGGCATGGACGTCCGGATCGTGGCGCCCCGGGCGTACTGGCCGGCCGACGCCGTCGTGGCCCGCGCCCGCGAGCTGGCCGGCGCCAGCGGTGCCCGCCTCACGCTCACCGAGGACATCGCCGAGGGCGTCCACGGCGCCGACTTCGTCGGCACCGACGTCTGGGTCTCCATGGGTGAGCCCCAGGAGGTGTGGGACGAGCGGATCGCGGCCCTCGCCCCGTACGCCGTGACCATGGAGGTGCTGAAGGCCACCGGTAACCCGGGGGTGAAGTTCCTGCACTGCCTGCCGGCCTTCCATGACCTGGGCACCTCCGTCGGCCGGGAGATCCACGAGCGCCACGGGCTGACCGAGCTGGAGGTCACCGACGAGGTCTTCGAGTCGGAGCACTCCGTGGTCTTCGACGAGGCCGAGAACCGGATGCACACCATCAAGGCCGTCATGGTGGCCACACTGGCCGGCGCCGGTACCCCCGGGAGCGGCCCCGGTGCCGCCGGCGCCGGGGCGGGTGCCGGAGCGGAATAGCGATACGCCTGATTGGGTGTATATGCGGTGTGGCGGTTAATATCGGGACACATGGTGGGGTTCGGGCTCGCACGCTCGAACCCCACTTCGCATGTGTTCCACGCCACGGCCCAGAGAAGAGAACCACCCCATGCGTCCCAGCGGACCGCTCCGCCTCAAGAGCCCCAGCCAGTTGATCGCCGAGTCCGGTGCGGACCTCGAGGGGCACGGCCTCAAGCGCACCATGGGCCTCTTCCAGCTCGTGTGCTTCGGCGTCGGCGCCATCGTCGGCACCGGCATCTTCGTCGGGCTCTCCGACAGCGTCGCCGAGGCCGGCCCGGCGGTCGTCGTCTCCTTCGTCCTCGCCGCGATCACCTGTATCTTCACCGCCTTCTCCTTCGCCGAGCTGGGCAGCGCCATTCCCGTCTCCGGCAGCTCCTATTCCTTCGCCTACGCCACCCTCGGCGAGCGGGTGGCCTTCCTCGTCGGCTGGTGCCTGCTGCTCGAGTACGGGGTGTCTGTCTCGGCCGTCGCGGTCGGCTGGGGCCAGTACCTCAACGAACTCCTCGACAGCCTGGTCGGGTGGCAACTGCCCGCCGCGCTGTCCAGCCCGCCCGGCGACGGCGGCGTCGTCAACATTCCGGCCGTGGTCGTGATCGGCCTCGCCGCGGTGCTCCTGGTGCGGGGTATCCGGGAGAGCGCCCGTGCCACCGCCGTCATGGCCGTCGTGAAGATCGCCATCCTGGTCCTCTTCTGCGCCATCGCCCTCCGCGCCTACGAGGGGGGCAACCTCGCGCCCTTCGCCACCCACGGCCTGGCCGGGGTCACCTCGGGCGCCTCGGTGGCGTTCTTCTCCTACATCGGCTTCGACGCGATCACCACGGCCGGTGAAGAGGTGAAGAACCCGCGCAAGAACATCCCCCTGGCGATCATGATCTGCATCGGCATCGTGACGCTGCTCTACTGCCTCGTCGCCGTCGCCGCCATCGGCGCACTCTCCGCCGACAAGGTCGCCGACCAGCCGGCCGCGCTCTCCCTGATCGTCGACCGGGTGACCGAGTCGGCCGTGGGCGGGGGCGTCATCGCCTTCGGCGCCGTGGTCGCCATCGCCTCCGTCGTCCTGGCGGTGATGTACGGCCAGACCCGCATCCTGATGTCGATGTCCCGCGACGGACTGATCCCGCACGTCTTCGAGAAGGTCTCCCCGAAGACGGCCACCCCGGTGGCCAACACCTGGATCGTCGCCGGCGTCTTCGCCATTCCGGCCGCCGTCGTCCCCCTCGACGTGGTGCTGAACCTGACCACCATCGGCACGCTCGCCGTCATGGTCGTGGTCAACATCGCGGTCGTCGCCCTGCGCCGCCGCTACCCGGGCACCCCGGGCGGCTTCCGGGTGCCGCTCTACCCGCTCAGCCCGGTGCTGGGCGTCGCCATGTGCCTCTACCTCATGTGGGGCACCGGCTGGACGACCTGGGTGCAGTTCGCCGTCTTCCTGGTCGTCGGCGCGCTGGTGTACGCGCTGTACGGGCGCCGCAACTCGCGGCTCGGGGCGGCGGTGGACGGCCCCGGTGCCGCGGGCGGGCCGGGCGGGTCCGTCACGGGGTCTGGAGCCCCGGGAGCGTGAACCAGACGGCCTTGCCCCGGTCGGTGCGCCGGTGCCCGCAGGCGCCGCTGAGCGTACGGATCAGCAGCAGGCCCCGCCCGTGCTCCTGCCAGGGGTCGGGCGGGGTGTCGTGCTCCGGCACCAGGTCGCCCGGCGGTTCGGGGTCCCGGTCGTGGACCTCCACCCGGCAGCCGCTCGGCAGCAGGCGGACCACCAGCTCTATCGGCCCCTTGCCGGCCGTGTGTTCCACCGCGTTCGCCACCAGCTCGGCCGTCAGCAGCTCCGCCGTGTCCCGGTAGGCCGCCGCGTCCAGATCCGCGAGTGCCGTCCGTATCAGGGCGCGGGCGATGGGCACCGCGGCCGTGGTGTGCGGCAGCGCGATGCGCCAGGAGGAAGGGTCGGGAGCTTCGAGCAAGGCCGGAATCCGATCGGTGAAGCCGGTTCCATTCGGGAGCAGGGAAGGGGCGGGGACGGGGGAAGCGGGCGCCGGGTCCGCGGCGGGGACCGCGGCACGGCGGGGGAGGGGAGCGGGGTACGGCGGGGGCAGGGCGGTGCGGAGCGGGGTGAGGGGAGCGGCGGGACGTCTGAGACCCGTGAGGTCTGCCCACCACCTTACGTAGGGCGGCCAACCGCACCAGAGGCCCCCGCCCACCCGTGGGGAGACCTGTGCCACAGCTGGTACAGGACCTGCGTCGGTCACGGACGGCTGTTACATGGTCACCGCTCAGCGTATCGCGCCTACGTGACGGAAGTCACGTACAAGTGATAGCTTCGAGAGGCAGGCATCCGCGCAGGCAGACCGAGGGAGGCCGCACCTCATGAGCCCGTTCTCCAGCTCCGCGCCCCGCACCGAGCAGTGGCGCCATGTGCGGCTCTCCGTCGACGACGGGGTCGCCACCGTCACCCTCGCCCGGCCGGCGAAGCTCAACGCGCTCACCTTCGGCGCCTACGCCGACCTGCGCGACCTGCTCGCCGAGCTGTCCCGGGAGCGGGCCGTCCGCGCCCTCGTCCTCGCCGGCGAGGGGAAGGGCTTCTGCTCCGGCGGCGACGTCGACGACATCATCGGTGCCACGCTCGCCATGGACACCGCCCAGCTCCTCGACTTCAACCGGATGACCGGCCAGGTCGTCCGGGCGCTGCGCGAGGCGCCCTTCCCCGTGATCGCCGCCGTCCACGGGGTCGCCGCCGGCGCCGGCGCCGTCCTCGCGCTGGCCGCCGACTTCCGGATCGCCGACCCCTCCGCCCGGTTCGCGTTCCTGTTCACCCGGGTCGGCCTCTCCGGCGGCGACATGGGCGCCGCCTACCTGCTCCCGCGCGTCGTCGGGCTCGGGCACGCCACCCGGCTGCTGATGCTCGGCGAACCCGTCCGCGCCCCCGAGGCCGAGCGCATCGGCCTGATCAGCGAACTGACCGGGGAAGGCGGCGCCGACGCCCGCGCCGCCGAGCTGGCCCGCCGGCTCGCCGACGGCCCCGCCCTCGCGCACGCCCAGACCAAGGCGCTGCTGACGGCCGAGCTCGACATGCCGCTCGCCGCCTCCGTCGAACTGGACGCGGCCACCCAGGCCCTCCTGATGAACGGGGAGGACTACGCCGAGTTCCACGCGGCCTTCACCGAGAAGCGGCCGCCCAAGTGGCGGGGGCGGTGACCGGCCGTGCGCGTGGCCGTCATCGGCGGCGGGCCCGGCGGACTGTACGCCGCCGCCCTGCTCAAGCGGCTCGACCCCACCCGTGACGTCACCGTCTGGGAACGGAACGCCCCGGACGACACCTTCGGCTTCGGCGTCGTCCTCTCCGACGAGACCCTCGGCGGCATCGAGCACGCCGACCCCGCCGTCCACGCCGCCCTCCAGGCCGAGTTCGTCCGCTGGGACGACATCGACATCGTCCACCGCGGCCACGTCCTGACCTCCGGCGGCCACGGCTTCGCCGCGCTCGGCCGCCGCCGGCTGCTGGAGATCCTCCACGAGCGCTGCGCCGAGCTCGGCGTACGGCTCCGTTTCCGCGAGCAGGCCCCGCCCGCGGCCGAGCTGGCCCGCACCCACGACCTGGTCGTCGCCGCCGACGGCGTGCACAGCAGGACCCGCGAGGCCCACGCCGACGTCTTCGAACCCCACGTGACCGGGCACCGCTGCCGCTACATCTGGCTCGCCGCCGACTTCGCCTTCGACGCCTTCCGCTTCGAGATCGCGGAGACCGAGCACGGGGTGATGCAGCTGCACGGCTACCCCTACGCCCGCCCGTCGCCCGACCACCACCCCTCGACGAGGCCCTCCGGGCCGCCGCATCACTCCGGCGCCTCCACCGTCATCATCGAGATGCGCGAGGAGGTGTGGCGGGCCGCCGGTTTCGACGAAGCCGGCGAGGAGGAGTCCATCGCCCGCTGCGCCAAGATCTTCTCCGAGGCGCTCCAGGGCCGGCCGCTCACGTCCAACAACTCGTCGTGGACCGCCTTCCGCACCGTCGTGACCGGCCGCTGGTCCCACCGCAACATCGTGCTCCTCGGAGACGCCGCCCACACCGCCCACTTCTCCATCGGCTCCGGCACCAAGCTCGCCGTCGAGGACGCCCTCGCGCTGGCCGCCTGCGTCGAGGAGCAGCCAAGCCTGGACCGGGCGCTGGCCGCGTACGAGGCCGAACGCCGCCCGGTCGTCGAGTCCACCCAGCGCGCGGCCGCCGCCAGCCTCCGCTGGTTCGAGGACCTGGCGGGCTACCTCGACCAGCCGCCCCGCCAGTTCGCCTTCAACCTGCTCACCCGCAGCCGCCGCGTCACCCACGACAACCTGCGGCTGCGCGACGCCCGCTTCACCGACGCCGTCGAACGCGACTTCGGCTGCCCGCCCGGCACCCCGCCGATGTTCACCCCGTTCCGGCTGCGCGGCCTGACCCTGCGCAACCGGGTCGTCGTCTCGCCCATGGACATGTACTCGGCCGTCGACGGCGTCCCCGGCGACTTCCACCTCGTCCACCTCGGCGCCCGCGCCCTCGGCGGCGCCGGGCTCGTCATGACCGAGATGGTCTGCGTCAGCCCCGAGGGGCGCATCACCCCCGGCTGCGCGGGACTGTGGACCCCCGCCCAGGCGGCCGCCTGGCGCCGTGTCACCGACTTCGTCCACCAGCAGTCGCCCGGCACCGCCATCGGCGTCCAGCTCGGCCACTCCGGGCGCAAGGGCTCCACCAAGGTCATGTGGGAGGGCATCGACCGGCCCCTCGACTCCGGCAACTGGCCCGTGGTCGCCGCCTCCCCGCTCCCGTACCGCCCCGGCGTCAACCAGGTCCCGCACGCACTGCACCGGGCCGCGCTCACCGACATAAGGGAGGAGTTCGCGGCCGCCGCCCGGCGCGCCGCCCGCGCCGGCTTCGACCTGCTCGAACTGCACTGCGCCCACGGCTACCTGCTGTCCGGCTTCCTCTCCCCGCTCACCAACCGGCGCACCGACGCCTACGGCGGCTCCCTGGCCGGGCGGCTGCGCTTCCCGCTGGAGGTCTTCGACGCGGTACGCGCCGCCTGGCCCGGCGAGCGGCCCATGACCGTCCGCATCTCCGCCACCGACTGGGCGCCCGGCGGCACCACCGCCGAGGAGGCCGTCGAGATCGCCCGCGCGTTCGCCGAGCACGGCGCCGACGCCATCGACGTCTCCACCGGCCAGGTCGTGCCCGACGAGCGCCCCGAGTACGGCCGCTCGTACCAGACGCCGTACGCCGACCGGATCCGCAACGCGCTGAAGGTCCCGGTCATCGCGGTCGGCGCGATCTCCTCGTGGGACGACGTCAACTCGCTGCTGCTGGCCGGCCGCGCCGACCTGTGCGCCCTGGCCCGCCCCCATCTGTACGACCCGCACTGGACCCTGCACGCCGCCGCCGAACAGGGCTACGAGGGCCCCGCCGCGCCCTGGCCGGCCCCGTACCGCGCCGGCAGCCGCACGCCCCCGACGGGCCGGACCGACGCGCCCAAACCCCGGCTCTCGCTCACGCCCCGCGCCTGACGAACCCCTCGCCGGTGTCCCGCAGCAGCCCGTGCAGCCCGCCGAACACCGCCGCCGCCCGGCCGCCCGGCCAGCCCGCCGGGAGCAGCTCCGCCGGCAGGCCCGGGTCGGCGTACGGCAGGCGGCGCCAGGAGTCCAGGACGAGCAGGTAGTCCCGGTAGGCCTCCTCCGGGGACGGCTCGCGGGTCGACCAGGCGCGCAGCACCGGCTCGTGGAGGTCGAGGAACTCCTCGTACAGCTTGGCGATCGCCGCCAGGTCCCACCACCGGCCGACCGCCTCCGCGGTCGCGGCGAACCCCAGGTGCTCGCCGCGGAACAGGTCCACGTACGGGTCGAGCTGGAGCCGCTGGAGGGTGTGCCGGGTCTCCTCGTACAGGGCGCCGGGCGCGATCCACACCCCGGGGGCCGCCGTCCCGAACCCCAGCCGGCCCAGCCGCGAGCGCAGCAGGTGCCGCTTGTGCCGCTCCACCTCGGGCACCGAGAAGACGGCGAGCACCCAGCCGTCGTCCTCGTGCGGCTCGCCCGCCGCGTAGATCCGCCGGTCACCGTCGTCCAGAAGCTGGCGCGCGTCGTCCGACAGCGCGTACCCGGCCGCCCCGCCGGGCGTGCGGCGCGGCTGGAGGAGCCCGCGGCGCTTGAGCCGGGAGACGGAGGAGCGGACGGACGGCGCGTCCACGCCCAGCACCGCCAGCAGCCGGATCAGCTCGGCCACCGGCAGCGGGGCGTTGTCGGGTGTCCGCCCGTACGCGCCGTACAGGGAGACGATCAGGGAACGCGGGGTGTGCTGCTCGGCCACGTGATCACTGTACGGGCGGGTCCCCGGGCGTGTCCTGGGCGCGCAGCCGGAACCGTTGCAGCTTCCCGGTGGCCGTGCGCGGGAGCGCGTCCAGGAACACGATCCGGCGCGGGCACTTGTACGGGGCGAGCCGGTCCTTGACGAACGCGCGCAGCGTCTGGGCCGTGGTGTCGTCGCGCGGCAGCCCGTCGCGCAGCACCGCGTACGCCACCACGATCCGGCCGCGCACCTCGTCCGGGTGGCCCACCACGGCGGCTTCCACCACGTCGGGGTGGGCCAGCAGGGCCTCCTCGACCTGGGGGCCGGCGATGTTGTAGCCGGCCGAGATGATCATGTCGTCCGCGCGGGCGACGTAGCGCAGGTAGCCGTCCGGCTCGCGTACGTAGGTGTCGCCCGTGACGTTCCAGCCGTGCCGGACGTACTCGCCCTGGCGCGGATCGGCCAGGTAGCGGCAGCCCACCGGTCCGCGCACCGCCAGCAGCCCCTCCTGCCCGTCCGGGACCGGCTCGCCGGAACCGTCCACCACGCGCGCGTGCCAGCCGGGAACGGGCACGCCCGTGGTGCCGGGGCGGATGGCGTCGTCGGCCGCCGAGACGAAGATGTGCAGCAGCTCGGTGGCGCCGATGCCGTTGATCAGGCGCAGCCCGGTGCGCTCGTACCAGGCCCGCCAGGTGGCCGCCGGGAGGTTCTCGCCGGCCGACACGCAGCGGCGCAGCGAACTGGTGTCATGGCCGTCGAGGCCGTCGAGCATCACCCGGTAGGCGGTCGGCGCGGTGAAGAGCACCGTGGGCCGGTGCCGGGCGATGGCGGGCAGCAGTTGCCCGGGGCCCGCCTGTTCCAGCAGCAGCGCCGAGGCGCCGGCCCGCATCGGGAAGATCACCAGCCCGCCGAGCCCGAAGGTGAACCCCAGCGGGGGACTGCCCGCGAACAGGTCGTCCGGCCCGGGCCGCAGCACATGCGCGGAGAACGTGTCGGCGACGGCCAGTACGTCGCGGTGGAAGTGCGCGCACCCCTTGGGGCGTCCGGTGGTCCCGGAGGTGAAGGCGATCAGGGCGACGTCGTCGGCGGCCGTGGCGACCGCCTCGTAGGGTTCCGGGTGCCGGGCCGCCAGGCGCAGCAGGTCGTCGGGCGCCTCACCCCCGTACGCGGTGATCCGCAGCCCGGGCACCTCCGCCTTCACCAGGTCGTCCACCGACCGTACGTCGCACAGGGCGTGGCCGATCCGGGCCATCTCGCACATGACGGCCAGCTCGCCGGCGCGGGTCTGGGCGAGGACGGTGACGGCGACGGCGCCCGCCTTCATCACGGCCAGCCAGCAGGCCGCGAGCCAGGGCGTGGTGGGACCGCGCAGCAGGACCCGGTTGCCGGGCACCACGCCCAGGTCGTGGGTGAGGGCGTGCGCGATGCGGTCGACCCGGCCGCGCAGCTCGCCGTAGCTCCAGACCCGGCCGGCGCCGTCCCGGAAGACGGGCCGGTCCGCGCCGAAGCGCTCGATCGTGCGGTCCAGCAGTTCGGTGCCGCAGTTGAGCCGGTCGGGGTAGCGCAGCTCGGGGAGGTCGAAGACGAGGTCCGGCCACTGCTCGCGCGGCGGCAGGTGGTCCCTGGCGAAGGTGTCACGGTGGGCCGACGGCGTGAGCTCCATGGTTCGCCCCCTTGGCGTGGTGGGAACGCTCATCGAGCGTATCGTTCATGTGACGACAGTCAACGGCCCGCGATAGATGTCTTTTGAGGGGGCATGAATGCCCGTATTCTCGCTCGAACCGGCACAGATCGCCTGGTGTGCCGAGCTGCGTGCCCTGGCCGCCGAACGGCTGCGGCCCCTCGCCGAGAAGGGCGAACCGGGCCGGGTCAACCGCCCGCTGGTCGCCGCGCTCGGCGAGCTGGGGCTGCTGGAGCGCCTCTTCGGCGCCGGGGCGCTGGAGCTGTGCCTGATGCGCGAGTCGCTGGCCCGGGCCTGTACGGAGGCGGAGACGGCCCTCGCCCTCCAGGGCCTGGGGGCCCACCCGGTGGCCACGTCCGGCACCCCGGGGCAGCGGGCGCGCTGGCTGCCGGAGGTGACGGCGGGCCGGGCGGTCGCGGCGTTCGCGCTCAGCGAGCCCGGCGCCGGCTCCGACGCGGCCGCGCTGGCGCTGGAGGCGGTGCGGGAGGGCGACGGATGGCGGCTGGCCGGGGAGAAGCGGTGGATCTCCAACGCCCCCGAAGCCGACTTCTACACCGTCTTCGCCCGCACCACCCCGGGTGCCGGGGCGCGCGGCGTCACCGCCTTCCTCGTCCCCGCCGACCGTCCCGGGCTCACCGGCAGCCGGCTCGACATGCTGTCCCCGCACCCCATCGGCGCTCTCCACCTCGACGGCGTAGCGGTGGGCCCCGACGACGTCCTCGGCGAGGTGGACCGGGGCTTCCGCGTGGCCATGACCACGCTCAACCTCTTCCGCCCCAGCGTCGGGGCGTTCGCGGTCGGCATGGCCCAGGCCGCCCTGGACGCCACGCTCGCCCACACGGCCGAACGGCAGGCCTTCGGGGGCGTACTGAAGGACCTCCAGGCCGTGTCCCACCAGGTCGCCGAGATGGCCACCCGTACCGAGGCGGCCCGCCTCCTGGTGTACGCGGCGGCCGCCGCCCACGACGCCGGCGCCCCCGACGTGCCCAAGCGGGCCGCCATGGCCAAGCTGCTGGCCACCGAGACCGCCCAGTACGTCGTCGACGCCGCCGTCCAGCTCCACGGCGCCCGCGCCCTGCAACGCGGCCACCTGCTGGAGCACCTGTACCGGGAGGTGCGGGCGCCGCGCATCTACGAGGGCGCCACCGAGGTCCAGCGGACCGTCATCGCGAAGGAGCTGTACGCCACATGAGCCTCGAACGCGTCAACCCGGCGGACCTGTCCCCGCCCACGGGGTTCTCCCACGCCGTCGTGGCCACCGGCTCCCGGCTGGTCCTCCTCGCCGGGCAGACCGCCCTCGACGGGGACGGGCGGGTGGTGGGGGAGACCCTGCCGGACCAGTTCGCGACCGCCCTCGGCAACCTTCTGGCCGCCCTGGAGGCGGCCGGCGGCACCCCCGCCGACCTCGCCCGCGTCACGGTCTACGCCACGGACGTCGCCGACTACCGGGCGCGGGCCGCCGAACTGGGCCGCGTCTGGCGCCGCCTGGCGGGCCGTGACTACCCGGCCATGGCGGTGGTCGGCGCCGTCCGCCTCTGGGACGAGCGGGCCCTGGTCGAACTCGACGGGATCGCCGTCCTGGACTGACCCCGGGCCGGGCCGGGCGGGTGCGGCGGCGGGGAGGGCGGCCGGAGGGCCGGGGGCCGGACGGAACGGGCCGGTGGGGGACCGGCGTTGTCAGTGGCATCCGGCACCATCGGAGCATGACCATCGCACGCACCGCAGCCGCCGACGCGGCGACCACCGCCGCCCCCCCCGCGGCGAGCACCGCCGACGCCACCACCGCCACCACCGCCACCACCCCCACGGCGACCACCGCCGCCGTCACCGCCGCCGTCACCACCTACTGGGACACCGCCGCGGAGTCCTTCGACGACGAACCCGACCACGGCATGCGCGCCGCCCCCACGCGCGCGGCCTGGGCCCGGCTGGTGCGCTCCTGGATACCGTCCGGTCCGGCCGACGTCCTCGACGTGGGCTGCGGTACGGGGTCGATGTCGCTGCTGCTGGCGGAGCGCGGGCACCGGGTGACCGGCGTGGACCTGGCGCCGCGCATGACCGGGCGGGCGCGCGCCAAGTTCGCCGCCGCCGGCCTGGCGGGCCGTTTCCTCACCGGCGACGCCACGCACCCGCCCACGGGGGAGGAGCGGTTCGACGTCGTGCTCTGCCGCCACCTCGTGTGGACCCTGCCCGACCCGGAGGCGGCCCTGCGGGACTGGGTGGGCCGGCTGCGGCCGGGCGGGCGGCTGGTGCTGGTCGAGGGACGCTGGCGCGAGGCGGCGGGGGGCGCGGTGCCGTACGTGGCCGGTGCCGAGAGGCTGCCCTGGCGCGGCGGGATCGGTGCCGAGGCGCTGGTGGCGGCGGTGCGGCCGCTGGTCGGCGGGGAGGTGCGGGTGCAACCGCTCGACGGGGAGCCGGACTTGTGGGGAGGGCCGGTGGACGACGAGCGGTACGCGCTGATCGCGGACGTCTGACGCGGCGGCACCCCGGCGGTCGTGCGCTCCGACGGCCGCCGGGGCCGGGGCGGGCTCCAACTCCGGTGTGCGCGAAGGGTTGTCAGTGCAATGTCACATTACTATGTTGCACGTCACACGGCAGTGGCATGCACCCTTCAAGGGGCGCGACCGCGCCGTTCACGCACCGCTGCACGGACCACTCCCCACCTCCCACACAGGAGCCCAGGTGTCCCAGCGATCCATCAGTCATCCCCTGCGCAGAGCCCTCGCGGCGGCCGTCGTCACCGTGACGGCGCTCGGCGCGACGAGCCAGCTCGCCCCGGCGGCCCGGGCGTCCACGCCGCAACCGCGCCCGGCCGCCACCACCACCGCCCCGGCCACCACCGCGCTCGCCGCCTCGCCGGCCACCGCCGGCGGCCCGCACGACGAGGTCGAACGCCTCGCCAGGGCCCCCAGGCGGGCCGTGCCCCCGGCCCCCGCCCCCGGCGGCCGGACCGCCTTCCGGACACCGGGCCCGCAGACGCCGGCCGGCCCGGCGTCCTCGGCGGTCGCCGACACCGCTGCCTGCACCCTCGACCATGTCACCCGCCTGGGAGCCGAGCGGTTCGCCGACTTCCTCGCCGACCCGGCCGTCACCGCGGACGGCTGCCTGCGCGACCTCATCTGGACCTGGGACGCCCGGCTCGCCCCGGTCATGTCCGACGCCCACGTCCAGGCCGTCTCCCGCCGCGTGACCACCCTCGCCGCCACCCACGACGGCAGGAACGGCAGCCACCTGCTGGAGATGCTCACCTACCTTCACGCCGTGGCCTACCACGACTTCTCCCGCGGCGAGATCGACGTCACCGACCCGCCCACCACCGAGGCGATGCGCCGCGCGACGTACGCCTACGGCACCGCACCCCGCTCCTTCGACGTGACCCGCACCAACGCCGAGTCGCTGCGCGAGGCGCTCTACGCGGGCAGCGCCCCCGGGCTGCGCCACTCCCAGCTCGACCTGATCCGCAAGGTGCTGGCCACCATGGACCGGTACCACACCACCACGTACAAGGACCCGGCCTGGGGCGGCGCCGCCCTCGCCGCGCTGTCCGTCAACTACCTGGGCGTCTACCCGGGCAACAAGGACACCGCCTTCCACACGCTCGTCGCGCGCAACACCGCGTACCGCGACGCCTTCCGGAAGTTCTCGACCTACACCCACCTCAAGGGCACGCCCAACGAGTGGGTGGTGCGCGACGCCCTCGCCGAGTACGGCCGCTTCGGGCAGATCGCGCCGCTGACCGGCACCGTCATACCCGACCTCGGCGCGCTCCTCGCCCCCGTCGCCCGCGACTTCGGCCGGGGCGGCGCCCCCTGGGCCCGGCTGGCGTCCTGGCTGAACTTCTACGATGCGTGCAAGCCCTACGCCGTCTGCAAGGACGACATCGAGCGGGAGATCTTCCCCGGCACGTACCGCTACGACAACGCGGCCGTCAAGGTCCGCACCGGCCTCGACCGGGCCACCGTCGACCAGCTCTACTACGCGGGCAAGCAGGTCAAGGCGCAGTTCCACCGGGTGCTGGGCACCGACCGGCCGCTCGCGGGCGACACCAACACCGCCCTCACCATCGTCCTGTACGCCTCCCGCGCGGACTACGAGAACTACCATCCGCTGCTGACCGGCATGGACACCAACAACGGCGGTGTCTACATCGAGCGCGGCGCCACCTTCTACACCTACCAGCGCCGCGTCCCCCAGGACTCCTCGCTCACGCTGGAGGAACTGTTCCGGCACGAGTACACGCACTACCTCAACGGCCGCTTCGCCGTGCCCGGTTACTTCGGCGAGGGACCCTGGTACGAGGCGGACCGCACCACCGCCATGGACGAGGGAACGGCCGAGTTCTTCGCCGGCGCGACCCGTGACGACGGGGTCGCCGCCCGCAAGTCCCTGGTCCGGAGCGTCATCGCCGACACCGCGAACGGCCGCCCCCGGATGAGCGTGGACCAGTTGCTGCACGCCACCTACGAGGGCGACGGCTTCCGTTTCTACGCGTACGCCGGCACGTTCTTCACCTACCTGTGGACGGAACGGCCCACCCTGCTGCGGGAGATGTACCGGCACCTGCGCGCCGACGACCCGGCCGCTTTCGACGCCTGGCGCGACCGGCTGGGCCGGGACGCGGCGGTGCAGCGCGCGTACGACGCCTTCCTGGACGCCCGGATCGCCGAGGTCGACGACCTGTTCGTCCCCGACACCCGGTACACCCCCAACGACCGGCTGCGGGACGCCACCGCCGAGGGCGTACGCGCCTCCTTCGCGGCGGCCACCGCGGCCACCCCCCGCTGCGTCGACAACGGCGACCCGGGGACGCGGCGGTTCGTGTGCACCGGCCGGGTCACCGCCCGCCTCGGCGACGCCGGTGACGCGGACCGGGTCTTCCGGGACATGTCCGAGACGGTCGACCACTTCCTGCTCGACCGGTCCGCCACCGCCTCCACCAACCTCGCCGACATGAACTGCTCCTTCGGGGAGGTGGAGATCTGGTCCGACCGGTCGGCCGGGACCTCCGACTATGTCTGCGAAGGGCCGCTCCGAAGCTGAACAGGCCCTGAACGGACGCGGATTCGGCCCCGTGCACCGGTCTGTACAGCGGCAGTAACATGTGAAATATTACTGCCGTGCCCACGAGACACGTGAGTCATTCGCCGGACGCCGTGATCATCGGTGCCGGGGTCGTCGGAGCGGCCTGCGCGTACTACGCCGGCCGCGCCGGCCTCCGCGTCACCGTCCTCGACCGCGGTCCCGTCGCGGGCGGCACCACAGGTGCCGGAGAAGGCAACCTGCTCGTCTCCGACAAGGGGGCGGGCCCCGAGCTCGACCTCGCGCTGCTGTCCACCCGACTGTGGCGCGAACTCGCCGACACACTCCCACCGGAGACCGAGTACGAGCCCAAGGGCGGTCTCGTCGTCGCATCGGACGAGACCGCCCTCACCGCACTGCGGAGCTTCGCGGACGGGCAGGTGAAGGCGGGCGTCGAGGCGCACGAGGTCCCCGCCGACGGGCTGCGCGACCTGGAACCGCACCTCGGCCCCGGCCCCGCCGGGGGGTTCCACTACCCCCAGGACGCCCAGGTCCAGCCGGCCATGGCCGCCGCCCAGCTCCTCCGGGCCTCCGGCGCCGACGTCAGGCTCGGAGAAGAGGTCACCGCCGTGCTCACCGCCCCCTCGGGCGCCGTCCGGGGCGTCCGCACCGCGCACGGCGACCACCACACCCCCGCCGTGGTCAACGCCACCGGCACCTGGGGCGGCGCGCTCGCCGCACTGGCCGGTACGCACCTGCCCGTCCTGCCCCGGCGCGGCTTCGTCCTCGTCACCGAACCCCTGCCGCCGCGCCTGGTGCGCCACAAGGTGTACGCGGCGGACTACGTCGCCGACGTCGCCAGCGACTCGGCCGGCCTCCAGTCCTCCGCCGTGGTCGAGGGCACCCCCGCCGGGACGGTCCTCATCGGCGCCACCCGCGAACGCGTCGGCTTCGACCGGACACTGTCCACCGAGGCACTGCGGCGACTCGCCGCACAGGCCATCGCCCTGTTCCCGTTCCTCGGCCGCGTCCGGGCCATCCGCGCCTACCACGGCTTCCGCCCCTATCTGCCCGACCACCTCCCGGCCATCGGCCCCGACCCGCGCGTCCCCGGCCTGTACCACGCCTGCGGACACGAGGGCGCGGGCATCGGCCTCGCCCCCGCGACCGGACTGCTCGTCGCGGCCGCCCTGTCCGGCGGGCGACCGGCCCTGGACGTCCGGCCGTTCCGCCCCGACCGCTTCGACGACACGGAAGGAGCCGCCCGGTGAAGGTCCGCCGGTTGAGGAACCGCCCGGTGAAGGTCCGCACGTCCCGCGCGACACCCGCCCCGTTCCCGTTCACCTTCGACGGGCGCCCCGTCACCGCCCTGCCCGGCCAGTCCCTCGCCGCCGCGCTGTGGTCGGCGGGCATCCTCTCCTGGCGCACCACCCGGCGTGGCGGCGCCCCGCGCGGCGCGTTCTGCGGGATCGGCACCTGCTACGACTGCCTCGCCACCGTCAACGGCCGCCCCAACCAGCGCGCCTGCCTCCTGCCCGTCCGCCCCGGCGACACCGTCACCACCCAGGAGGGCACGGGCCATGCCCCCCACTGACCCGGCGGGCCGTGCCCGCCGCGTGCCCGCCACGCCGGCCCCCGACACGCCCCGGCCCGCCACGCCGGCCCCCGCCACGCCCCGGCCCGCCACACCCGCCCCCGCCACGCCCGCCCCCGCCACGCCCCGGCCCGCCACACCCGCCCCCGCCACGCCCGCCCCCGATAGGCCCATCACCGGAACGCCCGCCTCCGCCGCCCCCGCCACGCCCGCCCCCGGAAGGCCCATCCCCGGAGGGTCCGCCTCCGCCGCCCCCGGAAGGCCCATCACCGGAACGCCCGCCTCCGCCGCCCCCGCCACGTCCGCACCCCCGACACCCGCCGCACGCCCCGGCGTCGTCGACCTCGCCGTGGTCGGGGCCGGGCCCGCCGGGCTCGCCGCCGCCGTGACGGCCGCCGGACTGGGGCTGGAGGTGGCCCTGCTGGACGCGGCCGAGCGGCCGGGCGGGCAGATCCACCGGCACCCCGCCCCCGGGCTCGGCGCCGCCCCACGGGCCGTCCGCCGCCTGACCCGGGGCGTACGCGGGGTCACCCACCTGCCCGGTCACCACGTCTGGACCGTCGTGCGCGACGGGGACACGGACACCTGGCTCCTGCACGCCGTCGCGGGCCCCGAGGAGGCCCCCGCCACCGTCCGCGCCCGCGCCGTCCTCCTCTCCACCGGCGCGTACGAACGCCAGCTCCCCTTCCCCGGCTGGACGCTGCCCGGGGTCGTCGGGGCGGGCGGCGCCCAGGCGATGCTCAAGGGCGGCCTCGCCCTCCCCGGCGCGGGGGCGTTCCCCGCGCGCCCGGAGCCGGGAGCCCGGAGGAGGATCGTCGTCGCGGGCAGCGGGCCCCTGCTGCTCGCCGTCGCCACCACCCTGGCCGCCGCCGGAGCCCGCGTGCCGGCCCTCGTCGAGGCGGCCGACTACACCGCGTACGCCCGGCACGTCCCCGTCCTCGCGCGCAACCCGGCCAAGCTCGTCCAGGGCGCCCTGCACGGCGGTGCCCTCCTCGGCCGCGGCACCCGCCTCCTCACCCGGCACGCGGTCACCGCCGCCCACGGCACCACCCGCGTCGAGGCGGTGACCGTCGCGCGGCTCGACGCCGACTGGCGCCCCGTCCCCGGCACCGGCCGCCGCGTCCCGTGCGACGCCCTCGCCGTCGGCCACGGCCTCGTCCCACAGCTCGAACTCGCCACCGCACTCGGCTGCGCCACCCGGCGCACGCCCGACGGGACCCCGGCCCTGGAGGTGGACGCCGAACAGCGCACCTCCGTACCGGGCGTCTGGGCGGCCGGCGAGACCTGCGGCGTCGGCGGCGCCGAACTCGCGGCCGCCGAGGGGGAGATCGCCGCGCACTCCGTCGCCGGCGCCCGGACCGCGGCCGTCCTCCGGCAAAAGCGCCGCCGCGACCGCCTCCGCGCCTTCGCCGACGCCATGGCCGCCGCCCACCGGCCCGGCCCCGGCTGGACCGACTGGCTGGACGGCACCACCGAGGTGTGCCGCTGCGAGGAGGTCACCGCCGACGAGATCCGCACGGCCGTCACCGACCTGGGCGCCCGGGACGCCCGCACCGTCAAGCTGCTCACCCGCGCCGGAATGGGCTGGTGCCAGGGCCGCACATGCGGCCAGGCCGTCGCCCGCCTCGCGGGCGGGGACCCGGCGCCGGACCGGCGCCCGCTGTCCTGCCCCGTACCGCTCAGCCGACTGGCACAACCACCAGGAGCCGAATGATGGACCGCACCCCCGACCACCGCACCTCCCCCTGGCACGGCGTCATGGTCGCCACCGCCCTGCCGCTGCGCGACGACCTCACCGTCGACTACGACGCCTACGCCGAGCACGTCGCCCGGCTCGTCGCCCAGGGCTGCGACGGCGTCGTCCCCAACGGCTCGCTCGGCGAGTACCAGACCCTCACCGACGACGAGCGGGACCGGGTCGTACGGGTGGCCGTCGAGGCGGCCGGCGACGGGGCCCGGGTGATGCCCGGCGTCGCCGCGTACGGCAGTGCCGAGGCCCGCCGGTGGGCCGACCGCGCCGCCGAGGCCGGCTGCGGCTCCGTCCTGCTGCTGCCGCCCAACGCGTACCGCGCCGACGCCGCCGCCGTACGCGCCCACTACGCCGAGGTCGCCCGGGCGGGCCTTCCCGTCGTGGCGTACAACAACCCCTTCGATACCAAGGTCGACCTGTCCCCGTCCCTCCTGGCCGACCTGCACGGCGACGGCAGCATCGTCGCCGTCAAGGAGTTCAGTGGCGATGTGCGCCGCGCCTACGAGATCGCCGAACTCGCCCCCGATCTCGACCTGCTGATCGGCGCGGACGACGTGCTGCTGGAACTCGCGCTGGCCGGCGCCGCCGGCTGGATCGCCGGCTACCCCAACGCGCTGCCCGCCGCGTCCGTGGCCCTCTACCGCGCCGCCGTCGCCCACGACCTGGACACCGCCCTGCCGCTCTACCGGGCCCTCCACCCCCTGCTGCGCTGGGACTCCAGGCCCGAGTTCGTCCAGGCCATCAAGCTGTCCATGGACGTCGCCGGATACCACGGGGGACCGTGCCGCCCCCCGCGCACCCCACTGGACGAGGCGCGAGCGGGCACCGTCCGCGCCGCCACGGAGAAGGCGCTCGCGGAAGGACTCGCCTGACATGCGGACCCGGCACGCCTACCACGCCGTCGACTCGCACACCGAGGGCATGCCCACCCGCGTCATCACCGGCGGGATCGGCACCGTCCCCGGCGCCACCATGGCCGAGCGGCGCCTGCACTTCATGGAGCACCTCGACCACGTACGCACCCTGCTGATGTACGAACCGCGCGGCCACGCCGCCATGAGCGGCGCGATCCTGCAACCGCCGACCCGGCCCGACGCCGACTTCGGCGTCCTGTTCATCGAGGTGTCCGGGCTTCTGCCGATGTGCGGGCACGGCACCATCGGCGTCGCCACCGTCCTGGTCGAGACCGGCATGGTGCCCGTCACCGAACCGGTCACCACCGTCCGCCTCGACACCCCGGCCGGGCTGGTCTCCGTCGACGTCCGGGTCGAGGCCGGCGCCGCGACCTCCGTCACGCTCACCAACGTCCCCGCCTTCTGCGCCGCCCTCGACCGCAAGGTCCAGGTGCCCGGACACGGCACCGTCACCTACGACCTCGCCTACGGCGGCAACTTCTACGCCTTCGTGGGCCTGGACGCCCTCGGGCTCCCCTTCGACCGCGCCCGCAAGGACGACCTCCTCGCGGCCGGGCTCGCGGTCATGGACGCCATCAACGCCACCGACCGGCCCGTCCACCCCGAGGACCCGTCCATCGGCGGCGTCAAACACGTCTACCTGGCCGCCCCGGGGTCCGACGCCGTCCACTCCCGGCACGCCATGGCCATCCACCCGGGGTGGTTCGACCGTTCACCGTGCGGCACCGGCACCTCCGCCCGCATGGCCCAGCTTCACGCGCGCGGCGAACTGCCGCTCGGCCGCGACTTCGTCAACGAGTCGTTCATCGGTACGCGGTTCACCGGACGCCTCACCGGGGAGACGACGGTCGGCGGCCTGCCCGCCGTCGTACCGACCGTCAGCGGCCGCGCCTGGATCACCGGCACCGCCCAGTACTACCTCGACCCGGCCGACCCCTTCCCCGGGGGCTTCCTCCTCTGATCCCCTACGATCCCGACGACGACTCCCGGAGGCAGCCCCATGGCCGGCCAGCACCTGAAGAACCTCCTCACCAGCCAGGAACGCCTGCGCGACCAGGTGGCGCACGCGCTGCGCGCCGCCCTGATCGCCGGTGAGCTGCAACCGGGCACGGTCTACTCCGCCCCCGCCCTCGCCGCCGACTTCGGCATCTCCGCCACGCCCGTGCGCGAGGCGATGCTGGACCTGGCCGGCGAGGGCCTCGTCGAGCCCGTACGCAACAAGGGCTTCCGCATCACCGAGGTCAGCGAGCGCGACCTCGACCAGTACACGGAACTGCGGGCGCTGATCGAGGTGCCCACCGTCGGCGCCATCACCGCCCGCGCCGACCGCGAGCGGCTGGAGGCGCTGCGGCCGGTCGCCGAGGAGATCGTGACCAGCGCCCGGGAGAACGACCTCATCCGCTACCTCGACGCCGACCGGCGCTTCCACCTCTCCCTGCTCGCCCTCTCCGGCAACGACCGGCTCGTCGAAACCGTCGGGGACCTGCGCAAGCGCGCCCGCCTCTACGGGCTGACCGCCCTGGCCGAGCGCGGCCTGCTGGTCGCCTCCGCCGAGGAGCACCACGAGCTGCTCGACCTGATGCTGGCGGGCGACGCGGTCAAGGCCGAGGCCTGCATGGCCCGGCACCTGGGTCACGTGCGCTCGCTGTGGGCCGAGTCCGGCGACCGGCCCGGCCGGACCCACCCGTAGGACGGCCGGACCCACCCGTAGGACGGCCGGCCCCACCCGCAGGACGACACCCGTCCGGATCCACCGGGCCCGTACCGGAACCGCCGTTTTCCTGCCTGATCACTGAAAATCGTCCATAAAAGTACGAAAAATCATGCTTCACACCTTGACGGCCACGCGGAGGTGTGATGAGGGTGGGAAGCAGAGCGACCCGGACCACGAGGGCCACGCACCGCCCGCCTCCGGGACCGGTCGATCGGGAAGGGAAGCGCGATGGCCTTCCGCACCAGCAGGGCGTCCGTGCCCGTGCCGCACCCGCTGCGGCGCGCGACGGACTGGCCCGCCACGCTGCGGACCCACGGCCCCGACGACCGGCGCCGCACCCCCCGCTCCCACCCCGCCCGGCGGGCCTCCGACCGTCTGACGTCCGCCCCGGCCCCCGTACGCCGCGTCACCGTCCCGTACCGCCCGGCCGCCGCACGGCGACGCCGGCGGACCCGGTCCGCCGCACCGCGCCGGCCCGGCGGGCGCCGCGACGGCGGTCCGGCGGGGCCGGACGGCCCCGGCAGGCGGTTCCCCCACGTCACCGACCCCTTCCCATGCCCTGTCCCGGCGTCGCGCCGGACAGGGCATGACGCGTCCCCGGGCGGGCCGTCGTGACCGCCCCCGGCCCCGCCCCGCCCCCCGGCACCCGCCCCGGACCCGACCGCGGACGCAACCGCACCCGCCCCGGTGCCTCCCGCCGGAAGCGGGCCGTCGTCCTCGCCACCGTGGCCGCCCTGGTCGCCGGCGGCGCCTTCGCCACCCTCGCCCTCACCGGCGACACCGGCCACACCCCGTTCGCGCCCTACGTCCAGACCCAGCGGAACACCGTCCCCGACCTGACCGGCCTGGCCGAGAAGACGGGTGTCAAGCGGTTCCACATCGGGTTCGTCATCGCCGCAGACGGCCGCTGCGAGCCCAAGTGGGGCGGCCGCACCGCCCTGGACGCCGCTCCCATCGCCCGGCAGGTCGACGACCTGCGGGTGAGCGGCGGCGAGGTCCGTGCCTCCTTCGGCGGGCAGGCCGGTACGGAACTGGCTCTGGCCTGCCGGTCGGTCGACGCCCTGGAGGACGCCTACCGCCAGGTCATCGACATCTACGGGCTCACCGACGTCGACTTCGACATCGAGGGCACCGACGTCGTGTCCGACACCGCCGCCAACACCCGCCGCTCCCAGGCCATCGCCCGGCTCCAGAAGAGCCACCCCGGCCTGGACGTCACCCTCACCCTCTCCGTGACCCCCCGGGGCATGCCTCCGGAGAACGTGGAACTCCTGGCCGAGGCCGAGCGGCAGGGCGTCTCCGTGTCGGCGGTCAACATCATGGCGATGCACTACGGCCCCTCGTACCGCGGGGACATGGGGACGTACGCCGAGCAGGCGGCGACCGCCAGTCACCGCCAGGTGAAACGCGTCCTCGGCATCAAGGACGACGACAAGGCGTGGGGCAGGCTCGCCGTCACCGCCATGATCGGCGTCAACGACGGCTCCGGCGAGGTCTTCACCCTCGAGGACGCCGCACAACTGCGACGCTTCGCCGACGACAAAGGTCTCGCGTGGTTGTCCGTCTGGTCGGTCAACCGCGACCGGCAGTGCCCGGAAGGGACCCCCGTGGACACGCCCCACGACTCCTGTTCCGGCGTGCCACAGAAGGACATGGCCTTCATCCGGGCCTTCGGCTGACCCCCAGATTGCGGCACTGATCATGAAAGCGCGCACTCGGCAGACGGAATCACACCCCGTGTTCGTGGACGAGTCGGGACGCCGGGCCCGCTTCGTCTGGGCCGTCGGGATCCTCGTCGCCCTCGCCTGCATCGCCTTCGCGGCCCTGCTCGCCCTCGCCCTGGTCGCCACCGGTGACGCCGACCTCGCCCCCAGCGGTGTCCTGCTGCCGGCGGCGGACACCCGCACCGTGGCCGTCCGGTGACCATGCCCCGCCACCGCCACCGCCACCGCAACCGCCACCGGCGCGACGCGCGGCGCGTCCCGCACATCGTGCCCCGCCCCCGGGTCGTGCTCGGCCTGCTCTGCCTCCTCGCCATGACCTGCATGCTGCTGCTCAACAGCCATCTGAGCGGGACGACGAAGAGCGACCCGGGGCCCCGCAAACGCGCCCCGGCGGACCAGGTACCGATCTCCGTCAGGGAGGGCGGCCCCATCATCTTCGAGCAGGACGGAAGGCTCGTCAGCCGCGACGTCCCCCGGAAGACGGTGGTCCTCACCTTCGACGACGGCCCGGACGCCCGATGGACACCCAAGGTCCTCAGGATCCTGGAGAAGCACGACGTCCCGGCGACCTTCTTCCTGATCGGCCAGAGCGTCGTCCGCGAGAGCGACCTCGTGCGCCGCATGGTCGACGAGGGCCATGAGATCGGCGCGCACACCTTCACCCACATCGATCTGACCTACCAGAGCCGCGAGCGCGTGAACCGTGAACTGGCCGAGACGCAACTGGCCTTCGCCGGAGCGGTGGACAGGACCACCTCGCTCATGCGCACGCCCTACTCCTCCGAGGTCGGAGCCATCGGGAACGACACCCAGCCGATCCTCCGCTCGCTGGCCGCCAAGGGGTACATCACGGTCTTCGTGAACACCGACAGCAACGACTGGAGGAAGCCCGGCATCAGCAGCATCATCCGCCAGGCCACCCCCAGGAACGGCCAGGGCGCGGTGGTGCTCTTCCACGACGCGGGCGGCGACCGCACTCAGACCGTCCTGGCGCTCGACGGCTACATCGCCAAGATGAAGTCCGAGGGCTACACCTTCACCACCATCAGCGACGTCCTGCACACGGACAAGGCCGTCCAGGAGGCGACGGGCTGGCTCCTCTGGAAGGGCAAGGCGATGATGGCCGTCAGCACGGTGACCATGATCTTCACGCCCGTCCTGACCTACCTGCTCTACACCGTCGGCGCCCTGGTCATCCTCCGCTTCGTCATGATGCTGATCCTCGCCCACCGCCACCACCGGAGGCACCACCCCAAGACCGGACGGCCGCCGTTCTCCTGGGGCCGGGAGGTCACCGAACCGGTGTCCGTCCTCGTCCCCGCGTACAACGAGGGCAAGTGCATCGCCAAGACCCTCAGGTCACTGGCCGCCGGCACGCACCCCGTCGAGGTGATCGTCGTCGACGACGGTTCGACCGACGACACCGCCGACATCGCCGAGGCGCTCGCGGCGGTACTGCCCGGCGTCCGGGTCGTCCGGCAGCGCAACGCCGGCAAGTCGGCGGCGCTCAACACGGGTATCCGCCACGCCCGTCACGACCTCATCGTCATGATGGACGGCGACACCGTCTTCGAACCCTCCACCGTCCACGAACTCGTCCAGCCCTTCGCCGACGCTCGCGTCGGCGCGGTCTCCGGCAACGCCAAGGTCGGCAACCGCGGGTCGGTCCTCGGCGCCTGGCAGCACATCGAGTACGTGATGGGCTTCAGCCTGGACCGCCGCATGTACGACGTCCTGGGCTGCATCCCCGTCATCCCCGGCGCGGTCGGCGCCTTCCGCCGCCGGGCCCTGCGGCGGACCGGCGGGATGAGCACGGACACCCTCGCCGAGGACACCGACGTCACCATCGCCATGCACCGCGACGGCTGGCGCGTGGTCTACCAGGACACCGCCATCGCCTGGACCGAAGCGCCGGGCACCCTCCGCCAGTTGTGGCGCCAGCGCTACCGGTGGAGCTACGGCACCATGCAGGCGCTGTGGAAGCACCGCCGGTGCGTCATCGAACGCGGGCCGTCCGGCCGGTTCGGCCGCGTCGGCATGCCCCTGGTCGTGCTGTTCACCGTCGTCGCGCCGCTGCTGTCCCCGCTCATCGACATCTTCACCATCTACGGCATCATCGCGATCTCACCCTGGAAGTCCATCGCCGCGTGGAGCGCGGTGCTCGTGCTGCAGTTCCTGTGCGCGCTGTACGCCTTCCACCTCGACAAGGAGCGGTACGGCTACTTGGTGATGCTGCCCCTCCAGCAATTCGTCTACCGCCAGCTCATGTACCTGGTCCTCCTGCACGCCCTCGTCACCGCGGCCACCGGCGGGCGACTGCGCTGGCAGAAGATCCGCCGCACCGGCGACGTCCCGCTGACCACGCCCGTGGAGCCGGCCGGACCGCGCCCGGCGACGGGGCCGCCCGCCCCGGCCGGAGCGCACCCCTCGGCCGGAGCGCACCCCCTGGCGGGACCGCCCCCGGCGGAACCCGTACCGCCCCGGGCCCCCGCCCGCCGCGGCTCCTGAACCGCGCCGGGGGCACAGCCGCGCCGGGCGCCGGGCGGGGCGTCAGGACGGGGTGGGGCAGAGGACGACCCCGACGACGCGGTTGTCCCCGGTCCCGTAGCCCGGGAACGTCACCGTGTCACCCGGTTCCGCCGTCCGGCAGGGCACGCTGGAGCCGTCCCGGTACTCGACGGTGACGTGCTGGGGGGCGTCGCAGCCGTTGGTGACGAACGTGTAGCGCCAGCTCGTCGTGTACTCCACGCACGACGGCGCCACCTCCGCCGACGTGGCCGCCACCGCGCCGGGGGCCTGGGCGAAGCCCGCGGCGATGGCGAGGAGTCCGGCGGCAGCGACACGAATGGTTGAACGCGATATCGGGCGCAACGGTGATCATCCCTTCACTTCTCGAACGATTGCGCAGTGAGCCTAGGCAGGGTGGGGAACACCGCCGCCGAGATCTCGCCATCCCGGCGTGTTTCCTGGATGTGTCGTCCGCCCTGACGGGCCGCCGATTGCGTACGATCGCCGCGACCGCCGACCGTCCGGTACGTCACTCCACCCCAGCGTGCGGGGCCAACGGGCCCACGGCCGCCACCGGTTCGGCGACACCGGCCGGAACGCTCGGAAATCGCCCCCGTACGCGAGGTGACGAGGCGTTCGACAAGTGATGGCACCGGGCCGGGGGCGGGCCCGGCATCCTCATGTCTCGGGCGTCAGCACGCTCTGGAGCAACGCCCCGTACCGGGCCACCAGTTCGTCCCGGTCCGTCCGCAGCAGCCCCTCGTCCCCGGCCACCCAGAGCGCGTACAGCAGCCCCCCGGCGAGCGCCCCCGCCATGCGCGAGCGCAGGTCTGCGTCGGGCCCGGCCAGCCGGGCGCGCAACGGCGCGATGAACAGCGCCTCGTGCGTGGCCCTCAGCCGCTCCGAGATCCGGGTCTCGCTGCTCGCGCGCACCAGCGCCAGGAATATCCCCCGGGCGGCCCCGTCGAGGTCGATGAGCAGCTCGACGAGCCTTTCCCCCAGCCGCTCGATCGGTACGTCCAGCAGCGGCTCGTCGTCGAGCGTCAGGTGCATCGTCTTCAGGAACAGCGTCTCCTTGCTCCCGAAGTGCCGGATGACCAGTGCCGGATCCGCCCCGGCCGCCGCCGCGATGTGCCGCACGGTGGTCCCCGCGAACCCCTGCTCCCGGAACAGGCGCGCGGCGGCCCCGTGGATGGCCTCGCGTGTCGTGCCGCCGGATCCGGACCGTGCCATGCGGCCAGCATAGGTCCGGCCCGGCGGCGCCGGCCGGGGTAGGCGCCGCCGTGGTCAGGGGGTGGTGTCCGGCTCCGTGCCGCCCATGCGGTAGAGCTCCGGGACCGGGACCGTGATCGGCTCCTGGGTGGTCCGGGCGATGACGACGACCACGGGCTCGTCCGGGGATGGGTTCTCCTCGCGGTGGGGGACGTGCGGGGGGACGAGCACGAAGTCGCCGGGGCCGGCGGCGGTCCGCACCTCCCGGGTGCCGTCGTGGTGGACGAACACGGGGTGCCCGCTGACCACGTAGATCCCCGCCTCCGAGTCGCCGTGGTGGTGGTTGCCCGTCGCGCTCAGCGGCGGGGTCTCCACCAGGCCCATCCAGAGCCTCTTCGAGCCGGTGGTGCCGCCGCTGAGAGCGGTGGTGCCGCTCAGCTCCCCGGCGCGCACGAGGTGGACGCGGTCGTTGGGTGACGTGGTGTCAGGGGTGGGCATGGCAGGGCCTCCTGGCGGGATCGACGTGCTTCGGTCGTCCATCAGGCTCGGACGGCCGCGTGCGGCCCGACAAGATCCTTTGCGGAAACCGCAAAACGGCGGAACCGGGTCGCCGGGAGAAGTCCGGTCAACAATGTTGACGCGGCGTCGCGGCGGCTGCACATTACCTAGCGGTAGAACCGCGTGGTAACCCCGCTCGGGTCCTCCTCGCTCCCCGGTGCCACAGGCGCGCTCCCCCCATCGGCGCCGCCGCCGGTGCCGTCCCCATTCGAGCCGCCGCACCGCACGTCAGCACGTCCGCATCCTCGGGGGCACGGTCGTGCCCCTCCGCCGCCCCGCGCACCTCGAGAAGAGGGACCATGCCCCTGCATGCCTCCATGCGTGTCATGACCGCGACCGCAGCCGCCCTCGGAGCCCTGGCCCTCGGCCTCACCGCTCCGGCCTCGCACGCCACGACCCCGCTGGACTACGTGGCCCTCGGCGACAGTTACAGCGCCGGCTCCGGCGTCCTCCCGGTGGACACCGGCGCCCTGCTCTGCCTGCGCTCCACGGCCAACTACCCCCATGTGATCGCCGACCGCACCGGCGCCCGCCTCACCGACGTCACCTGCGGCGCCGCCCAGACCGCGCACTTCACCCGCGGCCAGTACCCCGGGGTCGCCCCCCAGGCCGACGCGCTGGGACCGGCCACCGACCTGGTGACCATGACGATCGGCGGCAACGACGACAACACCTTCATCGGCGCCATGCTCGCCTGCGGCACGGCCGGCATCCTCAGTGGCGGCAAGGGCAGCCCCTGCCAGGACAAGCACGGCAGTTCCTTCGACGACCGGATCGAGGCGAACACCTACCCCGCGCTCAAGGCCGCCCTCGCCACCGTCCGGAGCAAGGCCCCGCACGCCCGCGTGGCGATCCTGGGCTACCCCTGGATCCTGCCGGCCACGGCCGACCCGGCCTGCTTCGCCAAGATGCCCATCGCCCCCGGCGACGTGCCCTACCTGCGCGGCATCCAGGCCCACCTCAACTCGGCCGTCGAACGGGCCGCCGAGGACACCGGCGCCACCTACGTCGACCTCTCCCAGGCCTCCGAGGGCCATGACGCCTGCCGGCCCGGCGGCACCCGCTGGATCGAACCCCTGCTGTTCGGCACCAGCGTCGTCCCCGTCCACCCCAACGCCCTCGGCGAGCGGCGCATGGCCGAACGGGCCATGACCACCCTCGGCCTCGACTGACCCGCGCCGACCGCCCCGCACCCGCCGGACGCCGGCGAACGGGACCCCTCCCGCCCGCCGGCGACCGGACCGCACCCGAGGCGGACCTCCGGTCGGATGTCCCGGAAAAGAATGGGCGGTTCTGTGACCTGCCGCGATCCATCTCCCTGAGTGACTGACCTGGGCAGATCGTCTTTCTGCTGTTTCACGGTCGTGCCCGTTGACGCGGCCGAAAGTCCCAGAGAAGTCCCAGAGGGCTCCCAGCGGGAGTGTTCGTGGGCTCTCGCCCAGCCCCGCTCTACTCCTGTTGCGTCAGCCCGGGGCCCAGGAAAGGACTGGGGTTGCCATGCCAGAAGACATCCACGCTGTCCCGGGCCCGGGTGGCCGCCACGAACAGCAGCGACCGGGCCCGCTGCATCTCGTGGCGGTACCGCACCGGATCGCTCGTGCGCAGTCGGCTCACCGCCTCGCGCGGCACCAGCCCGTCCGACACGCCCGCGATGATCATCCGCTGGTATTCGAGTCCCTTGAACCGGAACATCGTGCCGATGTGCACGCCGCCGTCGCCCTGCGGGCCGTCGGCACGGATCTCCACCGGCCGGATGCCGTGCGTGCCGAGCGTGTAGCCGATCTCGGCGGCCATCTGGTTCGTCGGCACGCAGATGGCGATCTGCGCGTGCGGAATGGCCAGATCGGGGTCGGCGTCCCAGCCCGCGATGAGGGCCGCGATGCCTTCCCGCTCGGCGGCCCAGTCCGGGTAGGAGTGCCCTGACGGCTGCCGTCCGCTGAGCACGGACCGGTAGCCCGCCAGCGTCTCCTTGTCGCCGTCGAGGTCGTCGTAGTCCGTCTCGCCGAGCACGTCGAGCGCGGAGCGGAGGATCTGCCGCGTCGTGCGGTAGCTCAGGCTCAGCTTCGACGACCGGCCCCGGATGTTGACGCCCAGGCTGCCCAGCGTTACCTGGTTCTTGTAGATGCGCTGATGGGTGTCGCCGACCAGGAACAGGTCGTCCGCCTCCCGGGGCGCCATCGCGCGCAGCATCTTCCAGTGCGCCGGGCGCAGGTCCTGGGCCTCGTCCACCACGATGTGCCGGTACCGGTAGCGCAGCCAGCCGCCGGAGCCGTCCGCGACGTGGATGTTGTCGAGGCCGCCGGCCTCCTCCCGCTGCCGTGCGAGGGAGAGGATCCGCTGTTCGCGGCCCATCTCCAGTCGAGCGGCGCGCTCGGCGACCTGGTCCCAGGTCTGGCGTCCGAGCCGGTCCAGGCGCTGGGTGAAGCGTTCCGCGAGCTGCCAGATCTCGGCGCGCTCGCCCCGGGTGACGTTCCGGCCGCGGCCGGCCCGCCGGGCGCGGAAGTAGTCGGTGCGTGTGGCGACGGCTTGCCCCAGGATCACCTGGGTCCATTCGTCGTGCAGGAACTCGGGGTCCCAGCTCTCCTCGCCCAGCTCGTCGAGCAGCGCCCGCCATTCCCGTACGGCCTGACTGTCGTCCATCACCTGCTTGCCGCTGCCCGGTTCGGCCTCGCGCACGATGCGCAGCGCCAGCTGGTCGACGTGGCTGACCTCGACCCGGGCCAGCAGTTCCTCGCCGCCCAGTTCCAGCAGACGGGAGCGCAGGTCCGCGGCGAGGTTCTTGTTGTACGTGGTGAGGAGGACCGGCTTGTCGCGTCCGGGCGGTAGCTGCCGCACCAGATGACGCACCCGGTGCAGGGCGACGATGGTCTTGCCCGTGCCGGGACCGCCGCCGACCCGGGCCGGACCCGAGTAGCGCCGTTCCACGAGCTTGGCCTGGGTGGGGTGGAGGAAGACCTTCCAGCGGCTGAAGTCGCCGCCCTCCAGGGCCTCGCGGAGAGCCTCGTCGGAGGTGGTGACGACCGTGGCCGGGCGCTGCGCCGCGGCCTGGAAGTCCTCGGGGTCGACCGGTTCGGCGACGGCGACGGGCGTCGTCACCTGGTCGAGGACCTCGTCGTACGACTTGCCGTCGACGAGGGCGAGCAGGACCTCGCCGGTGAGCTGGGGCGCGTACTCGACGAGGCCGAGGAGCTGGTCCTCGGTGGTGAGCGTCCGGATGACCGGGAGCAGCGGCTCGGCGACGCCGAGCTCCGACAGCTGGGCGTCGGTCCAGGCCGCGAAGAGCTCCTGCGGCTGGGCCGCTTCGGGCGCGGGAGCCTCGGGCGCGGTGGCTTCGGGTACGGCCGGCGCCGGGGCGGGCGGGGCGGGAATCCGGCGGAGGACGCTCTCCTCCACGACCTCCAGGTCGACGTACTCGATACCACCCGTGACCTGGTTGACCTGCGCCGACAGCCGGTCGTAGACGTCCTTGCGGTGCTTGACGGAGACGATCAGCCAGTCGTCCTCGGCGAGCCGGATCAGCAGCGCCCGGTAGTCGTCGCTGACGCGCGCCGACCACAGCCGGCTGTCTCCCTTGAGCTGCTGGAGCTTGAGGCCGGTGGTGTGCGGGTTCGTCTTGAACTTGTGCTGGAAGTCGAAGAAGGCGCCCTTGACCGTACGGGGGAGCTTGAGGATCTCCTTGTCGGCCTTGTCGAGCAGGCGCAGCGTCACGCCCGAGGCGGTCATCGTGTGTGCTCCCCGTCACTGGTGCTGTCGTGGTTCGTGTCCCGGCCCCGCCCGAGCAGCCGGGCGGCCAGTTCGGCGGCGTCCCAGGCCGTCGCCGTACGGACGTCCCAGTCGGCCGCCGTGAAGGCCTTGTCCCGGTCCGCGGCCTCGTGGTCGGGTTCCGGGCCGTCGTCGCGGGCGGCGAGGACCACGCCGACGCGGGCTGCGGGCCAGGCAAGTTCGGCCTGCCAGCCCCGCTCGTCGAGCTCGTAACCGTCCTCGGGCGCTGGCACCCCGGCCTCCGCCAGGGCCAGGGCCAGCTCGGCCAGGCCCGCCTCGTCGGGATCGAGAAATTCGAGCACCGGGTCCCAGCCCGGGTCCCGTCCGGTCGCCGTCGCCGCGACCGGATCGGCGGCCGCTGCCGTCACTCCGGCGGAGGCCGCGGCCGCGGCGACCGCGGCCGCCGGTGCGCCGTCCCGGACGGCGCCGACCTCGACCGCCGCCGCCTCGGCCGCGACCGGTGCCGACTCCTCCCGGGGAATCTCGGTCCGGGCGGACTGCAGCCATCCCTCGCCGCCGGTCACGGTCAGCGCTTCGGTGGCGAAGCCGTCGACGAGGCTCGTGGTGAGCTGGGCGCTGTCGCCGCCCCCGTGGTCCAGGAACTGCAGCACGTTGCTCCAGTACAACCAGGCCCGCCAGCGCCTCCGGTGGGCCCGCGCGTCGGCCATGGCCTCGGCGCTGTCGTCGAGCACCGTCAGGCCCGTCCACACCGGCGGTGTGCGCCGGCCGTCCGCGGCCAGGACGAGCCGGCAGCCGGAGGCGTCGGTCCCGTACACCAGCCGGACCGGTCCCGCCGGACCCGTGACCGTCCCGCCGCCCAGCGCCGACAGCAGGGCCGGCCCGAGGCCGTCCGTCCCGAGGGCGGCGGCGCGGACGCCGGCCGCGCCGATGAGCCCCGCGGCGGCGGCTTCGGCCCGCCGCTGCCAGCGTGCGGCGTCGGGCCTCCGCAGGTAGGCGAGCAGGAGCCGGGCGGGGTTGACCCAGACGGCGTCGGACAGCTCGCCGGGCAGTCCTCCGCCGATGCGGCTGTAGTAGTCGCGTGCCCGGTTCTGCGCGTCCGCCGGGTAAGGCCGCCAGACCGGGTCGGCCGGGCCCGCCGCCGCGTATCCGGTGTCCCGTACGCGCTCGCGCCATTCCTTGACGTCGTCGTACGACAGCTGGAACACCCGCAGTCCCTCGCTGCGCAGACCGGTGCGCTTCCTCGCGTCGTCGGCCAGCCGGTTGTGCTCGGGGGTCGCGTGGTAGGCGTAGCCGTCGAGGTACACGGCGACGCGGGGGCTGGGCGCGTCGAGGCGTTCGAGGAGTATGTCGGGCCGGGTGCCGTCCAGCGCGCGCTGCTGCGAGACACGCCAGCTCACCGTCGCCCCGTCGTCACCCGTCAGCCGCAGGTCGAGCGCGTAGGTGCCGGCCGACGTGGTGTACGCGTCGGCGGTGGCCCCGGAATCGGCGAGCCTCGCCCACTCCTGAAGCGTCTCGATGAACAGGATCTCCAGATCGCTCTCGGCCTGCCGCTCCAGCGGGATGTGCCGGGTTGTCGCGACGGGTGAGGTACGCCAGCGCGAACCGTCCTCACCGAGGAGGTCCTCCAGCATCTGCCGCACCTCGTTGCGGCTGACCTTGTCGTAGTCGGCCGCCGGCACGCGCCGCAGCAGGCACTGGTGGCAGCCGTCGAGACCCTTCTCGCGGCACCCGCAGTCCTCGATGACGTCCCGCGCCTTGAGCAGCACGTCCCGGAAGCCGTCGGCGGACGCGAGCCGGTGCAGATAGCCGGTGCCTCCGGGGAGGCGGTCGTAGACCACGAGGAAGCGCCGCGGCCAGTCGGAGCCGTCGGCGCCCAGGTGGTCGGGCATCGTCGCCTCGGCGATGTCGATGTGATCGGGATCGCCGCCGTACTGGGCCGCGATGCCTGCGAACAGCGCCGCCGTGAACGACGCGAGGCGCTCCTTGGCGCGGGCCACGGACGCGGGCAGCAGGATGCGCACCGCCTCCGTGGTGAGCTCGTGCGCGAGCAGCAGCGGCACGTCCTCACCCTTGCCCTGCTGCTCGGCCGGTCCGGCCGCCGGGGTTTCCCTGGTCCGGCGGCGCGGACACCACAGCAGGTGGTGGGCGGCGGTCGCGGTGCTCGCCGCGCCGGAGTCCGTCAGCGCGTGCTGGGGCACGTCCACGACCGGACGGCCCTCGGCCGTCGCGCCGCCGCAACTGGTACACACGTAGAAGGGGTTGAGCCGCACGTCCGCGCCGGCGAGCGGCACGGTGCTGCTGCCCTCCTCCCGGTCGAGACCCAGGTTGAGCGTGCGGATCTTCGCGTGCCGGGTGAAGTCCACGCCGAAGACGGCCGTCTCGTGCCGCCACGACCCGGGGGAGATCCGCTCCGGGTCGACGTCGACCGTCGTCAGCACCGCGTAGTGCCGGCGGTCCCGCTCGTCGCGGTCGTCCCGCACCCGGGCGTCGTCCCGCTTGTCACGGGAGACGACGCGCCGCGGCTGGAGCACGTACTGCACGCAGCCAGCGTCTGCGATCTCCCGCCCTCCGCAGCGGGGACACGGGCTGGTGTCCTTCCTGGCGTCGTGCGTACGGACGTACCCGCACGCCGGGCAGAGCCGCCACTCGGCCCAGGCGCGGCGGTCCGGCGTGCCGACGTCGAGCGCGCGCACCACGTGCCGGTAGCCGTTGACGTAGAAGCTGTTCCCGGGCGCCAGTTCGGTCAGGGCGAGCTTGCGGGAGCGCTCGTAGTCCCGCGTCTCACTGCGGTACACCCTCTTGGCCGGGTCCCCCGCGGGGTTCTCCGACCGGGTGTCCTCCTCGTCGTCCGGGGTCTCCGTCCAGTACAGCGCCGCTTCCAGCTGCGTGGTGGTGTCGGTGAGGCTGTAGTTCGGCAGCAGTCCGAGATCCACCAGGGTGCCGTGCGCGCTCGACTGGCTGAGTTCCCGCAGCAGGTCGCCCGCGCTGCGCCGTTCGGCGAGCAGTTCCCGGCGTTCGCGGTCCTGGACGGCGTCCGTGCGGACCAGGTGCTCGGCGGCCTCGTCGATCGCGGCGATCCTGCGCCGGAGCTCCTCGCGCCGGCCGGTCCAGTCCTCCTCCGCCTCCTGCAGAGCCCGGACGATGCCGCCGGTGGCGTACGCCCTGAGCTCGTCCGCCGCGTACGGCGACACGCCACCGTCGGCATCGTCGCCACCCGGGAACAGGGCGAGGAACTCCTCGACCAGCGTGGCGCCGTGGGTCTGCGCGGCGTCCGCCAGGTCCTGGCACCAGCCCGTGGTGCCGAACAGCGCGGAGGACAGTCGGGGCATCGGCGGCAGGAGTTCGCCGTCGGATGTCCGCAGCCCGCCGCTCGCCGCGAGATCGAGGAGCCGGGCCGTGTACTGGCGGCGCAGGATCTCCACGGCCGACAGGTAGCAGCCGGGAGGCAGGATTGTCCCCGCGATCATCTCCGACGGCTCGTCCAGGTAGTACAGGTCGCGGGCGCGGCGCCCGCCGAAGGCGACCACCAGCGCGTTGCCCGTACGGCGTCCCGCACGGCCGGCCCGCTGCACGTAGTTGGCGGGGCCCTTGGGCAGGGAGCCGAGCAGCACGGCGGACAACTCGCCGATGTCGATGCCGAGTTCCAGCGTGGGCGTGCACGACAGCACGTTCGGGTCGGTGTAGTGCGTGCCCGCCTTGAAGCTGCGCTCGACGCGCTCGCGCTCCGGCCTGGTGAGCATGCCCGTGTGCTCCGCGGTGACCACGCGGAACGTCCCGCCGGTCAGGTAGAGCCGGCGGTAGTAGTCGCCGGTGTAGTCCCGCTCGCGGACCGCCGAGCCCGAACCGGATGTGCTGGACCCGCTGCGCGGCATGCCCGGCTGGGGCGGGGCCAGCAGTCCCTTGCACCGGTAGCGCGGGCACGGGTGCCCGTACCAGCGGGTGCGGCGCTCCGGTGCCACGACCTGCTGCCAGCCGCAGTCCTCGCAGCTGACGAATGCCTTGTTGACGACGGCGTCATCGAGCAGTCGCGCCTCGATGTGCCCCGGCTGCAGTCCGTAGAGCCGTGTCTGCCGGTCCCGGGCGGTGCGCACCGCGACCACCCGTTCGTCGGCGAGGGCGGGCAGCAGCCGCCGCAGGTACTCGGTGGCACCGGCGGCGTCCAGGCCGAGACAGCGGCGGGTCCAGTCCTGGTACCAGCCCAGCCGGCCGGTGATCGCGTCGAACTCCGACCTGTCCTTCTGCCCGTCCAGCAGGAAGCGGGGCGGCGCCACGCCTTCGGGGAACGCGGGCATGCCTTCGGGCCTGCGGCCGGAGATGAGGTACCGGTTGGTGCCGGCTTCCTTCATCCAGGTGTCGAGCCACCGGTGGTGCACCGCGCCCCGCAGCCGCAGGCGCTCCAGCAGGCCGCGGACGTAGGCAAGGTAGCGGTCGGGCGTGGGCAGTCCGCCGGTGACGAGGAGCTGGCCCGGAAGGGACAGGTGGATGTCGCGGGCGAGCGCCGTGACGCGCTCGGGCTCCGCGACGACCACTTCCGCCGCGGCGGTCCGCGTCAGCTCCAGGGTGCGGCCCATGCGGCTGCGCAGCCCGAACTCCATGACGGTGGCGAAGGCGAGACGCTCGCCGATCAGCTTCCACGTCCGTGCGTCGCCGGTGCCGCGTCCCGAGAGGAGTCGGTCGACTCCGGGCTCGTCGTGCAGGTCGGGCGGCACGACGGCGGCCAGTGCCTCGGGGTCGTCCACCGACTCCAGGACGTGCCCGATCAGGTCGTTGAGCGCGGTCGGCGCGCCCGACTCGTCCAGGTTGTGGGCGAGCAGCGAGCGCAGCGAGAACTTGTACGAGGCGTTGGCGACGTATCCGGCCCGGTGGGCGGCGTCCTGCGTGGAGTCGTTGAAGAGCAGCGTCTTGCGCTCCTCCGGTACGAGCGCGATGTCGCCGCCCGTGAACAGCTGGGTGACGGTCGCCGAGGCGAGCGCCGCCTGCGCGGTGCCGAGGAAGCGGATGCTGTTGTCGGTGTGGCAGGCCGGGCAGCGGTCGTCCTTGGCGGCCCGGTCGGCCGACTTCTTGTCGAGCACGGCCAGGGCGAACCAGGCGTCGATCAGGTCGCCCGCGTCCGACGACGTCGGCAGCCGGTAGGTGCCCTGCCCGCCGTCGAGCACCACCACCGACAGCGGGTCGACGCCGCCGCCGTCCGACGGCCGCGCACCGGTCAGCGCGTCCAGCGTCTGCTGCCGCTCGCCCTGCGTGGCGGCGATGAAGTAGCGCAAGCGCCGCCTGTCCCGGCCCACGGATGCCCGCCAGATCCGGTCCTGCGCCATGACCAACCGCTGCGGGTCCGCCTCGGGCGACAGCGCGGCCCAGCCGGAACGGCCGCAGTTGCGGCAGTACACCGCTGGCAGATGCACCTCGGCGGGCCGGACCGCGGTGTCCGCCCCGGGCAGCGGCTGCGGCCGTGCAGAGGCCGACGGCCAGCCGGCGGACGAGCCGTCGGACTCCTCGTCACCGGCCGGGGCGGCGTGCAGGGCGGCCCGGCGCGCCGCGGTGCGGTCGTCCTCGTACCACCGGAACTCCGGTGCCGCCCCCACACCGCGCAGCACACGGGTGACGGGCCGGATCCACAGGTGGGCCTCGATGTGCAGCAGCGGCCGGGGCCGGCGCTCGTCGGACTCCGGGTCGCGCGCCGCCGACAGCAGGGCGACGAACCGCGACAGCGCCTGGAGCACGAGCTGCGGGTTCTCCCGCGCGGTGCGCCCCCACGCGTACCCGAAGCGAGCCAGCCGGTCCCGCAGCCCCCACTCGTCCAGCGGCTCCCCGCCGAGCAGCGACAGCACTCCGTGGGTGAAGTCGTGGCGCTTGAGCAGCCGCCCGATGCGGAAGGCATCGAGGCCGGAGCGGCCGAGCAGCCGCTGCGCCAGCCCGTCCAGGTCCAGCAGATCGGGCTGGGCCTCCACACCCGGACCGCCCGAACACGCGATGACCTCCTGAGGCGTCGGCGGCTCGGGCAGCTCGTAGTCCACGGCACCCGTGAACTCCTCGGCCGTCATCCGCTCCTCGCCGACCACCGCGTCCGCCGGGAACGGCATCCCGAACACCCGCGACGCCACGTCGAGGATGCCGCCCGTTTCCTTGCCCGCGGCGCCCGCCGGGCCCTCGCCCAGGGTCGCCGAGGTCGCGACCGGACAGATCGACCCGAGCGGCCGGCCCGGCCGTGACGCACCGGTCGCCGCGGCCAGCCGCCGCAGCAGCATGGCCACGTCGGTGCCCTGCGCCCCGTCGTACGTGTGGAACTCGTCCAGCACGATGTACGTGAGGTCGGCGCCCTCCCACAGGGAACGGTCCTCGCCGCGCTGGAGCAGCAGGTCGAGCATCTTGTAGTTGGTGATCAGCACGTCCGGCGGCGACACGCGCATCTCCTCGCGCCGGGTCATCACCCGGCGGAAGTCCGTGTCGGGCCGGTCGCCGATGTACAGGCCGGCCGTCACCTGCGCCAGTTCGGGCCGGGCCAGGTAGTCGCCGATGCGGCCGGCCTGGTCGGTGGCGAGCGCGTTCATCGGGTATAGCAGGACGGCCTTGACACCCCGGTTGCCGCGTGCTCGCTCGCGGCGGCAGTGGTCGAGCACCGGGATCAGGAACGACTCCGTCTTGCCGGAGCCCGTCCCGGTGGTCACCAGGGTCGGCCGGGCCGGACCGTGCAGCGTGGACAGCCGCGCCCACGCCCGGGCCTGGTGCCGGTACGGGGCGAAGCCGGGGAACCCGGCCGTCCACTCCAGCTCCCGCTGCCAGCCGTCGTCGGCCACGTGGAACGGTGTCCGGATCCGGAGGTACGGCCCCCGGAAGATCCCCGTCTCGGGATGCCCGAGGAAGCGCTCCAGGGCACGCCGGGTGCCCTCGTCGGCGAGGGCGTACGTCGTCGTGAGGTACTGCGTCAGACTGCCGCGCAACTGGGCGGCGGCCATGGTGGGCTTCACGACGGTCCCTTTCACCTTGCCGATACCGCTGCCGAGCCTCACGAACAGTACCTCGGTGATCACAGCGCTTCCAGATGCATCGATGTTTCAGTCATGAAGGCTGAAAAGACGCCATTTCGTGTGGCGGTGACGCGGCGGATCCTGGAACGGACAACGGGACGGACGAGGACAGGCGCGGCGAAGAGGACGCGGGCAGAGCCGAGGGGGAGCCGCCATGTCCGGACCGCTGTACGTTCCCGTCCTGCCGGCCAAGCAGCACGCCTGCCAGGCGTACCGGCAGCTGATCCCGGCGGTGCAGGCGGCCGTCGTGCCGCTGTGGAACCTTCCGCCCCGCGCGGGCGCGCACCCCGACGCACTCGCCGTGGGCGTACGGGACGACCTGTGGCGCGTGCGGAAGGCCCATCGCCATCATCCGGCCTGGGTCGACTGCCCGTTCGCTGACGAGGCGCAGCAGTCGGCGCTGGCCGAGGCGCTGTCCGCGGACGCCGACGTGAGTCCGCTGCGCCCGGTGACGGGTCCCGACCGCTCCGAGGCTCACCAGGCCGCGATGCTGGAGCACGCCCGGTCCACGCGGAGCGGACTCGGCATACGCGTCCTGCTGCCCGGCGAGTGGAACGACGCCGTCGGCCAGGGCGTCCGCGAACTCGTCGTCCGCGCCGGTCCCGCCGTGGAGACGGACCTCCTGCTGGACCTGGACGCCGTCCGGGCCGACCGGACCGACACGGCGAAGGAGTCGCTGCGCGCACTCGAAGCCCTGATGCCGCTCACTCCCTGGCGAACGGCCGCCGTCCTGGGCGGTGCCTTCCCGGCCGGGCTTCCGGAAGACGGCACGGCCGTGGTGCCCCGCTGGGACTGGCGGGTGTGGCGCGATCTGCACCGCGCCGGAAGGGAGTTCGTCCCCGCCCTCGCGTACGGCGACTACGGCATCGACTCCACCCAGGCGATCGCCCGCGGACCCTCCTCCGACAACGGCGGCGGCCCGCCCTGGGGCGTGCTGCGGTACACCACCGACGAGTCGTACGTCCTCATGAGGGTGCCGACGCGCGGCCACGACCGGGCCGCTTCCGTCCGCGCCGCCGCGCGGGACATCCTCGCCCTGCCGGACTTCCGGGGTCCGGCGGCGAGCGCGGGCGAGACCTGGCTGCGCGACTGCGCACGCGGGCACGGCCCCGAAGGCACCGGAAACGCCGGAGTATGGCTGCGCGTCGGCAACATCCAGCACATCACGCACGTCGTCCGGAGCCTGCGGCCCTGACCCCGCCGGGGTGCGCGGCTCAGGCGAAGAGCGGCTCCAGCGTCACGTCACCCGCCAGGATCCGCCACGCCGGCACCCGGACCGTCCGCGCCACCGGTCCGGGCTTCGCGCCGAAACCGCCGGACGGCAGCCCGGGCAGCAGGTCGCCGCGCGCGTGCGTCAGACGCAGATGGCGGGCGGGGTCCTGCCCGTGCTCGGGCCCGGTGTCGACGAGAACGGCGGTGTTGGCGCCGTCCACCGTGAACAGCAGGTCGACGACGTGCCCGCCGACCACCGCCTCGCGCTCCAGGTCAGTCACACCACAGCGCCCGAGGAAGTCCTGGAGCCGGTCCGTGAGCTCCTCCCGGAAGGCGCTCCGGGGCCTCGCGCCGAAGCCCGCGCCGGGCCCGTCCGCCGACGCTCCCGTCCCCAGCACCTCCGACCGCCCCGCAAGGAGCGCCGGAAGCCCCGACTGCCCCTGCCAGAAGGCATGGCTGCCCACCGTGATCAGCTGCGACTTCGCCCGGGTGACAGCGACGTTCCACAGGTTGACCTGGCTCGACACCCAGTGCGTCGTACGGGGCGGGGTGTTGACGGTGGCCACCGGGCTGAGGACCATGACGTCCCGCTGCCCACCCTGGAAGGCGTGCACCGTGCCGACCCGCACGCGGTCGTCGTCCGCCCACACCCGCGCCAAAGCGTCCTTCTGCGCGCGGAACGGCGTCACCACGCCCACCGTCGCGTCCTCGGGAAGCCGCGCGAGCAGCTCGTCCACCGTCTCCCGCACCCGGGCGGCCTCCGCCGCGTTCCGCGAGGACCGGCCACCCGCGCCCAGCGCGGACGCGCCGTCCCGCACGTCGACCCAGCCGAGGGCAGGAGCAGGACCGCCCGACCCCACCGGATCGAGCGCCGGAACCTGCCTCCTCACGTCAGTGAGTACCTGCAACTGACCCGCGTAGCAGTGACCGTTGACGACATCGGCGATCGCCGGATGGCACCGGTAGTGCTCGTCGAGCAGCAGCGTCTCCTCGCCGTGCTGTGCCGCGGCATGGTACGCGGAATACACGTGGTAAGCGAGCCGGTGATCCTCCAGCTGCGCCGCGCTCAGCCCGGCCCGCACGCGGGCCTGCCGCTCCTGCTGCGCCGTGATCCCGGGAATGTGCCCGAGCTGCATCGGATCCCCGATGATCAGCGCCCGCTTGGCCCGGAACAGCAGCGGCAGCACCGCCGGGATCGAGCACTGGCTGGCCTCGTCGATCACGACGAGGTCGAAGAGCTCCGGGACGAGTTCGAGCTGACGCACCGAGTGCGTGCTGATGGCCCAGCCCTTCAGGTGCGCCATCAGATTGCGCTGGCTCTTCCAGAAGCCGGAGCGCCGGCGCAGGGCCTGGAGCCGCTGGGCCATCAGCGACCGCCCCCGCGTCATCGCCTCGGCGGACACGGCCCGGGCCAGCTCGCCCGACACCTCCGACAGACCCGCCCGGCTCTCCAGCCGCGCCTGCTTCAGCGCCTCCTCGTCCAGGGCGAGATGCCCCGGCACGAGGCTCCTGAGCGCGCTTTCCACTCCGGCGGCCTCGGCGAGGGCGAGCAGCAGCTCGGGCGGTACGGGCCGTTCCGCGGCCCAGTCCGGCCACGCGCCCGTACCGCCCTCCCCGGCGGAGGCGACGAACGCGGACAGCGCCCGCCCCCTGCGCCACCGGCCGAAGGAGTACCAGCGGGCGACGACGGCCCTCTGCGCCCGGTCCTCCCAGGCGGCGAGCGCCGCGCTCCCGCCCTCGGACCACGCCCGCTCCAGCAGCTCCACCGGCAGCCCGAGCTCGTCCGCACGGCGCTCACGCTCCCGCAGCAGTTCCAGCAGCCGCGCCTCCTCGCCGACCAGCCGCGCCGCCTCGGCCTCGTGCACGGCGGCCCGAGCGTGCCGGTTCCTGAGGTCACCCGCCACGGTCGCCGCACCCCGTGCCGGGGCCTCGACCGGCTCGGCGAGCAGCCGCTCCAGCTTCGCGGCCTCGGCCTCCAGAGCCTCGGAGTTCCCCGTCCGCATGAGCAGCCCGGGGGAGATGGCGTCGCAGCGCTCGGCCACCACGTTCACGGCCTCGTTATTCGTGGAAGCGACGAGGACGGACTGCCCGGCGGCCACCGCGGTGGCGACCACCGCCGCCACCACCTCGCTCTTCCCGGTGCCGGGCGGCCCGGTGGAGACGGTGAGCGGCCGGGTCATCGCCGACGTGATCACCCGAGCCTGGCTCTCGTTGCACGGTCCGGGGGAGACCAGGACGGGCGGCGCGCCGCTCCCGCCCGGCCCGCCGTCGCCACCCCCGGTGAGGAGCGCGTCCAGGGCGGTGCCGGGGATCCGGTCGGCGCGCGTGGACATCTGGAGCAGGTTCTCCACGAGCCCTTCGGACGCGGCCCGCTCCAGACCCGAGGGCGTGAGGAGGACGGCGGCGTTGTGGGCGCCGGATCGCAGCGAGTCCATGACGGACCGCTCGCTGAGCGCGGACAGGTCGAGCGGCTCCAGCTCCGGGAGTTCGAGCCGCGTCAGGAGTTCCCGCACCGCCTTGACCATCTGGGCGGCGTTGCCCTCCTGCCAGGTCGGCTGCCAGCGGCCGAGCAACTCGGCCGCCTCCTCGTCCTCCAGCAGCTCCGCGAGCACACCGCTGTGCAGCGAAGGCACCCCGCTCGGCCGCAGCCGGTCCCGCCCGTTCTCGTCGGGCGCCAGCTCCATCGGCTGGACCAGCAGCGGCGCGATGCGCACGGCGGCCCGCCGGCCGCCGTTACCGCCGCGCTCGGGCAGCGTCACGGCCGGGTACCCGTACCAGTACTCCTGCAGCCCGGCCTCGTCGACCTTCGCCCCGGTGCTCTTCGCCCTGGGCAGCCCACCGGGCGCGGGAAGACCGGACCCCAGTCCCGACTGGATCGTCTCCGCCCCCTGCCCCAGCAGGAAGTAGTCGGAGCCCCGGCCACTGTCCCGGTCGGGCAGCATCTTCGACTCGGCCTGCGCCCGCAGGCAGTGCGCGTAGTAGCGCAGCAGACGCTCCCGGTCGACGCCGTCCCGCGCGTCCTGCGCGACAAGGCCCCGGGCCTTCGACAGCGCCGAGGAGACCGGCAGACCGCCACCGGCCTCCGGCGGCGGCTCGGGAAGCCGGACGGACCGCGCCACCGAACGGGCCAACGGCAGGGAACGCGTCGCACGGATGGTGGACTTCGTGGGCCGCTGCTCCTCGGGCACGCCGATGCGGACCATCTGCGCGGTCAGGTACTCGAACAGGTCGTCCGGCGTGATCCAGCCACTGTCCTTGATCCGCCCGCTGCGCAGCCCCTCGACGATCTCCCCGGTGAACCGCGACGTGCCGAGCGAGGAACCGGCCGGAGCCAGTGCCGAGGCGGCCTGGAGGGCGTCCGAGGCGGTGATGAAGTACACGCCGGTCGGCCGCAGCAGCGTGCTGGGCGCGGGCCGTTCACCGCCGTCGGCCGCTCCCTTGGCCGTCCAGCCCTGGACGACGGAGCCACTGGAGCAGCAGTCGAGCAGCACGACCTTCGAGGAGGCCCGGCACGACGTGAGCATCCGCTCCAGGAACTCGGCCGGTACGGCGGTACCTGGCAGGTCGTCCGGATCGGCGTCCCGGGTCAGGAAGTACAGCTGCCCGTCCGCCTCGCAGAACTCCCCGTGCCCGCTGAAGTAGAGCAGCGCCGTCTCGCTGGCCTGCCGCTCCTCCAGGAACGTCTCGACGGCGTGCAGCATCTCGGCGCGCGTCGGCTCCGCGACCATCGCGCAGTCGTTGTACATGCCGATCTCGGTGCTCTCCAGCACCGCCTGCATGTAGTGCAGGTCCGCCCGCACCGCCGGCAGAGCGTGGTACCGCTCGCTGTCGTACGTGGATACGCCGATCAGCATGGCGTACCGGTCGTTGTCACTCACGCCGCGCCCGGCCCGCCCTGCGCGCTGCCCTCGTCCGCCGAACCCTCACCGCCGTTGAGGAACCGCTCGATCTGCGCGTCGTCCGCGCGGGCCTGCTTCCCGGAGATCGTCAGCGTCGCCCCGTCGGGCCGCGTCACGACGATCGTCCGCTGCGGCACGCGCGCCAGCCAGATCTGAAGGGCGGCGGCGACCAGGGAGCCGCCGCCGAACACCAGACCGAGGAGCTCCGCGACCGGTCCGCCCTTGTCGTTGGTGGTGCCGGTGGCCGCGGGCCCGGCCGGAACGTCGAGCGCGGCCTGCGGGTCTGTCTCGGCGAGGGCAGCGAGCAACTCGCGGGCCTCGCGCCGCGCGCGCAGCGGATCCTCGTCGACGATGGAGATGCGGTAACCGGCGGCCGGGTCGGTGTGATGGGTGCTGCTCACGTGCGCTGTTCCCCCTTGGGCTCCCCCGTGCAGTGCACACACGGACGCACGACCCTAGCGACATGCACGGACAGACCGTAGGCCAATTTCCGAAAACCCGCTGGTCATTGGCGTGAAAGGTGCAGTTCGGCCCACACGGTCTTCCCCGGAGCGCCCACGCGCGGCGCCACCGCCCACCGACTCGCCAGCCGCGCCACGACCAGCAGCCCGCGCCCCGACTCGGCGTCTCCGGGCGGCTCGTGGGAGGAGAGCAGCGGTACGCGCTCAGTACGGGTGTCGGTGACCTCGATACGCAGGGTGTCCGCCGAATCGGTGAGCCGGAGGTGGAAATCCCGCCCGGGCACGTGCCCGTGACGCACGGCGTTGCCGGTCAACTCGGCGGCGATGAGCGTCATCGTCTCGTTGTCGGTGGAGGTGTAGGGGTGGCCCCAGCTGTCCAGACAGTGGGAGACGAGCCGCCGGGCGAGGCGGGCCCCGCGCGGTGAGGACGTGAAGCGCATCGCGAACTCAAGGGCGGTGGATGCAGGGGAAGGTTCGCTGTTCATGGGACACAGGCTGGCGCCTGCCGCCTACGCTGAGTAAGGCTCGACGCGCGTACAGGGGGCGGTGGTGGGCGCGGTGTCGGTACCTGTAGGCGGCGCGGAGCGTGACGGCCGACGCGGAGCGGCGTTGGCCGGTGGAGGTGATGGCGGGCGTGAACGAATCCACCCAGCGGGCAGAGGACGACGACCCGGCCAGCGACGCCGCCGCCCCGGACCCGGGCTCGGGCATCCTGCGCGTCTTCGGCCGCCAGCTGAAACGGTTCCGGGTACGGGCCGGGGTGGAGCGGACGGAGTTCGGGGCGCGGCTTGGGTACTCGGCGTCGACGATCGCGGCGTACGAGCAGGGGCGGAGGGTCCCGCCGCCGCGCTTCATCGACCAGGCGGACGAGCTGCTGGACGCGGGCGAGGTCCTGAAGGAGATGAAGGAGGAGGTGGCGCGGGCGCAGTACCCGGCGTTCTTCCGGGATGCGGCGAAGTTGGAGGCGGAGGCGGTTGAGCTTCATGTGTACGGGACCAAGGCCGTGCCGGGCCTCCTCCAGACCGAGGACTACGCCCGAGCAGTGTTCACCATGTCGCGTCCTCTGCTGCCTGAGGAGACGGTGGAGCAACGGGTAGCAGCGCGGCTCGCGCGGCAGGAGATTCTGGCCAGGGTGCCGCTGCCGACGATCAGCTTCGTCATTGAGGAAGCGGTCCTGCGGCGTCCCTTGGGGGGCCGGATGGTGATGCGGGGCCAGCTCGAACAAGTCCTGCTGATCGGCCAGCGCCGAAACGTCGAGATTCAGGTGGTGCCCACCGAACTGGAGGAGCACGCTGGACTCGAAGGCCCCTTCACCTTGATCGAGACGGGTGACGGACGGAGGATCGCCTACGTGGAGGGATACAAGGACAGTCGGTCGCACACCGATCGCAAGCCGGTTCGTGAGTTGGAGGAGCAGTACGGCATCCTCAGGGCCCAGGCGCTCACTCCGCGGGCATCGCTGGTCTTCGTCGAGAGAAGTTGCTGGGAGAGTCATGAACACCGAAAAGCCCCCCGGGACCACGGATGAGTTGGCGTGGTTCAAGAGCAGTTACAGCACGGGCTCCGGCGGGGAGTGCGTGGAGGTGGCTGAACGCCGAGGCAGCGTCCACGTCCGCGACTCCAAGGACACGCGCCGTCCCGGGCTTGAGGTCGACGGATCTGCATGGACCGCCTTCGTCGGCTTCGCGAGCCGGTAGTACCAAGGCGTGGCTGCCCCGGGCCGCGAAAGGTCCGGGGCAGCCGCATGTCATGCTGCGCTCTCGACGGCCGCCTTGCGCGCCGGAGGCGACCAACGCCCGAGCTCGCTCTCCTTGTCCAGCCGCGCCTGGAAGTGGGCGTGCGCGGCCCGCATCTCGGCTTCACGGTCGGCCTTGTAGAAGGGCCCGACGTAGCCGGCGGGGGGCGGGGTGTTGGCGGGGTCGGCGAGGTGGGCTTCGAAGTCGAGCCAGTCCTGCTTAGTCTGGCCGTGGCCGTAGGTGTTGTGGTTCTGGGCGATTTTGCGACCGTTAGCGTCGAACCACATTGCCATCTCGAAATCTGACAGAACGGGGTAGCGCGACCTGTACACGGCAACTAGTTGGTCGGCGGTCATGCCGAGCCAAACGGCGACGAGCGCGTCCAGCTCGACCAGTGCAGCCCGGCGCTCGTGCTCCGTGCGGAGGGCTGTCTCGAAATCCCAGGCGGATGTGAGGCCTGCCGCAATTGGTTCAAGATTCAACCAAGCGGGATTGGCCCAATCCTCGTAACCCGCCCATTGAGGGTTGAACAGTTCCGCCCAGAGGGGGGCATATGCACTTGTAATGGCGTTCAAGCGAAGGGAGCGCAGAAGGAGGGCGGAGGAAAGGGGGTGCCTGGGGTCGGGGGCGGGCATCTTGCGAGCCTCGGCAGCGCGCAAGTGCCTACGCCCTGTGATGCGCAATAGATAATCCAGGGGGAGGGATGCCCAAAACCCCGCATTCAAGGCCGTCAGTCTATTGTCCTTGAGTGCCATCGAGTTCACAGCGTCGACATGTGCAGGGCCCGGCGGGACGAGCGCAGCGAAGAGGCTGCGGTTTCCATCGAAATCGATCATGACGCGCCATGCCAGTCGGAAGTAGTCGGTGTAGGGCCTCCCGTCCCATTTGTCTTGTGCCTGTCGATAGGTCTCGCTCGTGCAAGCGCGAACATAGTTTACGCGTGGGAGGTGGTCAGGGCTCAGTGTGTGGGGCGGAGTCTCAAACCAGTCCCGGGGGGAATTGCACGGGATCTTCGGGTTCTGTGCGAATGGCGTGCCGATCAGAAGATGTGACCCCTGGAGGATGAGATCCGCCGTGGAGTCAACCTCTCCTGTTGCCTTCTTGATCAGCTTCTTGACGTCCCTGTCAATTTTTTCGTTGAAGCCATCGCTCGGAGAGTATTCTTCGTGCTCCACAAGTCGGTAGCTCTGTTCGGTCAGCCTGCTAATTGCGCCCTGTTCCTCGCTGGTGACGGGGTACAGCATGGGGGCCTGTGCGTCTGGCTTACCCCCTCCGCCCGTCAGCTGGTTCCACTCGCATAGACGTTCGATGTCGACCTGAATTAGACGAGCCGCATGGGGGCGGGTCTCCCATGCTCCTGCATGCTTGATTCCGGGCAGGGGGCCAGTTCCATCGTGGGAGAGGGACGATGTCAGGGTATCGGGGGAGAAGAGCCAGCTCGTGTGAGTGAAATTGGCCGGCCGGGCGCTGCCGTAGATGTTGAGGCTGAACTGGCGGGTTCCCTGTACCTCCTCGAAAATCTGCAGTCGATTTGAGAAGTGTGCGTGAACCCGTAGGTGCTGATATGTCGCCTCTCGGAGCTCCCCCTCCTTCGTGCCGCTGAAGTGGGTATCGGGGTGGATCAGCCCTGCGACTCCGGTTGAGGCGCTGCTTTTCCATGTGTGCGCCATGAAGGCCCGGTAGAGGTCTGGGCGTGTTTTGGCAAGGAGCTTATAGGTTGCGCCAGAAGAGAGGTAGGTGGCGACTCCGGTGGTGGTTGCCAGCTCATCAAGGAGGTATTTGCGGTTCTCCTCGATCTCAAGGGTCTCGGCCTTTCGGAGGTTCAACTCTGCTGCATCGAGCTTGTCACTGAACACGAACAAGGGATCCAACTCGGCGAGAACCGAGTCCTCCTTCCAGTCCGGTCTCACCCACGGCGGATTCCCCACCTGCAGATCAAACCCGCCGCGCCCCGCAAACACTTGGGCGTACTCCAGCTCCCAATGGAAGAACCCCTGCCGCTTGGCCACGTCCCCCGCAACCGACACCCACGGGAACCGACCCTCCAGCCAGTACGACCGGTCCATGCCCATCCAGTCTGGCAGCTCGTCCTCGTACCGCTCCAGGTCACCGAGCGAATCGAAAGACGCCACCAGCGACTCCGCCGGCACATCGTGCGTGCCCAGCAGTGCCTCCGCGAAGTCCAGCCAGTCGTCCAGATTCGCCAGGGGAATGACCTCGCGGCGCTGGCCCACGAAGGACTGCTCGCCCTTGCGCGTGCCCTTGCGCCGCTTGTCGATGTCGCCGCGCCTGACCTCCTTCACCGTGACGTTGCCGAGGAGGTCGACCTCCTCGTACGTACGGATCACGTCCGACGCCCCGGACTCCGCAACGGCCCCGCCCTGCGGCACGGGCACGACCTCCGCCCGCTGGTACCGCGCGTCAGTTCCGTCCAGCAGCGCGGCCTCCTGCACGGGCCAGAACCAGAGCGCGCACCACGTGTCCATGAGCTTCTTCAGCCGCCAGTACGGGGTGTCCACCGCCGTGAGGTCGGCCAGCACCTTCTCCCGGGGCACGGCCTCCTTGGGTCGGCGCAGCCACTCCGGCTCCGCCTCCCACACGTCCACCCGCCGGGAGATCTCCCGCTCGGAGATCGTCAGCCGCTGCACCACCAGGTCCCACAGGTACTCGGCGCGCCGGGCCAGGCCCTGCAACCGGGCTGTCTGCTTGGCCGTCGGGGACTTGGTGACGGCCTTGCGCCACGCGCCGAGCGCCTTCGCGGCCTCCGGCGCCAGCGCCTTCGCCTCCTTCTCGGCGGCGACCGCGCCCCACTCCTTCGCAGGGAGCAGGAAGTGGTGCACCGCGCCCTCGGGCAGCGGGACGCCCGCCTGCGCGTCCGCCAGCGGATAGCGCTCCGGGGTCGTGCCCAGCCAGCCGCCCTTCTTCAGACGCTCGGGGCCGTACATCTCGCGCCGGCCGCCGATGAGGGAGTTGCCGCGCCGCAGGTGGAGGCCGAACCAGGGGGCCTCCATGCCGGGGTGCATGGTGTTGAGCCACAACGACACCTCGGCCAGCTCGACCGCCGTCTCGTTGAGGTCGACGCCGTACGAGTTGTGGAGGGCGATGTACGCCTTGGCCTTCTGGAGTTCGACGGCGTACTGCTCGGTGTCGATGGAGTGGCCGAGTTCCTTCTGGCGGCGGCGGAGGTACTCGGCGGCGACCTGGTTGATGGCCTCGTTGAGGAACGCGCCGGAGCCGAGGGCTGGTTCGCAGATCTTCCAGTCGAGCAGCTCGCGGGCCTCGGTGACCGTGCCGTCCGGGTCGAGGCGGTGCTGGAGGGCCAGCTGCACGGTGACCTTGGTGAGGGATTCCGGCGTGTAGTAGGAGGCCGAGGTCTGGCGGTCGCGGCCGGAGAGCCGGTAGACGAACGAGCCGGGGGCGTACCGGACTCGGACCTCCTCGCCGGTGTGCGCCTCGGGGCGTGGGACGAAGTCCGAGGCGTCGTATTCTTCAGCCTTCGACTTGGGAACCAGCCAGGAGCCGTCCTTCGGGTCGCCGCCCTTGGCGACCTCGTACAGCTCCTCGCCCGCGATGAAGCCTGAGTACGACATCAGGCCCTCGTACACGGCGCCGAGCTGGTTGATGCCCAGCTGGGCGTATGAGATGAAGCCGCCGCGCTCACCCTTCTTGCCCTTGGTGAGCATGAGCTTGTGCAGGACCTCGTACAGGGTGGCGTTGCGGAGCCGGGTGTCGAGGTAGCGGACGCGCTCGCCGCGGGCGAGGGCCTCGTCGGCGTCGTGACGGGGGTCGACGACGGCGTCCGCGCCGATCAGCTTGATCGAGTCCCGCTCGAAGAGCGTGGAGTGCAGGGGCTCGAAGCGCAGGCCTAGGTCCTCGCTGCTCTTCGCGCCGACGGCGCCGACCGCGTCGGCGGTCTCCGCCGTCTCCGCCGCCTCGCCGTGGATGCGGCGCGGCCGGTAGCCGTCCTGGACCTTGCGGAACAGCAGGTCCAGGGACTCGTACAGGTAGAAGCCGCGGCGGGACTTCTCATCGACGAGGTCCCGCTCCGCGACGAGTTCGCCGAGCCGACCGAGGCCGTAGCCGAGCTGGTACTCGGGATAGTCGGACGGCAGGATGCCCAGCTCGGGGCGGGCCTCGGCGTACAGCAGGAACAGGATGCGGTAGAGGTAGCGCAGCGACTCGCGGGTCAGCTGGCGTCCGAGTTCGGGGAGTTCGCCGATGTCCTGGGGGCGTACGCCCTGCTCGCGGAGGCGTTCCAGGACCTCGTTGGCGATCAGCTCGACGCTCAGCCGCAGGCCGTCGCGCAGCTCGCTGGAGACGCCCACCGCGTGCTTGGTGGACTTGCCGACGAGCTCGGCGAGCGGGTTCTCGCCGCCCTCCTCAGGGGTGCGGAGCGAGTCGGCGCCGAACAGCGCGGCGACGGTGTCCAGTTCGCCGCCCGGGCGGGTGTCGTTGCGCTGGAGCGCGAGGTCGAGGGAGACGGCGAGGTAGCGGCCCTCGCCCCAGACCATACGGTCGGCGAGGACGACGACGCCGCCGACGAGCAGCAGGACATAGCGCGGGGCGTCGTCGCAGGCGAACAGGAACAAGGCCAGCTTGGAGCCGGTGGTCAGGCTGTTCGAGCCGTCGAGGACGACGGGGTCGAGGAGGCGGCCCGGGCCGTCGGGGTCCAGAGCGGCGTCCGCTTCGGCGGCCCAGCCGCAGTCGACGGCGACGAGGCCCTTCTCGGCGTGCGCGACCGTGATCTCGTGGCTCTGGCCCGCCCGCCAGACGGTGAGGTTGCCGGGCTTCGCGTCGTAGCCCAGTGCGCGCAGGACCTCGGCGTTCAGCGCCTGTACCCGCTCCCGCCAGGCGGGGGCGGCGTACGTCAGCGCGTCGTCGCCGGTATCGGGCGTGGACGCGGTGCCCTCCGCGTCCTCGGGGAGGGCGAAGAACGAGCGGGCACGGAAGTAGTCGCGGCGCAGTGCCCGGAGACCGGCTCGCGGGGTGATGGGCAGGGCCTGCTTGGCGTCCTCGCGCACGATGTCGGGGCCCTCGGAGGGCGCCGCCTCTCCCGTACCGGCCGGGGGCTTGGCGGCCTCCTCCCGCTCCTTCCAGGTCTGGAGCAGGCCCGTCTTGAGGTCCTTGGGCAGCACCTCGGCGAGGTAGTGGGCCGAGAAGTAGTCGCCGCGGTTGACCAGGGAGTCGTACGTCATGACAGTGGCTCTCTCAGAGGGCGGCGGGCGTGGCGGACAGGGGCGCGGACGCGGCCGGTGGTGCGTCGGGGTCGGGCAGCAGCACCGCGAGGACGCGGAGCATCGGGCGCTGCCCGGTGGTCAGCAGGTCGTCGGCGAGGTCGGTGAGCCGCCGCTTGGTGCGCTCGCCCGCCAGTGTGGGCTGCTCCCAGTCGCCGAGGCGCAGCTTGTGGCGCTCGATCGACTCGCGCAGCGGCTGGTCCCAGGCGTCCCGGTGCCGCTCCATGAAGGCCTCGGCTGCCTCAAGGACAGCGGGGATGCCGGCGGCGAGCGGGGCGGGATCCCGGTGGCGGAGCTTGTTCGCCATCGTCGGGCCGACCCCGGAGCGGCGCAGCAGCGACACCATGTCGTCGTCCACGGCCCCGCCGCGCGTCACCCCCATCCACTTCACGACCGTCGGCCGGCCCAGGGCGTTCGAGTACACGCCCTGGACGAGATAGGTGGGCTCCGCCACCTCGGCCGTGATCATCGGCGCCTCCTGGCGCCCGAGCCGGACGAGGACCTTGTCCGTCAGCCACTCGACGACCGGGTGCAGATCGGTCAGCAGCGAGATCTCCGGCCAGCTGGAGGTCGAACCCGCCTCGCGGGCCCGCTGGAGCGACTGCTGGGCGAGCCGCCGGTTGAAGGTGACCAACAGCCGCTCGCGCAGCCGCTGTTCGCGCAGGTAGTCCACGGGCAGCGCCTTGAGGCGGTGGAGGAGGTCGGCCGGGGGACGGAAGGACAGCAGCCCCTGCTCGTCACGGTCGAGGTCCAGGCGGTCGCGGGCGTCCGGGTACACCTCGCGCAGCGCCTCGTCCAGGAAGTGGGCGGTCGAGTCGAAGAGGCGAGGGAGGACGGAGCCCGTGGCCACTTCCGTACCGGTGGCGCCTCCGGCCGTCTCGGGGGCGGACTCTCCGGCCGCGGCGCCGTCCTCCGCCTGAGGCTCGTCGCCGACCGCGCCGAAGAAGTCCGCCAGGAAGTCGTCCATGGCATCCGTTCCGGCGTCCTCGCCGGATCGGCGCCCGTCGAGGGACTCGTCCACGGTCCTGCCGCGCAGCAGATCCTGGATGAGGGACTTCTCCTCGGCCTCCGCGCGGTAGAGGCCGGTGACGGCCTCCGCAGTGCCGAGCGAACGGTGCGCCTGGTCCTCGCGCTCCAGGAGCCGTTCGGAGACAAGGGTGTCGTCCTTCGCACCCTCGGTGCCGCTGGTGAGGATCAGGGCGCGGAACTGCGGCGGCTGGGCCTGCCCGTAGCGGTCGATGCGGCCGTTGCGCTGCTCGATGCGGATCAGCGACCACGGCACGTCGTAGTGGACCAGCTGGTGGCACTGGCGGTGCAGGTTGACGCCCTCGGAGGCCACGTCCCCCGTCAGCAGGATCCGTACAGGAGCGCCGGCCAGCCCGAACTCCTCCACGACCCGCATCTGCTGCTCGTCGGAGAGACCGCCGTGCATGACGCGCAGGCAGTCCTTCGCGGTCCTGCCCCGGAAGCCAAGAGCGGCGGGTAGGGCGGTCGCGAGCCACTCCAGCGTCTGGACGCGCTCCGAGAAGACCACGACGCGGGTGTCGGAAGACGGGCCGACGCCGATGCCCTCCAGCTGCTCCACGAGCGCGGCGAACTTCGCCGAGTCCGCCTCCGTCAGGTCCGCGGTCAGTTCCGCGAGCCGGCGCAGTGCGGCGAGCTCCGCGCCCGTTGCGCGGGGGTCGTCCTTCTTCTCCAGGGTCTTGATGCGGGCGCTCACGGTGGCCTTGAGCGCCGCGTGCGAGGAGAGGAAGGACTTGAGGAGCGTGTACGGGAAGAGCGGGACGGGGCTCACGGACGGGCTGCCGTCGCGCGGCAGCCAGACGGCCGCCAGCTCCTCGAAGATCCGCTCCTCGGCCGGGGTGGCCGGGCAGTGTACGGCCTGGGACGGGCCGCGATCCGCCCACTGGCCCTTCATCTGCTCGCGGACCTCGGTGCTGACCTTCGTACGGCGGATGAAGAGGTGCTCGATGTCCTCGGCACGGTAGTTCTCCGGGTCGCGGATCGCCGCCGGGTCCAGCAGGGCGATCAGCTCGGCGAACGACCTCGCGTCGCCGTTGTGCGGCGTGGCGGAGGCGAGGATCAGGGCGTCGGTGCGCGGCGCCAGGGTCTGGGCGAGCTGGTTGCGCAGGGAGCCGCGGTTGATCAGGTTGTGCGACTCGTCGATGACGACCGCGTCCCAGCGGATCTGCTCCAGGTGGTGGCGGTACTGATCGGTGTTCTTCAACGTGTCGATCGAGACGATCACGCGCTTGAAGAACGTGAACGGATTCCGTCCCGCGGGGATCTCGCGCTGGATCCGCTCGATGCCCACCGAGTCCAGCCGGACCAGCGGAATGGCGAACCGCGTCCATAGCTCGTGCTGGAACTGCTCCAGGACGTGCTGCGGCGTGACGACGAGGATGCGCTCGCCCCGGCCGCGCCGGATGAGCTCCGCGAGCGTCAGACCGATCTCCAGCGTCTTGCCCAGGCCCACCACGTCCGCGATCAGCAGCCGGGGACGCAGATTGGCGCCGGAGAGCGCGAGTTCGGCGGGGCGGCGCTGATAGGGGAGCGGGTCCAGGAGGAAGGAGTCGGCGAGCGCGAGCCGCCGCTCGGACTGGGGCAGTGCCGTGCGGCGCAGCACGGCCTCCAGGAACAGTCGGGAGCGCCGGTAGGTGGGGGAGTCGTCCGCGATCAGGCGGGTGTCGCGCGGGTCGATGAGCTCGACGGTGTCCAGGCCGGTGAAGAACACGGCCTCCTGATCCCGTACGAAGTCGGACACCCCGACCACCTCGACCCGGGTGCCGTCGTCGGCGGTCGGCACCGCGTTCCGGACCAGCCACACCTCGTCGCGTACGAGCACCTGCGCGCCTGCCGGGAACTGCTCCTGCCCCGCCGCGTCCGACGCGTCGCCGTGCTGCTCGGGGCTGGTCTGGACGGCGGTCACCCGTGTCCTCCTGTGGTGTTTCGTGACGGTTGTGGCAGGCCCCTCAGTATCGCGGGTCCACCGGCATCGTGAGCCCGCCGGTGTCAGAACGCGGCTTGGGCCGCGTACACCTCGCGGAGCCGCTGCGCGGTGATCCGGGCCTGGGCGGAATGCAGTCGCTGCCCGGAGCGGCCGCGGGGAGCGCGGGAAGCCGCTGGCGGCGTGGGCGACGGGCTGTCCGTGCTCGTGGCGGGTTCCGGGGCGGCGGGTGCGGACGAAGGCGCGTCGGTTCCGGACCGCGGCGCGGGACGGTCGACGAGCGTAGGGGTCGGCTCGGGGGCGGCCGGCTCGTCGACGTCAGGCGCGGGGGCGGCCGACGGGGTGGAGTCCGGGGAGAGCGCCACGGTCGGCCCTGCCGTCGGCGACGTGTTTGTCCCGGGAACCGCCGGGGCCGCCGGGACGGTGGGCGGTAGGGGGAGGGCGACCGTGGGCGGCAGGCTGTCCAGCGCATGCGAAGGAACCGCCGTGTGCGTCGTGAGCCGGCGCCGTGCCTGGGCGACCTTGCAGCCCTGCGCTTCGATGACCGCCCGGCACTGCTGGACAACGTCGCTCAGCGCCGGCCGGTCCTCGGCCCGGTGCGCGAGCATCGCCGTCAGCAGGGGCACCAGCTCGTCGGGGACCCCCGACAGGTCGGGAGCCGTCTCTGGGTCCGTGACCTGGTGGAAGAGGACGTGGATGTTCGGGGCCTGGTACGGGAGGTGACCAGAGACGGCGAACAGCATCACGGCGCCGAGCGCGTGCACGTCGACCGCGGGGGTCAGCGGCCGGTCGCCTCGTGCCTGTTCGGGCGCCATGCAGGCCGGGGTGCCGACCACGGCGTTGGGCGCGGTCAGGGACACGCTCGACTCGGCGAACACCGCGAGGCCGAAGTCGATGACCTTCGGCCCGTTGGGGCCGAGCAGCACGTTCGCGGGCTTGAGGTCACGGTGCAGCAGACCCTGCTTGTGCACGGTGGCGAGCGCTTCGGCCAGCGTCGCCCCGAGGGAGGCGGCGAGCAGCGAGGGAAGCGGGCCGTGCAAGGCCACGTGCCGACTCAGGTCGGGGCCCTCGATGTACTCGGTGGCCAGCCACGGCGGATCGGCCTCCGCGTCGGCGTCGAGCAGCGCCGCGATCCGCGCACCCCAGATCGTCTTGAGGATCTCCACTTCCTGGGCGAAGCGCTGCCGGGTCTCGGAGTCCACGACCGACGGCTTGATCACCTTGACGGCTGCGGGCTCCCCGCCGGGTGACTCGCCCAGGTACACCTGTCCCATGCCGCCGTGCCCGATGCGGCCGAGCAGCTCGTAGCCCCCCAGCTCGACGGGGTCATGCGGGCTCAGGGGGGCGATGTGCACGAGGGGCCTTTCTGCTCGTGAGCGGGAGGACGGAGCTGACGTGTCCGGTCGCACCGCACACGGTATCCGGCCGGAGACCGGTGCCGTACGGGCGCGGAGATGGCCTGCTATCCGAGGTCGCGCCTGCGCTCCGCGAGGCAGCGGACCCACAGCTCGCGGGCCCGGCGTGCCTCGTGCGCCGATTCCCCGGCGAAGGCCTCGTCGGCGAATCCCACGGCCGCGACCTGCTCCACCACGTGGACGAGGTGCGCGGCCACCTTGCGGATGCGTTCGGCGTGCGCCTCACGCAGCCGTGGCGCCAGCTCCTCCTCGCGGGCGGCAAAGGCCATCAGGTCGTCGAAACCCGCGTCGTCCGCGTACGCGGAAGGGAGAGCGGGCAGGTCCGCCCCGGTGAGACGGCGCACCGCCGGCAGGGCGCGCTCGGCCGCCTCCTCCCGTCCGAGGACACGGTGCAGCAGCTCTCGGGCGCGGTCCGTGCCGCGGACGCGAGCGGAGACCGCGTCCAGGGCGTCCAGCTCCCGACCGACGCCCGGCTCGTCCTCCGCCGCGAGCAGGGCGCTCAGCCGGGCGGCGATCGCCCGGCCCGTGGCCGAGGCGTCGTCGATGACGTCGTAGCAGGCGTCGAGCTCCTCGAAGGCGCGCTCCGCCGTGCGGATCGCGGCCGTCACCATGGTCAGGGTGTCACCGTCGAACCGGCCGACCGCCTGGGCGAGCTGCGCCGACGTCATGGACACCGCAGCCAGCAGCTCCTCGGTGTGCCGCTGCCTGGTCGGTCCGCTCGTCGTTCCGGTGCCCACCGTTCCCCCTCGCCGTGCCTGTGCTCCGCTCCCGATCATGGACGTCGGCCGCCCTGCACGGCAACGCGCGGCCGGATCTGTGCCGGCCGAGGCATCGGAGTTGGCCGGAAATACGCGAAGCGACACCGAAGTGGATCACGAGCGCCCCACAATGCACCCGGCCCTACCCTCCGACCCAAGGACACCGATGCTCGATTCGTACCCGGAGTTCCAGCTGCGCCTGCCGTACGGCGGGCCCACGGCCAGAGGCCGGCTGCTGACCGAGAGCGGGACCAACGGCAGCCAGAAGATGGTGGTGCTCGCGGGCTCCCCGGCGAGACCCGACGTCGTCCCGTCGTTCCCGGAGAAGACGCCTTCCTCGTACCGCCTGCGCGAACGGCTCATCGCGGAAGGGGTGATACGCGAAACGTCCACGTGGCCGGGCTGGCTCGAAGTGGTCGAGGACGTGGAGTGCAATTCGCCCTCCGCGGCGGCGGAGATCCTCGTGGGCCGCAGCTCCAACGGGTGGATGGAGTGGAAGACCGAGGACGGCCGGCCGCTCGCCGACTTCCTCGGCCAGGTGTGGTCGGGTCCCAGCCGCGCCTGGCTGGTGCGGGGGCCGCACTTGGCCGGCCCCGATTTGTTCCGGCGCGCGTGGCTCCCCGAAGGCAGGGTGTCCCTGACCGCCGCCCACCTGCGTCCCGCCGCCACCCAGGGCATCAGCAAGGAACAGTTGCGCACCTTCGTCGACGAAGACTACGGGTCGACGGCGACGTACACCGAGAAGCCGCAGCTCGTCGAGGAGCTGCACGCCTTCCTCTCCCGGATGCGGCCCGGCGACACGGTGTGCGCACTCTCCGACGGCCGGCTCCACACTGGGAAGATCACGGGCAACGTCGAGCACCTCGTCGCCGACGACGGAAGCCGCGTCCTCTGGCGCCCCGTGGAGTGGGGAGGCGACGGCTTCCCCTTGGACGAACTGCCGCAGGAACTGCGTCAGAAGCTCTCGTCGCGCCACGACGTGGTCGACCTCACCACCGTCAAGGCCATCGTCGACGGCCTCGGGGTCAGCGACGAGGAACTCGTGGAGGAGGCCCTGGCCGACGGCACCGGGATCAGCGCCGAGCCCCTGGCCGTCACCGCCCGCCGCGACGTGGAGCTGCCCGAGCCCACCGAGGAGCTGCGGAAGGAGCTCCACGTGCACCACCTCGAATGGCTGCAGGAGATCAGGCAACTGCTCCACGACGAGAAGCAGCTGATCTTCTACGGCCCTCCCGGGACGGGCAAGACCTTCCTCGCGCAGAAGCTCGCCGAGTTCTTCGGCGGCGGACGGGAGCAGGTCGAGCTGGTCCAGTTCCACCCGTCGTACTCCTACGAGGACTTCTTCGAGGGCTTCCGCCCTCGCGAGGACCCCGGCACGCGCGAGGTCGCCTTCCGGCTCACGGCCGGCCCGCTGCGGGAGTTCGCCGAACTGGCCCGCAGGGAGGGCAACCGGCACATCCCGCACTTCCTGGTCATCGACGAGATCAACCGGGCCAACCTCGCGAAGGTCTTCGGAGAGCTGTACTTCCTCCTCGAATACCGCGACCTGTCGGTGCGGCTGACCTACTCGGACGAGGACTTCTTCCTGCCCCGCAACCTCTTCGTCATGGGCACCATGAACACGGCCGACCGCTCGATCGCCCTCGTCGACGCGGCGATGCGCCGGCGCTTCGCGTTCGTCGAGCTGTCCCCGCGCACCGATCCCACCCGAGGGCTGCTGCGTTCCTGGCTGGAGTCCGAGGAGAAGGGCCCCGAACCCGCGGACCTGCTCGACGCCCTCAACACCCGCATCGACGACCCCGACTTCAAGATCGGACCGTCGTACCTGATGAAGCCAGGCGTCTACCGCGAGGGCGGACTGGAACGGACCTGGCGGACCAAGATCCTCCCGCTCCTGGAGGAGCACCACTACGGCGAAGGCGTCGACATCGAGGGCCGCTACGGCCTGCCGGCACTCCGCAGGGCGCTCGCGTCACGTGCCACCTCGCCCGAACCGGGCGACGGGACCGACGCGCAGTGACCTCCGACGTCACGCTTGTCGAACACGGACCCGCGCGCTCGGTCCGGCTCCCCGACGCCGTGGGCCGCGCACTGGCCGCCTCCAGAATCCTGGAAGAGGCCGGTCCGGACCCCTACGACCCGGGCGCCTGGCGACTGCGCGCCGGCAGCAGGGTAGGCGCCGTCACACTCACCGTCCCCGGCGGCGAAGGCGTCACGGTGCGGATAACCCCCAAGGTGCCGATCGCCCGCCTGCTCTTCCTGCTCGGCTACAGCAGCGACCCCCGGGGCTGGCGGGACGGCGCCGTGGACCTTGCCGCGCACGACGACCTCCTCCCGGCGTTCGCGCACGCCGTCGAGCGCCAGATCGACCGCGCACTGCGGCAGGGCCTGCTCCAGGGCTACCGGACGGCCGAGGAGTCGTCCCCCGTCGTACGCGGCCGGCTCCGCGAGTCCGAACAGATCCGCCGCCGGTTCGGCATGCCCGTGCCCGCGGAGGTGACGTACGACGAATTCACCACGGACATCATCGAGAACCGCATTCTCCGCGCGGCTGTCGACCGGCTTCTGCGCCTCCCCGGTGTCTCCCGGACCGTACGTACGCGCCTGATGCACCAGCGGTCCCGGCTGGTGGACATCACACCGCTCACCCGGGGGCAGACACCACTCGGCTGGTATCCGACGCGGCTCAACACCCGCTATCACCCGGCACTCCACCTCTCCGAGGCGGTGCTGAGGGGATGGTCGGCCGAGCACCTGCCCGGGCAGCTGCGTATGAACGGATTCCTGTTCGACATGAACGGCATCTACGAGGACTTCATCTGTACGGCACTACGGGAGGCCATGCGCCCCTACGGTGGCAGAAGTGTCCTCCAGGCCCGGAACATCCACATGGACGAAGGGAATGCGATCCGCCTGCGACCCGATTTCGTCTGGTATGGAGAGTCCGGCACCCCGCTGATCGTCGCGGACGCCAAGTACAAGGCCCGCAGAAAACGCGGCTTTCCCAATGAGGACCTGTACCAAATGCTGGCCTACTGCACTGCCCTGGGGCTGCCGGAGGGGCACCTGGTGTACGCGAAGGGAAACGCTCCACACATCAGCCACCGTGTGCGACATGCCGGTACAGTCCTCCACCAGCACGCCATTGACTTGGAACAGCAGTCCGCGGGATTGCTTGCCGAGATCGACACGATGGCTCGGCGCATGCTTCACGGCTCAGCAATGTCACGTCAGGGCAGCGCGCCCTCTGGGAGTTTCTCGAATACCTGAGCCGATCCCGACCCAAAGTCCCAGACAAGTCCCACAGGCGCCGACGAATTCCCTCCTGGCTCACATACATGCAGGTCAGGAGGGAATTAGCGGCGTTGCATTTGAAGCTGCTCAGATGTCCCGGAAGATCTCGATCTGCGCGCCCACCGAGTTGAGGCGCTCCGCCAGGTCCTCGTAACCGCGGTTGATGACGTAGACGTTGCGCAGCACCGACGTCCCCTCCGCCGCCATCATGGCGAGGAGGACGACCACCGCGGGCCGCAGCGCCGGCGGGCACATCATCTCGGCGGCGCGCCAGCGGGTGGGGCCCTCCACCAGGACGCGGTGCGGGTCCAGGAGCTGGAGCCGGCCGCCGAGGCGGTTGAGGTCGGTGAGGTAGATGGCCCGGTTGTCGTAGACCCAGTCGTGGATGAGGGTCTGCCCCTGGGCGGAGGCCGCGATGGCCGCGAAGAACGGCACGTTGTCGATGTTCAGGCCCGGGAACGGCATCGGGTGGATCTTGTCGATCGGCGCCTCCAGCTTGGAGGGCCGTACCGTCAGGTCCACCAGCCGGGTCCGGCCGTTGTCGGCGGGGTACTCCGCGGTCCGGTCGTGGTCGAGGCCCATCTCCTCCAGGACCGCGAGCTCGATCTCCAGGAACTCGATCGGTACGCGACGGATCGTCAGCTCCGACTCGGTGACGACCGCCGCGGCCAGCAGGCTCATCGCCTCGACCGGGTCCTCGGAGGGCGAGTAGTCGACGTCCACGTCGATGGAGGGGATGCCGTGCACGGTCAGGGTCGTCGTGCCGATCCCCTCGACCCGGACGCCCAGCGCCTCCAGGAAGAAGCACAGGTCCTGGACCATGTAGTTGGAGGAGGCGTTGCGGATGACGGTGACGCCGTCATGACGGGCGGCCGCGAGCAGCGCGTTCTCGGTCACGGTGTCGCCGCGCTCGGTCAGCACGATCGGGCGGTCGGGGGTGACCCGCCGGTCCACCTCCGCGTGGTAAAGCCCCTCGGTGGCCGTGATGTCCAGGCCGAAGCGGCGCAGCGCGATCATGTGCGGCTCGATCGTGCGCGTGCCGAGGTCGCAGCCGCCCGCGTACGGGAGCTTGAACTGCCGCAGCCGGTGCAGCAGCGGGCCGAGGAACATGATGATGGAGCGGGTGCGACGGGCCGCGTCGGCGTCGATGGCGGCCATGTCCAGGTGCGCGGGCGGGACGATCTCCAGGTCCATCCCGTCGTTGATCCAACGGGTGCGCACCCCGATGGAGTTGAGGACCTCCAGCAGCCGGTAGACCTCCTCGATCCGGGCGACCCGCCTCAGCGTGGTGCGGCCCTTGTTGAGGAGCGAGGCGCACAGCAGCGCCACGCACGCGTTCTTGCTCGTCTTGACGTCGATGGAGCCGGACAGCCGGCGGCCGCCCACGACACGCAGGTGCATGGGACCCGCGTACCCGAGTGACACGATTTCACTGTCGAGCGCCTCGCCGATCCGGGCGATCATCTCAAGGCTGATGTTCTGGTTGCCGCGCTCAATGCGGTTGACGGCGCTCTGACTTGTGGCCAGCGCCTCGGCGAGCTGCGTCTGCGTCCAGCCGCGGTGCTGCCGGGCGTCACGGATGAGCTTGCCGATGCGTACGAGGTAGTCGTCTGCCATGGGGGCAGGCTATCTCAGATATGAGATGGCGCCGGTGTCGGGGTCCGCCATCAGGGTGACGGACCGCGGCCGGTGGGGTGACGCGGCCAGTCGGGCGGCGGTTCATCCGATGCCGTCGCGCGGCGAACTCCCGGTCCTCGTCGGCGTCCTTGGCGGAGGGGGGCGATGCACGCCACCGGGCATGCCCGGTGCCCGGTGCCGTCGCCCGTTCCCGTCGGCGTGGTACGCCCGTCCGGGCGCTCCGGCGGCACCGCGCGCGGCGACATGGGTGGTTGGTTTCGTATGCCCGGATTTGGAGGACGCCGACCCGCCGTGGACCCGCCCCGGCCGCGGGGCGCCGCCGCTACCGTGGGCGGATGACCCGGACCTGGAACGCCGCGGACCCCGGCGTGCTGCGACTCCCCTCGGGGCGCACGGTCAGGGGCCGTGCCCTCCGGCGCCCGCTGCCGGCCGGGCCGGTCCCCGACTACGCCGTGTACCTGCTCGGCAAGGAGCCGCCCGGAGTCCCGTGGGAGGCCCGCTGGCTGCGGTGGCCCGACTTCCGGCTGCCGAGCAGCCCGGCGGACGCCCGCGCCGTCCTCCGTGAGGCCTGGGAGCGCGCCGCCGCCGAGCGGGTCGAGATCGCCTGCGGCGGCGGACGCGGCCGCACCGGCACGGCCCTCGCCTGCCTGGCCGTCCTCGACGGCGTCCCGGCGGACGAAGCGGTGCGTTTCGTGCGCCGGGAGTACGACCGGCACGCCGTCGAGACCCCCTGGCAGAGACGTTTCGTCCGCCGGTTCGGCGACTGACGCGACGGCCCGCCGGGCGCGCCTCGTCGCGCGGCGGGGTCATGTACTAGAGTTATCTCGACATCGAGATATCTGCCGAAAGACGCACCGCAGCCGCGCCAGCCGGTAAGGGTTACCTAACTAAGTCTTACCTTAGCGGATCGGCGAGGAGCCATCGCGGCAGGATGCGGTAAGAACGCGCACATTGATGAAGGAGACTGTCGTGTCGGCGAACAGCTTCGACGCCCGCAGCACGCTGCGCGTGGGCGACGAGTCGTACGAGATCTTCCGGCTGGACAAGGTCGAGGGCTCCGCGCGCCTCCCTTACAGCCTGAAGGTGCTCCTGGAGAACCTGCTCCGCACCGAGGACGGCGCGAACATCACCGCCGACCACATCCGGGCCCTCGGCGACTGGGACTCGCAGGCTCAGCCGAGCCAGGAGATCCAGTTCACCCCGGCCCGCGTGATCATGCAGGACTTCACCGGTGTGCCGTGTGTCGTCGACCTCGCCACCATGCGCGAGGCCGTCAAGGAGCTCGGCGGCGACCCGGCGAAGATCAACCCGCTGGCCCCGGCCGAGCTGGTCATCGACCACTCCGTCATCGCCGACAAGTTCGGCACCGCGGAGGCCTTCGGCCAGAACGTCGAGCTGGAGTACGGCCGCAACAAGGAGCGCTACCAGTTCCTGCGCTGGGGCCAGACCGCCTTCGACGAGTTCAAGGTCGTCCCGCCCGGCACCGGCATCGTCCACCAGGTGAACATCGAGCACCTGGCCCGCACCGTCATGGTGCGCAACGGCCAGGCGTACCCCGACACCCTCGTCGGCACCGACTCCCACACCACCATGGTCAACGGCCTCGGTGTGCTCGGCTGGGGCGTCGGCGGCATCGAGGCCGAGGCCGCCATGCTCGGCCAGCCGGTCTCCATGCTGATCCCGCGCGTCGTCGGCTTCAAGCTGACCGGCGAGCTGCCCACCGGCACCACCGCCACCGACCTGGTGCTCACCATCACCGAGATGCTGCGCAAGCACGGCGTCGTCGGCAAGTTCGTCGAGTTCTACGGTGAGGGCGTCGCCGCCACCTCCCTCGCGAACCGCGCCACCATCGGCAACATGTCGCCCGAGTTCGGCTCCACCGCCGCGATCTTCCCGATCGACGACGAGACCCTGAACTACCTCAAGCTCACCGGCCGCTCCCCGCAGCAGGTCGCGCTGGTCGAGGCGTACGCCAAGGAGCAGGGCCTCTGGCTGGACCCGGCCGCCGAGCCGGACTTCTCCGAGAAGCTGGAGCTGGACCTCTCCACGGTCGTCCCCTCCATCGCCGGCCCGAAGCGCCCGCAGGACCGCATCGTCCTCGCCGAGGCGGCCCAGCAGTTCGCCAAGGACGTCCTCAACTACGTCGAGATCCCGACCGCGCAGGCCGGCACCGCCGCCTCCCCGGTGGACGAGGCGAGCGACGAGTCCTTCCCGGCCTCCGACGCCCCGGCCTACGGCAGCCAGGAGAACGGCGCGGGCGCCCCGCACCACGCCGAGGGCACCGGTGCCGCCGTCCCGTCGAACCCGGTCACCGTCACCGCCCCCGACGGCTCGACCTACGAGATCGACCACGGCGCCGTCACCGTCGCCGCGATCACCTCCTGCACCAACACCTCGAACCCGTACGTCATGGTCGCCGCCGCGCTCGTCGCGAAGAAGGCCGTGGAGAAGGGCCTGACCCGCAAGCCGTGGGTCAAGACCACCCTCGCCCCGGGCTCCAAGGTCGTCACCGACTACTTCGACAAGGCGGGCCTCACCCCGTACCTCGACAAGGTCGGCTTCAACCTCGTCGGCTACGGCTGCACCACCTGCATCGGCAACTCCGGCCCGCTGCCGGAGGAGGTCTCCAAGGCCGTCAACGAGCACGACCTCGCGGTCACCTCGGTCCTCTCCGGCAACCGCAACTTCGAGGGCCGGATCAACCCCGACGTCAAGATGAACTACCTGGCCTCCCCGCCGCTGGTCGTCGCGTACGCCCTGGCGGGCTCCATGAAGGTGGACATCACCAAGGACGCCCTGGGCACCGACCAGGACGGCAACCCGGTCTTCCTGAAGGACATCTGGCCCTCCGAGGCCGAGGTCAACGACGTCGTGGCGAACGCCATCGGCGAGGACATGTTCAACAAGTCCTACCAGGACGTCTTCGCGGGCGACGCCCAGTGGCAGGCGCTGCCGATCCCCACCGGCAACACCTTCGAGTGGGACACCGAGTCCACCTACGTCCGCAAGCCCCCGTACTTCGAGGGCATGACGATGGAGACCACCCCGGTCTCCGACATCACCGGCGCCCGCGTGCTGGCCAAGCTGGGCGACTCGGTCACCACCGACCACATCTCCCCGGCCGGTGCCATCAAGGCCGACACCCCGGCCGGCCAGTACCTCACGGAGCACGGCGTCGAGCGCCGCGACTTCAACAGCTACGGCTCCCGCCGCGGCAACCACGAGGTCATGATCCGCGGTACGTTCGCCAACATCCGCCTGCGCAACCAGATCGCGCCGGGCACCGAGGGCGGCTACACCCGCGACTTCACCCAGGACGGCGGTCCGGTGTCGTTCATCTACGACGCCTCCCGCAACTACATCGAGCAGGGCATCCCGCTCGTCGTCCTCGCGGGCAAGGAGTACGGCTCCGGCTCGTCCCGCGACTGGGCCGCCAAGGGCACCGCGCTGCTGGGCGTCAAGGCCGTCATCGCCGAGTCCTACGAGCGCATCCACCGCTCGAACCTCATCGGCATGGGCGTCCTCCCGCTCCAGTTCCCCGAGGGCCAGTCGGCCGAGTCGCTGGGCCTGACCGGCGAGGAGACCTTCTCCTTCGCCGGTGTCACCGAGCTCAACGAGGGCACCACGCCCCGCACGGTGAAGGTCACCACCGACACGGGCGTCGAGTTCGACGCGGTCGTCCGCATCGACACCCCCGGCGAGGCGGACTACTACCGCAACGGCGGCATCATGCAGTACGTGCTGCGCAACCTGATCCGCGGCTGACCGGACAGCGCTCACACGGCGAGGGCCGCACCCCCGGCAACGGGGGTGCGGCCCTCGCCGCGTCCCGCGTCAGCGCAGCAGCTCCACCTCCGCCAGCGTCGCCACCGCGTCCGGCACCAGCCGGTAGGTCGCGTACCGGCCGGGCCGCGCCACCGTGAACACCCGCGTCTGCCGGTCCCACGCGAACGACTCGCCCGACCGCCGGTCCAGGTCGGCCCACGCCGTACCGTCCCGCGACCCCTGGAGCACCCACCCCGAGGGGGCGGCCCCCCGCGCCGCCGAGGTCAGCGTGTACTGCGCCGCCCGCACCCCGCCCGCCGGCACCGGCAGCTCCACCGCCTCCACCGACGCGGCCGTCGCCGACGTGTCGTCGAACAGCTCACCCGGCCCCGCCAGCACGTCCCGCCGCGGCGAGGGCACCGCGTCGCCCCGGGTGAGGGAGACCGGCGCCGCGCCCCGGCCCGTGCCCCATGCGGAAGGCTCCGGCCCCATCGCGAACTCCAGCGTCCCGCCCCGCGCCAGCAGCCGGTGCGGCAGCGCCGTCGACGTCCAGCGCTCGCCGTTGACCTCCAGCCCCTGCACGTAGATGTTGCGCGCGCTGTTCTCCGGGGCCTTCACCACCAGCGTGCGGCCGTTGTCCATCCGCACGGTCGCCCTGGTGAAGAGCGGCGAGCCGATCGCGTACTCGCCGCTGCCCATCACCAGCGGGTAGAAGCCCAGCGCCGAGAACAGCCACCAGGCCGACTGCTCGCCGTTGTCCTCGTCGCCGTGGTAGCCCTGCCCGATCTCGCTGCCCGTGTACAGCCGCGACAGCACCTCGCGCACCTTCTGCTGCGTCTTCCACGGCTGCCCGGCCGCGTCGTACATGTACGGCACGTGGTGGGCGACCTGGTTGGAGTGCCCGTACATGCCCATCCGCACGTCCCGCGCCTCCGTCATCTCGTGGATGACGCTGCCGTAGGAGCCGACGAACTCGGGCGAGGCGGTCTCGGGCGTGGAGAAGTAGGCGTCCAGCTTCTTCGCCAGGCCGGCCCGTCCCCCGTACAGGTTCGCCAGGCCCCGGCTGTCCTGCGGGGCGGTGAAGGCGTAACCCCAGCCGTTGGTCTCCGTGTAGTCGTGACCCCACACCCGGGGGTCGTACGAGGCCGAGGGCACCCGCCAGCCGCCCTTGAGGTCCCGCCCCTGGAAGAAACCGGCCTCCTTGTCGAAGAGGGTGACGTAGTTGCGGGCCCGGTTGCGGAAGTAGGCCGCCTCCTCCTCGTAGCGGGCCTTCCCGGTCTTCGCGTGCAGCGCCTCCGCCATCCTAGCCAGGCCGTAGTCGTTGAGGTACCCCTCCAGCGACCAGGACAGGCCCTCGTGCGTCGCGGTGGAGGCGTAGCCGAGGAACGGGGACGTGTCCATGCCCTTGCGGCCGACGCCCGACGACGGCGGCACCACCGTGGCGTTCTTCAGCGCCGCCTCGTAGGCCGCCTCCGCGTCGAAGTCGACCCCCTTGACGTACGCGTCGGCGAACGCCACGTCCGACGACGTGCCGGTCATCAGGTCCGCGTAGCCCGGAGACGACCAGCGGGAGATCCACCCGCCGTCCTTGTACTGCTGGACGAAGCCGTCCACCAGCTCGCCCGCCTTGCGCGGGGTGAGGAAGGAGTACGCGGGCCAGGTGGTGCGGTAGGTGTCCCAGAAGCCGTTGTTGACGTACACCCTGCCGTCGACGATCTTCGCACCCGTACGCGTCGGGGTGTCCGGCCCGGTCCGCGGCGAGAAGGGGCTCGCGTACCGGTCCTCGCCGTCGACCCGCTCGAAGCCGGAGTTCGGGTACAGGTACAGCCGGTAGAGGCTGGAGTACAGGGTGACGAGCTGGTCGCGGGTCGCGCCCTCGACCGTCACCCGGCCGAGCAGCCGGTCCCAGGCGCCCTGGGCCTGCTCCCGGACCCGCTCGAAACGGGTGCCGGCCGGGATCTCGGCCTCCAGGTTCCGCCTGGCCTGCTCCACGCCGATCAGCGACGTCGCCATCCGCAGCGTCACCGTCCGGTCCGCGCCCGCGTCGAACCGCAGGTGCCCCCTGACGCCCGCCGACGCCGAGCCGGTGACCGGCGCGTCGAAGACGCCGTACACGAACATCCGGGTGGCGCCGGCCGACAGCCCGCTCCTGACGTCCGAGAAGCCGGTGAAGGAGCGGGTCGCCGGGTCGAGGGTGAGACCGCCCTCCTCCGTGACGTTGTCGAACACGACCGACGCGTCCGCGCCCGGATAGGTGAACCGCATCATCGCCGCGTGGTCGGACGGGGTGATCTCGGCCCTGAGGCCGTTCTCGAAGGTGACGCCGTAGTAGTGCGGCCGGGCCGTCTCCTTCTCGTGCCGGAAGGGCAGCGCGCGCCGGACGCGGTCGGTCTCGGGCGTCCTGGCGGCCGCCGACGGCAGGAGCTGGAACGTCTGCCGGTCACCCATCCAGGGGCTCGGCTCGTGGCTGGCGGCGAACGCCTGCACCGTGGGCAGGTTGTCGGCGTTGTTCCCGCGCGCGTACTCGTACAGCCAGCTCTTGGACGCGGCGTTGGTCACCGGCGTCCAGAAGTTGAAGCCATGGGGAACGGCCGTGGCCGGAAAGGCGTTGCCGCGCGAGAAGGAACCGCTGGAGTGGGTGCCGCGGACGGTCGAGACGTGGTCGGACGGCCGGGCGTGCCGCGGCGCGGGTGCGGCGCGGCCGATCGTGATGTCGTCGATCCAGCCCTGGAACCTCGCGGCGCCCCCTGCGGAGTCGTACGCCACCAGGATCCGGTCCACGGTCCGGCCGGCCGCCACCGTCCCGATCCCGGCCGTCACCTGGTTCCACTGGTTGACGTAGAGCCGCTTGGCCGCGCCCTGGCCCCGCGGGGTGAGCGCCCCGCCGTGGCTGTCGACGGCGCGCAGCTCGCTCAGGTAGGTGCCGTCCGTGAAGGCGAGGTCCACGGCCACGTTGGTGGCCGGGTAGTTCAGGTCCGTCTCCGGCAGCGACGGGAAGATCCGGTACGACAGCTCGGTGTCCCGCCGTACCACCGTGTTCACGTCGAAGACCTTGTTGTACGAGTAGGCCCGGCCGGCCGGCCTGTGGGTGCCCGCGTACCGCAGGGCCCGCACCCCGGTGAACCCGGCGTTCGCCTTGGCGGTGGGAGAGCCGCCGGGGCCGCGGTCGACGTGGGTGCGCATGTCGGGCGGGACGGGGGTGGAGGTGTCGCCGTTCGAGAACTGGACGTCGGCGAGCTGGGTGATGCCGGGGGCGCCGTTGTTCCGCGTGATCTCCAGCCGGTAATGCGCGTACTCCGTTGCATTGTCGAACTCGTAGGTCCGCGTTTCGAATCGCTTTTCGAACGTCTGGCCCTCGCGGGTGTCCAGGACCTTCCACTCCCTGCCGTCGGCCGAGCCGGAAAGCGTCCAGTTCCGGGGGTCGCGCTCGGCGTGGTCGTTCGCGGACGTCAGCGCGTACGTGACCACCTCGACGGGTTCGTCCAGGTCGAATTCCACCCAGGCGGTGGCGGAGAACGTGAGCCACTTGGTGCCCGGCTGAAGGTCGGTCAGGTTCTCCTTGGTCTCACCGGCGCCGCCGTTCTCGCCGCTGGCGCGCAGCGCGGAGACCTTGTCCGTGACGTTGCCCGGTATCCCCGCCGTGAAGGCGCCGTCCACCCCGGAGGCCCGCTTGCGGCCGTCGGCGCCCACCTCGACGGTGTCGCGCCAGTCCGGCGGGCGCTCGTCCGCCTCGAAGGACGAGCGGAACTCCTGCTCGGCGGAAGCGGGTTGGGACGGTCGTGCCGGGCGGGCCTGGGCCGCGGCCGGCGGCGCGGCCGCCACGAGCAGCGAAGCGGCCGCCACGAGGGCGGCCGTTCGGGGGAATCGGTGACGGGTTCCGGGTCCGGACGTGCTGGGGTGTCTGGGCTGCATCCCGCGTCCTGCCTCCTGCCGAAAGCGCGTTGGACAACGTTGTCAGGCGATCTGCGCAGGAACCAGTAGGGAGCTGAGTGGCGGCCGGTGTCAAGGGTGTTGACGGTGCGGAAAGATCCGATTCAGCCGTTCCGCCGAACGAGGTGACCGGTTATCGCGGACCGGCGGGTCCGGCGTTTCCCCGAGGTCTCAACTCGGGAAAGACTCCTGACCAAAGTTGTTTTCGATCTTGCTCATCTGACGCGAAGTGGACTATACCTGTCGGCGTCCGAGTGGCATGGCAGCATTCAGCACCGCACGCACACCCAGCACCTGCACGACCCAGCAAACGACCGCGGTGGCGGGGCCCTTCGCCTCAGGCGAGCAGGACGGGCGACCGGTACACCGCCTGAGTCCTGGAGAAGGCGAGGACTTGAGCATGGGATCCACCTCCGGCCGCACCAAAGGGGGCCCCGTCCACGGGGGCCCGGTCGACGAGGGCCTCGGTCGTCGCGATCTGATCAGGCGGTCCGCCGCGCTCGGCCTGATCACCGTACCGACCATGGGCGTCCTGTCCGCCTGCGCCACCGGTGGTGGTGGCGGCAACGAGGGGCGGACCAAGGCCCCCGGCGGCCCGAAGTCCGAGAAGAACCCGCTCGGCGTGGCCAAGGGTGCCCCGCTGGAGGCGTTCATCTTCAAGGGCGGCCTCGGCGACCAGTACGCCAAGGACGCCGAGACCGACTACAAGGCCACCTACGGCGCCGGCGTCAAGCACACCGGCACCCAGCAGGTCGGGCCCAAGCTCACCCCGCGCTTCGCGGGCGGCAACCCGCCGGACGTCATCGACAACTCCGGCGCCGACCACCTCGACATGAACAAGCTCTCCACCCAGGGCCAGCTCCAGGACCTCGCCGCCCTGCTCGACGCCGCCTCGATGGACGACCCGGCGAAGAAGGTCCGGGACACCATCCACCCCAGCACCATCGAGAAGGGCAAGCACGGCGACACCTTCGACGTGCTCTACTACGCCTTCACCATCTACGGCACCTGGTACTCGCGGAAGCTGCTCGCCGACAAGGGCTGGACGTACCCCAAGAGCCTGTCCGAGATGGTCACGCTGTGCGGGGAGATCAAGAAGGCCGGCGTCGCCCCATGGACGTACGCGGGCAAATTCCCCTACTACGTGCACTTCAACCTCTTCGCCCAGATCGCCAAGATCGGCGGCATGGAGAAGTGGATCGCGATCGACAACCTGGAGCCGAACGCCTGGTCCTCCAACGACGCGGTCAAGGAGGTCGTCGAGCACTACGAGGAGCTCGCGGCCAAGAAGTACTTCCTCGAAGGCAGCCAGGGCCTCACCCACATCCAGTCCCAGACCGCCTGGACCAAGGGCAAGGCGGTGTTCATCCCCAACGGCTCCTGGGTCGAGAACGAGGCCGCCCCCACCACGCCCGCCGACTTCGGCATGGCCGTCGGAGCCCTCTTCGACGGCACCGGCGACAAGATGCCGCACGGCACGCTGCGCGGCGAGCCGAGCGAGCCGTACATCGTCGCGAGCAAGGGCAGGAACCCGGCCGGCGGCATGGAACTGCTGCGCATCATGCTCTCCAAAAAACACGCGCAGAACTTCGCCACGAAGGTGAAGTCCCTGACCTGTGTCATGGACGCCACCGAGGGCATGACCCTCTCACCCGGCCTCGCCTCCGCCAGCAAGGTCTTCAAGGAGGCCGGGGACAACCTGATCAGTCTTCAGCTCCAGGAGTGGTACCCGGCGCTCACCGACGAGAAGATCGGCGGCCTGACCGGCCAGCTGCTCGCCGGTGAGCTGAAGGCCGCCGACTGGATCAAGAAGACCCAGGCGGAATGCGACAAGGTGGCCAAGGACGACTCCGTCACCAAGTTCACGCGCACGGCCTGAAAGGGAAAAGGCGGACCGCCTGACCTGCCGGTCGCCGGAAACGAGGGGAAGGGCCGGGGAGCACCATGCAACACGGCAAATACCGATTCATCGTGGGCTTCCTGGCCCTGCCTCTGCTCATCTACGGCGTCTTCGTCATCTCGCCGTTCGTCCAGGCCTTCCAGATCTCGATGACCGACTGGTCGGGCCTGGTGGGCACCGCGGAATTCGTGGGCCCGGACAACTTCGTCAAGCTGTGGGAGAGCGACGAGTTCTGGAACGCGCTGCGCCACAACGTCTACATGCTGGCGCTCGTACCGGTGGTGACGCTCGCGCTGGGCCTCTTCTTCGCCTTCATGCTCAATGTCGGCGGCCGCCGACGGAAGAACGAGGTCGTCACCGGTGTGGCGGGCTCCCGGTTCTACAAGTTCGTCTTCTTCTTCCCGCAGGTCATCTCCATCACGATCATCGCCGTCATCTGGTTCAACATCTACAACCCCGATCCGGACGACGGCATGCTCAACTCCCTGCTCGGCACGGTCGGCCTGGACGGCCTCCAGAACGCCTGGCTGGGCGAGAAGAGCCTCGCCCTGTGGTGCATCGGCGCGGTCATGGTCTGGGGCCACGTCGGTTTCTACGTGGTGCTGTTCTCCGCCGCGATGGCCTCCATCCCGCGCGACATCTACGAGGCCGCACTGCTCGACGGCGCCGGCCGCTCGCACACCTTCTTCCGGATCACCCTCCCGCTGCTGTGGGACACGGTCCAGACCGGCTGGGTGTACATGGGGATCATCGCGCTGGACGCGTTCGCGCTCGTCCAGATCATGTCGGTGAACATGGGCGGGCCCGACGGTGCCACGGACGTCATGCCGCTGCGGCTGTACCTGACGGCCTTCCGCGACAGCCAGTTCGGCTACGCCTCCGCCATGGGCGTCGCGATGCTCGTCGTCACCATGACCTTCGCAGTGCTCGCGTTGCGCTTCGGGCGCCGTGAGCGGATCGAGTACTAGGGGTACGGCGATGACGACCGAAGAGATCGAAGCGGTGACCAAGCAGGACACCGCCGCGCCCGCCGGGGTCACCCGCCGGCTCGGCCCCACGACCGGCCGCACCTCGGAGGGCGGGGCCCTCAACGTCTTCTCCCACGGCATCCTCGTCCTGTGGGCGCTGATGGTGGGCGTGCCGCTGCTGTGGGTGCTGTGGAGCGCCTTCAAGGACAGCAACGGGATCCTGACCGACCCGTGGGGCCTGCCGACCGTCCTGCACTGGGAGAACTGGTCCAACGCGTGGAACGACGCGAACATGGGCCGGTACTTCATCAACACCGCGATCGTGGTCGGCGGGTCCGTGGTGGGCACGATGGTGCTGGGGTCGATGGCCGCGTACGTCCTGGCCCGCTTCACCTTCCCCGGCAACCGCTTCCTCTACTACCTGTTCGTCGCCGGCATGTCCTTCCCGGTCTTCATGCTGGTCATTCCGCTCTTCTTCGTCATGCGGGACTTCCCGGGCAGCTCGCTGCTGGCGACGTACCACGGACTGATCCTGGTCTACATCGCGTACTCGCTGCCGTTCACCGTCTTCTTCATGACGGCCTTCTTCCGGACCCTGCCGACCTCGGTGGCCGAGGCCGCGATGATCGACGGCGCCTCGCACACGCGGACGTTCTTCCAGGTGATGGTGCCCATGGCCAAGCCGGGCCTGATCAGCATCGGCATCTTCAACTTCCTGGGGCAGTGGAACCAGTACCTGCTGCCGATGGTGCTCAATCAGCAGGAGGACAAGTACGTCCTCACCCAGGGCCTGGCGATGATCGCGTTGCAGCAGGGTTATGAGAACGACTGGGGCGCGCTGATGGCGGGAATGATGATCGCCATGCTGCCGGTCCTGATCGTGTACTCGGTCTTCCAGCGCCAGGTGCAGTCCGGTCTCACGGCGGGTGCCCTGAAGTAGTTCACATCACGATCCGAAACGGCTCGTCGGTGGAGCGGACGCTCCCGACGGGCCGTTTCTCTGCGACATGCAGGTAAATGTCCTTTTCCTCCGCATCTAATTCGCTCATCGGAGGCCTTCGACGCTCAAGGTCTTGACGGGGACCAACCCAAAAGGCTCAGCTTAGAGTTCACATGTTGGAGAAAACGGCAGGAGTGAGTGAGTCGATGGAGACTCCGGGGTCGCAGACATCTCTGCATCGGGCCAATCTCGAGCGGGTCGTGCGCGCGGTGCGCATGGCCGGGTCGCTCACCCAGGCGGAGATCGCCAGAACGACCGGCCTCTCCGCCGCCACGGTCTCCAACATCGTCCGGGAGCTCAAGGACGGCGGCACCGTCGAGGTGACCCCCACCTCCGCGGGCGGCCGCCGGGCCCGCAGCGTCTCGCTCAGCGGTGACGCCGGCATCGTCATCGGCGTGGACTTCGGCCATACGCACCTCCGCGTCGCCGTGGGTAACCTGGCCCACCAGGTGCTCGCCGAGGAGGCCGAGCCGCTGGACGTCGACGCGTCGTCCGAGGAAGGCTTCGGACGGGCGGAAGCCCTGGTCAAACGGCTGATCGCGGCGACCGGGATCGGCCAGGACAAGGTGGTCGGCGTCGGCCTCGGCGTCCCCGGCCCCATCGACGTCTCCTCCGGCACGCTCGGCTCCACCTCGATCCTGCCGGGCTGGAAGGGCATCAACCCGAGCGAGGAGCTCTCGGGCCGGCTCGGGGTCCCGGTGTACGTGGACAACGACGCCAACCTCGGCGCGCTCGGCGAGCTGGTCTGGGGCGGCGGGCGCGGGGTCAAGGACCTGGCGTACATCAAGGTCGCCAGCGGTGTCGGCGCCGGCCTGGTGATCGACGGGCAGATCTACCGGGGCCCCGGCGGCACCGCCGGCGAGATCGGCCACATCACCCTGGACGAGTCCGGCCCCGTCTGCCGCTGCGGCAATCGCGGCTGCCTGGAGACGTTCACCGCGGCCCGCTACGTCCTGCCCCTGCTCCAGCCCAGTCACGGGCCCGACCTGACCATGGAGCGGGTGGTGCAGCTCGCCCGCGAGGGCGACCCCGGCTGCCGCCGGGTGATCGCGGACGTCGGACGCCACATCGGCAGCGGTGTCGCCAACCTCTGCAACCTGCTGAACCCCAGCCGTGTCGTGCTGGGCGGCGACCTCGCCGAGGCCGGGGAACTGGTGCTGGGGCCCATCCGCGACTCGGTCTCCCGCTACGCCATCCCCAGTGCCGCCCGGCAGCTCTCGGTGGCTCCCGGCGCCCTCGGCGGCCGGGCCGAGGTGCTCGGCGCGCTGGCCCTCGTCCTGAGCGAGATGGGCGATTCGACCCTGCTTGAGAGTGCGCTCACCCCGGTCACTCCTGCGTTCACTTAGATAACGGATGGCACCGTTGTCATCTCGTTGTCAATTTACTCCTTGACGACGACCTTGCGGCCGAGTTGACTTCCAGCCACCTCGGCCGCAACGTCGCGGCCTCGTCAGGGAGGCAACCCACATGAACGCAATGACGCGACGCATCGTCATAGGCACGGCAGCGGTATCGATGGCCGCTTCCCTCGCCGCTTGTGGCAAGGCGGGCGACGGTGACACCGCCGGCGGCGGCGACAGCAAGACCATCGGCCTGCTGCTGCCGGAGAACAAGACGACCCGGTACGAGACGTTCGACCGCCCCATCATCGAGGCGAAGATCAAGGCGCTGTGCGGCGACTGCGAGGTCAAGTACAACAACGCCGCGCAGGACACCGAGACCCAGAAGAAGCAGTTCGACGCGCTGGTCACCCAGGGCGTCAAGGTGATCATCCTCGACTCGGTCGACTACAAGGCCACCAAGTCCTGGGTGCAGCAGGCCGAGAAGAAGGGCGTCAAGGTCGTCGCGTACGACCGTCTCGCCGAGGGCCCGATCTCCGCGTACGTCAGCTACGACAACGAGAAGATCGGCCGCCTCCAGGGCGAGGGCCTGGTCAAGGCGCTGGGCGCCAAGGCCAAGGACAGCAACGTCGTGATGATCAACGGCTCGCCGACCGACCCCAACGCCCCGCTGTTCAAGAAGGGCGCCCACAGCGTCCTCGACGGCGGCGTCAAGAAGGTCGTGTACGAGCAGGACATCCCGGACTGGTCCCCGGACGAGGCCAACAAGAAGATGGGCGCCGCCATCGACTCCCTGGGCAAGAGCGGCTTCCAGGGCGTGTACTCCGCCAACGACGGCATGGCCGGCGGCATCATCACCGCCCTGAAGAAGCAGGGCATCAAGGTCCCGGTCGGCGGTCAGGACGCCGAGCTCGCCGGTCTCCAGCGCATCCTCGCGGGCGAGCAGGCCTTCACGATCTACAAGCAGATCAAGCCGGAGGCCGAGACCACCGCCGAGATCGCGGTCCGCCTGCTCAAGGGCGAGAAGATCGACGACCTGGCCACCACCAAGGTCACCAGCCTCACCGGTGAGTTCAAGGACATCCCGGCCAAGCTGTACGACGCGCAGGTCGTGACCAAGGAGAACATCGGCTCCACGATCATCGCGGACAAGGTCTACAAGGCCGCCGACATCTGCACCGCCGAGTACAAGGCGGCCTGCGCCGCCGCCGGCATCAAGTAACCGGGCGGCCTCCCGAACCGGTCCGGCGCCCGCCCTCCACGCCCCGCAAGCACGGACGGGCGCCGGACTCACCCCCTCCCGGACCGGCCGGGCACCCGCCGCACCCGCCCTCCCACGGCGCACCGCGACCCCGCCCCCGCACCGTCCGCCCCCGGCGCCCCGCGCCGCCCCCGGACGGACGCCCGCCCGGCGGCGCGGCCCGCACCCGGGCCCCGCGGACCCGGTCCCCCTCAAGCTCCACGTACCACCATCCCCGCCGGACAGGCGGCGAAGGAGATGATTCACGTGTTCGCTACGCCCGTGCTGGCGTTGCGCGGAGTCTCCAAGCGGTTCGGCGCCGTCCAGGCGCTCACCGACGTAGACCTGGAGATCCACGCCGGTGAGGTCGTCGCCCTGGTCGGCGACAACGGCGCCGGCAAATCGACGCTCGTCAAGACCATCTCGGGGGTCCACCCCATCGACGAAGGCGCCATCGAGTGGGAGGGCAACACGGTCCGCATCAGCCGGCCGAACGACGCCCAGGACCTCGGGGTCGCCACCGTCTACCAGGACCTGGCCCTCTGCGACAACCTCGACGTCGTCGCCAACCTCTTCCTCGGCAGCGAGCTGAAGAGCCTCTCCGTCCTCGACGAGATCGCGATGGAGAAGCGCGCCAAGGAGCTGCTGGACACCCTGTCCATCCGCATCCCCAGCGTGCGCATCCCCGTCGCTGCCCTCTCCGGCGGACAGCGCCAGGTCGTCGCCATCGCGCGCGCCCTGATCGGCGACCCCAAGATCGTCATCCTCGACGAGCCCACCGCCGCCCTCGGCGTCGAGCAGACCGCCCAGGTCCTCGACCTGGTCGAGCGGCTGCGCGAGCGGGGCCACGGCGTCATCCTCATCAGCCACAACATGGCCGATGTGCGCGCCGTCGCCGACAAGGTCGCGGTGCTCCGCCTCGGCCGCAACAACGGTGTCTTCGACGTCAAGGACACCACGCACGAAGAGATCATCGCCGCGATCACCGGCGCCACGGACAACGCCGTCACCCGCCGCCAGGCGCGCACGGCCACGAAGGAGGACGCGAAGTGAGCGACCTCACCAAGACCCCCGCCCCCGACGCCGCCGAGCAGTCCGCCGCGCCGATCCCGGCCGTCGACCCGCGCCTCCTGGTGCGCGAGGAGGGCCTCAAGGGCTACTGGACCGAGTTCACCCGCAAGGTGCGCGGCGGTGAGCTGGGCTCCCTGCCCGTGTTCATCGGCCTGATCGTCATCGCGGTCGTCTTCCAGCTCCAGAACAGCAACTTCCTCTCCGCCAGCTCCGTCGCCAACATCGCGGTCTACACCTCGGGCCTCGGCATCATGGCGGTCGGCATCGTCTTCGTGCTGATCCTCGGCGAGATCGACCTGTCGGTCGGCTCCGTCGCGGGTGTCGGCGCCGCCGTATGGGCCGTGCTCAATGTGAGCAACGGGATGAACGACTGGCTCGCCGTCGCCCTCGCCGTCCTCTCCGGCCTGGCGCTGGGCCTGCTGCACGGCTTCTTCTTCGCCAAGATCGGCGTACCGGCGTTCGTCGTCACCCTGGCCGGCTTCCTCGGCTGGAGCGGCCTCCAGATCTGGCTCATGGGCCAGGAAGGCTCCATCAACGCCCCCACCGGGAGCGTCGTCGAGCACCTGACCGGCTACTACTTCGAGGACAAGGCCGCCGCGTACGGCCTCGCCCTGGTGGCCGTCCTCGCCTACGCCGGGTCCCTGCTGCTGGACAGCAAGCGCCGCAAGGCCGCCGCGCTGCCCGCCCGCCCGGCCAGCGAGATCGTCCTGCGCGCCGGCTTCGTCGCCGTCCTGTGCTTCGTCGTCGCGTACGTCCTCAACGAGCCCGCCGGCGCCCGCGGCCTGCCGCTCGCGCTGGTGCTCTTCCTCGCCGTCCTGGTCGTCGCCGACTTCGTCGCCCGCCGCACCACCTTCGGCCGCCAGGTCTTCGCGGTCGGCGGCAACGCCGAGGCGGCCCGCCGCGCCGGCATCAACGTCGACCGGGTCCGGATCATGGTCTTCGGCCTCTCCGGCCTGCTCGCCGCCTTCGGCGGCCTCTTCGTGGCCAGCCTCTCCGGCGGCGCCACCAAGAGCCTGGGCGGTGGCAACACCCTGATGCTCGTCATCGCGGCGGCCGTCATCGGCGGCACCAGCCTCTTCGGCGGCCGCGGCAAGGTGTGGTCCGCGCTGCTCGGCATGATCGTGATCCAGTCGATCCAGCAGGGCCTCAACATGCTCGGAATGGCCTCCGAGATCCAGTACATGATCACCGGCGCGGTGCTCCTCGCCGCCGTCGTGATCGACTCGATCTCCCGCCGCACCCAGAAGACCGCAGGTCGCGCCTAGTGTGACCACCGCGATGCCCGGCGCCGTCAACCGGCGCCGGGCATTGCTGCGTCTGAGCCAATGCCCGGCACTTTACGGACCGCCCGATGACCACCGTCGGAGGCGGAACATTAGACTCGACCAAATCGGCAGCTCGACCAGCTCAACACGCAAGGAGGCACGGGTGGCTCTGCTGACCCGTATCACGGGCCCGCGCGACCTCGACCGGCTCGCCCCGGAGCAGCTGGACCAGCTGGCCGCGGAGATCCGGTCCTTCCTGGTGGACGCCGTCTCCAAGACGGGCGGCCACCTCGGGCCGAACCTCGGCGTGGTCGAGCTGACCATCGCCCTGCACCGCGTCTTCGAGTCCCCCAAGGACAAGATCCTCTGGGACACCGGCCACCAGTCCTACGTCCACAAGCTGCTCACCGGCCGCCAGGACTTCTCCAAGCTGAAGATGAAGGGCGGCCTGTCCGGCTACCCGGCTCGCGCGGAGTCCGAGCACGACGTCATCGAGAACAGCCACGCCTCCACCGTCCTCGGCTGGGCCGACGGCCTGGCCAAGGCCAACGAGGTGCTGGGCAGGAACGACCACGTCGTCGCCGTCATCGGTGACGGCGCCCTCACCGGCGGCATGGCCTGGGAGGCGCTCAACAACATCGCGGAGGCCAAGGACCGCCCGCTCGTCATCGTCGTCAACGACAACGAGCGCTCCTACGCCCCGACCATCGGCGGCCTCGCCAACCACCTCGCCACCCTGCGCACCACCGACGGCTACGAGCGCTTCCTCGCCCGTACCAAGGAGATCCTCGACCGCACCCCGGTCGTCGGCAAGCCGCTGTACGAGACGCTGCACGGCGCCAAGAAGGGCCTGAAGGACTTCATCGCCCCGCAGGGCATGTTCGAGGACCTCGGCCTGAAGTACGTCGGCCCCATCGACGGCCACGACATCGAGGCCCTGGAGTCGGCGCTGACCCGCGCCAAGCGGTTCGGCGGCCCGGTCATCGTGCACTGCCTCACCGAGAAGGGCCGCGGCTACCAGCCCGCCCTCGCCGACGAGGCCGACCGCTTCCACGCCGTCGGCAGGATCCACCCGGACACCGGCCTGCCGATCTCCTCCTCCGGCGCCGACTGGACCGGTGTGTTCGCCGACGAGATGGTCGAGCTCGGCCGCGAGCGCGAGGACATCGTCGCCATCACCGCGGCCATGCTCCAGCCGGTCGGCCTCGACAAGTTCGCCAAGGCCTTCCCCGACCGGGTGTACGACGTCGGCATCGCCGAGCAGCACGGCGCCGTCTCCGCGGCCGGCCTGGCCACCGGCGGCCTCCACCCCGTCTTCGCCGTCTACGCCACCTTCCTCAACCGCGCCTTCGACCAGGTCCTGATGGATGTCGCCCTGCACAAGTGCGGAGTGACCTTCGTCCTGGACCGGGCCGGCATCACCGGCACCGACGGCGCCTCCCACAACGGCATGTGGGACATGTCGATCCTCCAGGTCGTCCCCGGCCTCCGGATCGCCGCCCCGCGCGACGCCGACCAGGTCCGCGCCCAGCTCCGCGAGGCCGTCGAGGTCGACGACGCGCCGACCGTCGTGCGCTACTCCAAGGGCGCCGTCGGCCCGGCCGTCGAGGCCGTGGGCCGCGTCGGCGGCATGGACGTGCTGCGCGAGGCCGGCACCGACACGCCGGACGTGCTGCTGGTGTCCGTCGGCGCGCTCGCGCCGATGTGCCTGGAGATCGCCGGCCTGCTCGACCAGCAGGGCATCTCCACCACCGTCGTCGACCCGCGCTGGGTCAAGCCGGTCGACGAGGCCCTCCCGCCGCTCGCGGCCCGTCACCGCGTCGTGGTCACCGTCGAGGACAACGGGCGCGTCGGCGGCGTCGGCTGCGCGGTCGCCCAGGCGCTGCGCGACGCGGGCGTCGACGTACCGCTGCGCGACTTCGGCATCCCGCCACGCTTCCTGGACCACGCTTCCCGCAAGGAGGTCATGGCGGAGATCGGGCTGACCGCCCCGGACATCGCCCGCCAGGTCACCGGCCTCGTCTCCACGCTGGACGGCCGGTACGAGGAGGCGGCCGTCGAGACCGCCCGCGACTGACGGCACCCGTACCACCGCGCATTGGGCCGGTCGGAGCACCCCGAGGGGTTTCCGGCCGGTCCTTTCGTGTGAATGGGCTCTCCAGGGCGGGCGCCGCCCCGTCCCCCTCTCGATCATGGGCGGTAGAGGCCGATGGCTACGGAGGTACGCCGGTGAGTATGGGCCAGCAGTCACGTGACACCGGGTTGTTCCGGACGAAAAGTATCGAGCAGTCGATTCGGGATACCGAGGAGCCCGAACACGCACTGAAGAAGTCCCTGTCCGCCTGGGACCTGACGGTCTTCGGCGTCGGCGTCATCATCGGCACCGGCATCTTCGTCCTCACCGGAAAGGTGGCGAAGGAGACCGCCGGACCGGCCACGGCCCTGGCGTTCGTCACCGCCGGCGTCGTCTGCGCGCTCGCCGCGCTGTGCTACGCCGAGTTCGCCTCGACCGTGCCGGTGGCCGGATCGGCGTACACCTTCGCGTACGCCTCCCTGGGCGAGCTGCCGGCCTGGATCATCGGCTGGGACCTGGTCCTGGAGTTCGCCCTCGGCACCGCGGTCGTCGCGGTCGGCTGGTCCGGCTACGTCCGCTCGCTGATGGACAACATCGACTGGCACCTGCCCGCCTCGCTGCAAGGCCCGGACGTGGCCGGCGGCACCTTCGACATCCTGGCGTTCCTGCTGGTCCTGGTGCTGACGGTGATCCTGGTGCTCGGCATGAAGCTGTCCGCCAACATCACGGCGCTGGTCGTGGCCATCAAGGTCACCGTCGTCATGATCGTGATCATCGCGGGGCTGTTCTTCATCGTCGGCGACAACTACTCGCCCTTCATCCCCCCCGCGGTGACCCCGCCGACCTCCTCCGGCTGGGACGCGCCGCTCGTCCAGACGATCTTCGGCTACGAGCCGACGAACTTCGGCGTCATGGGCATCTTCACCGCCGCGTCCGTCGTCTTCTTCGCCTTCATCGGCTTCGACGTGGTGGCCACCGCCGCCGAGGAGACCAAGCTCCCGCAGCGCGACATGCCGCGCGGCATCCTCGGCTCCCTGCTCATCTGCACCGTGCTGTACGTGGCCGTCTCGCTCGTGGTGACCGGCATGCAGCACTACAGCAAGCTGTCCGTGAGCGCTCCCCTCGCCGACGCGTTCAAGGCGACCGGCCACCCCTTCTACGCCGGCATCATCAGCTTCGGCGCCGCCGTCGGCCTCACCACCGTGTGCCTGATCCTGCTGCTCGGACAAACCCGCGTGTTCTTCGCCATGAGCCGGGACGGGCTGCTGCCGCGGTTCTTCTCCATCACGCACCCGAGGTTCCGCACCCCGTACCGCCCGACCATCCTCCTCGGCGTGATCATCGCCATCATCGCCGGCTTCACCAGCATCAACGAACTGGCGACCCTGGTGAACATCGGCACGCTCTTCGCCTTCGTCGTCGTCGCCCTCGGCGTGATCATCCTCCGCCGCACCCGCCCCGACCTGCACCGTGCCTTCCGCACCCCCTGGGTGCCGGTCATCCCGATCCTTTCGGTCGCCGCGTCGGTCTGGCTGATGCTCAACCTGCCGGGCGAGACATGGTTCCGCTTCGCCGTCTGGATGGTCATCGGCATCGTCGTGTACTTCCTGTACGGGCGCGGCCACAGCCGCCTGAGCGCCGGCCGCCGCCCGGCGGCCACCGACGCCCCGTAAACCCCGGCCACCGGCACTACCGCACCGCCGGCCGCCCCGTCCGCCGTTTGGGCCGATCGGGGCGGCCGCTCGTAGAATCGGCGGATGACTTCCCCCGGCGACGCCCCCGCGGACCACGAGACCGACGACGCCCTGCGGGTGCTGGGCAAGGTCTTCGGCTACGACTCCTTCCGCGGCGAGCAGCGGGAGATCATCGACCACGTGGTGGGCGGCGGTGACGCCCTGGTCCTCATGCCCACCGGCGGCGGCAAGTCGCTGTGCTACCAGATCCCCGCCCTGGTGCGCCCCGGCGTCGGCGTCGTCGTCTCACCGCTGATCGCCCTCATGCAGGACCAGGTCGACGCGCTGCGGGCGCTCGGGGTCCGGGCCGGGTTCCTCAACTCCACCCAGGACCTCGACGAGCGGCGGCTGGTGGAGGCCGAGTTCGCCGCCGGTGAGCTGGACCTGCTGTACCTGGCACCGGAGCGGCTGCGCGTCGAGTCCACGCTCCAGCTCCTGCACCGCGGCAGCATCTCGCTGTTCGCCATCGACGAGGCGCACTGCGTCGCCCAGTGGGGCCACGACTTCCGGCCCGACTACCTCCAGCTCTCCACGCTCCACGAGCGGTGGCCCGACGTACCGCGCATCGCCCTGACGGCGACGGCCACCCGTGCCACCCACGCGGAGATCGCCACCCGGCTGGACCTGACCGGCGCCCGGCACTTCGTGGCGAGCTTCGACCGCCCCAACATCCAGTACCGCATCGCCCCGAAGAACGAGCCCAAGCGGCAGCTCCTGGAGCTGATCCGCAGCGAGCACCCCGGCGACGCGGGCATCGTGTACTGCCTGTCCCGGGCGTCCGTCGAGAAGACGGCGGCGTTCCTGGTGGAGAACGGCATCGACGCCGTCCCGTACCACGCGGGCCTGGACGCCCGCACCCGGGCCGAGAACCAGTCCCGCTTCCTGCGCGAGGACGGCCTGGTCGTCGTCGCGACGATCGCGTTCGGCATGGGCATCGACAAGCCCGACGTCCGCTTCGTCGCCCACCTCGACCTGCCCAAGTCGGTCGAGGGTTACTACCAGGAGACCGGCCGCGCCGGCCGTGACGGCCTGCCGTCCACCGCCTGGCTGGCCTACGGCCTCCAGGACGTCGTGCAGCAGCGCAAGATGATCGACGGCAGCGAGGGCGACGCCGAGCACCGCCGCCGCCTCGCCGCGCACCTCGACGCCATGCTCGCCCTGTGCGAGACGGTCGAGTGCCGCCGGGTGCGGCTGCTGGCCTACTTCGGTCAGGAGTCGACCCCCTGCGGCAACTGCGACACCTGCCTCGCGCCGCCGAAGTCGTGGGACGGCACGATCGCCGCCCAGAAGCTGCTGTCGGCCGTCGTCCGGCTCAAGCGGGAACGCAACCAGAAGTTCGGCGCCGGCCAGATCATCGACATCCTCCTCGGCCGCAAGACGGCGAAGGTCATCCAATTCGACCACGACGCCCTGAGCGTCTTCGGCATCGGCACCGAGCTCAACGAGTCCCAGTGGCGCGGCGTCGTGCGCCAGCTCCTCGCCCAGGGCCTCCTGGCGGTCGAGGGCGACTACGGCACCCTCGTCCTGACGGACACCTCCGCCGAGGTCCTCGGCGGCGGCCGCGAGGTCCTGCTGCGCAGCGAACCCGAACGCCCGGCCCGGGCGGCGAGGTCCGGCCCCGCCGCCAAGCGCGCCGCCGTCGCCGACCTGCCCGAGGAGGCGCTCCCCGTCTTCGAACGGCTCCGCGCCTGGCGCGCGGCCACCGCCAAGGAGCAGGGCGTCCCGGCGTACGTCGTCTTCCACGACGCCACCCTCCGCCAGATCGCCGCCGCCCCGCCCTCGACCCTCGAAGAGCTGGGCACCGTCAGCGGGGTCGGCGAGAACAAGCTCGCCAAGTACGGCGAAGGGCTGCTCGCCGCCCTCACCGACGCCTGACCCAGCCCGCCGCCCCGCCCCGGCCGGCCGCCGGGGGAGCGGCCGGAAACGGCGGACGGGCCGCGGGGGAGGTTCCCCGCGGCCCGTCCGGCCGGTTCGTGCGGCGACGCGTCAGGCGGGGACGCTCGCCACTCCCTGCTCCAGGAAACGCTTGCCGTTCACGCGCTCCGAGACGCCCTCGCGGTCCAGGTACGGCGTGATGCCGCCCAGGTGGAAGGGCCAGCCGGCGCCCGTGATCAGGCACAGGTCGATGTCCTGGGCCTCGGCGACGACGCCCTCGTCCAGCATCAGGCCGATCTCCTGCGCCACCGCGTCCAGGACGCGGTCCCGCACCTGCTGCTCGGTCAGGACGACGTCGCCCTGCTTCAGCAGCGCCGCGACCTCGGGGTCCAGCTCGGGCTTGCCCGAATCGTAGACGTAGAAGCCGCGCTTGCCGGCCTTGACGACGGCGGCGAGGTTCGGGGACACCGTGAAGCGGTCCGGGAAGGAGCGGTTCAGGGTCTCGGACACGTGCAGACCGATCGCCGGACCGACCAGCTCCAGCAGCACCAGCGGGGACATCGGCAGACCGAGCGGCTCGATGGCCTTCTCCGCGGTCTCGACCGGCGTGCCCTCGTCGATGACGTTCTGGATCTCGCCCATGAAGCGGGTGAGGATGCGGTTCACGACGAACGCCGGGGCGTCCTTCGTCAGGACGGCCGTCTTCTTCAGCTTCTTCGCGACACCGAACGCGGTGGCCAGCGACGCGTCGTCCGTCTTCTCGCCGCGCACGATCTCCAGCAGCGGGAGGATCGCGACCGGGTTGAAGAAGTGGAAGCCGACGACCCGCTCCGGGTGCTGGAGCTTGGAGGCCATCTCCGACACCGACAGCGAGGAGGTGTTGGTGGCGAGAATCGCGTGCGCCGGGGCGACCGCCTCGACCTCCGCGAACACCTTCTGCTTGACCGACATCTCCTCGAACACGGCCTCGATGATGAAGTCCGCGTCCGCGAAGCCCTCGGCCTTGTCCAGGACGCCCGACACCAGACCCTTGAGGCGGTTGGCCTTGTCCTGGTTGACGCGGCCCTTGGCGAGCAGCTTGTCGATCTCGCCGTGGACGTAGCCCACGCCCTTGTCGACGCGCTCCTGGTCGATGTCGGTCAGGACGACCGGCACCTCCAGGCGGCGCAGGAACAGCAGCGCGAGCTGCGAGGCCATCAGGCCCGCGCCCACGACGCCGACCTTGGTGACCGGGCGGGCCAGGCTCTTGTCCGGCGCGCCGGCCGGGCGCTTGGCACGCTTCTGCACCAGGTTGAAGGCGTAGATGCCGGACCGCAGCTCGCCACCCATGATCAGGTCGGCCAGCGCGGTGTCCTCGGCGTCGAAGCCCTTCTGGAGGTCGCCGTCCTTGGCCGCCTCGATGATCTCCAGCGCCCGGTAGGCGGCCGGGGCCGCACCGTGCACCTTGGCGTCCGCGATGAACCGGCCGCGGGCCACGGCGGCGTCCCAGCCCTCGCCACGGTCCACGTCGGCGCGCTCGACGACGATCTCGCCCTTGAGGACCGAGGCGGTCCACAGCAGCGACTGCTCCAGGAAGTCCGCGCCCTCGAAGATCGCGTCGGCGATCCCGAGCTCGTAGACCTGCTGGCCCTTGAGCTGCTTGTTCTGGTTGAGCGAGTTCTCGATGATCACCGAGACCGCGCGGTCCGCGCCGATCAGGTTCGGCAGGATCGCGCAGCCGCCCCAGCCCGGGACCAGGCCCAGGAAGACCTCGGGCAGCGAGAACGCCGGGAGGGCCGCCGACACGGTGCGGTACGTGCAGTGCAGACCGACCTCGACACCGCCGCCCATCGCCGCGCCGTTGTAGTACGCGAAGGTCGGCACGCCCAGCGACGACAGCCGCTTGAAGACGTCGTGGCCGCCCTTGCCGATGGCCAGCGCGTCCTCGTGGCGCTTCAGCAGCTCGACGCCCTTGAGGTCGGCGCCGACGGCGAAGATGAAGGGCTTGCCGGTGATGCCGGCACCGACGATGGTGCCCTCGCCGGCCTCCTTCTCGACCTGGTCGATGGCGGTGTTGAGGTTCGCCAGCGACTGCGGGCCGAAGGTGGTCGGCTTGGTGTGGTCGAAGCCGTTGTCCAGCGTGATCAGCGCGAACCGGCCCGCCCCGAACGGCAGGTCGAAGTGCCGTACGTGGGCGGTGGTGACGACCTCGTCCGGGAACAGCTCGGCCGCACCCTTCAGAAGCTCAGCGGTGGTGCTCACTTGCCCTCCCAGTGGGGGTTTTCCCAGATGACCGTGGCGCCCATGCCGAAGCCGACGCACATGGTGGTGAGGCCGTAACGGACCTCCGGCTGCTCCTCGAACTGCCGCGCGAGCTGCGTCATCAGACGCACGCCGGAGGAGGCGAGCGGGTGGCCGAAGGCGATGGCGCCGCCGTACTGGTTGACGCGCGCGTCGTCGTCCGCGATGCCGTAGTGGTCGAGGAAGGCCAGCACCTGGACGGCGAAGGCCTCGTTGATCTCGAAGAGGTTGATGTCCTCGATCGACAGGCCGGCCTTGGCCAGGGCCTTCTCGGTCGCCGGGATCGGGCCGTAGCCCATGACCTCCGGCTCGACGCCGGCGAAGGCGTACGAGACGAGGCGCATCTTGACCGGCAGGCCGTTCTCGCGGGCGAAGTCCTCGGACGCGATGATGGAGGCGGTGGCGCCGTCGTTGAGACCCGCCGCGTTGCCGGCGGTGACGCGGCCGTGCGTACGGAACGGCGTCTTCAGCCCGGCCAGGCTCTCCAGGGTGGTGCCCGGACGCATCGGCTCGTCGGCGGTGACCAGGCCCCAGCCGGTCTCGCCGGCCTCGGCGTTGGTGCGGCGCACCGAGATCGGCACCAGGTCCTGCTGGATCTTGCCGTTGGCGTACGCCTTGGCGGCCTTCTCCTGGCTGCGCACGGCGTACTCGTCGGCGCGCTGCTTGGTGATGTGCGGGTAGCGGTCGTGCAGGTTCTCCGCCGTCATGCCCATGAACAGGGCCGACTCGTCGACCAGCTTCTCGCTGACGAAGCGCGGGTTCGGGTCGACGCCCTCGCCCATCGGGTGGCGGCCCATGTGCTCGACACCACCGGCGATCACGGCGTCGTACGCGCCGAAGGCGATCGAACCGGCGACCGAGGTCACGGCGGTCAGCGCGCCCGCGCACATCCGGTCGATGGAGTAACCGGGCACCGACTGCGGCAGGCCCGCGAGGATGCCGGCGGTGCGGCCCAGGGTCAGGCCCTGGTCACCGATCTGCGTGGTCGCCGCGATGGCGACCTCGTCGATCTTCTTGGGGTCCAGGGCCGGGTTGCGGCGCAGCAGCTCCCGGATGGCCTTCACGACGAGATCGTCGGCGCGGGTCTCGTGGTAGATGCCCTTCGGGCCCGCCTTGCCGAACGGGGTGCGGACGCCGTCGACGAAGACGACGTCCCTGACGGTACGAGGCACGATGGCTCTCCTCCAGGTGCGGGATGGCACTGCACTGCTGCTGCACGCGGCTAAGCGCGCGCTTGTACGCCCCATGCTACTTACGGGTAACCAGACTGCACAGTCCCCCCGCCCGGAGCGTTGAAGGTCACACCCCCGGCCGCCCTTCTGAGGCGCGGCGGGCCCGTGCGCACAGCCTGGCCCGGCCGGGGTGTGGCGCCCCGGAGCGGCGAGATACCCCTGGCCCCGCGGGAAGCGCGGAGCCCCCGGCCGCGAACGGCCGGGGGCTCCCTCGCGTCAGGCCTTCGCCGCCGCCAGCGCCGCCAGCAGCACCGGGGTGACCTGCTCGATCTGCCACGGCCGCGCCCCGTACCCGGCGAGCGCCCCCGCGACCGTCTCGGCCGTGAGCTCGGCGGGCGGCTCCCAGCAGACCCGGCGCACCGTGTCCGGCGTGATCAGGTTCTCCGGCGGCAGGTTCAGCGACTCGGCGAGCGCCGAGACGGCCGTTCGCGCCGCGGACAGGCGCGCCGCCGCGACCGGGTCCTTGTCCGCCCAGGCCCGCGGTGGGGGCGGCCCCTGCAAGGGCTGGCCGGGCTGCGGGAGCTCGGCTTCCGGCAGGGCCTTCGCCCGGTCCACCGCCGCCTGCCACTGTTCGAGCTGGCGGCGTCCCATCCGGTTCCCGAAGCCGGGCAGCGCGGTGAGCGCCTGGACGTTGGGCGGCAGGGCGAGCGCGGCCTCCACGATCGCGGCGTCGCTGAGCACCTTGCCGGGCGACACGTCCCGCCGCTGGGCGATCCGGTCGCGGGCGGTCCACAGCTCCCGTACGACCGCCATCTGGCGGCGCCGGCGGACCTTGTGCATGCCGGAGGTCCGGCGCCAGGGGTCCTTGCGGGGCGGGGGCGGCGGTGCGGCGGCGATGGCGTCGAACTCCTGGTACGCCCACTCCAGCTTGCCCTGCCGGTCCAGCTCCTTCTCCAGCGCGTCACGCAGGTCGACGAGCAGCTCGACGTCCAGCGCGGCGTACCGGAGCCAGGGCTCGGGCAGTGGACGGGTGGACCAGTCCACGGCGGAGTGGCCCTTCTCCAGGGCGAAGCCCAGCACCGACTCGACCATCGCGCCCAGGCCGACGCGGGGGAACCCCGCGAGACGGCCGGCCAGCTCCGTGTCGAACAGCCGGGTCGGCACCATGCCTATTTCGCGCAGGCACGGCAGGTCCTGGGTGGCGGCGTGCAGGATCCACTCGGCTCCGGCCAGGGCCTCGCCCAGGCCGGACAGGTCGGGGCAGCCCACCGGGTCGATCAGGGCGCTGCCCGCGCCTTCCCGGCGGAGCTGCACCAGGTAGGCCCGCTGGCCGTAGCGGTAACCCGAGGCGCGCTCGGCGTCGACGGCGACGGGGCCGGTGCCGCGCGCGAAGGCGGCGATCACCTCGGCGAGGGCGTGCTCGTCGGCCACCACGGGCGGGATGCCCTCACGGGGTTCGAGCAGGGGGATCGGCACCCCGTCGACCACGCCGTCAGCGTCGCCGTCGTCCGGAGGGCCGCCCCCGGTGGTTCGCAGTGCTGTCTCTGCTGCGGTCTCTTGGGCGTCGGTCACCTGTCAAGGGTATCCGTGAACGGCGGGCGCCCGCCGACGGAACGTTCCGTCGACGGGCGCGGGGGTGGTGTGAACCGGTCAGTGGATGATTCCCGTACGGAGTGCGACGGCGACCATTCCGGCCCGGTCACCGGTACCGAGCTTGCGGGCGATGCGGGCGAGGTGGCTCTTGACGGTCAGCGCGGACAGGCCCATGGACACGCCGATGGCCTTGTTGGACTGGCCCTCGGCGACGAGCCGGAGCACCTCGACCTCACGGCCGGAGAGCTCCCGGTAGCCGCCCGGGTGACTCGGGGCACCCGGGGGGCGGCGGTGGCCGAGCCGAGCGGCCGCGGCGCCGATGGGGGCGGCGCCGGGCCGGGTCGGGTGGCCGATGTTGGTACGCGTACCGGTGACGACGTAGCCCTTGACGCCGCCGGCGAGCGCGTTGCGCACGGCGCCGATGTCGTCGGCCGCCGAGAGGGCGAGTCCGTTGGGCCAGCCGGCGGCACGGGTCTCGGACAGCAGGGTGAGCCCGGAGCCATCGGGCAGGTGGACGTCGGCAACGCAGATGTCGCGCGGGCTGCCGACGCGGGGACGGGCCTCCGCGATGGACGACGCCTCGATGACGTCACGCACTCCGAGAGCCCACAGGTGGCGGGTCACGGTGGAACGGACGCGCGGGTCGGCCACGACGACCATGGCCGTCGGCTTGTTCGGGCGGTAGGCGACCAGGCTTGCGGGCTGCTCGAGGAGAACGGACACCAGGCCTCCTGGGAAGGTGCGGGACACAGCCGGCTCGGGGAAGAAGCCGGGCGAACCGTGTTTGAAGGGTCACAGACCTCTTCGGCAGCCCGGGCGCCCGCCTTTAGGGGAAGATCACGATTTAGTGAGTAACAATTGGGGCAATTCGGACGGGCGATCGATCATCCTACGAGCGCCCCGTCCCGCGCGGGGCGCTCACCGGCCCCATGGGTCACACCCCCGTGCGCCGTTTCGGGCCGGGAACGGTGTCCCCTCCGCCGGGCGCGAAGGCGTGCAGCCTACGGGAGGCGGGGGGAGGCGGGGTGGGTGGGGGCGGGCGGGCCCGCGCCCGCCCGCGGAGCGGACCCCGGCGCGGGCGGACCGGCGCGGGCGCGCCCGGCGGACCGCCCGGACGGGCCACCGGGCCCGGGAGCGGCAGGAGAAGCAGGGCCTACGGGTGCTGCGGGCCGCGGCGCTGGGGGAGGGACACCACCGCCGCCGTGCCCGGGTCCAGGGGCGTCGGCACGGACGGCGGCAGGCCGCCGATCTGGCACAGCAGGTCGCACCACGCGGCCAGGTGCGCCCCCGTGTCCGGCACCCCGCCGCGCCCCTCGCGAGGCGTCCAGGACGCCCTGATCTCGATCTGCGTGGCCGGGCGGCGTTCGGCGAGTCCGCCGAAGTAATGAGAACCCGCACGGGTGACGGTGCCCGAAGCCTCTTCGTACGACAGGCCCCGCGCCTCCAGAGCGCCCGTCAGCCACGACCAGGACACCTCCGGCAGCAGCGGGTCGGCCGCCATCTCCGGCTCCAGCTCCGCCCGCACCAGCGTCACCAGCCGGAAGGTGCCCTGCCAGGCCTCGTGGCCGGCCGGGTCGTGCAGCAGCACCAGGCGGCCGTCCGCCAGGTCCTCGTCACCGTCGACGACCGCCGCCTCCAGGGCGTACGCGTAGGGGGCCAGCCGCTGCGGGGGGCGGGACGGGTCCACCTCGATCTCCGGGCGCAGCCGCGCCCCGCGCAGCGCGTCGACCGCCTGCCGGAAAGCGGGCGGAACGGACGTACCCTCCTTGTCGTCGGTTCCCTCGGCATCGTCGGAGTGATCGGAGAACTGTCCCTGAGCCGCAGCCATGCGGGGAAGAGTAGGCGGAAGGACGGCCTCGCGCAGGGAGGGACACCCTCACCACGCCAGCCGCTTGGCCGTACATGCGAAGATTCTGGGCGTGAGTGCCATTGACAGCCCTTCGGGCCAGCAGACGAAGACCTACGACTCCGCGTTCCTGAAGGCGTGCAGGCGTGAGCCGGTGCCGCACACGCCCGTGTGGTTCATGCGGCAGGCGGGACGGTCGCTGCCCGAGTACCTGAAGGTCCGCGAAGGCATCCCCATGCTGGAGTCGTGCATGCGGCCCGAGCTGGTCACCGAGATCACCCTCCAGCCGGTACGGCGGCACAAGGTCGACGCCGCGATCTTCTTCAGCGACATCGTCGTGCCCCTCAAGGCCGTCGGCATCGACCTCGACATCAAGCCCGGCGTCGGCCCGGTCGTCGCCGAGCCGATCCGCCGCCGCGAGGACCTGGACCGGCTGCGCGCCCTCACCCCCGACGACGTCCGTTACGTCACCGAGGCCATCGGGATGCTCACCGGCGAGCTGGGCACCACCCCGCTGATCGGCTTCGCCGGCGCGCCCTTCACCCTCGCGAGCTACCTCGTCGAGGGCGGCCCGTCCCGCAACCACGAGCACACCAAGGCGCTCATGTACGGCGACCCCGAGCTGTGGGCCGACCTGCTGGACCGCCTCGCCGACATCACCGCCGCCTTCCTGAAGGTGCAGATCGAGGCCGGCGCCTCCGCCGTCCAGCTCTTCGACTCCTGGGTCGGCGCCCTCGCCCCCGCCGACTACCGCCGCTCGGTCATGCCCGCCTCCACGAAGGTGTTCCGGGCGGTCGAGCAGTACGGCGTACCGCGCATCCACTTCGGTGTCGGCACCGGTGAACTCCTCGGCCTCATGGGCGAGGCGGGCGCCGACGTCGTGGGTGTCGACTGGCGCGTCCCGCTGGACGAGGCCGCCCGCCGCGTCGGCCCCGGCAAGGCGCTCCAGGGCAACCTCGACCCGGCCGTCCTCTTCTCCACCCCCGAGGCCGTCGAGACCAAGACCCGCGAGGTGCTGGACGCCGCCGCCGGGCTGGAGGGGCACGTCTTCAACCTGGGCCACGGGGTCCTGCCGACCACCGACCCGGACGCCCTGACCCGCCTGGTCGAGTACGTCCACACGCGCACCGCCCGCTGACGCGCGGGCCGACCGGCCGCGGTGGTGGGCGGAGCACCCGCCCACCACCGCGGCCGGCCCCGTTACGCGCCCGCCTTCCGTACCGCCGCCACCGCCTTGCGGGCGGCGACCTGCACCGGGTCCCAGACCGGGGAGAACGGCGGCGCGTAGCCCAGGTCCAGCGCGGTGATCTGCTCGACCGTCATCCCGGCCGTCAGCGCAACCGCCGCGATGTCCACGCGCTTGGCCGCGCCTTCCCGTCCCACGATCTGACAGCCCAGCAGCCGGCCCGTACGGCGCTCGGCCAGCATCTTGACCGTCATCGGCGCAGCCCCCGGGTAGTACCCGGCCCTGCTGGTCGACTCCACGGTCACCGTCACGAACCGCAGCCCCACCGCCGCCGCGTCCTTCTCGCGCAGGCCCGTACGGGCGATCTCCAGCGAGCACACCTTGCTGACCGCCGTCCCGACGACCCCCGGGAACGTGCCGTACCCGCCGGCCACGTTGGAGCCGATGACCTGGCCGTGCTTGTTGGCGTGCGTGCCCAGCGGTACGTGCCGCTCCCGGCCGGACACCAGGTCCAGCACCTCCACGCAGTCACCGCCCGCCCAGATCTCCTCCCGGCCGCGCACCCGCATCGACAGGTCGGTGAGCAGCCCGCCGTACACGCCGACCGGCAGCCCGGCCTCCCGCGCCAGCCCCGTCTCGGGCGCCACCCCCATGCCCAGGACGACCACGTCCGCCGGGTACTCGGCGGACTCCGTCGCCACCGCCCGCACCCGGCCGTCGTCCCCGGTGAGGATCTTGGTGACCTCCGCGCCGCCGACCGTGGTGATGCCGAGCCCGTCCATCGCCTCGTGCACCAGCCGGCCCATGTCGGGGTCGAGCGTCGACATCGGCTGCTCGCCCCGGTTGAGGACGGTCACCTCGTAGCCGCGCTTCAGCAGCGCCTCCGCCATCTCCACGCCGATGTAACCGGCGCCGACCACGACGGCGTGCGACCCCCCGGAGGCGTCCAGCGTGTCCAGCAGCGCCTGGCCGTCGTCCAGGGTCTGCACCCCGTGCACACCGGCCGCGTCGATCCCCGGCAGCGGCGGCCGCACCGGGCGGGCGCCGGTGGCGATCACCAGCTTGTCGTAGCCCTCCCACGACTCGGCGCCCGACTCGGCGTCCCGCACCCGCACCCGCCCGCCGTCCGGGTCGAGGGCGGTCACCTCGGTGCGCAGCCGCAGGTCGATGCCGCGTTCGCGGTGCGCCTCCGGCGTACGGGCGATGAGCCGGTCCGGCCCGTCGACGTCACCACCGACCCAGTACGGAATGCCGCACGCCGAGTACGAGGTGAAGGTGCCGCGTTCGAACGCGACGATCTCCAGCTCGTCCGGGCCCTTCAGCCGGCGGGCCTGCGACGCGGCCGACATGCCCGCCGCGTCCCCGCCGATGACCACCAGTCGTTCTCGTCCCAGCTTTCCCATGCGGGACACGCTACGACGTGCGACCCCGACCCGACCGGTCACCGTCGGGACCGGCAACGGCGTTTGAGAGAGTGGGGTCATGAACGCGGACACGGGTGACACCCCCAGCAGCGGCCACGTCGTCGTCATCGGCGGCGGCATCGCGGGCCTCGCCGCGGCCCACCGGCTGAGCACCGCCGGACAGCGCGTGACCCTGCTGGAGGCCACCACCCGGCTCGGGGGCAAGCTGCACGCCGGCGAGATCGAGGGCGCCCCGGTGGACCTGGGCGCCGAGTCGATGCTCGCCCGCCGCCCCGAGGCCGTCGACCTGGCCCGCGCCGTGGGCCTCGGCGACCGCCTCCAGCCGCCGGCCACCGCGACCGCCGCCGTGTGGACCCGGGACGCGCTCCGGCCGATGCCCAAGGGCCACGTCATGGGCGTCCCCGGCGACGCGGCCGCCCTCGCCGGACTCCTGTCGTCCGAGGGCCTCGCCCGCATCGCGCACGAGGCGGACCTGCCCCCCGCCGACCCGGCCGCCCTCGGGGACGACATCGCCGTCGGCCGCTTCGTCGCCGACCGCCTCGGCCGCGAGGTCGTCGACCGGCTCGTCGAACCCCTCCTCGGCGGGGTGTACGCGGGGGACGCCTACGCCATCTCCATGCGCGCCGCCGTGCCCAAGCTCTTCGACGCCGCCCGTACCCACGGCACCCTCACCGAAGCCGTCCGGTCCCTCCAGCAGGCGCGGCAGCCCACCGGGCCCGCCTTCATGGGGATCGAGGGCGGCATCGGCACCCTGCCCGGGGCCGTCGCGGACGCCATCACCGCGCGGGGCGGCGAGGTCCTCACCGACACGCCCGTCCACGCCCTCACCCCGTCCCCCGGGGGTGGCTGGGACGTCCGTACCGGCGACCGCGTCCGCCACGCCGACGCGGTGGTCGTCGCCACCCCCGCCTGGTCCGCCGCCGAACTCCTCGCCGGCCAGGCCCCGGCGGCCGCCGCGGAACTCGCCGCCGTCGAATACGCCTCCATGGCCCTGGTCACCCTCGCCTTCCGGCGCGCGGACGTGGCGGGTGTCCTCCCCCCGGGCTCCGGCTTCCTCGTCCCGCCCGTCGACGGCCGCACCATCAAGGCGTCCACCTTCTCGTCGCAGAAGTGGAAGTGGACCGACGAGGGCTCCCGCGACCTGGTCGTGCTCCGCACCTCCGTGGGCCGCCACGGCGAGGAGGACCACCTGCACCGGGAGGACGCCGACCTGGTTGCCGTGTCCCTCAAGGACCTCGGCGACGCCACCGGCCTGGCCGCCCGGCCCGTCGCCACCGAGGTCACCCGCTGGATCGGCGGCCTGCCGCAGTACCCCGTCGGGCACCTCGCCCGGGTCGCGCGCATCCGCGAGGCGGTCGCCCGGCTGCCCGCCCTGCGCGTCTGCGGAGCCGTGTACGACGGCGTCGGCATCCCCGCGACCATCGCGAGCGCCCGGCGTGCGGCCGACGAGATCCTCGCCACGCCGACCCTGGCGCACGGCACCCTGAGCGACGAGCGAGAATAGCCCCATGAGTGCGCCCGAAAAGATCCCGAACGCCGGTAAGAAGGCGAAGGACCTCAACGAGGTCATCCGCTACACCCTGTGGTCCGTCTTCAAGCTGCGCGACGTCCTGCCCGAGGACCGGACCGGCTTCGCCGACGAGGTCCAGGAACTCTTCGACCAGCTCGCCGCCAAGGACATCACCGTCCGTGGCACGTACGACGTGTCCGGTCTGCGGGCCGACGCCGACCTGATGATCTGGTGGCACGCCGAGACCTCGGACGCGCTCCAGGAGGCGTACAACCTCTTCCGCCGCACGAAGCTCGGCCGCGCGCTGGAGCCGGTCTGGTCGAACATGGCACTGCACCGCCCCGCCGAGTTCAACCGGTCGCACATCCCGGCGTTCCTCGCCGACGAGACGCCCCGCGACTACGTCTCGGTGTACCCCTTCGTCCGCTCCTACGACTGGTACCTGCTGCCGGACGAGGACCGTCGCCGGATGCTCGCCGACCACGGCAAGATGGCCCGCGGCTACCCGGACGTCCGCGCCAACACGGTCGCCTCGTTCTCGCTGGGCGACTACGAGTGGATCCTCGCCTTCGAGGCGGACGAGCTCTACCGGATCGTGGACCTGATGCGCCACCTGCGTGCCTCCGAAGCCCGGATGCACGTCCGCGAAGAGGTCCCGTTCTACACCGGCCGGCGCAAGTCGGTCGCCGATCTGGTCGCGGGTCTCGCCTGACGGCCTCGACCTGACCGACCCGGTGACGGGCGGGCACGGTGTCCCGGACGCCCCCGCACGTCACCCCACCGACCCGGAAGATCAGACGGCCGGCCACTTCGCCCGCCGCTCCAGCGACACCGGGTCCGGCACCGGGTGCGGCGCGCGGCCAGCGCGCCGCACCGGCGTCCGCACCGGCGTCCTCACCGGCCCCGCCGCGGTTCCGGGGCCAGCGCCGCCCGCAGCGCCGGGTCGTCCAGGGCATGGACCCCGCCGATGGCGACGGCGGCGAGCGGATCGCCCGCGCGCACCCTCGTCAGCAGCCGCTGCCCGGTGGGGGAGGCCCAGCGGGTGTACGGGCGGACCTCGACGCGCGCGATGACCAGACAGCCGAGCGTGAGCACGAGCGGGAGCCCGAACCAGGTCAGCCCCCGCGCGTCCGGCCCCTGTCCCGCGGGGAGCAGCAGCGCGGTACCCGCCGCGAGCACGACCGTCAGCAGGGCCGCCAGCCGCACCGCCCGCAGCGCCGAGACGATGGCGGACCTGGCGCCGTCGGGCACCGCCAGCCCCGCCGCGACCAGCCGGTCGGCGAGCGCCCGCACCGCGTCGGCGGCGGAGGCAGTGGCACGGACCGCCGCTATCCGCGACTGGCCCTCCGGCCCTATCGCCCCGATCACCGACCTCTCCAGGTCGTCCGCGCCCTCGGGGTCCGGGTCCACGACGGTGGCCCACCCGGTGTGGGCGAGCCACAGCCGCCGCCTCCGGTGCAGCGACACCAGCGTCAGATCGGTGACCCGCTGCGGCCCGCCGGCCAGGAACGCCGCCTCGTACAGGCTCAGTTCACGCTCCCGGTCCACCGCGGTGACGGCGGGGACCGGCTGGGCGGCCTCGACGGCTGCCAGGCACAGCCGCGCGCAGCTGACGGCCGCCACGGCCCATGTCACCACCAGGAAGGGCACCCAGAACATGCCCGAGTTCTACGCGAGAGGGTGAACGCGGCGCCACCGGGTTTTCACGATGTGGACACGGCGTGCCCGGGCGCGGCGATGGCCTCCAGGGCGGTCAGGTCCCCGAGGAGCAGGCGCACCGTGTCGTCGGCGAGCGCGCGGACCAGGGTGTTGCGGGTGGTGGCGCGGACCTCGGCGGCCGCCGAGAACAGCCCGCCGTGCGCCCGGCGCAGCAGGCCGGCGAACACCGGCTCGTAGGCGGGCCCGTGCGCCTCGGTCAACCGCTCCAGCCAGCCCCGCTGTTCCTCGGTGGGCTGGCTCGGCAGCGGCATCCGGAGCCGGGCGGCGACGTCACGGACGCGGACGCCGAGGTACGTGTGGTCGTCCGCGAGGTGCCGCCCGGCGGCCTCGGTGACGCGGCTGGGGGCGCGGCCGGTGGCCTGCTGGGCGGCCGGCAGCGCCCAGAGCCCGGCCAGCCGCACCCGGACGACGAAGTCGCGGTCGGCGGTGGACAAGGGGCCCCACCGGGTCGGCACGGCACCGGCCGCCGAGCGGGCGGCGCCGGTGCCGGCGCGGTCGCCGTAGGACCAGACGGGGAACACGAGGGCGGCGAGGGTCGCCGTCAGGGCGACGACGACCAGGCCGGTGCCGGGGTGGGGTCGCATGGTGTTGTGCACGCTAGCGGGCGGCACCCGGGGCGTACGTGCGGTTGCCGGACATCCGGTCAACTCCCGTGCGCAATTGGTACGTTGGGGGGTTGTCGGTCCGGTCAGTCGCCGCCGCCACCCCCGCCGCAACCGCCACCGCCACCGCAGCTCGAACCACCGCTGGAGCCCCCGCAGCCGGAACCGCCGCCGGAGCCGCTGCCGCAGCCCGATCCGCCGCTGCACGCGGAGCCGCCGCCCCCGCCGCCCCCGCAGCCGCCCCCGCAACCGGAGCCGCCCGTGTCGGCGCTCGCGCACCACACGGTGACCGTGGTGGCCGCGAAGAGACCGTCCTGCTCCGTGCCGCCGCCGTCGCTCCTCCGGGCGGGTGTCCGCGCGGCCGTGACCAACTGCTCGCGGAGCGCGAGGTCGGGCAGCGCGCGCAGCCCGTGCACCGCCACCAGGTCCCCCGGCCCGGTCAGGTGGGCGTGCGCCCGGCGGTACGCGGCGAGCGCACGGCGGCCCGCCCCGGTGAGCCGGCGCCGGGCGACGGCCCCGCAGATGATCCCGATCACCACACCGGCGATCAGCGCGGGCAGCACCTTCACCACGAACGGGAACGGCAGGTCGCTCACGTCGGCGGTGGCGTACTCGGCGATCGTCCCGGCGACGGAGGCGATGAAGAGCAGCACGCAGCCCGCCGCCTGGGCGGCGCTCCGGCGGCGCCAGACGCGTCCCGCCCCGAGCGGCACGATCAGCCCCCGGGCGGCGAGCCGGTCGCCCACCTCCTGGACGGCGGGGTGGCGCATGGCCGCGAGCCGTACCGTGTGCAGCGCGCCGCTGGGCGCGGCGGCGATGGTGTCCAGCACCGCGCGCTCGACGGGGTCCTGCCCGACGGGGCGTACGACGTGGACGATGCCCGGCCCGCCGACGGCCACGCGGCCGTCCGCGGCCAGCGAGGCGAGGGCAGAGTCGACGACCCGGGCGGGCCCGCCGTTGAGGAACGCGGCCTCCACCCGGTAGTGGACGGAGCCGCCGGGCCCGCGTCGGGAGGCGGCCACCCCGCCGATGAGCAGGGCCGAGGAGACGGCGACGGCGACGTACAGCAGGAGTGCGAGGATGTTCATCACGCGGCCCGCCTCCCCACGAACGCGGCGCGGGCGGCACGCACCAGCCGGCCGGCCCGGCCCGGTGGCCGTGCCCCGGCCCGGTCCTGCCACCAGGCGGTGAGCCTCCGGCGGGCGACGGGGTCCTCCGGCCGCCCGGCGACCAGCAGGTGCTCCGCGAAGTCCAGCGCGTCGCGCCGGTAACCGCCGCGCATGGGGCGGGAACCGGCGTAGGCCAGGAACGCGGCGCGGTACCCGCCGCCGAGGATCTCCGGCAGCTCGGGCGCGACCTTGGCGACGACACCGGCGCGCTTGGCGGCCAGCGCCCTGTTCTGCACCCGCAGCCGCGCGTGGTCGAAGCCCTCGGGCGCGGGCGTCCCGGCGACCAGTGCCGACAGCAGGGCGGCCTGGGCGATCCCCAGCCGCTCCCGGGCCCCGGTCCCGCCGCTCCCGGTCGCCGTGAGCCGTGGCGGAACGGGCCGCGGCCGGGGACCGGCCCCGTGCGCCGTACCGGCCGGGTGCGGGGACTGCGGGGGGTGCGTGGTGAGCGCCGGGCCCGCCGGGTCCCGGTGGAGGTCCCGGCCCGTGTCCTCGCCCGCGCCGACCAGGGCCGGCACCTTCGCGGGGAGCGTCTCCCGCGCGCGGCCCGCGGCAGGGGTCACGGCCGCCTTGGCGGGGGCCGCCGCCCGGACCGTCTCGCGGATGGCGGTGAGTTCGGCCGCCAGCTCCTCGGCCGGCGGGAAGTCGTCGTCCCGCTCCAGCAGGACGCCCGGCGGGGCCGCCCGCGAGGAGAGGTCCGCGAGGACGTCCAGGACGGCCCGGGGGACCGGGTGGGCGTGGGTGTCGTGCCAGACGCCGTCCCGCTCGATCCCGCCCGCCACGTGCACGTAGGCGATGGCCTCGACCGGCAGCTCCGCCAGGGCCTTCGCCGGGTCCTCGCCCCGGTTGACGTGGTTGGTGTGCAGGTTCGCCACGTCGATCAGGAGGCGGACGCCCGTGCGTTCCACCAGCTCGGCCAGGAACCGCCCCTCCGACAGCTCCTCGCCGGGCCAGGAGAACAGCGCCGCTATGTTCTCCAGCGCCAGCGGGACCGGCAGCGCGTCCTGGGCGATGCGCACGTTCTCGCACAGCACGTCCAGCGCGTCCCGGGTGCGCGGCACCGGCAGCAGGTGCCCCGCCTCCAGCGCGGGAGAGGCGGTGAGCGGCCCCCCGGCCCGTACGAAGGCGATGTGCTCGGTGACCAGCGGTGCCCCCAGCGCGGTGGCCTTCGCCGCCAGCTCCGCGAGCCGCCCCTCGTCCGGCCGGTCCGCACCGCCCAGACCCAGTGACACGCCGTGCGGGACGACGGTGACGCCCCGCTCGCGCAGCCGCAGCAGGGGGTCGGGGAGGTGGCCGGCGCAGATGTTCTCCGCCACCACCTCCACCCAGTCCACGCCGGCCAGCCCCTCCACCGCGTCCGCGATCTCCGGACGCCAGCCGATGCCGGTACCCAGTTCCCTCATGTCCCCCTCCTTCTGCGTCGGTCGGAAGGGTAATGGCCCCGGCGGTGGAAGCCCGAAACGGGAGAACCGCAGTTCAGAGCTTCATTTGAGGTTACGGCCGGGGCTTGCGACCGGGCGTCGGAGGCGGGCCGTCAGGGCCGGTTGGTGTTGATCGCGGTCGGCGGACCGGGCTGCGTCGACGGCCGGGAGGTGAAGGACTGGTCCGTCCCCGTCGGCACGGCCGGTGACGGCGCCGGGGGCAGGTTGCCGTTGGGCGCCGGCGGACCGGACGGGCTCGCCGTCGCGCCGCCCGCCGCCTCGTTGGCGATCGCGTCGAAGTCGACCCTGCCGGTCGCCTCCAGCATCGTGATGTGGTCCAGCACCGTCTGGTTGGCGTCGGACGCGAGCTGCCGTATCAGGGTGTTGCGCGTGGTGTGCCGCACCTGGGCGACCAGCGCGAAGACCTTGCCGTGCGCGTTGCGCAGCAGGTTGGCGAACTTCCGCTCGTACTCCTCGCCGCTCGCCGCCGACAGCTCGCGCAGCCAGCCCTGCTGCTGCTCCGTCGGCTGGTTCGGCAGCTCGACGCCCAGCTTCGCCGCCACGTCGCGCGCCCGCTGGTCGAGGTCGGTGTGGCCGACGACGAGGTGGTCGCCCGTGTCCTTGATGGCCTGGCTCGGCGCCCGCTCGATCGCCTGCTGGCCGGCGGGCAGCTCCCAGAGCCCCGCCAGCCGGACCTTCACCAGGAAGTCACGGTCGGTCGCCGACAGCGGTCCCCACTGGGTCGCCACGGTCGACGCGTTGAGGTTGGCCTGGCCGGTTCCCGAGCGGTCGGCGTACGACCAGACCGGGAACGCCAGCGCGCCGACCGTGGCGACGAGGGCCGCGATGATGAGTGCCGAGCCGTTGATGCGTCGCAACAACAAGGTGGTGCCTCCCGAACCTGATGGCATTACTGGGAGGTACGTATACAGGGAAGGGAACGTTCAGTCGCCCCGGGGAGGAAAGTCGGCGACCACCGTGCACGACCCGGGAGCGATCTCGGTGAAGCCCGCGTCCCGCACCAACGGCCGTCCGCTCGTGCTGAGTCGGGCCCACCGGTCGGGGTGCGCGGTGCGCACGGCGAGCGGGAACCCGGCCTGCCGCCAGGCCGCGCGGTCCTCCTCCGCCATCGCCCGCCACAGAAGCTGCGCGCCATGGCCGACCTGCGCCATCTCCTTGCCGGTCGACATGCGCAGGTCCGGGTTGAGCCACAGCAGTGCCCGCCCGGGAGCGGGCGTCCCCGGCTCGCCGTCGTCGTCCAGCTCGGTGCCCGACACCTGGAGCTTGGCCAGCTCCTTGGGCCAGCCGTCCAGCGGGACCGGCGGGAAGACCCGTACCTCCGCGGTGCCGCCCGTGACCGTGATGCCCGGCAACTCCGCCGCCTTGCGCCACTCCGCGCCGCGCGCCCGGCGCACCACCTTGCGGATGCGGGCGTCCTCCCAGCCGCGCACGGCCCCGGCCCACTCCCCGTCGCCGTGCGCCCGCTCGTCCGACAGCAGCACGAGCACCGCGCGGGCCGCGGTCTCCAGCGCGTCGGTGCGCGCGGGGGGCTCGGAACGCTCGACGCGGACGACGAGGGGAAGGACGAACTGGGGGGCGTCATCACTGCTCACCCGCACAGTCTGCCAGCCCGCCGGACAGCCGTTCTTGGCGGAACAAGGGGTTCCGGGACACCATGCCCGCATGAAGAGCGATCTTTTCGCGTCCGAGAACATGGCGCAGCAGGCGGCAGTGCCCGGCATGACCCTCCAGAACGCGAAGTCGGTCAAGTACGTGGTCAACGGCGAGATGCACGCCCGGCAGGGATCGATGATCGCCTACCGCGGCAACCTCCAGTTCGAGCGCAAGGGCCAGGGCCTGGGCGGCATGCTCAAGCGGGCCGTCACCGGCGAGGGCCTGCCGTTGATGGCCGTCCGCGGCCAGGGCGAGGCGTGGTTCGCGCACGAGGCGCAGAACTGCTTCATCGTCGACATCGAGCAGGGCGACGCGCTCACGGTCAACGGCCGCAACGTCCTGTGCTTCGACGCCACCCTCTCGTACGACATCAAGACCGTGAAGGGCGCCGGGATGACCGGCGGCGGCCTGTTCAACAGCGTCTTCACCGGGTACGGCAAGCTCGCCGTCATCTGCGAGGGCAACCCCGTGGTCATCCCGGTCACCACCCACCAGCCGGTGTACGTCGACACCGACGCCGTCGTCGGCTGGAGCGCCCAGCTCGACACGTCGCTGCACCGCTCGCAGTCCCTGGGCTCGATGCTGCGCGGCGGCTCCGGCGAGGCCGTACAGCTCATGCTCCAGGGCGAGGGCTTCGTGGTGGTACGCCCCAGCGAGCTGACCCCCGAGAAGGCGAAGCAGAGCTGAACCTCCACCACGTCGGCCGCCGTTACGGCCTGACCGGACCATGGGTGCTGCGGGGAGCCGACCTCGGGCTGCCCGCGGGCGCCCTGGTCCGGATCGAGGGCGGCAACGGCAGCGGCAAGTCGACGCTGCTGCGGCTGATCGCCGGGATCGACGCCCCGACCGAGGGCCGCGTCACCGGCCGGCCCCGACGCACGGCGTACGTCCCCGAGCGCTTCCCCGCCGCCCTGCCGTTCACCGCCACCGGCTACCTCGTCCACCTCGGGCGCGTCCACGGGCTCCGGCGGCGTACCGCGGCGGAGCGGGCAGCCGCGTGGCTGGAGCGGTTCGGGGCCGCGGCCCACGCCCGCACCCCGCTGGCCGAACTGTCCAAGGGCACCAGCCAGAAGGTCGCCGTCGCCCAGGCGCTGCTCGCCGAACCCGGCCTGCTGGTCCTGGACGAGGCGTGGACCGGTCTGGACGCGGCGGCCCGCGCGGAACTGGACCGGGCGGTGGAGGAGCGGGTCGCGGCGGGCGGGACGGTGGTGTTCGTCGACCACGACCCGCGGCGGCTCGAAGGCGCGGCGGACGCGGTGTACGCGGTACGCGGCGGCCGCCTCGAGACCCGTCCGCGCACCGCCCGGCCCGGTCCCTCACCGACCGCCGGGGCGCAGCCGCCGGTGCGGGTGGTGGCGTCGGGCGGCCGTCTCGCGGAGCTGCGGGCCGACCGGCTTCCCGGCTCGCCCGTGTACACCACGGGCCCCGGCGGGGACGTGACGTTCACCGTGCCGGCCGCCCAGTCCGACGCGCTGCTGCGGGAGCTGCTGACGGCCCGCCCCGCGTGGCACATCCACCGGGTGAGCCCCGGGACGATCACGAGCAGGACCACATGACCGCGCTCCTCCGCTACCGGACCGCCCTGCTGTTGCGCTCCCAGCGCTGGCTCCCGCCGCTCCTGCTGTACGTGGCGTTCCTCGCCGTCGGCATACGCGTCGGGGAACCGCTCCTCGGCGCCCTCGGCTACGCCTCCGCCCCCCTGCTGCCGGTCACCGCCTGGCTCGTACGGATCTGCCTGAACCAGGAGCCCCCGGCCGCCCGGAACGTCACCGCGGCGGCGGCCGGCCGCGTCCGCGTCCACCTCGCGGCGGTCCTCACCGGCACCCTGGGCGCGGCCGTGCCGGGAGCGGCCGCGCTGCTGGTGGTGCCGGTGGCGGCCGCGCCGGTGGCCGCCGACGGGCGGACCGCCGTGCCGCTGCTGCCCGCCACCGCCGCGGGCCTGCTCACCGGGGCGGTCTGCGTGCTGCTCGGCGCGGCCGTGGGCGCCCTGCTGACCCGCCCGCTGCTGCCCGCCCCGGGCTGGTCCTTCGCCGCGATCACGGCGGCCGCCCTGCTGGCCCTGGTGACCACCGGCTCGCCCGCCAACACCGCCGTGACCGGCCTGGTGACCGGCAACCTCACCGGCAGGGTCGCGGTGCCGCTGCTCCCGCTGGCGGCCGCGGCGGCGCTGGCGGCGGGCGCGGTCGCGCTCGCCTGCCGGCTCACCGCCGTCCGGGAGTGAGTACGCTCGGACGTATGGACGATTCGTACGGTGAGACGCCGGCCGCCCGGGACGCCGAGCCCCGGGAGCGGGCGCAGGACGGGCAGCCGTACGCCGCGTGCGTGCTGTGCCAGGAGCCGACCGAGTACCCGGAGTCGACGAAGGGCATCACCCTGTGCCCGGTGTGCGAGTGGCGGGAGGCGGAGCGCACCGCCTGCTCCGGCTGACGAGGCCGCCCCGCCCGGCTCGGAACACGCCCTAGCCGCGGACCGACCGGGACGCGCGCCAGGTGCGCCGGTCGTCGATGTCCGCGTGCCGGTCGCCGTAGACGTTGCGCACGATGCCCGGTTCGGCCAGGAAGTCGTGCGGGAAGCCCAGCGGCACCGCGCTCACCCGGTCGAGCCGTGCCACGGCGTCCGCGTCCAGCCGTACGTCCAGGCAACCGAGGTTGTCGGCGAGCTGGCCGGGCCGGCTGGCGGCGACCAGGGGCACGATGTTGCCGGGGCGGCCGCGCAGCCAGGCCAGCGCCACCTGCGCCGGGGTCCAGCCGCCCTGCTCCGCGATGTCCAGGACGGCGGTGATCACCCCGGCCTCCCGGTCGTCCTCCCGCATCCCGTCCGCCGACAGCCGCCCCGGCTCGCCGCGCCGGTACTTGCCGGTGAGCTTCCCGGCCGCCAGCGGCGCCCAGGCCATGACGGTCTGGTCGTAGGCGCGTGCCTGCGGCAGCAGCTCCCGCTCGACGGTGCGTTCCAGCAGGTTGTAGCGGAGCTGGGAACCGGCGAAGGAGGTCCAGCCGCGCAGCTCGGCCAGGGTGCTCGCCTGGGCGATCTCCCAGGCGGGCCAGTCGGACACCCCGAGGTAGAGCACCTTCCCGGCGCGTACGAGGTCGTCCAGCGCCCGCATCACCTCCTCGACCGGCGTGTACACGTCGCGCGCGTGCACCCACAGCACGTCGAGACGGTCGGTGCGCAGCCGGGCGAGGCTCTCCTCGACGGACCGCACCAGATTCTTGCGGTGGTTGCCGCCGGAGTTCACGTCGCCCTCGCGGGTCGCGCAGGTGTACTTGGACGCCAGCACGAACCGGTCCCGGCGGCCGTCGAGCAGCTTGCCGAGGACGGTCTCGGAGGCGCCGCCGCCGTAGACATCGGCCGTGTCGACGAAGTTGCCGCCCGCCTCCGCGTACGCGTCGAGGATGCGGCCGCTGGTGTCGTCGTCGCCCATGACCATGGCGCCGAGCGCCAGTTCGCTCACGCGCAGACCGGTCCGGCCGAAGAGTGTGTAGCGCACGATGTGTCCCCTCGTCAGTGGTGGTCCCGACGCTAGGGGTTGGAGTGCGCCCTAAGGCAAGTCCGTGCCCTCCCGCCCGGCGCCCATCAGCTCCGAGACCTTGACGAAGCGGTAGCCGCGCCGGCGCAGCTCCGGGACGATGCGCCGGACCGCCCGCTCGGTGACGGGCGCGGCGCTGCGGGTGCAGTGCATCACCACCAGCGACCCGGGCCGTACCCCGGCCAGCACCTGCTCGGCGACCGCGTCGGCGTCGGTGGCGAAGGCGTCGCCGCTGACCACGTCCCACTGCACGGCCGTCACCCGCGCGGAGGTCAGCGCGCGCAGCGCCCCCTCGTCGTAACAGCCCCCGGGGAAGCGGAAGTAGGGGACGACGTTGCGCGCTCCTGCCGCGCGGAACGCGTCGAAGGCGCGGCGCACGTCGGTGGCCATGTCCTGCCGGTCCAGCGTGGGCAGCCCGTAGCAGGGTGTCGTGAAGGCGTGGTGGCTGTAGGAGTGGTTGGCGATCTCGAAGCGCGGGTCGTTGCCGATGGCCCTGGCCTGGTCGGGGTACTGCTCGGCCCAGCGCCCGGTCATGAAGACGGTCGCGTCGACATCCAGGCGGCGGAGCGTGTCGATCAGCGGGGGATTGTCGAACCGTTCGCCGTTCGCCGCCCGGGGGCCCTGGTCCGCGGTCATGTCGGCGTCGAACGTGAGCGCCACGGTCCGGCCGGCCGTCGCGGGGCCCCGTTCGAAGACGGGCGTGAGGCCGCCGGGGCCGGGGGCCATGGTGGGCGGTGTCCTCGGCGCGGTGCCCCGGGGGGCGGAGCCCGGCGGGGTGCCTGGCGCGGTGTCCGGCGCGGCCCTCGGCGGTGTCCCGGCGGGAGAGGGGCTCACGGCGGCGGGCGGTCGCCCGGGCGGGGCGGGGCGGGAGACGGCGGCCTCGCCGCAGCCCGCGAGAAGGGGGCACAGAACGACAGCGGCCGACACCCTGCGTACAAAAGAGATCACAGGCGGAAAATATATGATCATCGTGGGAATGGGTGTGCATCCCGCTTCCGTCCGGAGTAGTCCAGCGCGATGTCCCGCCCCGCCCGGGTGATCGTGAGGGGGAACCGCAGCCACCGAAGGGACGGACGGACCCATGACCGAGGACACCGCGACACGGCCCATCCTGGGTCCGCCACCCGTGCGGCACTGGCCCGCCCTGGACATCAGCGGCACCGAGTTCGACCCGGTGCTCGCGGAGCTGATGCGGGAGGGGCCGGTCAGCCGCGTCCAACTGCCCCACGGCGAGGGCTGGGCCTGGCTGGTGACCCGCTACGACGACGTCAGGGCGGTCACCAACGACCCCCGCTTCACCCGCGCCCCCGTCGCCGACCGCCAGGTCACCCGGCTCGCGCCCCACTTCAAGCCCAAGCGGGGCTCGCTCGCCTTCGCCGACCAGCCCGACCACAACCGGCTGCGGGCCGCCGTGGCGCCCGCCTTCACCCAGCGCGGAGTGGAGCGGCTGCGCCCCCGCGCCCAGGAGGTCCTCGACGGACTGGTGGACGTGCTGCTCGCGGACGGCCCCCCGGCGGACCTCACCGCGCGGATCCTGGAACCCTTCCCCATCGCCGTGGTCTGCGAGGTCATGGGCGTGCCCGCCGCCGACCGGGAGCGGATGAGCGCCTGGACCCGGCAGATCGTCTCCTCCTCGGGCGGCGCCGCCGCCAGCGCCGCGGCCAAGGACGGCATGTACGGCTGGTTCGCCGAGGCGATCCGCTCGCGCGGCGGCAGCACGGAGGAGGACGTCGTCTCGCTGCTGGGCGCGGCGGTCGGGCGGGGCGACATCACCGAGGAGGAGGCGATCGGCCTCGTGGGGCCCCTCCAGATCGGCGGGGAGGCCGTCACCGCCAACACCGGCCAGATGTTCTTCCTCCTGCTGACCCGGCCCGCCCTCCTCGAACGGCTCCGTGCCGAGCCCGCCGTCCGGCCGCGCGCCATCGACGAACTGCTGCGCTACATCCCGCACCGGGCCGCCGTCGGGCTGGCCCGGATCGCCCAGGAGGACGTGGAAATCCGGGGCGTCCGGATCAGCGCGGGAGAGCCGGTCTACGTCTCGTACCTCGCCGCCAACCGCGACCCGGGGGTGTTCCCCGACCCCGAGCGGATCGACGTCGACCGCACCCCCAACCCGCACCTCGCCTTCGGGCACGGCCCGCACTACTGCATGGGCGGGCTGCTCGCGCGGATGCAGACCGAGCTGCTGGTCGACACCCTGCTCGACCGCCTCCCGGAGCCGCGCCTGGCGGTGCCGCCCGGGAAGGTGCCGTGGCGGCGCAGCACGCTGATCCGCGGCCCGGAGGCCCTGCCGGTCACCTGGTGAGTCCGGCGGGGCCCGCCCGGCCGGGCCCCGCACCGGCCGCCGGCGGGGGCGGTGAACGCGCCCCCGCCGGCGTGGCGGATCAGCTCCAGGGGCCGGTCACCGCGAACGTCGTCCCCGGGGTGTAGCAGTTGACGTACATCGTCCCGCCGTCCGGGGAGAAGGTGACGCCCGCGAACTCGCCCCACTCCGGTCGCTCCGGGGTGCCGATGTTCTGCGCGCCTCGCGCCACCGCGTACACCTCGCCCCGCCGGGTCAGCCCGTACACGTGCTGGGCGCCGTTGCCGTCCTCGCACACCATCAGGCCGCCGCCGGGGGCCAGGCAGATGTTGTCGGGCGACTCGCCCGGCAGCCGGACGTCACTGCTCGGCCCGAACACGACCACCAGCGTCAGCCGGCGCCGGTGCGGGTCGTACTTCCACACCTGCCCGTAGTGGTCGGCGGCCGACCCGTCGGCGGACCGGGCGAAGCTGGAGACGAAGTAGACGCAGCGCCCGCCCCAGTAGCAGCCCTCCAGCTTCTGGGCGTGGGTGATGCCCTTGGGGCCGAAGTCCTGGAGCCGGATCGGCGTCTCCCGCGCCTGGCTGTCCGGTACGGGGACCCACTCGACGCCCTCGAACACCGTGCCCGGCTCCCGCACGGCCGACAGGTCCGGCACGCCCGGGACGCGCATCGCCTCCAGCTCGCCGCCGGCACGCAGCGAACCGGTGCCGCCGAGCGGCCGGTGGGGCAGGAAGCGGTAGAAGAGCCCGAACGGCTTGGTGAAGGCGTCCTCGGTCTCGTACACGATCCCGTTGTACGGGTCGACCGCCACGGCCTCGTGCTGGAAGCGTCCCATCGCCGTCAGCGGCACGGCGCCGGTGCGCAGCGGGTCGCCGGGGTGCACCTCGAAGACGTATCCGTGGTCCTTGGCGTACCCGTTGGTGCCCGCCCGGTCCTCGGTCTCCTCGCAGGTGAGCCAGGTCCCCCAGGGCGTCCGGCCGCCCGCGCAGTTGACGGCGGTGCCCGCGACGGCGACGCGCTCCCCGAGGACGTTGTTGCGCCCGTCCAGCTCCAGCGCCGTACAGCCGCCCTTGGCGCCGGTGTCGTAGGTCAGGCCCCGGACCGCCGGCACGCCGAGGGGGGCGGAGGCGCGGTTCTCGTGGTTGCGGACGAGGTGGACGCGGCCGCGCCGGCCGGCGAAGGCGCCCATGCCGTCGCAGTTGCCCGGCACCCTGCCCTCGCCGGAACGGAGGGGGTCGCCCGAGCGGGAGAGGACCTCGTAGCGGAAGCCCTTCGGCAGGTCCAGCAGACCGGCGGGGTCGGCGACGAGGGGGCCGTAGCCGGCCCGGCCGTGGGCGGCGGCGGAGCCGGCGAAGAGCTCCGAGAAGGCGCCGGCGAAGGCGATGCCGGCGACGGACGCGCCGGTGCGGGCCAGGATCTGACGTCGTGTTGCGGACAGCCGTTCGGACACGAGGCAACAACTCCCTGCTGACGGCACCCCGGGGGCCGGGGCCCCGGGGCAGGACAGGTGTGACGTGACCCGCACGTGTGTATCACGCAGTGTGGTGACACGTGAACAGTGCGAGCCACGTCGCCTCGTGTGTCGCCCGGTGTCAGACCAGCTTGGCGGTGAGGGTGATCTCGGTGCCGGTGAGCGCCTGGCTGACCGGGCAGCCGGCCTTGGCCTCCTCGGCGGCCTTGCCGAAACCGGCCTCGTCCAGTCCCGGGACCTCGCCCTCCACGGTGATGTGGATGCCGGTGATGCCCTTGCCCGGCTGGAAGGTCACGTCGGCCTTGGTGGTGAGCCGGGCCGGCGGGTTGCCCGCCTTCGTGAGCGAACCGGACAGGAACATCGAGAAGCAGCTTGAGTGGGCGGCCGCGATCAGCTCCTCCGGGCTGGTCATGCCGTTCGGCTCCTCGGCGCGGGCCGGCCAGGAGACCGGGTACTGGCCGATGCCGGAGGAGTCGAGGGACACGGTGCCCGAGCCCTCGGCGAGGTTGCCTTCCCAGACGGTGTGCGCGTGACGCGTGGTGGCCATGCCGGATTCCCTTCGGAACGATGCAGACCCCGGACGGGCCATGCCACCCAAACCTACTGCGCGACCAGCCCCTTGGCGTCGCGCGCCAGCGCGGTGAGCCGCGAGATCGCCCGGAAGTACTTCTTGCGGTATCCGCCGTTCAGCATCTCGTCACTGAACAGCTTGTCGAACGGCAGCCCCGAGGCGAGGACCGGGACCTCCCGGTCGTACAGCCGGTCGGCCAGCACCACCAGGCGCAGCGCCGTCGACTGGTCCGGCACGGCCGTCACGCCCGTCAGGCAGACCGCCCGGACGTCGTCGGTCAGCGCGCCGTACCGGCTCGGGTGGACCCGGGCCAGGTGCTCCAGCAGGTGCGGGAAGTCGTCGAGCGACGCGCCCGGCGTGGCGTACGCCGCCCTGGTCACCTGCTCGTCCGCGTACGGGGCCGGGGCCTCGGGCAGCCCGCGGTGGCGGTAGTCCTCGCCGTCGATGCGCAGCGGCCGGAAGTGGGCGGACAGACCCTGGATCTCCCGCAGGAAGTCGGCGGCGGCGAACCGGCCCTCGCCGAGCTTGCCCGGCAGCGTGTTGGACGTGGCGGCCAGCGCCACACCCGCGTCGACCAGCTTGCCCAGCAGGGTGGACACCAGGACGGTGTCGCCCGGGTCGTCCAGCTCGAACTCGTCGATGCACAGCAGCCGGTGCCCGCTGAGGGTGGCCACCGTCTGCTGGAAGCCGAGCGCGCCGACCAGGTTGGTCAGCTCCACGAACGTGCCGAACGCCTTGAGGGCCGGTTCGGCGGGGGTGGCGTGCCAGAGGGAGGCCAGCAGGTGGGTCTTGCCGACGCCGTACCCGCCGTCCAGGTACACCCCGCGCGGCCCGGTGGGCGCGGCCGGCTTCTTCTGGAACCAGCGGCGCCGCCCGGCGCCGGTCGCGTGCGCGCCGCCGAGCCCGGCCGCGAAGGAGCTGAGGACCTCGACCGCCTGTATCTGGCTCGGCTGGTTCGGGTCCGGTATGTACGTGTCGAAGCGGACCGCGTCGAAGCGCGGCGGCGGCACCATCTCGGCGACCAGACGGTCTGCCGGGACGTGCGGCTCGCGGGCGCACAAGGACAGCGGGGCCGCTTCGGTCATGGCACTGGCACTGGTCGACACAATCCCTCACTCTAATCGCCGTGCCAGACTGCACGGCATGCGACGCCTGTTCCCCGTGACCGACCGGACCGTCCCTCCCACGGAGGGCGAGTGGTCCCTCGACGAGCTGGCCGAGGCCTACGCGTACCCCGACCAGGGGCCGCCCGGCACCCCCTGGCTGCGCGCCAACATGGTGTCGTCCCTGGACGGGGCGGCCCAGCACGAGGGGCGTTCCCAGCCCATCTCGTCCGACACCGACATGCGGATCTTCGGCACCCTGCGCGGGCTGGCCGACGTGGTGATCGTCGGCGCCGAGACGGTACGCAAGGAGGGGTACCGCCCGGCACGCGCGCGGGAGGCCTTCGCCGCGCGGCGGGCGGCGGCCGGTCAGGGCCCGGCCCCCGCCATCGCCGTGGTCAGCGCCTCGCTGGAGCTGGACTTCTCCGCTCCGCTGTTCACCGGGCCGCTCGTGCCGACGCTGGTGCTCACCGGCGCATCAGCCGCCCCGGACCGGGTAAGCGCGGCTCGGGAGGCCGGCGCCGAGGTGATCGTCGCCGGGGACGGACCGGGCGTGGAGCCGGCGCGGGCGGTGCGGGCGCTGGCCGGGCGGGGACTGACCCGCCAGCTCACCGAGGGCGGTCCACGGCTGCTCGGGCAGCTGGTGGCGGAGGGGGTGCTGGACGAACTGTGTCTGACGGTGTCGCCGCTGCTGACGGCCGGCGGGGCGCAGCGGATCGCGGGCGGACCTTCGCTGAAGGTGCCGGAGCGGTACGCGCTGGCGTCCCTCCTGGAGGAGGACGGGTTCCTCTTCACGCGCTACGTCCGGAGCTGACCAAACAGCGGAATATTCCGTTCCGGTTAGCTTCCGGTGGGCAGACTTACTCACGCAGTCCCCGTGCGGACACGGGGAAGGATGGTTTCCGCAGAAGGGCTCCGAAGTGTTCACAAGCGTTCTGATGATCGAGAAGCCGCTGTCGTCCGTGGACGTGGAGTTCGTCACCACCCTCCACGAGGACGAGACGCTGTCCTTCATCGTCCTGATGCAGCCCCGCGGCGACCAGGCCGTCGTCCTGCTCCGGGCCATCGACGACGTCGCCCTCGGGGAGCTGAGAGAAGCCGTCAAGGAGGGCGAGGAGCCCGAGGGCAGAGCCGCCAGACTCCCCGCCCGGCAGGGCCTGGAGCACTCATTGCTCGCCCTGCGGGAAGCGGGCTGCGAAGCGGTCGGCGAGGTCGTGGAGGACCATCCGCTGGACAAGCTGAAGGCCGTCGTGGAGGAGGCCGGCGCGGACGAGGTGATCGTGCTGACCAAGCCCCACTACGTCGAGGAGTTCTTCCACCGGGACTGGGCCTCCCGGGCCCGCCACAAGGTCGGCGTGCCGGTGCTGAAGCTCTTCGCGCACAACGACGAGCCGGACACCGCATAGGCTGGGCCTCTCAACGACGCCGCACCCCGGGGAGAGACGCCCATGGCACCCGCCGTTCCCGCCGCCACGATTCCCGCCGCCATGGAGCGGCCGCACTTCATCGGCATCGGCGGCGCCGGAATGTCGGGCATCGCCAGGATCCTCGCCCAGCGCGGGGCCGAGGTCGCCGGCAGTGACGCGCGCGAGTCGGAGACCGCCGCGTCCCTGCGGGCCCTCGGGGCGACCGTCCACATCGGGCACGACGCCGGCAACCTGGCCGACGGCACCACCTGCGTCGTCGTCTCCAGCGCCATCCGCGCCGACAACCCCGAGCTGGCCCGCGCCACCGAGCTGGGCATCCCCGTCGTCCACCGCTCCGACGCGCTGGCCGCCCTGATGACCGGGCTGCGCGCGATCGCCGTGGCCGGCACGCACGGCAAGACCACCACGACCTCGATGCTCGCCGTCGCCCTCACCGAGCTGGGCCTCGCCCCCTCGTACGCCATCGGCGGCGACCTCGCCGGTCCCGGAACCAACGCCCTGCACGGCGACGGCGCGATCTTCGTCGCCGAGGCCGATGAGAGCGACCGCAGCTTCCAGAAGTACGACCCCGAGGTCGCGATCGTCCTCAACGTCGAGCTGGACCACCACGCCAACTACGCGTCGATGGACGAGATCTACGAGTCCTTCGAGGCCTTCGTCGCCAAGATCCGCCCGGGCGGCACCCTGGTCGTCGGCGAGCACTCCGGCGCCCGCGAGCTGGCCCGCCGGGTCGCCGGACGCGAGGACCTGACGATCGTCCGCGTCGGCGAGGCGGACGACGCCGACGCCCGGATCCTCGCGATCACCCCCAAGGGCATGACCAGCGAGGTCACCGTCGTCCTCGACGGCACCGAGCACACCTTCACCGTCTCGGTGCCCGGCCGCCACTACGCCCACAACGCCGCCGCCGCCCTCGCCGCCGGCGCCCGCGTCGGCATCGACCCCGCCGCCCTGGCCCAGGCCCTCACCGCGTACACCGGCGTGGGCCGCCGGCTCCAGCTCAAGGGCGAGGCCGCGGGCGTCCAGGTCATCGACTCGTACGCGCACCACCCCACCGAGATGACCGCCGATCTGGAGGCCATGCGCGGCGCGGCGGGCGACTCCCGTCTCCTCGTCGTCTTCCAGCCCCACCTCTTCTCCCGCACCCAGGAACTGGGCAAGGAGATGGGCCAGGCCCTGGCCCTCGCCGACGCCTCGGCCGTCCTGGAGATCTACCCGGCGCGCGAGGACCCGATCCCCGGCGTCACCAGCGCGCTGATCGTCGACGCGGCCCGTGCCGCCGGCGCCGAGGTCACCGCCGTCTCCGACAAGGACGCCGTCCCGGACGTCGTCGCGGGAATGGCCCGGCCCGGCGATCTCGTTCTCACCATGGGCGCCGGGGACGTGACCGACCTCGGCCCCAGGATCCTGGCCCGCCTGTCGGGCCGCGACTGAGGAGAGCACATGGCGTACGACGTCGAGAAGCCGGACGAGCAGTGGCGCGCGGAGCTGTCCCCCGAGGAGTACCACGTGCTCCGCGAGGCCGGCACGGAGCGCGCCTTCACCGGTGAGTACACCGACACCACGACCCGGGGCGTCTACTCCTGCCGTGCCTGCGGCGCCGAGCTGTTCACCTCCACGACCAAGTTCGCGTCCCATTGCGGCTGGCCGTCCTTCTACGACCCGAAGGACTCCGACGCGGTCGAGCTGATCCAGGACCGGTCCCACGGCATGGTCCGCACCGAGGTGCGCTGCGCCCGGTGCGGCTCCCACCTCGGCCATGTGTTCGAGGGGGAGGGCTACCCGACGCCGACGGACCAGCGCTACTGCATCAACTCCGTCTCGCTGAGGCTGACCCCCGACGAGGACTGAGCACTCCGCCCGGCCCGCCCGTCCGCCGCGCACCGGCGGACGAAGGCGAGGCCCGGGCGGCCGTCCAGGTCGACCTCCCCGGTGGGGGTGAAGCCCGTACGGGCCAGGACGGCGCGCGAGCCGGCGTTGTCCGGCGTCGTGACCGCCCGCAGGGTGGTCAGCCCGTACTCCCCGGCGGCCAGCTCGCAGACCTCCCGGACGGCGGCCGTGGCCAGCCCCCGTCCCGCCGCCCGCCGCGCCACCCGGTACCCCAGCTCGGCGGAGCCGTCCGCCACGTCGATCAGGTTGACGCGTCCCAGCACCTCGCCGCCGTCGCCCACCACGAGGTGGAAGAAGTGCAGCCCCCGGGCCTGCTCGGCCAGAAGCTCGCGGTGGCGGTCGTCGAAGCGCGTGAAGTAGTCGTCGCCGCGGTCGGGCACCGAGGCGGCGAAGTAGGCGCGGTTCTCCCGCTCGAACGCGAGGAGGGCCGGGGCGTGGTCGGCGCGGAGGCGCTGGAGCAGGGGCATCCGGCGATCGTACGCGGCCGGACCCCGGCGCCGGGGCGGCCGCCGCCGGACGGTCAGGCCGGCTGGAGGAGGTCCCAGCGGTTGCCGTACAGGTCCTCGAAGACGGCGACCGTCCCGTACGGCTCGTACCGCGGCTCCTCCAGGAAGCGCACGCCCGCCTCCCGCATCCGCGCGTGGTCGGCGGCGAAGTCCTCGGTGTGCAGGAAGAACCCCACCCGCCCGCCGGTCTGCGCCCCCACGCTCGCCTCCTGCGCCGAACCGGCGGCCCGGGCCAGCAGCAACCCCGTACCCGCCCCGGCCCCCCTCGGCCGGACCACGACCCAGCGCGAGCCGTCCCCGCGGTCGGTGTCCTCGACCAGCTCGAAGCCGAGGGCGCCGGTGTAGAAGGCGAGGGCGTCGTCGTAGTCACGGACGACCAGGGTGATGAGGGCGATGTGCGACATGAGGAAGACGTTATACGTATGACAAGGGGCTGACCAGCAGCCGGGCCGACTGCCACACTGCTCCCATGGACCCGCAGCAGCTCGCCGAGCTCACCGCCCGCGCCCGCCGCCTCGCCGTCCCCGGCACCCGGCGCGTCCTCGGCCTGGCCGGAGCGCCGGGCGCCGGCAAGTCGACCCTCGCGGCCCGGCTGGCCGACCGCCTCGGCCCACTCGCCGCCCTCGTCCCCATGGACGGCTTCCACCTAGCCCAGGCCGAGCTGCGCCGCCTGGGGCGCGCCGGGCGCAAGGGCGCCCCCGACACGTTCGACGCCGCCGGGTACGCCGCCCTGCTCGCCCGCCTCCGCACCCCCGAACCCGGCACCGTCGTCTACGCGCCCGCCTTCGACCGGTCCCTGGAGGAGCCGGTCGCGGGCAGCGTCCCGGTCGGGCCGGAGGTGCCGCTCGTCATCACCGAGGGCAACTACCTGCTCCACGACGACGGCCCCTGGGCGCCGGTCCGCCCGCTCCTCGACGAGGTCTGGTTCCTGGAGCTGGACGACCACCACCGCGTCCAGCGCCTCGTCGAACGGCACGTCAGGTTCGGCAAGGACCGCGCCCACGCCGAGCGCTGGGTCGCCGAGTCCGACGAGCGCAACGCCCGGCTGGTCGCCGCCGGACGCGACCGGGCCGACCTCGTCGTCCCCATGACCTGAGTCCCGCCGCCGGACCGGATGCCCCGGCCGCCTGACCCGATGCCCCGGCCACCCGACCGGATACCCGCTCGCGCCGGTCCCGGCACCCGGCGAGGATGACCGTCATGGACAGCCGCAGCGGCAGCGCTCCCGCCCCCTTCACCGCCGACGACCACCGCGCCCGCATGGCCCGCGCCACCGGGGCCGCCGCCTCCGCCGGGCTGGCCGGGCTCCTCGTCGCACCCGGCCCCGACCTGGTGTACCTCACCGGCTACCGCCCCACCGCCGAGACCGAGCGCCTGACGCTGCTCGTCCTCGCGCCCGGCCGGGACCCCGTGCTCGTGGTGCCGGCCCTGGAAGCCCCTGACGCCGAACGGGCCGCGGGCGCCGCCGCCCTCACCCTCCGGGACTGGACCGACGGCATCGACCCGTACGCGCTCACCGCCCCGCTCCTCGACCCCGAGGGCCGCTACGGGATCAGCGACAACGCCTGGTCCATGCACCTCCTGGGCCTCCAGCAGCGGTTGCCGGGCACCTCGTACGCCGCGCTCACCCAGGCCCTGCCCATGCTCCGCGCGGTCAAGGACGCCGCCGAACTGGCCCGTCTGGAAGCGGCCGGTGCCGCCGCGGACGAGGCGTACCGCCAGATCCTCGGCGTACGGTTCGCGGGGCGCCGCGAGACGGACGTCGCCGCCGACCTGGCCGCGCTGCTCAAGCAGACCGGCCACTCACAGGTGGACTTCACCGTCGTCGGGTCCGGGCCCAACGGCGCCAACCCGCACCACGAGGCGGGCGACCGCGTCATCGAGCGGGGCGACATGGTCGTCCTCGACTTCGGCGGCCTCAAGCACGGTTACGGCTCCGATACCAGCCGCACCGTCCACGTCGGCGAGCCGACGCCGGAGGAGCGGCGCGTCCACGACGTGGTGCGCGAGGCGCAGCAGGCCGGCGTCGAGGCGGTCCGGCCCGGTGCGACGTGCCAGGACGTCGACCGGGCGGCCCGCTCGGTGATCGACGCGGCCGGGCACGGCGCCTACTTCATCCACCGCACCGGCCACGGCATCGGCGTCACCACGCACGAGCCGCCGTACATGATCGAGGGGGAGGAGCTGCCCCTCGTCCCCGGCATGTGCTTCTCCGTCGAGCCGGGAATCTACCTGCCGGGCCGCTTCGGCGTCCGCATCGAGGACATCGTCACGGTCACCGAGGACGGCCGCGGCCGCCGCCTCAACACCACCCCGCGCGAACTCGCGCTCGTGGACTAGCCCCGGGTCCGGACCCGCCCCGGACCCGCACCGGACCGGGGCATGGGGGTCCGCCCGGGACGTGGCGCCGGTCCCGGGGCGCGGGCTCAGACGTCCGCCAGCACCACGCACGATTCCGCCGGCAGCGTCATCATCCCGTCCCCGTTCGGCATCTCCACCGGCTCCCAGGCCGCCAGGACCCGCCCGCGCGTGCCGAGCGGGATCCGGACGGGCTCCTTGGCGAAGTTGACCGCGATCCGCAGGTCCCCCCGCCGGTACGCCAGCCAGCGGGCCTCCTCGTCGTACGCCACCCGCACCGCGGCCAGGTCCGGGTCGGTCAGGTCCGGCTGCGCGGCCCGCAGGCCGATCAGGTCCCGGTACCAGGCCAGCAGCCGGGCGTGCGGCTGCCGGTCGCGCTCCGTCCAGTCCAGGCAGGAGCGGTCCCGGGTGGCCGGGTCCTGCGGGTCCGGAACGTCCTCCTCGGCCCAGCCGTGCGCGGCGAACTCCCGCCGCCGTCCGTTGCGCACCGCCTCCGCCAGTTCCGGGTCGGTGTGGTCGGTGAAGAACTGCCACGGGGTGCTCGCCCCCCATTCCTCGCCCATGAAGAGCATCGGCGTGAACGGCCCGGTCAGCATCAGCGCCGCCGCGCACGCCAGCAGCCCGGGGGAGCACGACGCCGACAGCCGGTCGCCCGTGGCCCGGTTGCCGACCTGGTCATGGGTCTGGGTGTAGCCCAGGAAGCGGTGCGCCGGGGTCCGCGACCGGTCGACCGGACGGCCGTGCGTACGGCCGCGGAAGGTGGAGTACGTCCCGTCGTGGAAGAAGACGTGGCTCAGCGTTTTGGCCAGGGCGGCGAGCGGCGCACGGGCGAAGTCCCCGTAGTAGCCCTGGGACTCGCCGGTCAGCGCGGTGTGCAGGGCGTGGTGGAAGTCGTCGTTCCACTGGGCGTGCAGGCCGAGGCCGCGCTCCTCGCGCGGGGCCGTGGTGCGCGGGTCGGCCAGGTCCGACTCGGCGATGAGGAACAGCTCCCTGCCCTGCTCGGCGCCCAGCTCGTCCACGGCCGCCGTCAGCTCCTCCAGGAACGTCAGCGCCCGGGTGTCGGCCAGCGCGTGCACGGCGTCCAGCCGCAGCCCGTCGACGCGGTAGTCGCGCAGCCAGGACAGCGCGCTGCCCAGCAGGAACGCCCGGACCTCGTCCGAGCCCGGCGCGTCCAGGTTCACGGCGGCGCCCCACGGGGTGTGGTGGGTGTCGGTGAAGTACGGGCCGAAGGCCGGCAGGTAGTTGCCCGACGGGCCCAGGTGGTTGTGCACCACGTCCAGCACCACGCCCAGGCCCAGGCCGTGCGCCGTGTCGACGAACCGCTTCAGCGCCTCCGGGCCGCCGTACGGCTCATGGACGGCCCACAGGGACACGCCCTCGTACCCCCACCCGTTGGTCCCGGGGAAGGGGCACAGCGGCATCAGCTCCACATGGGTGACGCCCAGGTCCACGAGGTGGTCCAGCCGGGCCGCCGCCGCGTCCAGGGTGCCCTCGGGCGTGTACGTGCCGATGTGCATCTCGTACAGCACGGCCCCGCGCAGCCCGCGCGCCGGGGACCCGTGCCGCCAGGCGTACGCGGCGTGGTCGACGACCGCGCTCGGGCCGTCGGGCCCGTCCGGCTGGCGCCGCGACCGCGGGTCCGGCAGCACCGGGCCGCCGTCCAGCGCGTACCCGTACCGCGCGCCGTCACCGGCCTCGACCTCGGCCACCCACCAGCCGTCCCGCTCCGGATCGCGCTCCAACCGGTGCGCCGAACCCTCAAGTTGGAGTTCGACCCGGTCCTCTGCCTGCGGTGCCCACACCTCGAACAGCACTGGTGATCCCCTCGTCGTCGTAACGCCCCAATCCTGGCAAGATCGAGAACGGGAAGCACGACACTTGGCCGAACGGACCGCACGCGTCGCCGCCCGGACCCGCCCCCGCTGATCACGTACCAAGACCGTACCAACGGGGTCCGACAACGCGGTCCGTCTGGACACCCCGGCCCGCTCGGACGGACAATCACGTCCGTGACGTCCGCTTTCGAGTCCCACACGTACCCCGCTCGGCTCTCCGACGCCGAACGGGACCGTGCGCTGGGACTGCTGAGGGAAGGCGCCGCGCAGGGCAAGCTGTCGCACGACACGTTCCTGCGGCGCATGGAACTGGCTCTGGTCGCCCGGCGCCCCGACGAGCTGGCCGTGCTCACCGCCGACCTGCGCACCGAAGGGCGCTGGTCCAGGCGGCTGTTCGGCTCGGTGGAGCGGATGTCCGCCTTCACGCTGCGGCTGCGCCGGGCGTGGCAGGCGGAGCGGCTGCCCAAACTGCTGCTGCCGGAGCCCGGACCGTACCCCCTGCGCATAGGGCGGGACCCCGCCAACGGGTTGCGGCTCAGCCATGAGACGGTCTCCCGCCTGCACGCCGAACTGCGCCTCCAGGACGGCCTGTGGGTGCTGCGCGACCTCGGCTCCACCAACGGCACCGCCGTCAACGGGCAGCGCGTCACCGGCCCGGTCGTCGTCCAGGCCGGTGACCTGGTGGCCTTCGGCCGCATGAGCTTCCGGCTCGCCGGCCCCTAAACGTCGTTCGTATGGTTGTGTGAAGGTAGGCGCGGGACGCGACCTGAGCGATGTCCCGCCCTGTGGGGTCGGGGTGCGCACCCATGCTTGTGGGCATGGTTTGAGTACCTCCCTCTCTCTCGTTGAGCTGCAGCGGTCGCTGAGTGAACCGCTTTGGGCTCAGGGGACCGTCGACCGTCTGGGTGATGCCTGGGCCGAAGAGATCTCTCTCCTCAACGCCGTCGCTCCGAGCCATGCACGCCCCGTCAGATGTGGAGGTCGAGCATGACGCCCGCCTCTGCACATCGGGGGCGGCCCGTCGCACAAGCAGGCCGGGAAGAGCTTGCATGCCTGCCCGGGGTATCGGAATGGCAACGATCGCTATTGCTGTTCGCGGAGGTTCTGCCGGCGGTACGGGGGGTGACCGGGGTGGGTCGCTGCTGCGCCTGGCCGGATGGGGCTGATGGGGCGGCGTAGTCGGCGGGTAACGGTCCAGGTGGGTGCGGATAGGACCCGGCGGACCATGCTACTTCCAGTGGCCGAATGTGGCCTTGCCAAGTGGAGCTTAACCAGCTCTGGCCTGCGGCTTTCTGACTGTGCGGCATCAGGGTGGGCCCTTGACTGGTGCATGGCGAAACCTGAGGATGTGGCGAATCTGTGTAGCAAACATGTAGCTCAGGGGTGGGGTCGTGAGGGGTAGGGGGTGGCGTCATGCACGCCACAGAACGGGCGCGCTGGCGGCCGTATCAGTGATCGCTTCAGTACTCGGCCCGCTAACAGGCACTGCGGTAGCGCAGGTACCGAAATCAGGTCCGACCACGGCAGTGGACGCCTCGGCGCTTGCTGCGCAGACAGGTGAGCCGGTCGAGGTGGTGTCGGAACGGACGGAGTACTCCACGAGCGTAGCGAACCCGGATGGCACCTTCACCCTGCGACAGTCAACGACACCGCAGAGGGTCAAGGGGAAAGACGGCTCGTGGCGAGATGTGGATGTCACGCTGGAGCGGCGGGCCGACGGCTCAGTCGGTCCGAAGTCCTCTGTGGTGGACCTGGCGTTCTCCGGTGGCGGCAGCGGCAAGGACATGATCCGGCTGGCAACCGGGCAGGGATCGGTCACGCTGGGCTGGCCGCAGCAACTTCCCAAGCCCGTTCTCGAGGGTGCCACGGCTACCTACCCCGAAGTCCTCACCGGTGTCGACCTGCAATTGACGGCAACGGCAGAGGGATACCGGGAAGTCCTGGTGGTCAAGACCGCTGAGGCGGCGGCGAACCCGGCTCTGAACCAGGTGGAGCTGTCTGCGACCGGTCAGGGGTTGACGATAGCTCCCGGGCATGGCGGCGGGCTTCGCGCCATCGACGAGGACGGCAACACTGTTTTCAAGGGTCCGGCCGGTCTGATGTGGGACTCCGCCGGCGACGGCGGCACGCAGACCCAGCTGCTTCACAGCGCACCCATCGGCGTCGCCGCAGGTGAGGCTGAAGCACCGGAGGCCGCTTCTCCGGACGGAGGGGACGCAACCGCGGAGCTGCCCGTCCAGGTCGCGGAGGGGTCTATTTCGATCAAGCCAGACCTGCAGCTGCTGCGCGGCGCGGAGACGGTCTACCCCGTCTACATCGACCCGACCATGGGTCTGGGCGTCTCGGAGCGCACCGTTCTGTCTTCGGATGGGGACCGGTTCTGGAACTTCGACGGTGACCTCGGTGTCGGCCGCTGCTACCGGGTGGGCCCGTATTACTGCGATGCCGACCATACCAACCGGATGTACTTCGAATTCTCACCGGCCAAACTGTCCGGACGGCACGTGATCGACGCGACGTTCCGCGCCTACGAGACGTGGTCGTTTTCCTGCAGCCCCCATGCGCTGCAGCTGTGGCGTACGGACAATATTTCCGAGGGCAGCCGCTGGCCCGGCCCGGCGAAGCTCGATCTCATGGGCGACCGTACGATCTCGGCCGGCCGTGGTACGTACTGTGACCCCGACCAGCCCGATGCGTGGGTTGAGTTCAACGATGCGGCCAGTGAAGCGGACGAGAACCTCACCAAAACGGTGCGCAACTTTGCCGACGGCAGGTTCTCCCGTCTTACCTTGATGCTTCAGGCCGCGGACGAGGGCAATGCGGACGCGTGGAAGCGCTTTGACGACAACGCCGAACTCAAGGTCGTGTACGTCATCAAGCCCGGCGCTGTGACCAATGATGGGGTCATTCCCGGCAACGGCACTGTGGAGCAGTGCAGCGTCAACGCTGCCGACCCGATCACTGTCACGCGTCCGGACCCCTTGATGCAGGCGCGTGTTCAGACGCTGGTCAAGCCGGCCACCGATGAGGAGCAGGGTTCACTGCGCGCCCACTTCTGGGTCGAACGGAAGATGCCCGATGGCACCTGGAGTGCAGCGCGCACCAATGTCCCTTCCAGCGGCTATTACGTGGACGACACCCTCGCCAAGCTGCGTCTGACCGGCGGCGTGGACGGATCGCTGTACCGGGTGAGGTCTTTGACGCAGACCTTCTGGACGTACGAGGGCGTGACCACGGCCATCTCGTCGGGCTTCAAGCGCTGGTGCTACTTCAAGATCGATTCCACAGCGCCCAAGGCACCGACCGTCACCTCCAAGGGCCCTTACGCCGAGTGCACGGCCACCCTCTGCGAGGGCAAGGGCGGTCCTGGGGTTGCTGGATCGTTCGCCATCGCCCCCAACGCCCTGGACAAGGACATCACCGCCTATCGCTGGCGCCTGCTGACCGAGCGAGCCGCGGACACCCATCGCTCGACCGGGCCCTTGGCCACCGTCGCGCCCGTGCCCACCACCGCCGGGACGCAAGTGCTGATCGTGGAAGCGATCGATGTGCGCAACCGCGTCGGAACCCCGGCGGAGTTCCACTTCAAGGTCGCACCCGCTCAGGGGCCGACCGGTCTGTGGCACTTCAATGACGGCACACCAGGCTCGACGGTGACCACAGCTACCGACAGTGCTACTACCGAGGGCACCCTCCGGCACGATCTCACCCTGCACCAGCAGGCCGGCACCGCCGCCACCTGGTCGACACTGGGCCGACGAGGCACGAGCGACCACTCGCTGCGGCTGAACGACGACGTGGCCGATCCGGCCAAGCAGCTCGGCTACGCCTCCACCAGCAGTGCTCCGGTCAACACCAAGGATTCCTTCACCATCTCCACCTGGGTCCTGCTCAGCGACGGAGAAAAGACGCGGGTGGTCGCTTCCGCGCCGGGCACAGCCGCGTCGGCCGCCTTCAACCTCTTCTACTCCGCCTCCTCCAAAAAGTGGGTCTTCAACCGGGCCGTCTCCGACTCGGCCACACCCGCCTATGTCAGCTCGGTCGCAGACGCCGCGAACCCGCCGCTGAACGTGTGGACCCACCTGGCGGGCGTCTTCGACACGAAGAACGACACCAACAAGGCCAACGACACCATCCAGCTCTACGTCAACGGCCGCCCCCAAGGCACACCCCTCACCCTCGCCACCGCAAATTCCGCGTACACCCCCTGGACCTCGTCGGCGGGCATCATGGTGGGCGCCTCCAAGGTCGGGGAGCACTTCATGGGCCGAATCGATGAGATGACCCTGTGGCAGCGGGCACTGACCGGCGATGAGGTACGTCTCGACACCAAGCTCGAGGTAGATGGCATTCCTGCTACCGAACTCGTCGCCTACTGGGATGCCGCCTCGGCAGCGAACGGCAAGGTCACCGAGTTCACCTCCTACGCGGCCGGCCCGATGACCATCTCGGCCACCGGTGCCACCGCTGACCCCGAACAACACGAGCTGCGCTTGGACGGCACCACGGGCTACATGTCCACCGCCGGCCCGGTGCTGGACGAGACCGGCTCCTTCACGGTGACCGCCGCTGTCAAGCTCGACGGAGCGAAGTTCGCGACGCTGCCCATCGGAGCACGCGCGCACGTCTTCGGACAGGCCACCCCTGATGGGAAGGAATCGTCCTGGGCGCTGTGGGTGGAGAAAGTGTCCGCCAGTGGCTACCTGTGGCGCTTCGGTCGCACGGCCACCGACGCCACCGGCAGGGTGATCGCCAGCGGGTCCGTCCCGTCCGAGATGCCGGCGGACACGGACACCTGGGTACAGGTCACTGGCGTCTTCGACGCCACCGAGGAAACCCTCACCGGCAACGGAGTCACACACCTTTATGTCGGCCCCACCAAGCAAATGCCGGTAGACGACTCAGCCTTCAACGCAAGCCAGCAGGGCCGTGGCGACATCGCAGCCGGACGGGGCCCCTCCGGCGGCGCCAACGGCCACTATCTCCCCGGCGCCCTGGACGAGCTTCGGGTCTGGGCCGGCGCCATGACAGAAGACCAGGTCATGACCAAGGTCATGGGAACCCCAGGCGCCGAATAGCCATGTCATGTGCCCGGCGGCCACCTCCAAGCCCACCAAGCCGCCGGGCCAAGGCACCCCTGTCACTTCCCCGCAGCAGCGAGCTGCGGACCACCGGATCACGCCGCGGGGCACGCGGCTTCAGCCAGATGGAAGAAGAGGCATGAACCGGTCCATACCGGCTGCCCTGCGAAGCAGCCGGAGCAGAAAACACCTCCCGATCGCGGCAGTCCTCGGATTTTCCATGATTCCGGGCCTCCTCACCCCGGTGGCCTTCGCCGCCGAAGTCGATCCGCTGGGCAAGCCGAAACTGGCCGCCCCTCAGTCGGTTGACGTGTCACCGTTCACCGCGCGGGTGAACAAGCAGAGCGCGGCCATAATGAAGAAGGGCGCCGAGACCCTCCGCGCGGACGCGGCGCGGGCCAAGGCGGACCAGGGCAAGAAGGCCGTCTGGCCCAAGGCCGGGACCGCCACGATCACCGTTCCTGCCACCGGCTCGGCGAAGGCCGCCCCCGGCACGCTGCCGATCACTGTCGCGCCGCCGAAGCGGGCCAAGGCGCGCGTGGCGGTCAAGGCTGCCGGCCCGGTGACGGTCAACGTCCTGGATCAGACGCAGGCAGCCAAGCTCGGCGTCAAAGGCGTCGTACTCACGGTGTCCGCACCCGCCACCGGCGGGGGCGCTGCCCTGGGCCTGGACTACAGCGCTTTCGCCGCAGCCTACGGCGGTGACTGGGCAGGGCGTCTACAGGTTCTGCGGCTGCCGGACTGTGCGCTGAACGACCCCGCCAGCAGCAAGTGTCGAACACGCACCCCGTTGGAGTTCACCAACGACCGCGCGACCGAACAGCTCAACACCGAGGTGACGTTCCGGACGGCTCAGGCACCCGCACTGACGCCCGGCGCCCGTGCCTCGTCCGCACCGGCCGCCACCCAGACGATGGTCCTGGCCCTGGCGGCGGGCACCAAGTCGGGCAGCGGCGACTACAAGGCCACGCCGCTGTCAGCATCCTCCACCTGGGAGGCCGGCAGCTCATCCGGCAGCTTCACTTGGTCCTACCCGCTCAGTGTCCCGCCGTCTGCGGCCGGCCCGAAGCCGAGTCTAGGCATCTCCTACAACTCAGGTGATGTTGACGGCCGCACCGCCTCGACCAACAACCAGAGCACGGTCATCGGCGAGGGCTTCGACATCACCTCCTCCTACGTCGAACGCAAGTACGGCTCCTGTGACGATGACGGCCAGACCGACAAGTTCGACCTGTGCTGGAAGTACGACAACGCCTCCCTCGTCCTCAATGGCAAGGCCTCCGAGCTCGTCAAGGACGACACCACAGGCAAGTGGCGGCTGAAGAAGGACGACGCCTCCATCGTCACCGTGACCACCGGTGCTGAGAACGGCGACGACAACGGCGAGCATTGGACCATCACCACCGGCGACGGAACCAGGTACGTCTTCGGCCTCAACAAACTCGCCGGTGCCGGTGCCACCGACCGCACCAACTCGGTGTGGACCGTACCCGTCTTCGGCGATGACGCGGGCGAACCGGGCTACGCGGACGGCTCCTCCTTTTCCACCCGTGACAAGAAGCAGGCCTGGCGGTGGAACCTCGACTACGTCGAGGACACCCACGGCAACGCCATGTCCTACTGGTACACGGCCGAGACCAACCACTACGACAAACTCGGCGACGACAACAACGGCACCCCCTACACCCGCGGCGGCCACCTCAACGAGATCCGCTATGGCCAGCGCGCCGGCGCTCTGTTCTCCGCCACTCCCGCTGCCTCGAACAAGGTCGTCTTCGGCTACGCCGAGCGTTGCATCGGCACCGACTGCGGCTCCCTGACCGACGCCACCCGCGACAACTGGCCCGACGTGCCCTTCGATGCGGAGTGCAAGGCGGATGTGAAATGCACTGGCAACACCGGCCCTAGCTTCTACACCCGTAAGCGCATGACCGGCATCTCCACTCAGGCCTGGGACGCGGCGGCCACCACTCCCGCTTACGCTTCGGTGGACGCCTGGGCCCTGACCCAGCAGTACCTCGACCCCGGCGACACCGGCGACTCCACCGACCAGGCCCTGTGGCTCTCAGAGATCAAGCACACCGGCAAGCGCGGCACCGACCTCAGCCTTGACCCGGTCAAGCTGACCCACGAGTTCCGCCCCAACCGGGTTGACGGCGCGACCGACGACATCCTCTCCCTGGAAAAGCCGCGCCTGCGCACCATCGTCTCGGAGGCCGGCGCGCAGACGATCGTCAGCTACATGCAGGCCGATTGTCTCGCCGGCCAGACCATGCCCAAGGTCGACACCAACACCCGCCGCTGCTACCCGGTCTACTGGTCACCCAACGGCGAAAAGGAACCCATCCTCGACTGGTTCCACAAGTACCCCGTACAGGGCGTCTCCACCATCGACGCCAAGGGCGGCTCCGAGGCCGTCGAGCACACCTACACCTACTCCGGTGGCGGCGCCTGGCACTACAACGAGGACCCGCTGGTCAAGGAGAAGGAACGCACCTGGTCGATCTGGCGCGGCTTCGAAAAGGTCACCCACCTCACAGGCCTCGCCGGCAAGACCCAGTCCAAGACCGTCACCGTCTACCTGCGCGGCATGAACGGCGACCGCGTCCTCGGGACAGACGGCAAGACCCCACACCCAGACCAGCGCAAAACCACCACCATCACTGGCATCAAGGCCCCGGAGATAACGGACGCCGACCAGTACGCCGGCTTCACCCGCGAATCCGTCACCTACAACGGCGTGACCGGCCCCGAGGTCGGCGGCACGGTCAACGACCCGTGGTCCAAGCGCACCGCCACCCAGCACAAGTCCTACGCCGACACCGAGGCGTACTACGTCCGCACCGCGGCCAACCACTCCCGCACCAACGTCACCACCATCAGCCCGCCCCGGGACCGCGTCCGCTCGACCGCGACCACCTACGACGCCTATGGCATGGCCCAGACCGTCGAGGACAAGGGGGATGACGCCCTTCCCGGTGACGAAACGTGCACCCGTAACTGGTACGCCCGCAACGACGCCGTCGGCATCAACAACCTTGTCGCCCGCACCCGGACAACGGCCAAACCATGCGCCACCCTCGACACCGCCCTCGACCTGCCCGCGGACTCCACCCGCCCCGGCGACGTCATCTCCGACACAGCCATCGCTTACGACACGCTGACCTGGACTGCCGCCCAGAAGCCCACCAAGGGCGAAGCGCAGTGGGCTGGCCGCGCGAAGGCGTACGGAACTGACGACCAGCCCGTGTGGCAGAAGGTAGCCACCACCACCTACGACGTACTTGGCCGGCCACTGACGGTCCAGGACACGAGCGGGGCCACCACCGCCACCACGACCTACACCCCCACGGCGAACGGGCCGCTCACCGCGGCCAGCACCACCAACGCCAAAGCGCACAAGACCACGAGGCTCCTGGACTTCACCTCGGGTGCCACGCTCAAGGTGACCGACCCGAACGGCAAAATCACCGAAAGCCAGTACGACAGCCTCGGCCGCGTCACCAAGGTCTGGTTGCCGAACCGGCTGACCTCGCTGGCCCAAGCCCCCAACTACACCTATACCTACAACATCACCTCCTCCGCACCCTCCTGGGTGGCCACCAGCGTGCTCAAGGGCAACGCCAGCGGCTACAACACCACCTACGAGATCTACGACTCCCTACTGCGTCCCCGCCAGACCCAGGCACCGTCCCCCAACGGCGGACGCCTCATCGCGGAGACGCTGTACGACGAGCGAGGCCTCGCCTCCTCATCGCTCGCGGACATCTGGGACGAGACCGGCGCTCCGTCCGGCCAGCTCGTGGCCACGGACGGTGGCCAGGCGCCCATGCAGATCGACACCACCTACGACGGTGCCGGCCGCGCCATCAAGGCCGAGACCAAGGTGAAGAACGTCCTGCGCTGGACGACCGGAACCACCTACACCGGCGACACCGTCACCACCACCGCCCCAGCGGGCGGCCAGGCCACGGCTGTAGTCACCAATGCCCTCGGGCAGACCACACAGCGCCGTGCCTATGGTGGCCCGCAGGCCACTGGTGAGGACTACACCACCACCGCCTTCACCTACACCCCGACAGGCGAGCAGGCCACCATCGAGGGTCCCGACAAGGCCAAGTGGCTCTACGAATATGACCTCTTCGGCCGCAAGACGAGCGTGACCGACCCGGACAAGGGGAAGTCCACCACTACCTACAACGAACTCGACCAGGCCACTGCGTCCACCGACGTCACCCAGAACAAGACACTTACCACTGAGTACGACATCCTCGGCCGCAGGACGGGCTTGTGGGAGGGCACCACCAAGACCGACGCCGGCAAACTCGCGGCCTGGACCTTCGATACGCTCGCCAAGGGACAACAGGACACGGCCGTCCGCTACGAGAACGGCATCAACCAGACCACGAGCAAGGCCTACACACAAAAAGTCACCAGCTACGACCCGCTCTACCAGCCCACCGGCAGCCAGCTGATCCTTCCCGCCAGCGACCCGCTCGTCACCGCCGGCGTCCCGCAGACACTCTCGGCCACCGCCGCCTACAACCTCGACGGAACGGTCCGACAGGCCAGCAACCCCGCCCTCGGCGGCCTGCCCGCGGAAACCGTCGCCCACACCTACGGCGACCTCGGCCAGCAGCTCACTGCCCACGGCACCACCCAGTACCTCCAGGACGCCCAGTACTCCCCGCTGGGCGACCTGCGCCAACTGACCCTTGGCACCAGTTCAACCGCCAAGAAGACCTACCTCGGCTACGACTACGAGGACGGCACCCGCCGGCTCACCCGCTCCTACGTCACCGACGACGTTCACGGCTACATGCCGCAGGAGCTGAAGTTCACCCAGGACCAAGCCGGAAACGTCACCTCCATCTTCGACGGCACCACCCAGGGCGGCACCGCAAAGCCCGACTACCAGTGCTTCACCTACGACGGCCACCGCCGCATGACCGAAGCCTGGACCCCCAGGACCACCGACTGCGCCGCCACCGGCCGCACCACCGCCAACCTCGACGGCGCCGCCCCCTACTGGACCAGCTACACCTACAACGCCGCCGGCCAGCGCGCCACGGAGACCGAGAACACCCCCTCGGGCGCGAAAGCCACGACCTACACCTACGGCACCCCCAAGGGCCAGCCTCACCCGCTTGCCAACACCACGGGTGCGAAGGCTGCGACCTACGGATACGACGCAGCAGGCAACACCACCAGCCGCCCCGGAACCCAGGCTCAACAAACGTTGACCTGGAACACCGAGGGCAAGCTGGTCGGCACCACCGAACCTGCCGTGGGCACCAAGCCCGCACTGAACACCAGCTACTTGTACGACGCCTCCGGTGAACTCCTGATCCGACGCGCGTCCGGCGATGGTGACACCGTCCTCTACCTTGGTGGCAACGAAGTTCGCCTCACCACCAAGGGCACCACCAAGACCCTCAGCGGCACCCGCTACTACACCGCCGCAGGCCAGACCATCGCGGTCCGTACCGCAACCACAGGTGTTACCGGCACCAAACTCAGCTTCCTGGCCCCCGACCATCACGGCACCAGCAGCCTTGCCCTGGACGCCACCACCCTGGCCCTCACCAAGCGGTACACCACCCCCTTCGGTGCCCCCCGCGGCGTTGCCCCTGGCAATTGGCCCGACGACAAGGCCTTCCTGGGCAAGCCCACTGACTCCATCACTGGGCTCACCCACATCGGCGCCCGGGAATATGACCCCCGTATCGGCCAGTTCATCAGCGTCGACCCACTCATGGACCTGGCAGATTCCCAGACCCTCAACGGCTATGCCTACGCCGGCAACAGGCCTGCCACCTCTTCCGACCCGACCGGCCTCTGCTTCGCTGACGTCTGCGGCATCGGCTATCCGGTCGGTGGCACCACCGGTGGTGCACCAGAGGACATCGAATACGTCAAGTCGGACGGCGGCACGGGTAGCCACGAGAACAGTGGTCCTCTCGGCAACGGTGCCACTTCGAACGGCACGTCGTCGGTCGTTTACGGAAGCGTCATCGTGCCGACAGCCTGGAGCGGAAGCAGCGAATTCACCAAGCGGTTCTGGGCATATCTCGACGACGAATCCAAGTACAGCCAAGGTCAAATACACCCGGTCTACTCCGACATCGAAAACTCCGCGGCACAAGGGCGGCTCGGTTGGTACGGGCTCAACGTCTGCTGGGCCATGAAATCGTGTCCCACGAAGTTCATGAACAGCTTGAGAGACCTGTCCATCGAATACACCAAGGTTGTGATGGCCAATGGATCGGAAGGCCCTGGTGCCGCTCCCGGTGCCGCTCCAGGTGTGACCGGCAAGGCCCCCAAGGGCGGCTGCAAGTGCTTCTTGGCCGGCACCGACGTCCTCATGGCCGACGGCACCACCAGAGACATCGAAGATGTGGAACTCGGTGACGAAGTACTCGCCACCGATCCGGAGACCGGCAAGCAAGGCCCCCGCAAAGTCACACGCCTCATCCGCACCGAGGACGACAAGCAGTTCAACAAGCTCTCCATCGCCACTGAGGGCGGCATCGAGGAACTCACCGCCACACACGAGCACCCCTTCTGGTCTCCCTCCGAACGAGCCTGGGTCGAAGCTGGGGAGCTCCGTGCCGGGATGACGCTGCTTACCGACGACGGCGACACCGTCATCGTCACCGGCAACGAGACCTTTACCAGGCACGCCCGTACCTACAACCTCACCGTCGATGACCTGCACACGTACTATGTGCTGGCGGGCGAGACTCCGGTCCTGGTTCATAATGCGAATTGCGCGCCCGGGACGCTGCCCGGAACAAAATTCGACGTGCCGACCGAGCCGGGTATCTATACCATTCACCTGAATGACGGGACGAAGTACGTAGGAAGCTCCACCACAAGCATCAGGGAGCGCGTCAATAAATCGATGCGGTCGAAGCATGCGGTACGCAAGGCCGGATATACAGCAGACGACGTGGTCAACGTCACATACCTCACTCTGCCGCGCGGTACAGACGGGGTTGCGATTCGCCGCATGGAACAGTCGATGATGGAAGGGGTAAAGGAGAGAGGCTGGACTCTCTTGAACCGGAGAGATCCAGAGATTCAAGTCCCATTCGGCGGGTACCTGCCGTAAGTCTCGACTGGAGTTTGTGATGGGAACCTGGGGATCAGGCCCGCTCGACAGCGACACGGCCGAGGACTACCTCGATGAGCTGGAAGAAAAGTCTGTATCGCAGCGGCTGGCAGTCGTCGAGAAAACCTTCCGCTCTGCCATCGGGGCAGGAGGTGGGTCCAATTCCTCTGTGCTGCCTGAGGAAGTCATGGCTGCTGCCACTGTGGTTGCGGCCAATATTCCGGCCGGGCGCGCATTGGCCTGGAACGAGGAATACCCGAGTATTACGGAATGGCTGGCGAAGCCGATTATGCCCGCCCTCGCCTCGTCTGCGATTCAGGCGCTGGAAGTGACATTGCCCGCAGACGGCTGGTTCTGGAGGAGCTGGGTTGACGCTGGCGAGAGGGAAGAGGCTCAGGCTGCAATCGACAGTTTGAGATCTGTCCTGCGCTACGTCAGCGAAGGCGAATCTACGTAGTCCGCTGGCCGATATCGACCTGAGGGTCGGCTGCATGCGAGGAGCCCCACCGAGGCGCGGGATTCGGTGGGGCTCCTCAGCGGTTTGACGGCAACGCTGACGGCAACGTCAGTGGACGACAGCTGCGACGGGTGGGTCGTCGAGGTCTTCGTCCTGGCCGCTGAGGGTGTTGCCGAGGGTGTCGATGGCTTGTCGTTGGAGTCGGAGTCTCACGTGGGCGTAAACGCCGGCGGTTACGCCGATGTGGGCGTGACCAACAGGTCTTTGATGACGACGAGGTCGACGCCCTGTTCGAGGAGCAGGGAGGCGGTCGAGTGGCGGAGGTCGTGGAAGCGGATGCGTCGAAGTCCGGCCCGGTTTGATGGAAGTTGCGGAAGCGGCGGGTGAGGTTGGCCGGGTCGAGAGGCCGTCCTGTGGGCGTGGTGAATACGAGCCCGCTGTCGCTCCAGTCCGATCCTGCTGTCTCTCGCTCCTTGTCCTGGCGCTCCTGGTGCTTCTTAAGGGAGGGGAGGCATTCGGTTGGGAGCGCGATACGGCGTTCGGATGCCCGGGGCTTGGTGGGCAGGTGGGTGAGGCCGCCGGTGCGGGTGCTCTGGAGCGAGCGGCGGATGCTGGCTGTTCCGGCGTTGAGGTCGAGGTCTTCCCAGGGAGGCCGAGGAGTTCGCCCTTGCGCAGTCCGGTGCGCAGGGCGAGTTCGTACAGGGCGTGGAGCCGGTCGGCGAGGGCCGCGTCGAGGAACTGACGGGCCTCTGCCGCAGTGAGCGGATGGAAGCGTCTGGGCTGGTGCGTCGTGGTCTTGACATTGCGGGCGACGTTGCGGGGCAGCTCCTCTTCGCGGACGGCGTGTTCCAGTGCCGACTTGAGTACCGAGTGCACGTAAGTAACGGTCAAGGCGGACAGCCGCTTCTTGCAGCACTCGCCGACCGCGCAGCACTTCTTCCGTTCGGTGTCCAGGCCCTGGGTGCAGCACCGGCAGGTGGTGCGGAGCCGGTCGAGGAAGGTGCGGACGTCCTTAGCCGTGAGGCAAGCGATCTTCTTGGTGCCGAGGCCGAGGCCGGGATGAGGTGGAGGCGGACGCAGGCGGCGTATCGGGTGTGGGTGTTCTCGCGGAGCCGGTGGACGGCGACGCTGCCCAGCCAATGGGTGAGGTACTCGCCAACGGTGCTGTCTGCGGTGGCGGCGGGCAGGCCGCGGTTGCTGTCGGCGATCTTCTCGGCGAGTTAGTCGGCCGCGTTCCTACGGGTGGTGTCGTAGACCCGGACGCGTTTGCGGGTGCCATTGGCGGCGAGGACGTAGCCGGCGGCTTCCCAGCGGCCGTCCTTGCGCTGTAGTGGGTGCCTTCGCCGTTGGCGCGGGCCTTCTTGCGCTTGGGAGCGGTCATCGGGCGGCCTCTTCCAGGTGGGGCTGGACGTAGTCAGCGAGGGCGTGGGCGGGGACGCGGCCGATGGTCAGCGAGGCCAGGCGGCGGGTGCGCATCAGGTCGTAGAGGGCGGAGCGGCCGATCTTGAGGAGGGCCATGGCCTCGGGAACGGTGAGGAGTTCGTCGTCACGCACGAGTCGCTACCTCCTGTTCGCGTGTCGGGCCGCCACCGATGAGTGCGGCGAGGCGTTCGAGGTCGGGGGTGAGACCGGTGCCGTCGTAGGCCCAGCGGGCGGCGACGAGGTGGTCGGGGAGGTTGGAGGGGTGTGGCGGCGGTGCCAGGCGGCCCGGAGCGCGCCGAGGGTGGTGGAGTAGGCGCGGGTCTTGGTGGAGAAGTGGCCGCGGAAGCGATCGTCCAGTCGACGGCGCCGACGGCATCGCAGTGCTGCTGGACGTGGGCCAGGAGCCGTTCCCAGCTGCCGTCGGCCGACCAGCGGCGGAAGCGTTCGTAGACCGTCTCTTCCATGGCCCGTACCGTGCCGGCGGGTCCAGCCAGGCCGCCCCGGTGGACAGCTTCCCCAGGATGCCGTTGACGACCTGGCGGCGGTCCGGCACCGGTCTGCCCATCCGTGGCGGAGTCAGCAACGGCTCGATCACTGCCCACGACTCATCGGTCAGTACATGACGACGCACCACGAACAAACCAACGATCGACCGACTTTCAGGACACGACCTAGGTCGTGTCCTCGCGGGCGCCGTCCTCCGGCACGGGGCGGCGCGAGAGCAGGGCCACCGGCCGGGTCGCGAACAGGTCCGCCAGGGGCACCGGCCCGCCGCCGGGGAACTCCCTCCCCGTGTCCACCGCGTCGAACCACCGCCCCTCCGGCAGCGTCAGGGACGTGTCCCCCCAGCCGCCGCCCTCCGCGAGGCGCAGCGACAGCCGGGTGACCGCCGTGACCGCCTCGTCCGACCGGGCGAAGGCCACGCAGTGCCCGGCCGCCGGGCCGCTCGCCGTCAGCGGTCGGTACGTCCCCGACGGCCCGAACACGTCCGGGTGGCGCTGCCGCAGCCGCAGCGCCGCGCGCGTGACGGTGGTCTTCTCGTCCGGCGGCCCCTCCCGGAACGGCCGCCGGTTGTCCGGGTCGACCAGCGCCAGGTACACCCGCTCCGTCTCCTGGTACAGGTCCGGGACGCCCGGCATGGTGAGGTGCAGCAGCGCCGCGCCCAGGACGTTCGCCCGGACGTGCGGGTCCAGTTCGCGGGCCAGCAGCGACACCGTGTACAGGCCCGGCCCGGCGGGGCCCGCGTCCACGAAGTCCAGCACCGCCTGCTCGTAGGCCGGGTCCGGCTCCGTCCAGCTTGTGTGCAGCCCCGCCTCCCGTACCGCCTTCAGCAGCGCGGGGGCCAGCCGGTCCCCGTACGGGTACCCGAAGCCGAGCGCCGTCTGCCAGGCCGCCCACGCCACCTGACCGTCCGGCGCGGGCGTCCGCGCCACGTCGTCCAGCAGCTTCACCCACCGCTGCGGGCACTCCGACAGCACCGCGATCCGGGCCCGCACGTCGGCGCTGCGCTTGGTGTCGTGCGTGGACAGCACCGTCCCGGTGGCCGGCCAGTCCCGGGCCAGGCGCTCGCAGTACGCGTGGAACTCCGCTGGGCCCACCGCCGGCCTGCCCGGGTCGCCGCCCACCTCGTTCGCCGAGACCAGCGGCGTGTACCGGTAGAACGCCGTGTCCTCGACGGACTTGGCGCGCAGCGCCGACGACGTCTGCGCGAACCGGATCCGGAACGCCCGCTGCTCCGGCCCGTCCCCGAGCCGGCCCAGCGCCAGGTCCCGGACCACGTCGACGGCCGCCGCCTCCTCGGGGACCGTGAACGTCTCCCGGGCCTCCCGGGCCGCCTCCTCGGTCAGGACGTCCACCGCGTCCGTCCCGTACGGCCGGTAGACCGGCACCCGGATCAGCAGCTCCCGCACCGCCGCGCGCAGCGCCCACAGGGCGTGGTCCCGCAGCGCCGGAGCGGTCGCGCAGACGGCCGCCGCCGTCCGGGTGAGGTGGGCGACCTCCGAGGCCAGCTCGTGCGTCACCACCTTGTACGCAGCCCGGTGCTCGGTCGCCTCCCAGTGGCCGCCCCGGTCCCCGGCGGGGTTCGCGAAGCGCCGGTAGTGCTCCGCCAGCTCCGCCGCGCCCGCCTCGTCCACGAAGAGCCCGTCGACCCGCCGCAGGGCGTCGTAGCCGGTCGTGCCGGCGACCGGCCAGCCGCCGGGCAGGTGCTCCTCGCCGGTGAGGATCTTCTCGACCACGATCCAGCAGTCCCCGCCCGTCGCCCGCCGGAGCTCGTGGAGGTACGCCTCGGGGTCCGCGAGCCCGTCCGGGTGGTCGATGCGCAGCCCGTCGACCACGCCGTCCCGCACCAGCTCGACGATCTTGGCATGGGTGGCCTCGAACACCTCCGGGTCCTCCACCCGCACCCCGATCAGGTCGGAGATGGTGAAGAACCGCCGGTAGTTCAGCTCCGTACGGGCCAGCCGCCACCAGCCCAGCCGGTACCACTGGGCGTCCAGCAGCTCCGGCAGCGCCAGCCCCTCCGTGCCGGGCCGCAGCGGGAACTCCTGCTCGCCGTGGCGCAGCCGGCCGTCCGCGACCTCCAGCCGCTCCAGCTCGTCACCGATCCGGCCCGGCAGCACCGGCAGCAGCAGCTTCCCGCCGCCGGCGGCCCAGTCGATGTCGAACCAGCGGGCGTACGGGGAGGAGGGGCCCTCCCGCAGCACCTCCCACAGGGCCCGGTTGTGGCGCGGGGAGGCCGCCATGTGGTTGGGAACGAGGTCCACCACCAGGCCCAGGCCGTGCGCCCGAGCGGTGCGGGCGAGGGCCCGCAGACCGGCCTCGCCGCCCAGCTCCTCGCGCACCCGGCCGTGGTCGGTGACGTCGTACCCGTGGGTCGAGCCGGGGACCGCCTCCAGGACCGGCGACAGGTGCAGGTGCGAGACCCCGAGCGAGGCGAGGTACGGCACCGCTTCCCCGGCGGCGGCGAAGGGGAAGTCCGGCTGGATCTGGAGCCGGTAGGTCGAGTTGGGCGTCATGCGAACGTACGTACCCGCTCGGGCGGCTCATGTGTCATCCGGTGATGCGATTTACGCCCGACGCCACGTTCCGCCCGGTTCGCGGCCCGTCCCCGACGGGCCGCGAACCACCCTCTCAGGCGGGGCGCCGCAGCACGGTCAGACTGCGTCCGATCAGGGTGAGACGGTCACCGGCGGCGACCTTCGCGCCCTGCCCCGGCTCGACCCCTTGCGGCAGGGCCGTGTCGACCACCACCTGCCACTGGCGGCCGTGGTTGACCGGCACCACGAACTCCAGCTCCTCGGCGCTTGCGTTGAACATCAGCAGGAACGAGTCGTCCGCGATCCGCTCCCCGCGAGGTCCGGGCTCGGAGATCGCGCTGCCGTTCAGGAACACCGACAGGGCCTTGGCGTGCGCGACCTGCCAGTCCTGGGCGGTCATCTCCTCACCCTCGGGGGTGAACCAATTGATGTCCGAGAGCTCGTCGTGGGTGCCCTCCACCGGACGGCCGTGGAAGAAGCGCCGCCGCCGGAAGACCGCGTGGTCACGCCGCAGCCAGACCATCGAACGGGTGAACTCCAGCAGCGACCGGGCCGCCTCGGAGTCCTCGTCCGGCCAGTGCACCCACGCGACCTCGTTGTCCTGGCAGTACGCGTTGTTGTTGCCGCCCTGCGTACGGCCGAACTCGTCGCCGTGGCTCAGCATCGGCACGCCCTGCGACAGCATCAGGGTGGCGATGAAGTTGCGCATCTGGCGCAGCCGCAGCTCCCCGATCGGCTCGTCGTCGGTCTCGCCCTCGGCGCCGCAGTTCCAGGAGCGGTTGTGGCTCTCGCCGTCCCGGTTGCCCTCGCCGTTCGCCTCGTTGTGCTTCTCGTTGTACGACACCAGGTCGCGCAGCGTGAAGCCGTCGTGGCAGGTCACGAAGTTGACGGAGGCCAGCGGCCGCCGGCCGTCGTCCTGGTACAGGTCCGAGGAACCGGTCAGCCGGGACGCGAACTCGGCGAGCGTGCGCGGCTCGCCGCGCCACAGGTCGCGGACCGTGTCGCGGTACTTGCCGTTCCACTCCGTCCACAGTGGCGGGAAGTTGCCCACCTGGTAGCCGCCCTCGCCGACGTCCCACGGCTCGGCGATCAGCTTGACCTGGCTGACCACCGGGTCCTGCTGCACCAGGTCGAAGAACGACGACAGCCGGTCCACCTCGTGGAACTGGCGTGCCAGGGTGGCGGCCAGGTCGAACCGGAACCCGTCGACGTGCATCTCCGTGACCCAGTACCGCAGTGAGTCCATGATGAGCTGGAGGACGTGCGGCGAGCGCATCAGCAGCGAGTTGCCGGTGCCGGTGGTGTCCATGTAGTACCGGGGGTCGTCCTCCATGAGCCGGTAGTACGAGGGGTTGTCCAGGCCCCGGAAGGAGAGCGTCGGGCCCAGGTGGTTGCCCTCGGCCGTGTGGTTGTAGACCACGTCCAGGATGACCTCGATGCCCGCCTGGTGCAGCGCGCGCACCGCGGACTTGAACTCCAGCACCTGCTGGCCGCGGTCGCCCCAGGAGGCGTACGCGTTGTGCGGGGCGAAGAACCCGATGGTGTTGTAGCCCCAGTAGTTGGCCATCCCGGCGTCCACCAGCCGGTGGTCGTTGACGAACTGGTGCACCGGCATCAATTCGAGCGCCGTGACCCCCAGTTCGGTCAGGTGCTCGATCACCGCGGGGTGGGCGAGTCCCGCGTACGTGCCGCGCAGCTCCTCCGGCAGGGCCGGATGGAGCATGGTCAGCCCCTTGACATGCGCCTCGTAGATCACCGTCCGGTGGTAGTCGGTGCGCGGCGGGCGGTCGTCGCCCCAGTCGAAGTACGGGTTGACGACGACGGACGTCATCGTGTGCGGCGCCGAGTCGAGGTCGTTGCGGGAGTCCGGCTTGCCGAAGTGGTAGCCGTACACCGCCTCGCCCCAGTCGACGGCGCCGGCGACCGCCCGCGCGTACGGATCGAGCAGCAGCTTCGCGGAGTTGCAGCGCTGTCCCTGGTCCGGCGCGTACGGTCCGTGGACCCGGAACCCGTACCGCTGGCCCGGCATCACGCCGGGCAGGTACGCGTGCCGGACGAACGCGTCGGTCTCGCGCAGCTCCACCGCGGTCTCCGAGCCGTCGTCGTGGAGCAGACACAGCTCGATTCGGTCGGCGGCCTCCGAGAAGACCGCGAAGTTGGTACCGGCGCCGTCGTACGTGGCGCCGAGGGGATACGCCTGTCCCGGCCAGACCTGCATAGATAAGACTCTTCCACTTCTGATCCGGCTGATGGGGGTCACTTGAGCCAGAATCCTCCCCGAAAGTGGGACGACGTCCTAGGACTTCGGCCGGTCCTACCGGGTGACCGGGGGAGGGAACGGGCGACCTGGCCGGAAATCGACCCCTGGGCCGGATTCGTCCGATCAGCACACCACCCGGCCCGGGCCGGCGCCACCCGGCCCCCGGGTCAACGTGGCGTTCCCCGGCGTCGCCCCCCCCGGGGCGGGCCCGCCCCGGTGGGGGCGAGGGCCCCCACGGCCGGGCGACCGGGCCGGGGGCGCCGGTCCGACCATTATGAATCCGCTCACTCCGGGACGTCCCCGGCCGGGGAACGCGCCCGAAAATCATGGCCGTTGACGAAGGAGCCCGTGCATCGGGCTGCACCGCCTCCCGCTCGCGGAGTACCCTTCCTTGATCGTTGGAGACGGGTGTCCAGGAGCAGAAGGCGGTGCGCGGGTGAGCTCGGGAGGGCTGGAGCTGCCCCCAGGTGACTCAGGTCATGAGGGGAACTCCGCAGACCCCGCTGATGTCCCGCCCGGCGCGGTCTCACTCGCCCGGCCGATGGAGATCGGAGCGGAACTGGACTGGGGCGCGGAGGCCTGGAGCGAGGTGCGGACCCGCGCCCAGCGCGCCGGACGCGCCTATATCTGGCTGAATCTGGTCGAACAGCGGCTGCGTGCCGTGGTGGCAGCCGTACTGCGGCCCGTCTACGAGCCGGTCCACGGCGACGACTGGGTGGTGGCGGCGGCCGGACCCGCCGGCCAGGAGTGGGTGCAGCGCGCCGTCGCCGTCCGCGAGGTCTCGCGCCGCAAGGGCTACCTCCTGGACCCGGCCGACGACAACGTGCTCAGCTTCCTCACCCTGCCCCAGCTCCGTGAGCTGATGGTCCAGCACTGGCCGTGCTTCGAGCCGTACTTCGACGATCGGCGCGAGGTGGAGCTGGCCCTGGACGAGCTGGAGGTCACCCGCAACGTCGTCTCCCGCAACCGGGCCCTGTCGCGCACCGTGCTCGACCAGTCCGAGCGGGCCTCCGCCCGGCTGCTGGAGATCCTCGGCGGCGGCGCCGGCGCCCCGTCCGCGCACCGGCTGCCGGTCGACGCGGTGGAGGACCTCGTCGGGGACCGGTATGCGGACGTCGTCTCCGTCCACCCCGACCGCGTGCGGCTCCAGCGGCAACTGCCCGCCGAGGACCTGTTCGGCGGGGCGCGGCGCCTCGACGCGATCGGCATAGGCCTGAACCTCCTCGTGCAGAACTTCTCCGGACGGCGGCTGGTGCGGCTCGCCGAGTCCGGCTGCCGCATACGCCTGCTGTTCCTCAACCCGGCGAGCAGCGCCGTGAAACGGCGCGAGAGGGAACTGGGCATCAAGAAGGGCGAGCTCAGCCGCTCGGTGGAGATGAACATCCTCCACATGCGGCGGGTGCGCTCCAGGCTGCGCGACCCGGGCGCCTTCCAGATCCAGGTCTTCGACGAGACGCCGCGCTTCACCGCCTACCTCGTCGACGGCGACGGGCCGGACGGGGTGGGCGTCGTCCAGTCCTACCTGCGCCGGGCGCGCGGCATGGAGGCACCGGTGCTGGTGCTGCGCGGTGCCAGACGAGCGGTCGTCACGTCCGGCGCGGAGAGCGAGCACGGGCTCTTCGCGACCTACCGCGAGGAGTTCGAGTCGGTCTGGGCCGACTCCCGTCCGGTGTCGTGAGAGCGGGAGCCGAGCGGCGTTGTCAGTGGCGCGTGGGAGGGTGAGGACCCACGAGGGGGAGTGCACCGCAGGGGGGCGCACCACGGCATCGCGAGGAGGAGCAGCATGGGCTGGCACGGGGAGACGCTCGTCGGCTTCGATCTGGAGACGACCGGCACGGAGCCGCTCGAAGCGCGCATCGTGACGGCCGCGGTGGTCGAGGTGCGGGGCGGGGAGGCGCTGGCGCGCCGCGAGTGGCTGGCCGACCCCGGCATCAGGATCCCCGCCCAGGCCTCGGCCATCCACGGCATCACCAACGAGCGGGCCGTGGCGGAGGGCAGGCCGGTCCGCGAGGTCGCCGACGAGCTCGCCGACACCCTCGTCGGGTACTGGAGGCGCGGCGTGCCGGTCGTGGCGTACAACGCCGGGTTCGACCTCACCCTGCTGACCGCCGAGTTGCGGCGGCACGGACTGCCGGACCTCGGGGAGAGGCTGGGCGGCGCGCCGGTCGGCCCCGTCGTCGACCCCTACACCATCGACCGCGCCGTCGACCGGTACCGCCGGGGCAAGCGGAACCTGGAGGCGGTCTGCGCCGAGTACGGCGTGGTGCTCGACGGCGCCCACCAGGCGGCCGCCGACGCGCTGGCCGCCGTCCTGGTGGCCCGCGCGATAGCGGAGCGGCACGCCTCGGTGGCGGCGCTCACCCCGGTGGAGCTGCACCAGCGGCAGGTGGGGTGGTACGCCCGGTGGGCGGAGGACTTCCAGTCCTTCCTGCGCCGCAAGGGCACCCCCGACGCCGTCATAGACCCGGCCTGGCCGCTGCGGGAGCTCGCCCCGGCGGCCGGCTGACCCGGGCCGGGTCCGGCGGGACGACCGGCGCGCCGGGCGGGCCGGCCCGGCGAAGGAGCCGGGGGCAGCGCCCGGGCCCGGAGGGGAGACCCAGCCCGTGCGTGCCGGGCCGTGCGGGTCAGAACGGGTACCAGCGGACCTCCGTGTCACCGGTGCGCAGCGACCCCACCCGGCGGCGGAACTCGGCCAGGGCCCCGGGGTTCGACGGGGCGTGCTGGGCCACCCAGGCGCAGCTCGCCGTCTCCCGGGCGCCCCGCAGCACCCCGCAGCCCTCCCAGTCGCGCACGTCCCAGCCGTACGCCTCGGTGAACGCGTCATGGGCCGCCGGGTCCAGGCCGTAGCGGTCCCGGGCCAGCACGAGGACCACCAGGTCGTGCTCGCGCAGATCGGCCGAGAAGGTCTCCAGGTCGACCAGGACCGGACCGTCCGGGCCGATGTGCACATTGCGCGGCAGCGCGTCGCCGTGGATGGGGCCCGGGGCCAGACGCGGCGTCAGCGCGGCCGCCGCCCCGGCGAACCCGTCCCGGCGCTCGCGCAGGAACGCGGCGTCCTCCGGGTCGATCGCGTCACCCGCGAGCCGCAGCCAGCGCTCCACCCCGCCCAGCAGGTCACGGGGCGGCAGCGGGAACGGCGGCGCGCCCAGCGCGTGGACCCGGCGCAGCAGCGGGGCGAGGTCGCGGGGCTCCGGCGGGCGCACGGCGGCGGGCAGCCGGTGCCAGAGGGTGACCGGGTGCCCCGCCACCAGCCGGGCCTCCGGCTCGGCCGCCCGGACCGCCGGCACACCGGCCCCGGCCAGCCAGGAGGCCACGGCCACCTCCCGTCCGGCCCGCTCCAGCAACTCCGCGTCCCGGCCGATCTTCACCACCAGGTCACCGACGGCGAACACGGCGTTCTCGCCCAGCGCCAGCAACTCCGCCCCGCCGTCCAGCCCGGCGGCGGCCAGCACCTCCCGCGCCCGCACCTCGTCCATCACGTCCGTCCCTCCCGTACCCGTGCCGATCCGGCGGCAAGTCTCGCATCCGCGCGGGCCGCCTTGACGAACCGACGGCCCGTCAGGACGATGACGGCCAGGCCGGCCCGACTCCACCGAGGGGACTGTCCGTGACACTGGTGAGGGCGACGGAGCGGCCCGGCGGGAGAGCCGGAGGACCGGCACGGCGGCCCGAGCCCCGGCCGAAGGACCACGGGGCCTGGTTCCTCGTCCTGCCCGCGCTGATCCCCATCCTGCTGCTCAGTGTCGGCCCGCTGCTCTACGGACTCGTCCTGGCCTTCACCGACGCCCAGTCCGGGCGCACCCGGGCCACCCAGTGGGTCGGCACGCTCAACTTCCAGGACCTGCTGCACGACACCCTGTTCTGGGAGTCGTTCCGGATCGGTCTGCTGTGGGCGGTGGGCGTCACCGTGCCCCACTTCCTGCTGGCGCTCGGGCTCGCCCTGCTGCTCGACCAGAACCTCCGGTTCCGCCGGCTGGCGCGAGCCCTCGCGATCGTTCCGTGGGCGATGCCCGAGGTGGTCGTCGGCATCATGTGGCGGCTCTTCTACCACTCGGACGCGGGCATCCTCAACGAGACCCTCCGCGACCTGGGGCTCGGCGACGGACGGGACTGGCTCAGCGGCCTGGCCACCGCGCTGCCCGCGGTGGTCCTGGTGGGCGTCTGGGCCGGCATGCCCCAGACCACGGTGGCGCTGCTCGCCGGGCTCCAGAACACCCCGCGGGAGCTCCACGAGGCCGCGGCCCTGGACGGCGCCGGCGCCTGGCGCCGGTTCCGTACGGTCACCTGGCCCGCCCTCAAGCCGGTCGCCCTCGCCATCACGGCGCTCAACCTGATCTGGAACCTCAACTCCTTCGCCCTGGTGTACGTGCTCACGGGCGGCGGGCCCGGCGGCCGTACCCGCCTGCCGATGCTGTTCGCGTACGAGGAGGCGTTCCGCTACGGGCAGTTCGGCTACGCCGCCGCGATGGGCTGCGTCCTGGTCGCCGTCGTCTCCGTACTCCTCGCCGTCCATCTGGTGAGCCGGCTGAAAGGGGAGGAATGAACACCGACAGGGGTGGAACGAGCGGCCTCCGCACCCGTGGCCCCGCGCGGGCCGGCCAGTACCTCGCGCTCCTCGCGTACCTGGTCTTCCTGGCGCTGCCCTTCCTGTGGCTGGTCTCCACCGCCTTCAAACCGGCCCGGGAGCTCGGCTCCCTGCACCCCACCTGGCTCCCCGACGACCCCACCCTCGCCAACTTCCGGCAGGCGTTCGGCGAACAGCCCCTCCTCCGGGCCGGTGCCAACAGCCTGGCGGCCGCGCTCGGCGCCGCCCTGATCGCCGTCGCCGTCGCCACGCCCATGGCCTACGTGATTGCCCGCAACCGCGGCCGGCTCGCGGCCGCCGCCACGGGCTGGGTCGTCGTCAGCCAGGCGTTCCCGTTCGTCCTGGTGATCATCCCGCTGTTCCTGGTCCTGAAGAACCTGCACCTGATCAACACCCTGGGCGGCTTGGTCCTGGTGTACGTGGTGTGGTCGCTGCCGTTCGCGCTGTGGATGCTGACCGGGTACGTACGGGCCGTGCCGGCGGAGCTGGAGGAGGCCGCCGCGGTCGACGGGGCGGGCCGGGTCCGCACGCTCGTCTCCGTCACCGCGCCGCTGCTCGCGCCGGGCATCGTCGCCACCGGCCTGTTCGCCTTCGTCACCGCGTGGAACGAGTTCTTCTTCGCGCTCGTCCTCCTCAAGACCCCGGAGAAACAGACCTTGCCGGTCGTCCTCACCCACTTCCTCGGCGCCGAGGGCGTCGCCGACCTCGGCCCCCTCGCCGCCGCCGCGTTCCTGGCCACGCTGCCCTCCCTCGTCGTGTTCGCGGTGATCCAGAAGCGGATCACCGGCGGCATGCTGTCCGGGGCGGTGAAGTCCTGATGGCCCGGCGGGCCTTGTCGGGGGCTCGGTTTCCCTCCGGGGCGCTCACCCGCGCGCGCGTCGCACGGCGGTACGCCGCCGTGGCCGCCGCCCTCGCCCTGCTGCTGGCCGGCTGCTCCACCGGCGACGGCGACGGCCGGGGCGGGGCGCGGACCGTGCTGCGCTTCCAGTCCCTGGCCTGGCAGAAGGAGTCGGTCGACGCCAACAAGGAACTCGTCGCCGAGTGGAACGCCGCCCACCCCGACGTCCGGGTGGAGTACGTCCAGGGAAGCTGGGACAGCGTCCACGACCAGCTTCTGACCTCCTTCGAGGGCGGTGAGGCGCCCGACGTCATCCACGATGCCTCCGACGACCTCGCCGACTTCGCGTACGGGGGCTACCTCGCCGACCTGCGCCCCTGGCTGCCCGAGCGGCTCAAGGCCGCCATCCCGGCGGCGAGCTGGGCGACGACCACCTTCGGCGAGGGCGTCTACGGGGTGCCGTTCCTCCAGGAACCGCGGGTCATCATGGCCAACGCGAAGATCCTCCGGTCCTCCGGGGTGCGCGTCCCCACCCCCCGGAAGCCGTGGACCTGGCCCGAGTTCCGCCAGGTCGCGCGGGAGCTGACGGCGACGATGGGGGAGGGGAGGTACGCCGTCGCCTGGCCGCTGAAGGAACCGGTCTCCGTCTCCCTGAACCTCGGCCTGTCCGCGGGCGGACGGCTCTTCCACCGGGGCGGGGACGGCAGGGCCGAAGTCCGTTTCACCGGCGCCGACTCGGTCGTGCCCGGCATCGTCCACGCCCAGGTCAACACCGACCGCAGCGCGCCGCGCAGCACGCTCGGCATGGGCGGCTCCGACACGCTCCCCGGGTTCTTCGGCGGCATGTACGCGATGGTCCCGCTCGGCTTCTCCTACCGTCAGCAGATCGCCCGGCAGGCGCCGGAGGGGTTCGAGTGGACCGTGCTGCCCGCGCCCGCGGGCGACGGCGGCCTGGCCCAGGGGGTGAGCCCGCAGACCCTGTCGATCGCCCAGGACAGCCCGCACAAGGAGGAAGCCGCCCGGTTCATCGACTTCCTCCTCCAGCCGCCCAACATGGTGCGCCTCGCGCGGGGCGACTGGATGCTGCCGACCGGCACGGAGGCGCTGAAGGACCCGTCGCTGCGCACCGCGGAGGACGGCTGGGCGACCGGGACCGCGCTGGCCGGGGCCCTTCGCCCGGCGCCGGCCCAGTCGGTGCGGGGCTACCCGGAGTGGAAGGACAAGGTCGCCACCCCTGCCTACCAGGAGTACTACAGCGGCGCCATCGACGCCGCCGAACTGAAGGAGCGTCTGGTCGGGGACGGCAACCTGGTGCTGGCGCGCTACCAGCGCTGAGAAGGGATCCTCCCTTTTGACTGGACGAGACGTCTCGTCTCGCATATGCTCGCCGGTATGACCTCCACCGAGCGTGCCCACATCGCCATGTTCTCCATAGCCGCCCACGGGCACGTCTACCCGAGTCTCGAAGTGATCCGTGAACTGGTCGCCCGTGGCCACCGCGTCAGCTACGCGATCCCCGCCTCCTTCGCGGACCAGGTCGCCGCCACCGGCGCGAAGCCCGTCGTCTACACCTCCACGCTGCCCACCGACGAGGACCCGGAGGCATGGGGGACGGAGCTGATCGACAACCTCGAACCGTTCCTGGACGACGCCGTCCAGGCACTGCCCCAGCTCGCCGGGGCGTTCGAGGGCGACGAGCCCGACCTCGTCCTCCACGACATCACGGCCTACCCGGCGCCCGTCCTCGCCCACCGCTGGGGCGTCCCCGCCGTCTCCCTGTGGCCCAACCTCGTTCCCTGGGAGGGGTACGAGGAGGAGGTCGCCGAGCCGATGTTCGCCGGCCTCAAGGCGTCCGAGCGCGGCAAGGCGTACTACGCGCGCTTCACGGAGTGGCTGACCGCGAACGGCGTCGACACCCACCCCGACCGGCTGGTCGCCCGCCCCCGCAAGGCTCTCGTCCTCATCCCCAGGGTCCTCCAGCCCCATGCCGACCGCGTCGACGAGTCGGTCTTCACCTTCGTCGGTGCCTGCCAGGGCGCCCGCGCCGAGCAGGGGGAGTGGCGGCGGCCGGCCGGCGCCGGGAAGGTGCTGCTCGTCTCGCTGGGCTCCGCCTTCACCAAACAGCCCGAGTTCTACCGCCGTTGCGTCCAGGCGTTCGGGGGCCTGCCCGGCTGGCACGTCGTGCTCCAGATCGGCGCGCACGTCGACCCCGCCGAACTGGGCGCGCTGCCTGGCAACATCGAGGTCCACCCCTGGGTGCCGCAGCTCTCGGTGCTCCGGCAGGCCGACGCGTTCGTCACGCACGCGGGCGCCGGCGGCAGCCAGGAGGGGCTCGCCACCGGGACGCCGATGGTCGCCGTCCCGCAGGCCGTCGACCAGTTCGGCAACGCCGACACGCTGGCCTCCCTCGGCGTCGCCCGCCACCTCCCCATGGCCGACGCCACCGCCGACGCCCTGCGGGCGGCCGTCCTGGACCTCGTGGACGACCCCGAAGTGGCCCGGCGCGCCGAGGAGATCAGGCGGGGCATGGCGGCCGAGGGCGGTGCGCGGCGGGCCGCCGATCTCATCGAGGCGGAGCTCCAGGCCGGGAACCGGACCAGGCGGTAGGGCGCCCCTCACCCCTCCGGTTCCCCGCGCCGCGGAACGTCACGGGGCATGGCCATTTGGGTCGTGCCACGCCGGGTTGCCGTGATCCTTCCCGCCTGGGTGATTTGTTATTAAGGAAGTTTGTTGAGTAAGTCATGACTATGTGAAGGCCTTGATCTGCGCTCATCAATCGACCAGGGTTTCGAACAGCCCCCGGAAGACTTCCCGTCCGGAGGCCAACCCCCCACACAATTTGATGACGAGGAGTCCGCTCTTCATGGCAACTCTCAAGCGCGCCCGTGGAGTCAGGATCGCCGCCGCCACCGCCGTCGTCGTCGGCCTCACCGCCTTCGGCACGGCCCACGCGGGCACCACCGCCGCCCCCGCTCCCGCCGAGGGAACCGTCTACGGCCTCGGCGCCGAAGGCGCCGTCTCCGGCAGCTACATCGTGCTGCTGGACGAGAAGGCGGACAAGGCGAAGCTGGCCCAGGAGTACGGCGGCACGCTCAAGCGCAGCTACAGCTCGGCCGTCAACGGCTTCTCGGCCAGCGGCCTCACCCAGACCGAGGCCAAGCGCCTCGCGGCCGACCCGGCCGTCGCCAAGGTCGTCCAGAACAAGAAGTTCAGCGTCAACGCCACCCAGGAGAACCCGCCGTCCTGGGGTCTCGACCGCGTCGACCAGGCCGACACCGCCGGCGACAGCAAGTACACCTACCCCGACGGCGCGGGTGAGGGCGTGACCGCGTACGTCATCGACACCGGCGTACGTATCGGGCACAAGGACTTCGAGGGCCGTGCCGTCTCCGGGTTCGACGCCGTCGACAACGACAACGACGCCAACGACGGCAACGGCCACGGCACCCACGTCGCCGGCACCATCGCGGGCGCCTCGCACGGCATCGCCAAGAAGGCGAAGATCGTCGCCGTCCGCGTGCTCGACGACAACGGCTCCGGCACCACCGAGCAGGTCGTCGCGGGCATCGACTGGGTCACCAAGAACCACCAGGGCCCGTCCGTCGCCAACATGAGCCTGGGCGGCGGCGCCGACCCGGCCCTCGACGAGGCCGTCAGCAAGGCCATCGCCTCCGGCGTCACCTTCGGTGTCGCCGCCGGCAACGAGTCGGCCGACGCCGGACAGGGCTCCCCGGCACGCGTCCCGGAGGCCATCACCGTGGCCTCCTCCACCAAGGACGACCAGCAGTCCGACTTCTCCAACTTCGGCTCGGTCGTCGACATCTACGCCCCCGGCTCCGACATCACCTCGGCGTGGAACGACAGCGACGAGGGCACCAAGACCATCTCCGGCACGTCCATGGCGACGCCCCACGTGGTCGGCGCCGCCGCCGTCTACCTGGCGGGCCACAAGGACGCCACCCCGGAGCAGGTCGCCAAGGCCCTCACCGACGGCGCCACGCCCGACAAGATCTCCAACGCCACCCAGGGCACCGCGAACAAGCTGCTCAAGATAGTGGAGTAACCGCCCCCGGCAACCCGACCGGCGGCCGCCGTGCCCTCCCCCCCGGGGCACGGCGGCCGCCTATCCTGTCACCATGACGACGAGGTACGCCGCCCTGCTGCGCGGGATCAATGTCAGCGGCCACAAGAAGGTCCCCATGGCCGAGCTGCGCACCCTGCTGGCCGGACTGGGACACACCGACGTCACCACCTACCTCCAGAGCGGCAACGCGGCCTTCACCAGCGCGTCCGGCGCCGACGAGGACACCCTGGCCGCCGAACTCGGGGCGGCGCTCGAGGAGCACTTCGGCTTCACCGTCGACTGCCTGGTCCGCGGCGGCCCCTATCTGCGCGCCGTCGCCGAGGAGTGCCCCTTTCCCGCCGCCGAGCTGGAGGGCAGGCAGCTCCACGTCACCTACTTCTCCGGCCCCGTCACCGCCGACCGGTTCGCGGGCCTGGACCACGCGGCGTTCCTCCCCGAGGAGTTCCGGCTCGGCGACCGGGCCCTGTACCTGTACGCCCCCGAGGGGCTGGGCCGCTCCAAGCTCGCCGAGGCACTCGCCCGGCCCGCCCTGCTCAAGGGCGTCACCACCACCACCCGCAACTGGAACACAGTCGTCAAGCTGGTGGAGCTGACCCGCGACTGAGCGGGCGCGGGGCGGACGCCTCAGGCCGCCGCCGACAGGGCGACACCCGCCTCGTCGTACCGCTCCAGCAACAGCCGCGCCAGCTCCGGCGACGGGCCCAGCACGTCCGCGAGGACGTCCGCGCCGGCGGCACCGGCCGCGATGCGGTCCGGCAGCCGGCCGGGAGCGATCACGTACGGCGCGACCGCCACCCGGCGCGCCCCGCCCTCCCGGAGGGCGCGCACCGCGTCCTCGGTGCGGGGAAGGGATGCGGAGGCGAACGCAGGCCGCACGGCGCACCAACCGGTGTGCCGCAGCTCCCGCGCCATTTCAGCGATCACTGCGATCGCCTCCGGGTCGGTGGAGCCCGCCGAGGCCAGGACGACCCCGGTCGAGCCCTTGTCGGCGGGCGTCAGACCCGCCTCGTACAGCCGCCGCTCCAGCGCCGCGATCAGCAGCGGCGAGGGGCCGAGGACCGGCGCCTGCCGGATCCGCAGCGACGGAGGTGCCTCCCGCAGGACGGCCGGGATGTCCGCCTTGGCGTGGAAGGCACGGGTCAGCAGCAGCGGCAGGGCCACCACGTCACGCACGCCCTCCGCCGCCAGCCGCTCCAGGACGCCCGTCACCGAGGGGACGGTGAAGTCCAGGAACGCCGTCTCCACCCGGACGCCGGGCCGCAAGCAGCCCGCGCGCCGCACCAGGGCGTGCACGGTCGCGGCGTGCCGCGGGTCGCGGCTGCCGTGGGCGACCACGAGCAGGACGGGCGCCACGCGCTTCCTCACCAGGGCGGTGGGGGGCGACGGGAGGGCGGAACGGTTCATGACGGGACGCTCAGCTCTTGACGAGGAGACCGCGGCGGCGCAGCACCGCCCGCTCCAGGGGGCTGAAGACCAGCAGGTCGACGGCGATACCGACGATCAGGATCAGCAGGATCGCCAGGAAGATGCCGGGCATGTCGATGTTGTTGCGGCCGTTCTCCAGCAACTGGCCGAGCCCCAGGCCCAGGTCGGGCGACGAGGCGATGATCTCGGCGGCCATCAGGGAGCGCCACGAGAAGGCCCACCCCTGCTTCAGGCCCGCCAGGTACCCTGGCAGCGCGGCCGGCATCACGACGTGCCAGGCCCCCCGCAGCCCGGTCGCGCCCAGCGTACGGCCGGCCCGGAGGAACAGCGGCGGCACCTGGTCCACGCCGGCCACCAGCCCGTTGGCGATCGAGGGCACGGCGCCCAGCAGGATCACCGCGTACATCATCGAGTCGTTGAGACCCAGCCACAGCACGGCGGGCGCCACCCAGGCCACCGACGGCAGCGACTGGAGACCGGAGAGGATCGGGCCGATCGCCGCCCGCACGAACTTCACCCGGGCCACCAGCAGACCCAGCGGCGTGCCGATGGCCAGCGCCATCACGAACCCGAGCAGCGCGCGGGACACACTGGTCCACAGCACGTCCAGCAGCGTGCCCTCCAGCCACATGGTGGACAGGCTGTCCCACACGGCGGCCGGCGGCGGGAGCTTGTACTCGTCGGTGACCTTCGCCCAGACCAGCACCTGCCACACCGCCAGCACCAGGGCGACGGCGACCAGCGGCGGCAGGACCTTCCGGACCAGGACCTCGCGCACCGGGGTGCGGCGCACCTGCACCGCGTCGAGCGCGTCGAGACCCGCCTCCAGACCGGCCAGGTCGTCCGTCTTGGTGACTCCGGTCGCGGTATCAGTGCTGGCCATGACGGCGGATCTCCCCACGCAGTTCTTCGGTGATCTCGAGGGACAGCTCCGCCACCGCGGCGTCCTCGATGCGGCGCGGCTGAGGGATGTCGATGCGCCACTCGCGGGCGATCCGCCCCGGCCGCGAGGACAGCAGGACCACGCGCTCGGCCAGCCGCACGGCCTCGCGCACGTTGTGGGTGACGAACAGCACCGACAGCCGCGTCTCGCGCCAGATGCGCGTCAGCTCGTCGTGCAGCACGTCACGGGTGATCGCGTCCAGCGCCGCGAACGGCTCGTCCATCAGCAGCAGGTCGCTGTCCTGGGCCAGCGCCCGCGCCAGGGCCACCCGCTGGCGCATGCCGCCGGACAGCTCGTGCACCCGCTTGCCGTACGCGCCGCCGAGCCGGACCAGCTCCAGCAGCCGCTCCGCCTCGCCGCGCCGCTCGGTCTTGGGCACGCCGCGCAGCCGCAGCGCCAGCTCGATGTTCTTGCCCGCCGTCAGCCACGGGAACAGGGCGTGCTCCTGGAACATCAGGGACGGCCGGCCGCCGGGGGTCTCGATGGACCCCGCGGTCGGCCGGTCGAGCCCCGCGACCAGATTGAGGAGCGTGGACTTGCCGCACCCCGAGGCCCCCAGGAGGGTGACGAACTCGCCGGGGGCGACATCGAGCGTGATGTCGTCGAGCACGAGCTGCTGTCCGGTCGGTCCGGGGTAGGACTTCGAGACGTGCTCGATCCGGGCCGCGTGGCTCACCGCGACGCGGTCCTCGGCCTTGGCGAAGGTCGTGGCCATGGTCGTCACCTCCTGGGAACGGGAACGGAACGGGGCTGCTGGGAGGGCTACTTGACGCCGAGACCGGCGTCGGCGACCGCGGGCTTGCCCTCGGCCTTGAGGACCTTGTTGAGCGGCGCCAGGTCGTAGATGCCCTTCAGGTCCGGCTCCTCCAGGAGGCCGGCGGCCACGGCGTGGTCTGCCTGCGCCTGGAGCGTCGCGGCCAGCGGGTCGTCGGTGAACCGGATCGACGGCCACGCCGGGTCGATGACCTTGTCACCCAGCGCCTTTCCGGTCAGCGCCTTCAGCTTGGCGTTGGCCGAGTCCTTCGCCTTCTCCGGGTTGGCGTTGATCCAGGCGTTGGTCTTCACCGAACCGCGCAGCACCGCCTCGACGACGTCCGGGTGCTCCTTCAGGAACTTCTGCGACACGAGGATGTTCGTGATCACGAACTTGTTGTCCGGCCACAGGGTCGACTCGTCCAGGAGCACCTTGGCGCCCTCGCTGACCAGCTTCGACGCGGTCGGCTCGGGGGCCCATGCCCCGTCGATGGAACCGGACTTGTAGGCGTCCGGGGCGACCTTGTTCTCGGTGCGGACCACCGAGACGTCACCCTTGCCGCTCTGGGCGTCGACCTTCCAGCCGCGCTCCTTGATCCAGTTGAGGAACGCGACGTCCTGGGTGTTGCCGTGCTGCGGGGTGGCGATCCTCTTGCCCTTGAGGTCGTCCAGGGTCTTGATCCTGTCCGGGTTCACGACCAGCTTCACGCCACCGGAGGCGGAGCCGCCGACGATCCGCAGGTTCTTCCCCTTGGACTTGACGTAGCCGTTGATGGCGGGGGAGGGGCCGATGAAGCCGATGTCGATCGAGTCGGCGTTGAGCGCCTCGATCTCGGACGGGCCGGCGTTGAAGGTCGACACCTTCAGCTCGGTGCCGCCCAGTTCCTTCTGGATGATGCCTTCCTGGTCGCCCACCAGGGCGGTGGCGTGGGTGAGATTGGGGAAGTACCCCAGCCTCACCTGGCCGGCGGAGAGCTTCTCGCCCTCGGCCGCCACCTTCTTCTCGTCGTTCGTGGCCTTGGAGCCGTAGCCGCAGGAGGCCAGCGCGCCGATCAGCAGCGGCAGGGCCGCGGCGGCGGCGAGGGAGCGGCGCAAGGTGGTACGGGAGGCAGGCACGGAGGTGTTTCCCCTCGGTTCAGGGTCTTCGGAATCGTCGTCTGTGGTGCGCGTGGAACGGGTACCGCCGGGTGGAGGCGCACGCCGGGTGCGCGGGCGTCAGCCGGCACATCGCGCCACACCCCCGGTCCCCGCGCCGAGGGCGCCGCTGCCGACCCGGCCGCCCTCCTTCGCGAAGGTCGCGTAGACATCGGTCATCGTCAGAAGTCCCAGCCCTCGTCGTCCTGCTCGGCGGCGGCGGGCCCGGCGTCGGAGGCGAACGCGTCGCCCGCCATGCCGGCCGCGAGCGTGGTGCCGTCGGCCGGGTCGATCAGGAGGAACGAGCCGGTACGGCGGGAGTCGGCGTACGCGTCCAGCGCCAGCGGCTCGGCGGTGCGGACCACGACCCGGCCGATGTCATTGGCGACCAGCCGCCCGGGCGCCGGGTGCTGGGACAGGTCGTCCAGCGTCAGCCTGGACGGGATGTCCTTGACGATCGCCTTGACCGTACGGGTGGTGTGCTTCAGCAGCACCCGCTGCCCGACGGCCAGCGGCTGGTCCGCCACGTGGCACACGGTCGCCACGACGTCCTGCGTGGTCGCCGGGGCGTCACCGGCCGGGGCGATCAGGTCGCCGCGCGAGATGTCGATGTCGTCGGCGAGCCGGATCGTCACCGACTGCGGGGCCCACGCGATGTCGACGCTCTCCCCGAGCGCGTCGATCGCCGTGATGGTGCTGGTGCGCCCGGACGGCAGCACCGTGACCTGCTCGCCGACCCGGAAGGCACCGGCCGCGATCTGGCCGGCGTACCCCCGGTAGTCGGGGTGCTCGGCGGTCTGCGGACGGATCACGTACTGCACCGGGAAGCGGGCGTGGCAGGCGGTCAGGTCATGGCTGACCGGGACGGTCTCCAGGTGCTCCAGGACCGTCGGGCCGCCGTACCAGTCCATGTTCGCGGACGGCTCCACCACGTTGTCGCCGGCCAGCGCCGAGATGGGGATCGCGGTGATCTCCGGGACGCCCAGCTCGGAGGCGTACGTGGTGAACTCCTCGGCGATCGACGCGAACACCGGCTCCGCGTAGTCCACCAGGTCCATCTTGTTCACGGCGAGCACCACGTGCGGGACGCGCAGCAGCGCGGCCACCGCGGCGTGCCGGCGGGTCTGCTCGACGACCCCGTTGCGGGCGTCGACCAGCACCACGGCCAGCTCCGCGGTCGAGGCGCCGGTCACCATGTTGCGGGTGTACTGCACATGGCCGGGCGTGTCGGCCAGGATGAACCGGCGGCGCGGCGTGGCGAAGTAGCGGTAGGCGACGTCGATGGTGATGCCCTGTTCCCGCTCGGCCCGCAGACCGTCCGTCAGCAGCGCCAGGTCCGGGGCGTCCTGGCCGCGGCTCAGGGACGCGGCCTCGACGGCCTCCAGCTGGTCGGCCAGCACCGACTTGGAGTCGTGCAGGAGCCGGCCCACCAGGGTGGACTTGCCGTCGTCGACGGAACCGGCGGTCGCGAAACGCAGCAGGGTGGTGGCCGAGAGGTCGGCGAGCTGCTCGCTCGTGGTGCTCATCTCTAGAAATACCCTTCGCGCTTGCGGTCTTCCATCGCGGCCTCGGACAGCTTGTCGTCGGCGCGGGTGGCGCCCCGCTCGGTGAGCCGGGACGCGGCGATCTCGGCGATCACGGCCTCCAGGGTGGTGGCGTCGGAGTCGACGGCACCGGTGCAGGACATGTCACCGACCGTGCGGTAGCGGATCAGCCGCTTCTCCACCGGCTCGGTGTCCTTCGGCCCGCCCCACTCGCCGGCCGTCAGCCACATGCCGTTGCGGGAGAACACCTCACGCTCGTGCGCGAAGTAGATCTGCGGCAGCTCGATGCCCTCGCGCTCGATGTACTGCCACACGTCGAGCTCGGTCCAGTTGGACAGCGGGAAGACCCGCACGTGCTCGCCGGGCGCGTGCCGGCCGTTGTAAAGCTGCCACAGCTCGGGCCGCTGCCGCCGCGGGTCCCACTGGGAGAACTCGTCCCGCAGCGAGAACACCCGCTCCTTGGCCCGGGCCTTCTCCTCGTCGCGCCGCCCGCCGCCGAACACGGCGTCGAAACGGTGCTCCTGGATGGCCTCGGTCAGCGGCACGGTCTGCAACGGGTTGCGGGTGCCGTCCGGGCGCTCCTTGAGGACCCCGCGGTCGATGTAGTCCTGCACGGAGGCGACGTGCAGCCGCAGACCGTACTTCTCGACCGTACGGTCGCGGTACTCGATGACCTCGGGGAAGTTGTGCCCGGTGTCGACGTGCAGCAGCGAGAAGGGGACCGCGGCGGGCGCGAAGGCCTTCAGCGCCAGGTGCAGCATGACGATCGAGTCCTTGCCGCCGGAGAACAGGATCACCGGCCGCTCGAACTCGCCCGCCACCTCACGGAAGATGTGCACCGCCTCGGACTCCAGGGAGTCCAGGTGCGACAGCGCGAACGGGCTGTCGGTGTCGTGGATGTCGGTGACGGTGGTCGTCATGCCAGTCCCTTCTGGGTGAGCAAGGCGTGGACCGCCGCGGCGGACTCCTGCACGGTCTGGTTCTGGGACTCGATCCGCAGGTCCGGGTCCTCCGGCTCCTCGTACGGGTCGTCCACACCGGTCAGGCCGCTGATCTCGCCCGCGGCCTGCTTGGCGTACAGCCCCTTCACGTCGCGTACGGAGCACACCTCCACCGGAGTGGCGACGTGCACCTCCACGTACGGGGTGCCCTCCCGCTGGTGGCGCTTGCGCACGGCCTCACGGCTGTCCGCGTACGGGGCGATGACCGGCACCAGGACGTGCACGCCGTTGGACGCCAGCAGCTCGGCGACGAAGCCGATCCGCTGCACGTTGGTGTGCCGGTCCTCGCGGCTGAACCCGAGGCCCGCCGACAGGAACTCGCGGATCTCGTCGCCGTCGAGCACCTCTACCCGGCGGCCCCCGGCGCGCAGCCGGTCCGCCAGCTCGTAGGCGATGGTGGTCTTTCCGGCGCTCGGCAGCCCGGTGAGCCAGATGGTGGCCCCAGTCACGTTCTCTTCTCCCACAGTCGTCATCAGCCGTGCAGCCCGCACTCGGTCTTCGTCCGGCCCGCCCAGCGTCCGGCCCGCGCGTCCTCGCCCTCCAGCACCCGGCGCGTGCAGGGCGCGCAGCCGACGGAGGCGTAGCCGTCCATCAGCAGCGGGTTGGTCAGCACGCCGTGCTCGGCGACGTACGCGTCGACGTCGTCCTGCGTCCAGCGGGCGATCGGCGAGACCTTCACCTTGCGGCGCTTCTCGTCCCAGCCGACCACCGGGGTGTTCGCCCGGGTCGGGGACTCGTCGCGGCGCAGCCCGGTCGCCCAGGCGGCGTACCGGGTCAGGCCCTCCTCCAGGGGCTTGACCTTGCGCAGCGCGCAGCACAGGTCGGGGTCGCGGTCGTGCAGCTTCGGCCCGTACTCGGCGTCCTGCTCGGCCACCGTCTGCCGCGGGGTGAGCGTGATGACGTTGACGTCCATCACCGCGTCCACCGCGTCACGGGTGCCGATGGTCTCGGGGAAGTGGTAGCCGGTGTCGAGGAAGACGACGTCCACGCCGGGCATGACCCGCGAGGAGAGGTGGGCGACGACCGCGTCCTCCATGGAGGAGGTGACGCAGAACCGCGGGCCGAAGGTGTCGGCGGCCCACGTCAGGATCTCCAGCGCCGACGCCTCTTCGAGGTCCCGGCCCGCCCGCTCGGCGAGCGCCTTCAGTTCTTCCGTGCTCTGGACCGCGGTCATATCGCTTCCCCTCCACCGTCGTTGCGCCGGAGCCCCCGGGCCAGCAGCCCGAGGAACTTGAGCTGGAAGGCCCGGTTGCACGCCCCGCACTCCCAGGCTCCGTGCCCCTGCTCACCGGGGCGCAGGTCCTCGTCACCGCAGTAGGGGCAGTGGAACGGTGCCGCACGCTCACTCATGACAGCGCCTCCTCGGAGGCGCGGGCCGTCCAGGTGGCGAAGCGCTCGCCGTCCTCGCGCTGCTCCTGGAAGCGCGTGAGGACCCGCTCGACGTAGTCGGGCAGTTCGGCGGCGGTGACCTTCAGTCCGCGCACCTTGCGGCCGAAGCCGGCCTCCAGGCCGAGCGCGCCGCCCAGGTGGACCTGGTAGCCCTCCACCTGGTTGCCCTCGTCGTCGAGCATGAGCTGGCCCTTGAGGCCGATGTCCGCCACCTGGATGCGGGCGCAGGCGTTGGGGCAGCCGTTGATGTTGATGGTGATCGGCTCGTCGAAGTCGGGGATGCGGCGCTCCAGTTCGTCGATCAGCGACGCGCCGCGCGCCTTGGTCTCCACGATGGCCAGCTTGCAGAACTCGATACCGGTGCAGGCCATGGTGCCGCGCCGGAACGGGGACGGCTTGACCTGGAGGTCCAGCGACTCCAGCCCCGCCACCAGCGACTCGACCTGCGCCTCCTCGACGTCCAGGACGAGCATCTTCTGCTCGGCGGTGGTGCGCAGCCGGCCGGAGCCGTGCGCCTCCGCCACCTCGGCGATCTTGGTGAGCGTGGCGCCGTCGACCCGGCCGACACGCGGGGCGAAGCCGATGTAGTACCGGCCGTCCTTCTGCCGGTGCACGCCCACGTGGTCGCGCCACTGCTGGACGGGCTGCGCGGGGGCCGGGCCGTCCAGGAGCGGGCGCTTCAGGTACTCGTCCTCCAGCACCGTACGGAACTTCTCCGGACCCCAGTCCGCGACCAGGAACTTCAGACGGGCGCGGTTGCGCAGCCGGCGGTAGCCGTAGTCGCGGAAGATGGAGATGACGCCCTCGTACACCTCCGGGACCTCGTCCAGCGGGACCCACGCGCCCAGCCGCACACCGAGCTTGGGGTTGGTGGACAGCCCGCCGCCGACCCACAGGTCGAAGCCGGGGCCGTGCTCGGGGTGCTCCACCCCGACGAACGCGATGTCGTTGATCTCGTGCGCCACGTCGAGCAGCGGGGAGCCGGAGATCGCCGACTTGAACTTGCGGGGCAGGTTGGAGAAGTCCTTGTTGCCGATGATCCTGCGCTGGATCTCGTCGATGGCGGGGGTGCCGTCGATGATCTCGTCCTCGGCGATCCCGGCGACGGGGGAGCCGAGGATGACGCGCGGGGTGTCGCCGCACGCCTCGGTCGTGGACAGCCCCACGGCTTCCAGCCGGTTCCAGATCTCGGGCACGTCCTCGATCCGGATCCAGTGGTACTGGACGTTCTGCCGGTCCGTGATGTCCGCGGTGCCGCGCGCGAACTCCTGCGAGATCTCCCCGATGACCCGCAGCTGCTCGGTGGTCAGCCGGCCACCGTCGATGCGGACCCGCAGCATGAAGTACTCGTCGTCCAGCTCCTCCGGCTCCAGGATCGCCGTCTTGCCGCCGTCGATCCCGGGCTTGCGCTGGGTGTAGAGCCCCCACCAGCGCATCCGGCCGCGCAGGTCGTTGGGGTCGATCGAGTCGAAGCCGGCCTTGGAGTAGATCGTCTCAATACGTGTCCGTACGTTGAGACCGTCGTCGTCCTTCTTGAACTGCTCGTTGCCATTGAGGGGCGTGAAGTGGCCCACGGCCCACTGGCCTTCGCCACGGTGCCGCCCGGTCTTGCGACGGGCGGTGGCGGAGGCGGGCTTTTCCGGGGTGGCGGCCATGACGATACGTCCTTCGGGACAGCAGGAGGGCGGCTCTGACCTGCACACTCGCGCGCTGAGCAGGGGATGGCGCGGCGGTGCGCTGGGGATTCAGAAGTTTCGGGGATCGCGGTGGTGCTGGGCTGGTCAGCTCACCGGACAGATGGCGCTGGACATGCGGCCGAGGTCGACGTGCCGCCGACTCACCAAGGCAATTCCAGCTCGAGACATGACGGAAGCGTGCCATGGGACTTTGGACCCAGTCCAGGTTCGTCCGCGATATGGACATAGGTGTCCCGCATCGTGGACACTGTGGTGTGGGTCACGTCAGGAGGGGCGGTGGCCCCCTGGAACTCAGTACGCGTCCGCGCCCGGCCACGGCCCCGGGTTCGCCGTCTCCGGCTCCTCGGCCACCGTGGTGTCGAAGAGCCTGAAGCCGCGCCGCTGATAGTTCCCCATCGCGTGCTCCCCGTCCAGCGAGCAGGTGTGCAGCCACACCCGCTTCGTCGGGGCCCGCCCCGGCCAGCGGTCGGCCAGGTCCCAGGCGCGCGCCGTGCCGTACGCCAGCAGGTGCCCCCCGATGCCCCGCCCCCGGAACGCCGGCACCAGCCCGAAATAGACGATCTCCACGGCCCCGTCCTCCTGCGGGTCCAGCTCCACGTACCCCGCCGGCGTCCCCCGGTCGTACGCCACCCACGTCTCCGCCCCCGGCCGCTCGACGATCTCCCGCCACTGGGCGTACGTCAGCCCCAGCCGGTCCGTCCACCGGATGTCACCGCCCACCGCCGTATAGAGGAAGCGGCTGAACTCCGGCGACGGCACCTCCGCGCGGACGATCCGCACGTCACCGGAGGGCGCGGCCGCGGGCCGCAGGTCGTCGGGTGAGGTCTGCTCGAGGGACCAGGTGGTCACGGTGATGCTCATACGCCAAGCGAACCACGAGCCCGCCCGCCGGCGACCGGCTACCCCGCCGTCCCCCCGCCCCCGCCGGCCCGCACCGCCGGAGCGGTCGAATGGGGGAGCAGGTCCGCCGGGTCCTCCGGGCGGACCACCTCCACCTCCACCTCCTCACGGAAGCGGTACGGGCGGTGCTCCAGCACCCCCGCCAGCGTCCGGCGCACCCGCGACATCTCCGCCCGGACCGTCACCGTCCGCGTGGCGTCACCGAACACGTCGTACGCCAGCTCCGCCGCCGTACGCCCCTCCCGGTGCAGGGCCAGCACGTACAACAACTCCGTATGGCGCGGACTCAGCTCCTGCGTCCAGCTCCCCGCCGCCCCCGACACCTCCAGCGACCAGCGGCGCGGCCGGCTCACGTCCAGCACCACCCGGCTCGGCGCCGCCGCCCCCACCCCGTCGTCCACCAGCCGCAGCAGCCACCCGCCCGGCAACGGCTCCACCTCGCACATCCCCAGCGACGGCAACCACACCCGTCCCGCCCGGAACGACGCCGGCAGCGCCAGCCGGTCCACCGGCGGCATCCCCGTCACCCCCGCCAGCCAGCCATGCCCGTCCACCGCCAGCGCGCGGCCCCCCACCCGGCACAGCACCGGCGCCGCCACGGCCCGCAACCGCGCCAGATCCGCGAAGTGCCGGTTGCGCAGCTCCGCCTCCGCCAGCCGCGCCACCGAACTCACCAGCATCAGCGTCGCCGGGTGCATCGTCGCCAGCGGCCCGCTCACATCGACCGCGCCCAACAGCGTCCCGTCCCGCGGATCGGTGATCGGCGCACCCGCACACGTCCACGCATGGTGCGTCGACACGAAATGCTCCGCCGAGTGCACCTGCACCGGGCGGCGGGTCACCAGCGCCGTACCCACCCCGTTCGTCCCGACCGTCGACTCCGCCCAGTCCGCACCCGGCTCGAAACCGTGCCCGTCCGCCATACGCAGCACCGCCGCGCTCCCCTCGCGCCACAGCACCCGGCCCTCCGCGTCCGCCACGACCATGATGTGCCCCACCACGTCCGACGCGTCCGGACGGGACACCAGGCCCTCCCGCAGCACCGGCAACACCTCCGCCAGCGGCGAAGCCGCCCGACGGCGCTCCAGCTCCCCCCGCGGAAGCAGCCCCGAACGATGGTCCCTGTCCGGATCCACCCCCTTGCGCAGCATCCGCTTCCACGACTCGCCGATGTCCGCACGCGGCGCCAGCGGCGCGCGGCCACCCCTCAGCGTCGCCTCCCGCACCCCCCTGAGCAGCAACGCCGCCTCGCGCGTGTCCATGGCCGCGAGCCGCGCCATGTCCACGGTGGCCTGACGCGCCGGTCCTCCCCGCTGCCGCCCCACCTGGTGGCTGGTACGTGTCACCCCGTCCTCCCCTGCCCGCCGGCGGACCACCCCGTACGCCCACGACCCTGCAACCCTTTGCAACTCTCGCGCACCACCCCGCCCCCGTACGACAGTGGTACGGCGACGGGCTGGTGCCGTGTCGGCGCAGCACCAACCCAGCCGCTCTCCGGGCGCGGGCCGTATGGACACACGGCCCGCGCCCACTCCCCTCTTCGGCCTCGGTTCGGTTCCGGGGCGCCTCGGCCGGTGTCGACGGTCGATCGTGCTCGACCCCTCGTCCCTCGGGGCCTCCGCGCGTTCTCCCTTTCGACACCGTCGGCGCCCCTTCACCTCACTCGGCCCCTTCCCGCGCCCGGGCCGGTGTCGACGGTCGATCGTGCTCGACCCCTCGTTCCTCGGGGCCTCCGCGCGTTCTCCCTCTCGACACCGTCGGCGCCCCTTCACCTCACTCGGCCCCTTCCCGCGCCCGGGCCGGTGTCGACGGTCGATCGTGCTCGACCCCTCGTCCCTCGGGGCCTCCGCGCGTTCTCCCTCTCGACACCGTCGGCGCCCCTTCACCTCACTGGGCCTCCGGCCGCGCCCGCTCCACCACCGACGCCAGGTCCAGGGTGTGGGGCAGCGTGCCGAAGGCCGCTCCCCAGTCGCCGCCCAGCCGCGAGGCGCAGAACGCGTCCGCCACCGCCGACGGCGCCCACCGCACCAGCAGTGAACCCTGGAGCACCAGCGCCATCCGCTCCACCAGCCGCCGCGCCCGGGCCTCGACACCCTCCAGGTCGGCCAGCTCCGCCAGCAGGTCCTTGATCGCCGCGTCCAGCCGGTGGTCCGCGCCCCGCGCCTTGCCGACCTCCTCCAGGAACGCGTTCAGCGCCATCGGCTCCCGCTGGAGCGCCCGCAGCACGTCCAGCGCCTGGACATTGCCCGAACCCTCCCAGATGGAGTTCAGTGGCGACTCCCGCAGCAGCCGGGGCATCCCGGACTCCTCCACGTACCCGTTGCCGCCCAGGCACTCCAGCGCCTCCGCCGTCACCGGCGTACACCGCTTCGTCACCCAGTACTTGGCCGCCGGCACCGCCAGCCGCAGGAACGCCCGCTCCTGCTCGCTGTCCGTGTCGTAGGCGGCGGCCAGCCGCATCGCCAGCGTCGTCGCCGCCTCCGACTCCAGCGCCAGGTCGGCCAGGACGTTGCGCATCAGCGGCTTCTCGATCAGGACGCCGCCGAACGCGCTGCGGTGCGCCGCGTGGTGCGCCGCCTGCGCCACCGCCTGCCGCATCAGCGCCGCCGAGCCGACCACGCAGTCCAGTCGGGTCGCCGCCACCATCTCGATGATGGTGCGCACCCCGCGCCCCTCCTCACCCACCCGGCGCGCCCACGTCCCGTCGAACTCCACCTCGCTCGACGCGTTCGACCGGTTGCCCAGCTTGTCCTTCAGCCGCTGGATCCGGAACACGTTCCGGGTGCCGTCCTCCAGGACGCGCGGCACCAGGAAGCACGTCAGACCGTCCGGCGCCTGCGCGAGCACCAGGAAGGCGTCGCTCATCGGCGCCGAGCAGAACCACTTGTGGCCGGTCAGGACGTACTCGCCCGCCGCGTCCAGCGGCGTCGCGGTCGTCGTGTTCGCCCGTACGTCACTGCCGCCCTGCTTCTCCGTCATGCCCATCCCGAAGAGCACACCGGTCTTCTCGGCGGCCGGGCGCAGCTCCTCGCCCTCGTAGATGCGCGAGGTCAGCTTGGGCTCCCACACGGCCGCGAGCGACGGGTCCGCGCGCAGCGCGGGCACGGCGGCGTGCGTCATCGACAGCGGGCAGCCGTGCCCGGCCTCGGCCTGCGTCCACACCAGGAACCCGGCGGCGCGCCGGACGTGGCCGCCCGGCCGGCCCCAGGCGTCGGTGAGGCCGTTCGTCACCGCGTGCCCGAGCAGCCGGTGCCAGGCCGGATGGAAGTCGACGTGGTCGATCCGGTGGCCGTACCGGTCATGGGTGCGCAGCTTCGGCGGGTTCTCGTTGGCGAGAAACCCCCACTCCTGCGCCTGGGCGGACCCGGCGGTGGTGCCGAGCGAGGAGAGCTCCTGAGACGCCTCGTCGAGGAGTTCGAGCGGAAGGTGACGTTCCACAGCCTCGGTCAGCGCATGATCGGCGGTGAAGACGTCGTACCCGACCAGGGGCGGAGGCTGGTTGGTCACTGTGTGGGTGGTGGTCGCCATGCGGATACGGTAAGGAGGTGCAGGCAGCAAATGAAACACCCCCGGGGCCTCCTCGGTCCCAGGGCAGACTCCACCGGGCCCGGGCCCTCTACCGCAACGTGTCGAAGCGGAGGATGGCCTGGCTGCTCCTGAAGGACACCGTCAACTCGTGCATCGAGTACCGGATCCTCGGTCTCGCCGCCGAGGCGGCCTTCTTCACCCTGCTGTCGCTGCCGCCGCTGATGCTCGGCCTCATCGGCCTGCTCGGCTACATCGACGACTGGACCAACACCACCACCGTCGCCTCCATCGAGCGCAACATCCTCGGCGCGGTCGGCACGGTCCTGTCCGACCGGGGCGTCAACGACATCGCGAAACCGCTGCTGGCCGACGTCACCCACGGCGGCCGCCCCGACCTCATCTCGATCGGCTTCGCCATCGCGCTCTGGTCCGGCTCGCGGGCGGTGAACGTCTTCATCGACACCATCACCGTGATGTACGGCCTGGACGGCCACCGCGGCATCGTCGCCACCCGGCTGCTGGCCTTCCTGCTCTACATCGTCGCCCTGCTCATCGGCGCCGTCGTCCTGCCGCTCGCGGTCGTCGGCCCCGACCGGGTGGTGGAGCTCGTCCCCTGGGGCACCGAGGTCGTCTCCATCCTGTACTGGCCGGTCGTCATCCTGCTGTCCATCGCCTTCCTGACGACCCTCTACCACGTGTCCGTCCCCGTGCGGTCCCCGTGGATCGAGGACGTCCCCGGTGCCCTGGTGGCCCTCGCCATGTGGGTACTGGGCAGCTTCCTGCTGCGCATCTACCTGACCAGCACCGTCGAGGGGCCGACGATCTACGGCTCGCTCGCCGCGCCCATCGCCGTCCTGCTGTGGATCGGCATCTCCGCCTTCGCGGTGCTGGTCGGCGCGGCGGTCAACGCGGCCATCGACCGCGTCTGGCCGTCGGTCGCCACCGCCGCCGCGCGCGCCGAGAACGAGCGCGCCCGCACCGCCGAGGCCGCCGCCCTCGTCGCGCGGGCCAAGGCGGCCGTCGAGGGCCTGGACGACGACGACCCCGACATGCCGTCGGAGTTCCCCGAGCGCTGGTCCAGGTTCCTGCCGCCGGACGACGTGAAGTCCCGTCTGCACTCGGCCAGGGAGAAGGAGCGCGAGCGGGAGCGGGAGCGCGCCAAGGACCGGGACGGCGAACGCGGCCGGGACACCGGCCGCAACGGCGGGCCCCACCCCCGCCAGGACGGGGAGCACGGCCGGGGCGATCACCCCTAACCTGGGACGCGTGTACGAGGAACGGCCCGCACGCCTCGACGGCGCCGTCGTCTGGACCCGGACCGCCGGCCCGGCCGCCCCCTTCTCCGTGCTGCCCGACGGCTGCATGGACCTGCTGTGGAGCGGGGGACGGCTGTACGTCGCGGGGCCCGACACCCGGGCGTACGTCCCCGACGACTCTACCGCCGCCTACGCCGGCGTCCGCTTCGCGCCCGGGGACGCCCCGACGCTGCTCGGCGTGCCCGCCCACGAACTGCGCGACCGGCGCGTGGACCTCGCCGCCCTGTGGCCGGGCGGCCGGGTGCGGCGGCTGGCCGAACGGATCGGGGAGGCCGCCGACCCGGCCGCCGCCCTGGAGGACCTGGCCCTGCGGCACGCCGCCGACGCCCCGCGCCCCGACCCCCTGCTGCGGGCGGTCGTCGCCGGGCTGAACGCCGGGTGGCCGGTCGCCCGGGCCGCCGAGGCCGTCGGGCTCGGCCCCCGGCAGCTCCACCGCCGGTCCCTGCACTCCTTCGGGTACGGGCCCAAGACGCTCGCCCGGGTGCTGCGCCTCCAGCGCGCCCTCGCGCTCGTACGGTCGGGCGTGCCGTACGCGCGGGCCGCCGCCGAAGCGGGCTGCGCCGACCAGGCGCACCTCGCCCGGGAGGTGCGGGCCCTGGCCGGCACCACCCTCGGCGCCTACTCCGCCTCCGCGCCCGTGGCGTCGGCGAACAGCGAGACCCCGCAGCCGTCCGGGTCCAGCACCACCGCGTAGCGCTGGCCCCACACCGCGTCCCAGGGCTCCAGGTGCCCCCGGTGACCGGCCGCCACCAGGGCGCCGTAGGTCGCGTCGACCCCGGCGGGGTCCGCGCAGCGGAACGCGAGCCCCAGCCGGTCGCCGCCGCGCGGGCGGGTCCACTCCGGGTCGAAGGAGCGGATCACCTCCTCGGTGTCCCACAGCACGCGCAGGCCCCCGGGCAGGGTCACCTCGACGTGCGGGGCGGAATCGGCCCCGGCCGGAACGTCCAGACCGAGGAGGCGGTAGAAGGCGAGCGAGGCGGCCATGTCGGAGACGACCAGGCCGATGGCGTCGAGACGGGGTGCGTGGGTCATGCCCCGACGCTAGGCGGGCAGGCGCGACCGGGTCTTGAACGGATCGGACACGGCGACGGCCCGCCGGGCCGCGGCACCGGGCCCGCCGGGGGACCGCCGCGTCCGCCGCGTCCGCCGGGCACGTCCCGCACGTCCGGTCCTCCGGCGCAGCACCCCGGCCGGGCCCGCGCGGACCCCGTCCGTACGGGCCGGAAAAACACTTGGCGCGTTCCTCGGCGGCCCGGATAAAGTGAGGGCGTTCCGCGGGACCGCGGGCCCAACACGACCTGGAGGTGTGACCGATGGCTGTCATTGCGACGGGCGCTGCCCACATCACGACCCATCCCCACTCCACCTCCGTGGTCACCGGCTGACACATCGCCCGCAGCGGGCGCCGCCCGGGGCCACCCTTCGAAGGGTTCCCCCCTTGTCCCTCGCTTCCGCTTCCTCCTCCTCGCACGCCCTCTCCCCGTACGGCTGGGACGCCGGCTGGGAGGCCGAGTTCATCCGCTACGCCGACCAGGGGCTGATCCCCGGGCGGGTCGTACGGGTCGACCGCGGCCAGTGCGACATCGTCACCGCGGACGGCCTCGTCCGCGCCGACACCGCCTTCGTGACCCCGCACGACCCCCTGCGCGTCATCTGCACCGGTGACTGGGCCGCCGTCGAGGCCGACGGCCACCCCCGTTACGTACGGACGTACTTGCCGCGCCGCACCGCGTTCGTGCGCTCCACCTCCTCCCAGCGGTCCGAGGGCCAGATCCTCGCCGCGAACGTCGACCACGCGATCATCGCCGTCCCGCTCTCCGTCGAGCTGGACCTCGGCCGGATCGAACGGTTCCTGGCCCTCGCCTGGGAATCGGGCGCCCAGCCGCTCGTCGTCCTCACCAAGGCGGACCTGGTGCCCGACCCGGTCGGCCTGTCCTACCTCGTGGAGGACGTCGAAACGGTCGCGCCGGGCGTGCAGGTGCTGCCCGTCAGCGCCGCGACGGGGGAGGGCGTCGACGTGCTCGCCGCCGTCGTCGGCAGCGGCACCAGCGTGCTGCTCGGCATCTCCGGAGCCGGCAAGTCGACCCTCGCCAACGCCCTGCTGGGCGACGACGTCATGGCCGTCCAGGCCATCCGTGACGTCGACGGCAAGGGCCGGCACACCACCACCACCCGCAACCTCCTCGCCCTGCCGGGCGGGGGCGTCCTGATCGACACCCCCGGGCTGCGGGGCGTCGGGCTGTGGGACGCCGAGGCGGGGGTCGGCCAGGTCTTCTCGGAGATCGAGGACCTGGCCGGGGGCTGCCGCTTCCACGACTGCGCCCACCAGGCGGAGCCCGGCTGCGCGGTGCTCGCCGCCATCGAGGACGGCTCGCTGCCCGAGCGGCGCCTGGAGAGCTACCGCAAGCTGCTGCGTGAGAACCAGCGGATCGTCGCCAAGACCGACGCCCGGCTGCGCACCGAGATCCTCAAGGACTGGAAGCGCAAGTCGGCGGCGGGACGGGCGGCGCTGTACGCCAAGCGCGGCCGCGACGGACGCTGACGGCGGCCCCGGGGCGCCCCGACGGGGGCGCCCCCGGCCGGGCGGGGCGGTGTCGGGCGTGGGGACGGACGCGGTGGCGGGTGTGGGGCGGACACGGTGTCCGAAAACCGCCAGCGGCGCCCACCGCCCCGTCCGACACTGGACCCGTGATGGACGAGGACACCAGGTACCAGGCGGTCAGCAGCCGTGACGCGCGGTTCGACGGCGAGTTCTTCTTCGCCGTGGCGACCACCGGCATCTACTGCCGGCCCAGTTGCCCGGCCGTCACGCCCAAGCGGCGCAACGTCAGGTTCTTCCCGACCGCGGCCGCCGCGCAGCGGCACGGGTTCCGGGCATGCCGGCGGTGCCGGCCCGACGCCGTGCCCGGCTCCGCCGCCTGGAACGTGCGCGCCGACGTCGTGGGCCGGGCTATGCGCATGATCGGCGACGGGGTGGTGGACCGCGAGGGCGTCCCCGGGCTCGCGGGGCGGCTCGGCTACAGCGCCCGGCAGGTGCGGCGGCAGCTCAACGCCGAACTCGGCGCCGGGCCCGTCGCCCTGGCCCGCGCCCGGCGCGCCCACACCGCCCGGGTGCTGTTGCAGACCACCCGGCTGCCCGTGACGGAGATCGCGTTCGCGGCCGGGTTCGCGAGCGTACGCCAGTTCAACGACACCGTCCGGGACGTCTACGCCCGCACGCCCAGCGACCTCCGCGCCGAGGCCCGGGGACCCGCGGGCGCGGGCACCGGGGGCATCCCGCTGCGGCTCGCCCACCGGGGGCCCTACGCGGGGCGCGAGGTCTTCGACCACCTCGCGGGCGAGGCCGTCGCCGGGATCGAGGAGGTCACCGGGGCGTCCGGCGCCCGGACCTACCGCCGCACGCTGCGGCTGCCCTACGGCCCCGGGATCGTCGCCGTCGACGAACGGTCCGCCGGCCGGTGGCTGGAGGCCCGCCTCCACCTGGCCGACCTGCGGGACCTCGGCACGGCCGTCCAGCGGCTGCGCCGCCTGTTCGACCTGGACGCCGACCCGTACGCGGTGGCCGAACGGTTCGGCGCCGACCCGGTGCTCGGGCCGCTGGTGGCCGCCCGGCCCGGGGTGCGCTCGCCCGGCGCCGCCGAGCCCGAGGAATGCGCGGTCAGGGCGCTGGTGGGTCCGGCGGAGGCGGCGCGGCTGGTCGAGGAGTACGGCACGCCGCTGGACGCCCCCTGCGGCGGGCTCACCCATCTGTTCCCCGAGCCCGCGGAGCTGGTGGACCACCCGGTCGCCGGCCCGCTCGCCGAGGCCCTCGCGACCGGCCGGGTACGGCTCGACCCGGGCGCCGACCGGGGCGAGTCCGAGCGGGCGCTGCGCGCCGTGCCGGGGGTGGGCGCCCGGACCGCCGCGCTCATCCGGATGCGGGCGCTCGGCGACCCGGACGTGGCACCCGGCGCCGAGGCGGACCGGGAGGAGTGGCGGCCCTGGCGCTCGTACGCCACCCGCCTTCTCGCCTGACCGCACGGTCACCCGGCCAGCACGGCCCCCACCCACGCGCCGACGATCAGCAGGCACCCGAACAGCTCCACCAGCACGCTCGTGCCGATCGCCCGCATGACGGTCCGGGTGGACGTCATGGCCTGCCCGTGTCCGCCCAGCCGGAGCCGCTCGGACAGGTAGATCCCGCCGACGTACCCCGGCACCGCCCCCACGACCGGCACCAGGATGAACCCGAGCAGCGCGCCGACACCCGCGTACGCCACCATCCGCCGGGTCACACCCACCCCCCGCAGCCGCCGGGCCGGGAGCTGCCAGACGACGACCTGGGTCACCAGCAGCAGCGCGGTGGAGGCCACCAGCAGCCACCACGCGGCACCGGTCCGCACGTGCAGCGACCACCACATCACCGACGCCCACACCAGCCAGGCGCCCGGTACGCCGGGTACGAGCACGCCGAACAGCCCGAGCAGCATCACCAGCCCGGCCAGGAGGAGCTGCCACGCACCCATGTGATCAGCCTGCCGGACCCGCGCCGCCCCCGCAGGTCAGGGGACCCGGCGCCAGGGAAGCCCGGCGGTACGGGGCCCGCGGGGCCCGGGCCGGGAGCCGGCGGCCGGGGCGGGAGCGACTCAGGAGCGCGTCACCCAGCCCCGCTCATGGGCGTGCCAGCCGAGCTGGAGCCGGGTCGTGACGCCCGCGCGTTCCATCAGGCCCCGCACCCGGCGCTGCACCGTCCGGTGCCCCAGGTCAAGCTGCTTGGCGACGCTCGCGTCCGTCAGGCCCGCCAGCAGCAGCGACAGGATCTCCAGGTCCGTCGCGTCCGGGCCCGCCGGCTCCGGCTCCCCGGCCCCGCCGCCCAGGCGCAGGGGCAGCGCGTCACGCCACACGGACTCGAACAGCGCGGCCAGCGAGTCCAGCAGCCCGCTCGGCCGCACCACCAGCGCCACCGGCTCCGGGCCCGGCTCCCGGCCCCGGCCCGTCAGCGGAACCAGCGCGGACGACCGGCCGGCGACCACCAGCCGCGCCGGCACCCGGTCGGCCACCCGCACCAGCACGCCGGGGCCGGGCAGTGCCGACAGCCCGGCCACCGCGTCCGGCAGCGCCAGCACCTCCCGTTCCACCACCACCCGACACCCCGCCCCGGGCCCGTGCCCCGCAACCGGACCGCCCGTGACCAGCTCCGACACCTCCCGGGCCGCCCCCGGGCCGGCCGTGACCAGCGCGCACACCCCGCCGCCCGCGCCCGTCCGTAGCTGCTCCAGCCGGTGCCGTACCGCGCTCGCCCCGGTCACCACCTCCACCAGGTCCGCGCCCGTGGGCTCCGCCGCCTCCGCGCGGTACTCCTCCGTGAGCCGCGCCGCCGCGCGCTCCGCCCGCTCCAGCTCCTGCCGCTGCCGCGTCAGCAGCGCTCCGAGCGCCACCGCCGGCGGCGCCGCCACCCACCGCCCGGTGCCCGCCGACGACCGGGCGGCCAGTCCGTGCGCCTCCAGCCGCCGCAGCGCCCGCTCCGTCTCCGGCTCCGCCAGGCCCAGCCGGTGCCCCAGGTCCGCCGCCTCGGCCGCGCCCCGCGCCACCAGCGCGCGGTACACCGCCTCCTGCCGCTCGTCCAGCCCTATCGCCGCCAGCACCCCTGGTACCCCCTCGTCGCCCGCCGCGCCCATCATCCCCGACCGCTCCCACCTGGGGTACGGACCGGCCGCTCTCACCAGGTGGACATACCGTTCACGATTCGACGAAAGCGATTTACGCTCGACACCTGCCCCCACCCCAGACCGTGGTCCGCGCGTATCCCGCGCGTCGATCACGCGGGTCCGCCGGGCGTCCTTCCCGTGGGGGGTGGGGTCGCCCGGCGGACCACTTTTCCCGATGACCGTTTCCGTACGCCCCGCGCGGTCGACAATGAAGGGCATGAGCCCACAGGGGGAGACTCCCACCACCGGCGAGGACGACTGGTGGGACAAGCTGTACGACGGCACGGCGGCGGACACGGCACCGGTGGGGCCGCGCGGGAGGACGGACACCCGCCCCGGAACCGCGACCGGACCCGCCACCGCCGGACCGCCGGGCCGGGACCGCGCCCCCTGGGAGCCCCAGGACCCGGCGGACGGGCCCCTCACCCTGCCCCGCACCCCGCCCCGCACCTTCGCCCACACCCCGCCCCCGCCCCGGCTGCCGCGCCCCCGCGTGGAGCACCTCGGCGACGGGCCGCCCACCTACGAACCCGAGCCGACCGCACTGCCGGAGGCCCACGCCGACCGACTGGGCGAGCTCGTCGCCGACACCGTGCTGGACGGCGCCCGGTACGGGACGTACACCCTCCGCGCCGCCTCCGTACGCGGCGACTCGGCGCGCTACCGGGGCGAACCGCGCCGCGACGCGGTGCTCACCGCCCGCTTCGGCACCGGGGAGGCCGCACTGGTCCTGGTCGCCCTCGCCACCGGCGCCCGCGGCACCGACGCCGCGCACCTCGCCGCCGCCGACGCCTGCCGCTGGATCGGCGAGGCCGTCGGGCGCAGCCACGCCCGGCTCGCCCAGGACATCCGGGCCGGCCGGCGCGGCGACCTCAAGTCCGGGCTGCACCGCCTCACCGACCGGTCCCACGGCAGGCTCCGGGCCCGCGCCGCCGACCTGGGCGTGCCGCCCGGCGCGTACACGGCCGGGCTGCGCTGCCTGCTCCTGACCGCCGACCCCGGCTGCCGCACCCGGGTGTTCTTCGGCGTCGGCGACGGCGGGCTGTTCCGCCTCCGCGACGGCGTCTGGCAGGACATCGAACCGGCCGTGCCCGAACCGGGCACCCTCACCGGCGAGCCCGTCATCGGCTACGGATCGCCGCCCGCCGAGACGGCCGAGGGCGACCGGCTGACCATGGACCTCCAGATCGCCACCCCGCCGTCCCCGCTCGTCGAGCCCCCCGCCCCGCCGCCCGAGCCGTTCCGCTTCCGCGCCTCGGTGGCCCGGCCCGGCGACACCCTGCTGCTCGCCGGCCCCGGACTGGCCGAGCCGCTGCGCGACGAGCCCGCCCTGGCACGGGAGCTGGCCGCCCGCTGGGCGGCCGGCGAACCGCCCGGGCTGGCACAGTTCCTGGCGGACACCCAGCTCCGGGTGAAGGGGTACGCCGATGACCGTACGAGTGTGGCCATCTGGGAGGCGTAACCGTCCGCCCCGTGAATGGATGGAGGCATGGCCAAACAGAATGTGGCAGAACAGTTCGTCGACACCCTCGTCCGTGCCGGTGTGCGGCGGCTCTACGGGGTCGTCGGGGACAGCCTGAACCCCGTCGTCGACGCCATCCGCCGTTCGCCCGGGATCGACTGGATCCAGGTCCGGCACGAGGAGACCGCCGCGTTCGCGGCCGGTGCCGAGGCACAGATCACCGGCAGTCTGGCGGCCTGCGCCGGTTCCTGCGGACCGGGCAACCTCCACCTCATCAACGGTCTCTACGACGCCCACCGTTCGATGGCCCCGGTCCTCGCCCTGGCCTCCCACATCCCGTCGAGCGAGATCGGGCTCGGCTACTTCCAGGAGACCCACCCCGACCGGCTGTTCCAGGAGTGCAGCCACTACAGCGAACTGATCTCCAGCCCCAAGCAGATGCCCCGCCTCCTCCAGACGGCCATCCAGCACGCGGTCGGCCGCGGCGGGGTGAGCGTGGTGTCCCTGCCCGGCGACATCGCCTCCGAGCAGGCCCCGGAGAGGACGGCGGAGCAGGCGCTCGTCACTTCGCGGCCCACCGTCCGCCCCGGCGACGCGGAGATCGACGCCCTGGTGCGGCTCGTCGACGAGGCCGACCGGGTCACGCTCTTCTGCGGCAGCGGCACCAAGGGCGCGCATGCGGAGGTCATGCAGTTCGCCGAGCGGATCAAGTCGCCGGTGGGGCACGCGCTGCGCGGCAAGGAATGGATCCAGTTCGACAACCCCTACGACGTCGGCATGAGCGGCCTCCTCGGGTACGGCGCCGCCTACGAGGCCACCCACGAGTGCGACCTGCTGATCCTCCTCGGCACCGACTTCCCCTACCGCGCCTTCCTGCCCGACGACGTGAAGATCGTCCAGGTGGACGTGCGGCCCGAGCACCTCGGCCGCCGCTCCAAGCTCGACCTGGCCGTCTGGGGCGACGTGCGCGAGACGCTGCGCTGCCTGATCCCGCGCGTGCGCGCCAAGACGGACCGCCGGTTCCTCGACAGGATGCTTAAGAAGCACGCCGACGCCCTGGAGGGGGTCGTCAAGGCGTACACCCGCAAGGTGGAGAAGCACACCCCGATCCACCCCGAGTACGTGGCGTCCGTCCTCGACGAGATCGCCGACGACGACGCCGTGTTCACCGTCGACACCGGCATGTGCAACGTGTGGGCCGCCCGGTACCTCACCCCCAACGGGCGCCGGCGGATCATCGGTTCGTTCAGCCACGGCTCGATGGCCAACGCCCTGCCGCAGGCGATCGGCGCGCAGTTCACCGACCGGGGGCGGCAGGTCGTCTCCATGTCCGGCGACGGCGGCTTCTCCATGCTGATGGGGGACTTCCTCAGCCTCGTCCAGCACGACCTCCCGGTGAAGGTGGTGCTGTTCAACAACTCCTCCCTGGGCATGGTCGAGCTGGAGATGCTGGTGGCGGGCCTGCCCTCGTACGGCACCGCCAACCACAACCCCGACTTCGCGGCGATCGCCCGCGCGGCCGGCGCGTACGGCGTGCGGGTGGAGAAGCCCAAGGACCTGGCGGGCGCGCTGAAGGACGCCTTCCGGCACAAGGGTCCGGCTCTCGTCGACGTGGTCACCGACCCCAACGCGCTGTCCATCCCGCCGAAGATCAAGGCGGAGATGGTGACCGGGTTCGCCCTGTCCGCGAGCAAGATCGTCCTGGACGGGGGAGTGGGCCGGATGCTCCAGATGGCCCGCTCCAACCTCCGCAACGTCCCCAGGCCCTGACGGGCCGACGGAGTTCCGGTGCCGGTGCCGGTGCCGCGCGGGCGGTCCGTGCCGCGCGGGCGGTCGGGCCGGTGCCGGAGCCGCGCGGGGCGCACGGACTGGCGCACGGGCCGTTCGAAGCGCCCTTCCGGCAGGTGACGGTCGCCGCGCGCCGCCGGGCGGCCTCCGCCCGCACGCCGGACGGTCCCCGCTCCGGACGGCCCGCCGCGGACTTACCCCGATGCGCCCCCCTGGCGCCCCCCGCACAAACGAATCCCAGGCGTGACGGCGTGTAGGCGGGGGCATGCATCCCGTGAACCTGTTCGAGGGGAAAGGGCCGACGACGTGCGGGTGGGGGAAATGATGGGACGTCAGGGAGGAGCCGGACCCGTAACGGACGGGCGGGTTCCCGGGGTCGAGCGGCACGGACAGCTCGTGCGGTGGCGCCGGCATGTGGGGGGTGCGGACCTGGCGGCGGTGCCCGAGGTGCGCAGCGCCCTGCGCGGGCTGCTGCGGCACTGGGGCGAATCGGGGGCGTCGGACGTCGCGGAGCTGCTCACCAGCGAGCTGGTGACCAACGCGCTGATACACACCGAGCACGGCGCGGTGGTCACGGCCACCATGACCCCGAGGACGCTGCGGGTGGAGGTGCGGGACTTCACCGCCGTCCTCCCCACCCCGTACGCGACCGCGTGCGACGACGGTACGCACGGCCGCGGCCTCGTCCTGGTGCAGGCGCTCGCCGACGCCTGGGGGGTGCTCACCCACGGCGTGGGGAAGGTCGTCTGGTTCGAGCTGTCCGGCGGCCCCGCCGCCTCCGCCGTGGCGTAGCGGAAGGGGCCCGCGTAAGACGCGGGCCCCGTGATGCGCCGACCGGTCCGGCCACCGCCGTCAGCCGAACTGCTGCTCCAGGTCCTTGAGCTTCCGCTCCAGCGAGTCCAGCCGGGGCAGCGCCTGGGTGTCGTCCTCCGCGGTGAGGTCGACCGTGCGGGGCGGATCAGCGCCCTTCACGGCCTGGAGGGAGGGCCGGGACCGAAGAGGCTGGTGTCCCCGGTCGGATATGGCGGGCTCCGCGACGGACGCCCCCACGGCGGCCGGGGCCGAGCCCCCCATGCCGCCCCCGGAGCTCACGGCCGGTACGTCGACCTGTGCGGCGCTCATCGTCCGGGCGTCGACCTGGCGGCCGCCGCGCCCGGCTCCCCAGGCCCGGTGCTGGCGGTTGAACGCCTTGAGGCGGGCGCGCTCCAACTTCTGCTGCTCGCGCCGCCGTTCCCGGGCCTGCTCCTTCTGGCGCCGGTCCTCGCGCACCTCGTCGACCGCCTCGTCCAGGGTACGCACGCCCTCCAGGAGCATCAGCGACCAGGCGCCGAACGTCTCGCGGGGTGCCCTCAGCCACCGGACGATGCGGATCTGCGGAAGCGGCCGGGGCACCAGGCCCTGCTCCCGCAGCGCGGAGCGGCGGGTCTGCTTCAGCGCCCGGTCGAAGAGCACGGCCGCCGAGAGCGACATGCCCGCGAAGAAGTGCGGGGCGCCCGCGTGGCCCAGCCCGCGCGGCGCGTGCACCCAGTTGAACCAGGCCGCCGCGCCCGCGAACGTCCACACCAGCAGACGGGAGCCGAGCGCCGCGTCACCGTGGCTGGCCTCGCGCACCGCGAGGACCGAGCAGAACATGGCGGCACCGTCGAGGCCGAACGGGACCAGGTACTCCCAGCCCCCCGACAGGTTGAGGTTCTGCCGGCCGAAGCCGACCAGTCCGTGGAAGGAGAGCGCGGCGGCGACCGCCGCACAGCAGAAGAGCAACAGGTAGGAGGCGGTGCCGTAGACCGCTTCCTTGCGCCGGCGGCGCTCCTCGCTGCGCTCCCAGGAGTCCTCGGCCACGGCCTTGCCGCCGACGCGCTTGCCGCGCGTGAGCACCGCCACCGCCACGAGGACTCCCACCAGCATCACGCCGCCCGGAAGCAGCCAGTCCTGCGATATGTCGGTCAGTCTCATGCGGTGTCCCTTGCATCGCTCGCGGTAGGGCGTTTCGGCGCCATAGTGGCCGAAGCCCGAGGAGCCACACGGGGTTTCGGGGCAAGAGAACGCCATTGGGGCCGCAGGGCATACGAATAGGTGCGATCTACTCGAACGGCCTTATGCGAGAAGGGAGTTGTGTTCGATTATTGCCACCCGGGCGGGTGGCGTGGACCCGCCCGGAGGTCACGCGGATGCGCTCAACCTGGCGACACGGTCGGCGTCACACGTACGCGGACAGGTGACACAGGTGTCCTCGGGGCGGAGGGTGTAGAAGAGGCAGCAGCTCGCCCGGTCGCGGGTCGGCAGCGGCGTACCGTCCGGACCCGTCAGCTCCCGGAAGCCGGCGGTCCCCACGTACGGCTTGGCTCCGCCCGGCCCCGGCAGCAGCAGCCCCAGTTCCGCCATGGCCCGGGACTCCTCGCCCAGCAGGTGCCCGATGTACCACAGGCCCTCGACGATCTCGTCGGTCGCCATGCCCCACAGGGCGCGCTTGCCCCGCCGCATCCTCGGACCGAATCCGTCCAGCACCGGCCCCAGGTGCTCGGCGACGGCGGCCCGCACCTCGCCGCGCAGCGCCTCCTCGTCCGGTACGACCCGGGCCCCGGGCAGCGCGGCCGCCGGGTCGTCCGGCAGGCAGGCGAACTCCCGCACCCGTACCGTCATCCGGCCGAGCGCCCGCTGGAAGGCCACGTCCCCGACCGGCAGCCGGGGCACCCGGCGGTGCAGGAACCACGGCACGGTGACGAGCAGGCAGGCCGGCCAGGCGTACCGGTGGAGACCGAAGCTGGCGACGACGTCGGGGCGGGCCTGCTGGCCGTAGTCCCGCAGCACCTGCGCGTTGTCCCAGGCGAGGAACGCCTCCAGGGCCGCGCCGCCGGCCGCCAGCTCGTCCGCGCCCACCCAGCCGCCGCCCCGGGGGACCGCCTCGCCGTCCGCCAGCTCGTGCACGCGCAGCCCGGGGAAGACCTCCGTCAGGCGGGTGTACGCGGCCGTGACGGGCGACGCCGGAGCGGCGGGAGGAGCGGAGAGAAGCGCGGGAGCGGACATGCGGGGGACCACCGAATCGCGATCGTTAGCAGGTTAGCCTTACCTTACCCGATGTGATCGATGTGTGAACGGTGAGCCGGTGCGCCTATCGTGCACGGGGCCCCGTCCACCGCGAGCCGGGGCTTCGGTACGCATCGCCAGGAGGACCCGAGTGGAGCAGGGCAGAACGCGCGACACCGCGCCGTCGCACCCGGCGCCGGATCAGGCGCGGGACCGGGCCCCGGAGCAGGCGCGGGGCCCGGAGCCGCACGCCGCAGTCCGGGTACCCGAGCAGACCCGTGGCGAACACACCCACGCCGAGCCCTCCGCCCCCCGTCCCGTCCAGCGCCACTCCGTGCGCGGGCAGGTGCTCGACGCCCTGCGGACCGCCCTCGTGGGCGGCGAGCTGGTCCCCGGCGAGGTGTACTCGGCCCCCGCCCTCGGGGCCCGTCTCGGCGTCTCGGCCACCCCCGTGCGCGAGGCCATGCAGCAGCTCGCCGTCGAGGGCGCCGTCGAGGTCGTGCCCAACCGGGGCTTCCGCGTCTCCGAGCGCTCCCCGCGCGAACTGGCCGAACTCGCCGAGGTGCGCGCCCTGCTGGAGGTGCCCGTCATGCTGCGGCTGGCCCGCACCGTGCCGGCCGCGCGCTGGCGCGAGCTGCGGCCCCTCGCCGAGGCCACCTCGGCCGCGGCGGCCCGCGGCGACCGCGCCCACTACGCCGAGTCCGACCGCGCCTTCCACCGCGCCGTCCTCTCCCTGGCCGGGAACCAGCAGCTCGTCGCCCTCGCGGAGGACCTGCACCGCCGCTCCCAGTGGCCCCTCGTGTCCGGCCCGGCGACCCGGCGGGCCGACCTGGTCGCCGACGCGGCCGAGCACTCGGCGCTCCTGGACGCCCTGGTGGCCCAGGACCTCGCCGTCGTCCAGTCGCTGGTGCGCGAGCACTTCACGGGCGCCCGCGGGTGACGGACGCCTCCCCGGGCCGCACCCCGCGACCCGGCAGTCGGCCCTCCGGCGCCGCAACCGCGCGACCCGAAGGCCCCGGCGGGCCGGTGGGGCCGAGCGGTTCCGTGGGGTCCGGCGGGTCGGCGGGGCCGGGTGGCCGGGTGGGTCCGGGCGGACCGGTGGGGCCGGGCGACCCGGGTGGTTTCGTGGGACCCGGCGGTCTCGTGGAACTGCGCGGACCGGTGGGGCCGGGTGGTCCGGGGCTGCCGCGGTTGGTGCTAGTGACCGGCGGCGGCGGCCCGGCCACGCCCCTGCCGGACGGGTGCGTGAGGGTGCCGCTGGCGGGGCGGAGCGCGCTCGGTGCGGCGTGGGCGATCGCCGACCGGCTCGGCGTGGTGGCCCGTACCCCGGGCGAGCTGGTCCAGGTGCTGACGGCCGGCATCCGGCGCGTGGTGCTCGTCCTCCCGGACCTGGACGCCGCGCACGAGCCGGAACGGGTGGCCGACCTGATCGAGTGGCTGGCCGACCTGGACGGCTTCCACCTGGTGGTCGGCGTCGGCGACGGTTCGCCCGCCCACGTGCGGCTGTGCGCCCGCCCGGACGCGGCGCCGGCCTCCTGGCCCGAGCGGCCCCCGTCCCCGACCCCGCCCCCCGGCGCCCGGCGCCCGTCGGAAGGGGGAGGGGTGGCCGGGGGCTTCGACCCCGACGACCCGGGTGCCGTCTGCGCGGCCGACCCCTGGCGGGTCACCGCGCGCTACGGCGCCGGGGACGCGGGCGGGGACCATCACGGCGGGCTGCGCCCCGCGTGGCTGCGCGCCGGCCAGTCGCTGTGCCGCGAGCAGGCGCCGTCCCGGCGCGCCCTCGTCCTGCTGGCCGCCCTCGACGACGCCGCCGACCCCCGGCTGCGGCCCGCCCTGGAACGGCTCGCCGCCCTCGAGCCCTGGCGCGTGCGCTGGACCCGCGCCCGGGGCGACGTGAGCCCGCCGTGGCCCGGTCCGGTCACCGCCCTGGCGATCTGCGCCGCCCCGGAGCCCGGGCGACTCCTGGTCGCCGTCCGCCCCGGCACCGTACGGGCGCTGCACACCGCCGACGGGTCGCCCGCCGGGACCCCGGCGCATCCCGGGGGGCGCCCAGCGACGGCGCTCGCGTGCCTCCCGGGCGGAACCCTCCTGCTGCTGGACGAGCGGGGGCGGCTGCACGTCCCGCGCCCGGACCCGCTCGCCGACGCCGTCGCGGCGACCCTGGCGGCCCACCCGGGCACCGCGCTCGCCGCGGCGGGCGGCACGGTGGTCGTCGGGGACCGGGTCGGCTCCCTCCACGCGTTCGGCCTGACCGGCGTCCACCAGGCGGCGGCGCACAGCGGCCGGGTCACGGCCGTGGCCGCCGTCGCGTCGCCCGGACCGCGGGTGTACAGCGGCGGCGCGGACGGCACCGTGCGGTCCTGGACCCCGGGCGCCGGCCCGCGGCCCGCGCCGCTCGCCGAACGCCCCTGCCCGGTCGTCGCCCTGCACGCGGCGGACACCCCCGGCGGACCGGCGCTCGCGGTCGCCTGGGGCGACGGACTGGTGGAGCTGTACGGGCCGGATGGCCGGCGCGCGGAATTCCGACCCGGGCCGCCTGTCCGCGCGGTGGCGCTCACGGCGGACGGCGCGGACGGCGAGGACTGCGCGCTGGTCGTCGGCATGGACGAGGCGCTGCTGTGCCTCGCGCCCCGACGCTGACCGCTGACCGCTGACCGCTGACCGGTGTTCGTGGCGTACGCCCCACGCCGACCGGCGCCTCGGCGGCGGCGGTTCGCCGGCTGCCGTGCCGGCGTGCCGCGTGCCGGTGTGCCGCGCGCCGCGGTCGTCAGGCGGCCGCGGTCGGCGCCAGCCGCGCCGCCAGCCAGGTCGGGACGCCGCCGAGCAACTGGAACAGCCGCCGGGCCTCCGCGCGCAGCCGGGCCGCCTCGGGTTCGGGTTCGGCGTCCGCCAGGGCCACCAGCGCGGGCGCCGTACCGACCAGGTAACCCAGCTCCTCGCGCAGCCGCAGCGACTCGGCGAACCCGTGCCGGGCCTCCGTCAACTCGCCCTCGCGCAGCGCCAGTCCGGCCAGGTGCCGCCAGGTGGCGGACAGCAGCAGGGCGTCGCCCTGGGTGGTGGCGCCCGCGTGGGCGCGCCGGTACGCGGCGCGGGCGGCCTGCGGCGAGTCCCCGAGGTTCTGGGCGACCAGACCGCGCCGGAAGTCCAGCAGGGGGCGGCCGGGCGCGGAGGGGGCGATGAGCGCGGCCGCCCGGCCGAGCGCCGCCCGTGCCTCGTCGGCCCGGTCCCGTACGCCCAGCAGGGTCGACGCGTAGGCCAGATGGCCGCGTTCGCAGGCGGCCGCGCCTCGCTCCTCGTCGTCCTGTGCGATGGCCTCCGCGACACGCAGGGCGTCCTCCGCCTCGGCCCATCCCTGCTCGGTGTAGAGGCACCGCTCGATCAGCAGGGCGGCGCGCTGGAGGGCGACGGCGGGGTCGTCCGCGCCGGGCGCGAGGAGGGCGGCCGCGTCGGTCCAACAGCCGCGCGAGCGCAGCCGCCATACCGCGGTCTGGAGGGGATCGTCGCTTGCGGTCGTTCCGGAACCAGACATGGCGGTATGCGCCACATTGCCCTCCCCGAGCGCGCCATTGAGCTGTTGGGTCCGGAGAATCTCAGCACGGAACCGACGTCCGGCCAAGAGGGTCAGGTGAATTCATTCACAATCCCCGGGCGCCGCGCCGGCCAGTCGCACGGCGCCCGGGAGGTACTTCCGGACACCTCCCCGAAGGGTCCGCCGCTCCACCCGAACGAGTGAATGGCGACCTCATCGCGGTGGTCCGGCACACGGCCGGACGGCTCCGCGGCCGCCGACCGGTGCACTTTCGGCCTGGTGCGACGGGGTGTCGGGGAGGGCGCTCGCCGTGGAAGGGTGAGGTACGGGAACGGCGCGCGGGCACCGGTTCCCGCGCCGGGCGCCGACGTGCGCTGCCACGGGATACGGCCGCCGCTCGCGCCAACAAGCGTGCAGATGGAAACGATTCTCCTGGGAGCGGGCGGGCCGACGGGGCGGCGACAGGCGGATTCCAGCCGCGGAGTGCGGTGCTCCGTATCGGCTCAACACCCCTGTAAAAACATACGATATGAGCAACCGATCAACGGTTGCGGTGTCCCCGTGACCCCCGTCTACCTTCCGAAGCACGGCCACCCGCCATTGCGGGGCGGGTGGTGAACCGAGCAGAAGGAGACGTCATGAAGAAGGCCTACGAGGCGCCGACGCTCGTCCGGCTGGGAACGTTCCGACGGAAGACCGGACTGCTGGGGCATTCGGGCAACGACCGGCTCATCCTGAGCAAGAACTGACGGCCGACGGCGATCGACCGGCCTCATGACCGAAGCGCACGAAAGTGCGGGCCCGGGCCCCGGCGACGCGCATGTCGTGGCCTTTCCCGACCACGACGCCGCGGCCGCCGTGGCCCGGCTCTTCACCCGCCCCGGCACGCGCAGCCTGCCGCACCCCTCGGGACGCCCCTGGATCGTCGGCCACTGGCACGACGAGGAGATGGTGACCGCCCGGGCGGGCTCCGCCGCCGTCGCCCTCATCGGCTGCTGCCCTGCCGGACCGGAGGAACTCCACCGCCACGCGACCCGGCTGCGCGACCTCACCCAGCTCGACGCACCGGCCCGTACGCTTCCCGGCAGCTTCCACCTGCTGGCCACGCTGGACGGACGCCTCCGCGCCCAGGGCACCGCGTCCGGCCTCCGGCTGCTCTTCCACGCCCGGATCGACGGCGTGCCCGTGGCCGCCACCCGGGCCGACGTGCTCGCCGCCGCGCTCGGCCTCGCCCCGGACGAGGAGCAGCTCGCCGCCCGCCTGCTGTGGCCCGTCCCGCACCCGCTCGGCGAGGCGTCGATGTGGCGCGGCGTCACCGCCGTACCGCCCGGGCACGCCCTCGTCGTCGCCGCCGACGGGCGCACCGTGCGCCACTCGCGCTGGTGGCGGCCGCCCGAGCCGGTCCGGCCGCTCGCCGCCGGCGCGCCGCGGGTCCGCGAAGCCCTCACCGAGGCCGTCGACGCCCGCACCCGCCGCGGCGGCGTGGTGAGCTGCGACCTCTCCGGCGGACTGGACTCCACCACCGTCTGCTTCCTCGCCGACCGCTCGCCCGCCCGGCTGGTGGCCAGCACCTGGCCCGGCCGCGACCCCGCCGACACCGACCTCCAGTGGGCCGAACGGGCCGCCCGGTTCCTCCCCGGCGCCGAGCACGTCGTCTGGGACGCCGAGGACTCCCCGCTCGTCTACAGCGGGCTGCTCGACATCGACGACGTACTGGACGAGCCCACCATCGGCGTCATGGACCGCGCACGGGTGCTCCACCACCTGCCCGCCATGGCGGCGCGGGGCAGCCGGGTGCACCTGACCGGCATCGGCGGAGACCACGTGGCCTGGTGCTCCGAGGCCTACTACCACCGGCTCGCCCGCCGGCGCCCGCTGCTGGCCCTCCGGCAACTGCGCGGGTTCAAGGCGCTGTGGCGGTGGCCGCTCGGCGGCACCCTGCGGGCCCTCGCCGACTCCCGGCCCTACCGCGCCTGGCTCGCCGACACGGCCGGCCACCTGCACGACCCGCTGCCCGACTCGGTGACCACCGGCCTCGGCTGGGGCGTGCCCCCACGCCTCTTCGACTGGGTGACCCCCGACGCGGTGCACACGGCGCGGCGGGCCCTGCACGAGGCCGCCCGCACCGCGACCCCGCTGCACCCGGACCGGGGCCTGCACGCCGACCTGGCACAGATCCGCTCCTGCACCCGCGTCATCCGGCAGTGGGACGGCATGGCGGCCGGGGCCGGGGTGCCGATGGCCTCGCCGTTCCTCGACGACCGGGTGATCGAGGCGTGCCTCACGGTCCGTCCCGAGGAACGCGTCACCCCCTGGGCGTACAAGCCGCTCCTCACCACCGCCATGCGCGGCATCGTGCCGGAGGTCTGCCTGCGGCGCGCCACCAAGGCGGCCGCCTCCATGGACGCCGCCGACGGCCTGCGCGAACACCGCGCCGAACTGATGGCCCTGTGGGAGGAACCGTACCTCGAACGCCTCGGCCTGGTGGACGGCGGGGCGTTGCGCCGGCTCGCCGAGCGGCCCTCGGCGCCGGGGCTGCGCGACGCCATCCTCTACTCGACGATCGCCTGCGAGGTCTGGCTGCGCGCCCTGGCGCGCCGGACGGGGCCCTCCACGGAAGGGAAGTCACCATGGCACTGCGCTTCGGAGCCGACGTCTCCACCACCGAAACCGGGTACGGCACCGTCCTCCTGGACCAACGCAGCGGACACTACTGGGAGTTGAACCCCACCGGGACGCTGATCGTCCGTGTGCTGATGGACGGCGGCGACGAGGCGGCCGCCGCCGCCGCGCTGGCCGAGGCGTACGACATCGACCCGGCCGGGGCCCGCGAGGACGTCGCCGCGCTGGTGGCCGAACTGCGCGCCTCGGGGCTGGTCGCATGACCACACCGAGCGCCCTGGAGGTCCCCGTCGGGGTGCCCTTCGCCCGACGGCTGGCCGCCCGGCTGGTGCTGGTCCCCGCGGTGCTGCTGTCCCTGCTGCCGCCGCGCCGCATCCGCGCGGTGCTGGAAGTGGTGCGGCGCGGGGCGCGGCCCGCCTCCGCCGCCCGGACCCGGGCCGCCCGCGACGCCGTGTGCGCGGTGAGCCTGCGGTGCGCCGGGCCGCAGGGGTGCCTGCCCCGCTCGCTGGGCACCGCGCTGCTGTGCCGCCTCACCGGGAGCTGGCCGACGTGGTGCACCGGGGTGAGCGTGGTGCCGCCCTTCAACGCCCACGCCTGGGTCGAGGCGGACGGCCGGCCCGTGGGGGAGCCGATGCCCGACGGCTACTTCGCCCGCCTGCTCGCGGTGGGCCCCGCGCGCCCGGCGCCTACGACTCCGGAGTCCAGTGGGAGGGGCGGGTGAGCCGTGCCGGGAGCACCGTGCGGGCGTCGCCGCGCGCCGCGTTGAGCTGCGGCTGGGTGAGGAAGAGCGCACCGGTGAGGTCGGCGCCCGCCAGCTTCGCGTCGCGCAGGTCGGCGCCCAGGAGGTCGGCCTGGCGCAGGTCGGCGCCGCTGAGGTCGGCCCCGATCAGGTAGGCGCCGCGCAGGCTCGCGCCCCGCAGGTCGGTCCCCGTGAGGCGGGCGCCCATGAGGTCGGCGCCCCGGCGGTTCTTCTTCCTCCCCTTCGCGCCCGGGACGCCCGCGCGCACCAGCTCGCCCACCCGCAGCAGCAGGTCCCCGACGATCCGGCGGTGTGCGTCCAGGTCGAGGGCGGTGAGCTCCTCGGGGGTCAGGAGCGTCAGCCGCTCGGTCTCCTCCAGCACGCGGCGCAGCTCGCCGTGCAGGGACCGGGCGGGCTCCACCGTCAGTGCCTCGGTGAGGTACGTCAGCAGTTCGTGCAGGTGCCGTACGACGGGGAAGGCGGCGAACATCCGCCGGGCCGTGTCCGGGTCCTGCCGCCAGTCCCGGCCGCCGAAGGTGATCATGGAGACCTTCTGGCCCGCGCCGAAGCAGTCGTACACGGTGCAGCCGGTGAACCCGCGGTCGCGCAGCCGCTCGTGGATGCCGCACCGGAAGTCGGCGGCCAGGTTGGCGCAGGGCGTGCCGGCGGGCTTGTCGACGGCGAAGTCCGCCGAGGCCGCGAAGGGCAGGGCGACGCAGCACAGGCCGAAGCAGTTGGCGCAGTCGCCGCGCAGGGTGTCCGCGCCGGCGTCCGCCCGGGTGTCCGATCGTCCGGACATCACGTGATGTTCCGCTTTCCGTAGGAGGTGGGGGAGGGGAAGGGGGCAAGGATGGTGGCGCGGTGTCAGGACATGCGCAGCGCCAGGAAGAAGTCCAGCTTGTCCTCCAGCCGCGACAGGTCGCGTCCCGTGAGCTGCTCGATCCTGCCCACCCGGTACCGGAGGGTGTTGACGTGCAGGTGGAGCCGGCCGGCGCAGCGGGTCCACGACCCGTCGCAGTCCAGGAACGCCTCCAGCGTGGGGATCAATTCCGCGCGGTGGCGCCGGTCGTAGTCGCGCAGCGGGTCCAGCAGCCGGGCCGTGAAAGCCCGCCGCACGTCGTCCGGCACGAACGGCAGCAGCAGCACGTGCGACGCCAGCTCGTGGTGCCCGGCCGCGCACACCCGCCCCGGCCGCGCCGCCGCCACGCGCCGGGCGTGCCGCGCCTCCTCCAGGGCGCCGCGCAGCCCCTCGGCCGAGTGCACGGCGGCGCTCACGCCCAGGGTGAGGCGCCCGTCGTCGGCCAGGCCCGCCGAGAGGGGGCCCCGTACCGTGGCGAGCAGGGCGTCGGCGTGCAGTCCACCGCCGGTGCCGTCGGCGGGGGCCGCCCCCTCCTCCTCCGGCGCGGTATCGCCGTCCGCCTCCGGCTCGGGCTCCGGCACCGCCGGCAGCGGCACCAGGGCGATGGCCTCGTCCCCGGTGTGGGCCACCGCGATGCGGTCGGCCGAGTCGGGGCCGGCCGTCCCCGGGTCCACCAGGATCTCCTCCAGCAGCGACTGGGCCACCGGTCCGCCCTCGATGCCCGGCGCCCCCGCGCCCTCCTCGCCCCACTCGACCCGGGCCACCACGACCTGCCAGTGCGGCGCGGCCCCGAGCCCCGGCAGCAGCACCGGCGCGGCCACCCGCAGCCGGGCGGCGATCTCGGCGGGGGCGGCGCCCGTCTGCACCAGCTCCAGGACCTCCTGGGCCAGCCGGCGCCGTACCGTACGCGCCGCGTCCCGCCGGTCCCGCTCCACGGCGATGAGCTGGGTGACGCCCTGCAACAGGTCCAGCCGGGCGGCCGGCCAGTCGCCGGCGTCCGCCTCGACGGCCAGCAGCCAGTCGGAGAGCACGGTCTCGCGCACGTCCCGTGACGCCGGGGCGGCACCGCGCCCGGTGTTCCGGATCGGGAAGAGCGAGTACGTCGTTCCCCGCGCGACCGCCCGGTGCGGGCCGCGCCGCCCGGTGCGCGTGGCGGACAGGTGCTCACCGGCCAGGGCGGCACCGATCCCCGGCGGCAGCGGGGCTCCGGCGCCGGCGATCTGCCGCCCGGTCGGCGACAGCACCCAGGCGTGAAGGCCCAGGTCGGAGCCGAGCAGGTCCAGGACCACCTCCGGTCCGCCACCCGCCGGCCCGGACGTCATCAACCTTCTGTGGCGATCGACGACAGCGGCGAGGTCCCCGGCCCGCTCGCCCGACACCTGTCGAACAACATGCTCGGTAATGGTTGCGAACGCAACGGATTCGTTCACCGCGAACAGGGGGAGCCGGTGGCGCAAACACGCCTGGACCAGATCGTCCGGAATCGCCCCCAGTTCCGCCTCGCCGGCCGCCAGGCCCGCGACACCGGCGCCGGAGAGGATCCGGACGAAGGGCTCGGAGTCGTCCGCGTCCCGCCGCCAGGCCAGGCCGGTGAGCACCAGTTCGCCGCCGGAGAGGTACCGGCTGGGGTCCCGCAGGTCCGTCGTCATCACGCCGCGGACCGTGCGGTCGAGCTCGTCCTCGCCGCCGAGCAGCCGCAGCCCCAGCGCATCGGTTTCCAGCAGTGCGCGCAGCCGCATGTGATCGCCGCCGATCTGTCTCGTGGGTGTCTCGTTGTTGCCGGTGACCCGTGGCCACCGTTTCCAGGGGGAAACGGAGAGGCTACTGCTCCTCGCCTTTCGTTCGAATCTACAAGACGAACGGGGCGGCCAGCCAACTCCTTCATGGTTTCGGTGACTGCACCGGGCGGAGCACCGCTGGGTGTACTGAAGCCACAACGCGTCAACAGCACATGAACACCAGACGACGACATGGGCCGGCCGTCCCCGAGTCCCAGCGAACCACTTGATCACGCGGAACCGGACACGTCGATCGCCAGGATCACGACCGCCGGACCCTGATCACCGGATCACGTAGAAGAGAGCCACTCATGGACTTCCTTCGCCCCGCCAGCTGGGAGGAGGCGCTCGCCGCGAAGGCCGAGCACCCCACGGCTGTACCCATCGCGGGTGGCACCGATGTCATGGTCGAGATCAACTTCGACCACCGGCGGCCCGAGTACCTGCTGGACCTGAACCGCATCGAGCTGCTCCGCGAGTGGGAGGTCGGCGAGGAGAACGTCCGGCTGGGCGCCTCCGTTCCGTACACCCAGATCATGGAGCACCTGCGGGCCGAGCTGCCCGGCCTGGCGCTCGCCTCGCACACCGTGGCCTCGCCGCAGATCCGCAACCGCGGCGGTGTCGGCGGCAACCTGGGTACGGCGTCCCCGGCCGGCGACGCGCACCCCGCCCTGCTGGCGGCCGGTGCCGAGGTGGAGGTGGAGTCCGTGCGCGGCTCCCGCTTCATCCCGATCGACGCGTTCTACACGGGCGTGAAGCGCAACGCGCTCCAGCCGGACGAGCTCATCAAGACCGTCCACATCAAAAAGGCCGACGGGCCGCAGCAGTACTCCAAGGTGGGTACCCGCAACGCGATGGTGATCGCGGTGTGCGCGTTCGGTCTGGCCCTGCACCCCGAGAGCCGGACCGTGCGGACCGGCATCGGCTCGGCCGCCCCGACACCCGTCCGGGCGAAGGAGGCCGAGGAATTCCTGAACGCCGCGCTCGAGGAGGGCGGCTTCTGGGAGAGCGGCAAGATCATCACTCCCTCGATCGCCAAGCAGTTCGCGGAGCTCGCCTCCGGGGCCTGCAACCCGATCGACGACGTACGGGGCACGGCCAAGTACCGCCGTCACGCCGTCGGCATCATGGCCCGCCGCACGCTCGGCTGGACCTGGGAGCAGTACCGCGGCACCGGCCGCACCCTTGAAGGAGCTGCATAACGATGCGCGTCAATTTCACGGTCAACGGACGCCCCCAGGAGGCCGACGACGTCTGGGAGGGCGAGTCCCTCCTCTACGTCCTTCGTGAGCGTCTGGGCCTGCCCGGTTCCAAGAACGCCTGCGAGCAGGGCGAGTGCGGCTCCTGCACGGTCCGCCTGGACGGCGTCCCGGTCTGTTCCTGCCTCGTGGCCGCCGGCCAGGTCGAGGGCCGCGAGGTCGTCACCGTCGAGGGCCTCGCCGACTTCGCCAAGCAGCGTGCCGAGCACAGCGGCGCGTGCGGCACCGGCGCGTGCGGCGACGGCACCTCCCTCCAGGCCGCCCAGCAGTGGTCCGCCAAGGGAACCGACTCCCAGACCGGTGAGGGCACCGAGCTCTCCCCGATCCAGCAGGCCTTCATCGACGCGGGCGCCGTGCAGTGCGGTTTCTGCACCCCGGGCCTGCTCGTCGCGGCCGACGAGATGCTGGAGCGCAACCCCTCCCCGTCCGACGAGGACATCCGCGAGGCGCTCTCCGGCAACCTCTGCCGCTGCACCGGTTACGAGAAGATCCTGGACGCCGTCCGCCTCGCGGCCGCCCGCCAGGAGCGTCAAGGGCTTCAGGAAGGCGCGGTCTGACCATGTCGCAGCACACCCGAGTCGCCGCCGCCCCCGCCGGCACCCCCACCAAGGTCACGCAGGGCTCCCGGACGAAGGGCGGCATCGGCGAATCCACGCTCCGCCCCGACGGCACCCTCAAGGTCACCGGCGAGTTCGCCTACTCCTCGGACATGTGGCACGAGGACATGCTGTGGGGCCAGATCCTCCGCTCCACGGTCGCGCACGCCGAGATCGTCTCCATCGACACCTCCGAGGCCCTCGCCCAGGCCGGCGTCTACGCCGTCCTCACCTACGAGGACCTGCCCACCGAGGTCAAGAACTACGGCCTGGAGATCCAGGACACCCCGGTCCTCGCCAACGGCCGGGTCCGCCACCACGGCGAGCCGGTCGCCCTGGTCGCCGCCGACCACCCGGAGACCGCCCGCCGCGCGGCCGCCAAGATCAAGGTCGAGTACAAGGAGCTGCCCGTCGTCACCGACGAGGCCTCCGCGACCGCCCCCGGCGCGCCGCTGCTGCACCCGGGCCGCGACGACCACCACGCCGGCCACGTACCGCACCCGAACATCGTGCACCGCCAGCCGATCGTCCGCGGCGACGCCGACGAGGCCGCCAAGAGGGCCGACGTGATCGTCTCCGGCGAGTACGTCTTCGGCATGCAGGACCAGGCCTTCCTCGGCCCCGAGTCCGGCCTGGCCGTGCCGGCCGAGGACGGTGGCGTCGACCTGTACGTCGCCACCCAGTGGCTGCACTCCGACCTCCGCCAGATCGCCCCCGTCCTCGGCCTGCCCGAGGACAAGGTCCGGATGACGCTCTCCGGCGTCGGCGGCGCCTTCGGCGGCCGCGAGGACCTGTCGATGCAGATCCACGCCTGCCTGCTGGCGCTGCGCACCGGCAAGCCGGTCAAGATCGTCTACAACCGGTTCGAGTCCTTCTTCGGCCACGTCCACCGCCACCCGGCGAAGCTCTGGTACGAGCACGGCGCCACCAAGGACGGCAAGATCACGCACATGAAGTGCCGGATCGTGCTGGACGGCGGCGCCTACGCCTCGGCCTCCCCGGCCGTCGTCGGCAACGCCTCCTCGCTCGCCGTCGGCCCGTACGTCATCGACGACGTCGACATCGAGGCCGTCGCGCTCTACACCAACAACCCGCCCTGCGGCGCCATGCGCGGCTTCGGCGCGGTCCAGGCGTGCTTCGCGTACGAGGCCCAGATGGACAAGCTCGCCAAGGAGCTGGGCATGGACCCGGTGGAATTCCGGCAGCTCAACGCCATGGAGCAGGGCACCCTGATGCCGACCGGCCAGCCGGTCGACTCGCCCGCCCCGGTCGCCGAGCTGCTGCGCCGCGTCAAGGCCCGCCCGCTGCCGCCGGAGCGCCAGTGGGAGTCCACCGAGGGCGCCGACGTGCGCGCGCTGCCCGGCGGCCTGTCCAACACCACGCACGGCGAGGGCGTCGTCCGGGGCGTCGGCTACGCGGTCGGCATCAAGAACGTCGGCTTCTCCGAGGGCTTCGACGACTACTCCACCGCCAAGGTGCGCATGGAGGTCATCAACGGTGAGGCGGTCGCCACCGTCCACACCGCGATGGCGGAGGTCGGCCAGGGCGGCATCACCGTCCACGCGCAGATCGCCCGCACCGAGCTGGGCGTCACCCAGGTGACCATCAACCCGGCCGACACCCAGGTCGGCTCCGCCGGCTCCACCTCCGCCTCCCGGCAGACGTACGTCACCGGCGGCGCGGTGAAGAACTCCTGCGAGCTCGTCCGCGAGAAGGTCCTGGAGATCGGCCGCCGCAAGCTCGGCACCTACCACCCCGCCTGGGCCACCGCCGAGCTGCTGCTCGAAGGCGGCAAGGTCGTCACCGACGGCGGCGAGGTCCTCGCCGACCTGGTGGACGTCCTGGAGGACGAGGCCGTCGAGATCGAGGCCGAGTGGCGCCACCGCCCCACCGAGGCCTTCGACCTCCGCACCGGCCAGGGCAACGGACACGTCCAGTACTCCTTCGCCGCGCATCGCGCGGTCGTCGAGGTGGACACCGAGCTCGGCCTGGTCAAGGTCATCGAGCTGGCCTGCGCCCAGGACGTCGGCAAGGCGCTCAACCCGCTGTCCGTCGTCGGCCAGATCCAGGGTGGCACCACCCAGGGCCTGGGCGTGGCGGTCATGGAGGAGATCATCGTCGACCCCAAGACCGCGAAGGTGCGCAACCCCTCCTTCACGGACTACCTGATCCCCACCATCCTCGACACCCCGACCATCCCGGTCGACGTGCTCGAACTCGCCGACGACCACGCGCCCTACGGCCTGCGCGGCATCGGCGAGGCCCCGACCCTCTCGTCCACCCCGGCCGTCCTCGCGGCGATCCGGAACGCGACGGGTCTGGAGCTCAACAAGACGCCGGTACGCCCCGAGCACCTCACCGGCACCCTGTAGACCCTCCGGGCGGTGCCGGCCTCCCGGGAACGTCACACTTCCACCGCCCGCACCGCCCGGAGCATCCCCCCCCCACCGTCCCCGTCCGTCCCGATCCCCGCTCACCCCCACGCACCAACCCCCCGCGCACCACATCCCCGCAGCACCGCTCATCCCCGTTCGTCTCGGGCCGTCCCCCGGGTCGTGCAGCCCACGCAGCATCCCAAATCCCGCAGTCTTTGCCCCCGGGCATGCGGGTGCCCCTTTGAACCTTGGGAGTAGGCACCATGACCCAGTCGTCAGTGGAGCCGAAGACCGTCGCCGAAGACGCGGGACCCGGTTCCCGCGTCCCCGCCGGACGGTCTTGGCTCGACCGGTACTTTCACATCACCCACAGAGGATCCACGGTCGCGCGAGAGGTGCGCGGCGGCATCACCACCTTCATGGCGATGGCCTACATCCTCCTGCTCAACCCCTTGCTGCTCGGCGGTGAGGACTCGCTCGGCGACAAGCTGAGCCAGCCCGCGCTGATCACCGCGACCGCCCTGGCAGCAGCGGTCACCACTCTGGCGATGGGTTTCATCGGCAAGGTCCCGCTCGCCCTCGCGGCCGGACTGAGTGTCGCGGGCGTCATCTCCACGCAGGTCGCCCCGGACATGACCTGGCCGCAGGCCATGGGCATGTGTGTCATCTACGGCGCCGTGATCTGCCTGCTGGTGGTCACCGGTGTCCGTGAAGTCATCATGAACGCCATACCGCTGGCGCTGAAGCACGGCATCACGATGGGCATCGGCCTCTTCATCGCGCTGATCGGCTTCGTCAACGCCGGGTTCGTCGGCAAGGGCGAGGGCGGCGGCCCGGTCACCCTCGGCGTCGGAGGATCGCTCACCGGCTGGCCGGTCGTGCTGTTCTCCTTCACCCTGCTGCTGATCTTCATGCTCCAGGCCCGCAAGGTGCCCGGGGCGATCCTCCTCGGCATCGTCGCCGGCACGATCATCTCCGTCGTCGGCACCGCCACCGGCCTCATCAGCGAGGCGGAGTGGGGCGGCAAGGCCCCCGTCCTGCACGGCAGCGTCGTCTCGATGCCGGACTTCTCGCTCTTGGGCATGGTCGAGTTCGGCGGCTGGGAGAAGCTCGGCTACGCCACCGTCAGCATGATCGTCTTCACCCTGGTGCTGGCCGGCTTCTTCGACGCCATGGCGACCATCATCGCCGTCGGCCAGGAGGCCAAGCTGGCCGATGCCCAGGGCCGCATGCCGGGCCTGAGCAAGGCGCTGTTCATCGACGGCGCCGGCGGTGCGATCGGCGGTGTCTCCGGAGCCTCCGGCCAGACCGTCTTCATCGAGTCCGCCACGGGTGTCGGCGAAGGTGCCCGTACGGGCCTGTCGGCCACCGTCACCGGCCTGTTCTTCGCCGCGTGCCTGTTCTTCACGCCGCTGACGCAGCTCGTGCCGGGCCAGGTGGCCTCCGCCGCCCTGGTCGTCATCGGCGCGATGATGCTCCAGAACGCCCGGCACGTGGACTGGACCGACTGGTCCATCGCCGTCCCGGTGTTCCTCACGGTCGTGCTGATGCCGTTCACGTACACCATCACCACCGGTGTCGGCGCGGGTGTCATCGCGTACTGCGCCATCAAGGCCGCCCAGGGCAAGTGGCGCGAGCCGAGCATCCTGATGTGGGTCCTCTCGGCGGTGTTCATCTTCTACTTCGCCACGGGTACCGGTCACTGACGCGGGGCCGGGCCCTCCACACACCTGAACCTTCCCAAGGAGGCCGACATGCTGGACATCGCCGAGGAGCTCCACCGGTGGGTCGAGCAGGGACGTGACGTCGCCGTCGCCACCGTGGTGGCGGTCGGCGGCAGCGCGCCCCGGCAACCGGGCGCCGCGCTCGCCGTCGACGGCGAGGGCAACGCGATCGGGTCGGTCTCCGGCGGATGTGTGGAGGGCGCGGTCTACGAACTCTGCCGGCAGGCGCTCCAGGACGGCGAAACCGTCCTCGAGCGCTTCGGCTACAGCGACGAGGACGCCTTCGCGGTCGGACTGACCTGCGGCGGCGTCATCGACATCCTCGTCACCCCGGTCCGCGGCGGGGTCTACCCCGCCGTGCTCCGAGCCGCCGCCGGAGGGGAGGCGGCGGCTCTGGCCCGGATCACCGACGGCCCGTCCGGGCTCATGGGCCGCGCCCTCCTGGTCCGCCCCGACGGCACGTACGAGGGCGGCCTCGGCGGCCACCCCGAGCTCGACCGGACGGCCGCCGGCGAGGCCCGCGCCATGCTGGACGCCGGGCGCACCGGCACCGTCACCATCGGCGAGGACGGCTCCCGCTGCGGGCAGCCGCTCACCCTGCTCGTCGAGTCCAGCGTCCCCGCCCCGCGCATGATCGTCTTCGGGGCGATCGACTTCGCGGCCGCGCTGGTCCGGGTGGGGAAGTTCCTCGGTCACCACGTCACCGTCTGCGACGCCCGCCCGGTGTTCGCCACGCCCGCCCGCTTCCCCGAGGCGGACGAGGTGGTCGTCGCCTGGCCGCACGAGTACCTGGCGGGCACCGAGGTCGACGGCCGCACCGTGCTGTGCGTCCTCACCCACGACGCCAAGTTCGACGTCCCCCTGCTCGAACTGGCCCTCAAGCTTCCCGTCGCCTACATCGGCGCGATGGGCTCCCGCCGCACCCACCAGGACCGCAACAAGCGCCTCCGCGACGTCGGGGTGACCGAGCTGGAACTGGCCCGGCTGCGCTCCCCGATCGGCCTCGACCTCGGGGCCCGTACGCCCGAGGAGACCGCGCTGTCCATCGGCGCCGAGATCGTCGCGGCCCGGCGCGGGGGCAGCGGGGCGTCCCTGACGGGCGCCCACACCCCGATCCACCACGACGGTCCCGACGCCGCCCCGGCCGGCCGCATCGGCTCGGTCGCCTGAACCACACCGGCGAGCGCTGCCGCCGGCCCGGGCCGCCGGCAGCGCCCGCCGGCCCGCGGATCGCCCAGCCGGGGGAAGGCCCCCGGGCAAAGCGGCGGAAAACCCCCGTGACCTGTTCGTTATCACGCCCTAGAGTCCAGGGATGGACATCCGCGATGTGCCCGAGGCCCATGTGGACCGGGCCATGGAACTCGTGTACCTGGTCTTCCACGACAAGCCGGAGGAGGAGCGGCGCAAGCACCACCGGGAGCTGGTGCTCCAGTGCGAGCGCATCGGGGCGTACGACGGCGACACCCTGGTCGGGTTCCTCGCCGCCCACCGCTTCACCCTCTCCGTCCCCGGCGGCGACCTGCCCTGCCCCGGGCTGACGTTCGTCTCCGTCGCGCCCACCCACCGCCGGCGCGGCGTGCTCACCGCGATGATCGCCGAGCTGTTCCGCCGCGGCGCGCGGCAGGGCCGGCCGCTCGCCGCGCTCTGGGCCTCCGAGGACGCCATCTACGGCCGCTTCGGCTTCGGCCCCGCGATGGAGATCCTCTCCGTCGAGATCGACTCCCGGCGCCCCCTCGCCCTCCGCGTGGAGCCCGACCCGCGCCCCCTGCGGCTGGTCGACCCGGCCGACGCCCCCGCCCTCCTCGGCCCGTACCACGACGCCACCCGGGCCGCCCGCGCCGGCCGGATCGCCCGGGACGCCGAGCGGTGGCGCGGCGAATGGCTGGCCGAGGAGGACGAGGAGGACGACGCGCTGTCCCCGCCCCGGATCGTCGCCCTCGGCGACCCCCTCGCCGGGTACGCCGTCTACCGCACCAAACCGGGCGACGACGGCACCGGAACACCCGGCGTGGTCCGGGTCGACGAACTGGAGGCCGACGACGCCGCCGCGGCCGCCGCCCTCTGGCGGTACGTGGCCTCCATCGACCTCACCGGCACCGTCCGCGCCTGGGGCCGCCCCCTGGACGACCCGCTGCCGCTGTTCGCCGCCGACCGCGACCAGGTCCGGATCACGGGCCGGTTCCCCGGCCTCTGGCTCCGGCTGGTCGACGTACGGGCGGCGCTCACCGGCCGGTCCTGGGCCGCGCCCGTCGACCTCGTCCTGGAGGTCCTCGACCAGCACCTCCCGGCCAACGCCGGGAGGTTCCGCCTCACCGCCGGGCCGGGCGCCCGCTCGTACCGGCCGAGCACCGACGCCCCCGACCTGACCCTGGACGTCCGGGACCTGGCCGCCTGCTACCTGGGCGGCGCGGAAGTGCGGCATCTGGTGCGCGCCGGACTGGTGACGGAGCACACCCCCGGCGCCGCGGCCCGGCTCGACACCGCCCTGCGCACCGACCTGCTGCCGAACACGGGCGACGAGTTCTGAGCCGCCCGGCGACCGGTGGGACGCGGGACGCGATGCGGTTCAGGCCGACGGCGTCGGGAACCCGCCACATCCCCCGCACAGGAGCGGTGGACCGGTGCGCGGAACCCGTCCGGCAGGGATGATGGTGCGTCCCGCGCAGTCCCCGCTGGATGCGATCGGAAAGGTGGTTTCCGTTGCGCACTGTCGGAGTGGAAGAGGAACTCCTCCTGGTGGACCCGCGGACCGGCGAGCCGTGTGCCCTGTCCACCGCCGTGCTGGCCGCCGCCGCCAGGGAGAGCCGCGGCAGGGCCCACGCCTTCACCAAGGAACTTCAGGGCCAGCAGTTGGAGTTCGCCACGTACCCCCAGACCGGTATGAAGGAGCTGGGCGCCGAGATCGAGCGCCGGCGGGCCGAGGCGGCGCGGCACGCGGCCGAGGCGGGCGCGGCGGTCGCGGCCCTCGCCACCTCGCCGCTGCCCGCCGGCCCCGCCCTCACCGAGGGCGACCGCTACCGCTGGATCCAGCGGCAGTTCGGCCTCACCGCGCTGGAACAGCTCACCTGCGGCTGCCACGTCCACGTCTCGGTCGAGTCCGACGAAGAGGGCGTCGGCGTCCTGGACCGGATACGGCCCTGGCTGTCCGTCCTGCTGGCGCTCAGCACCAATTCGCCCTTCTGGCAGGGCTACGACAGCGCCTACAGCAGCTACCGCAGCCGGGTGTGGGGCCGCTGGCCCTCCGCCGGCCCCGTCGAGGTCTTCGGCTCCGCCCACCGGTACCACCAGCAGGTGCGGGACCTCCTCGCCACCGGGATCCTGCACGACGAGGGCATGATCTACTTCGACGCCCGGCTGTCCCGCCACTACCCGACCGTCGAGGTCCGCGCCGCCGACGTCTGCCTCGACGCCTCGACCACCGTCCTGCTCGCCACCCTCACCCGCGGCCTGGTGGACACCGCCGCCCGCGAGTGGCGCGAGGGCGAACCACCCGGCCGCCACGGCGTCGGCCTGCTGCGCGCCGCCGCCTGGCGGGCCGCCCGCTCCGGCCTGGACGACGAACTGATCCACCCGCTCACCATGCGCCCCGCTCCCGCCGACCGGGTCGTCCACGCCCTGCTCGGCCACATCGAGCAGGCCCTCGACGACAACGGCGACCTCGCGCACGCCCGCCAGGGCATCGCCGAACTGCTCGCCGGCGGCAACGGGGCCCGCGTCCAGCGCGAGCTGCTGCGCCGCACCGGCAGCCTCCGCGACGTCGTCGCCGCGTGCGTCCGCCGCACCCAGGAGGGCCGTTAGGCGCCCGGGACGGCTTCTTCGGCCGGCCGTCGCCGCCGCGGGGCGTCCCCTTTGCGTCTCGCCGGACGGGGTACCCGGGCCTCCCCGACACGGAAGGAGCCGGTGTGGCGATCGAGAGGCAGGCCTTCGGCGCGGCGCGGCGCATCGCCCGGCGGCGCTCCGCACCGGCCCTCCATCCCCAGGGCCTGACCTGCGCGGGAACCCTGGACGTACCCGGAACCGGCGCCGCCGCCCCGTGGAACGTGCCGTTCCTCGACCGGCCGGGGCGCTACGGCGTGACCATGCGCTGGTCGCGCGCGGCGGGGCTGCCGGCGGGCTGGCCCGACGGACTCGGCCTGGCGCTGCGCGTCGAGGCGGCGGGCGGCCCCGACGCCCCGCTGGACCTGCTGCTGACCACCAGCGGCGCGGGCCGGCTGGGCCGCCATGTGCCCCGCCCCCGGCGCGACGCCCTGGGCGGCCCGTACTCCACCCTCCTGGCCTACCGGGTGGGCGACCGGGAGCGGGTGGTCGCGGCCTTCCCCCTACCCCACGGGCACCGGGTGCGCGGGGAACCGGCCGCGCTGCGCCGGGCCCTGGACCACGGCCCCGTCCGCCTCGAGCTGCGGGCGGCCGCCCCGGACGAGCCCTGGCGGGCCCTCGCCACCCTCACCGTCCGTGCCGCGGAGCCGTACCCGGAGCGGACGACACCCACCTACGACCCGTACCGCCACGGCCTGCCCGGGCTGCACCCCACCCGTCGGCTGCACGGCCTGCGCGCCGCCGCCTACAGCGGATCCCGCCACGGCCGCTCCGACCGGCCCCCGGATCCGCATGATCCGCCCGCCCCGGGGCAGATGCCGGGGCGCCGGGACCGCCCCGGCACGCCAGGCCCGAGGAGCGACCGCCCGTGATAGCCCGCCACACCGCCGCCGCATCGCCGATCTACGACCGTCTCGTCGAGGAGCACGGCGACGTGCTCGACGAGGCGAGAAAGCTCGCGGAGCTCACCCACCGGCAGGCCGAGCGGATGCTGTCCTGGGACCTGGCCCACACCGGCCGGGACCAGGCCGAGTAGCGCGCCCGCTCCCGCTCCCGGGCCGCGCCTGCCCGTGCCCCGCGCCGCGCCGCGCCCGGCAACCTCCGGCGCGCCCGGCCCGCCCCGCCCGGAATGCCGGGATGTGTGACCTGATCCAGTCTGGATACGCGATCAGGCATACAGCACCAGGAGCCGTACACGGGAGCCGCACCATGGGAACCGAGAACGCGATGGGCGACGAGGTCTACCAGCCGGACGACGCCGAGGGGAGGGAGGACGACGGGATCCTCGACCCCGAGGACACCCTGTCGGACCGTGAGGCCGACCCGTACGACGAGGGCTGGTCCCCGCCCGAACGGCCCCTCGCCGTCAACCACGTCGGCACCACCGCCCGGGAGCAGCGTGAGGGCGAGACGCTCGACCAGCGGCTGTCGGAAGAGGTGCCTGACCCCGCCCTCCAGGAGCCCGACGACTCCAACGGGATCGGCGACCTCCCCGGTGGTGACGGCGAACCCATCGACGACCAGGTCGGCCGGGAGCGCTCGGGCCGGCTCGTCGCCCCCGACGAGGGCGCCCGCCCGGACGAGGAGAAGGACGTCGTCGCCCGGGACGTCGGCATCGCCGGAGCCGCGGCGTCCGCCGAGGAGGCCGCCATGCACACCGTCCCCGACGAGGGCGACGAGACCCTCTGATGGGCGCCGCGCACCAGCCGCAGGACGACCGGCATCCGGCGGGGACGGATGCGGGAGCGGGAGCGGAGGCGGCCCCGGCGGCGGGGACGGACACCGGCGCCGCCGCTCCCGGGCCCGCCGCCGCCCCCGGGACCGCCCCCGCCACCCGGTCGGCCATCACCCTCCAGGTGAACGGCGAGCCCAGGAGCCTCACCGTCGACCACCGGACGACGCTGCTGGACCTCCTGCGCGAGCGCCTCGGCCTCACCGGCGCCAAGAAGGGCTGTGACCACGGGCAGTGCGGTGCCTGCACCGTGCTGGTCGACGGGCGGCGCGCCAACAGTTGCCTGCTCCTCGCGGTCGCCCAGGACGAGGCCGAGGTGATCACCGTGGAGGGGCTGGCCGCCGGTGGGGAGCTCCACCCCCTCCAGCGGGCCTTCCTCGACCGGGACGCCTTCCAGTGCGGCTACTGCACCCCCGGACAGCTCTGCTCGGCCGTGGGCGTGTTCGCCGAGGCGGCCGCCGGGCACCCCTCCCATGTCACCGATCCGGACCGGCCGGCCGGGCAGGGCCCCGTGGAGCTGACGCCCGACGAGATCCGCGAACGGATGAGCGGCAACCTCTGCCGCTGCGGTGCCTACCCCAACATCGTCGCCGCCGTCGAGGACGTGACCCGGTGAAGCCCTACGCCTACGTACGCGCCAGGAGCGTCGAGGAGGCCGCCGCCGCCCACGCGGCCCGGCCCGGCGCCCGCTACCTCGCCGGCGGCACCAACCTGGTCGACCTGATGAAGCTCGGGGTCGAGACCCCCGACACGCTCGTCGACGTCAGCAGGCTGCCGCTCGACACCGTCGAGGAGCTGCCCGACGGGGCCCTGCGCGTCGGCGCGACCGTGCGCAACAGCGACCTGGCCGCCCACCCGCTGGTACGCGACCGGTACCCCGTCCTGTCGCAGGCGCTGCTCGCCGGAGCGTCCGGCCAGCTTCGGAACGTCGCCACCACCGGGGGCAACCTGCTCCAGCGGACCCGGTGCCCCTACTTCCAGGACACCTCCAAGCCGTGCAACAAACGCGTGCCCGGCAGCGGCTGCGGCGCCCGCGACGGCGTCCACCGGGACCACGCGGTGCTCGGCCACTCGGCGCACTGCGTGGCGACCCACCCGTCCGACATGGCCGTCGCGCTCGCCGCCCTCGACGCCACCGTCGAACTGCACGGCCCGGACGGGGCCCGGACCGTCCCGGTGACCGAGTTCCACCGGCTGCCCGGCGACCACCCCGAACGGGACACCGTGGTCGGGCCCGGCGAACTGATCACCTCGGTCGTCCTCCCGGCCGCCGCGGCGGGGCTCCCGTCCGCGTACCGCAAGGCCCGCGACCGGGCCTCGTACGCCTTCGCGCTCGCCTCCGTCGCCGCCGTCCTCGACCTCGCCGGGGACGGGACCGTACGGCGGGTGGGGCTGGCCTTCGGGGGCCTCGCCCACCGCCCGTGGCGGGCGCGCCTGGCGGAGACCGCGCTGCTCGGCGCCAGGCCCACCGAACACGCCATCGCGCACGCGGTCCAGGCCGAACTGGGGGTGGCGCAGCCGCTGAGGGACAACGCCTTCAAGGTGCCGCTCGCCCACAACCTGGCCTGCCGCGTCCTGGCCGAACTGGCCGCCCACCCCGCCCCGGGAACCCCGCCACCCCCCGGGTGACGCCCCCGGCGGCCCCGACCGCCCCGGCCCGCCCCTCCGCCCCGACCGCCCCTCCCGGGCCCCCCGCCCCGCCGCCCCCGCAGAACCGGAGAACCGGAGAACCGGAGACCAGCGATGCCCCCCACCGCGCCCTCCACGCGCAGCCGCAGCCACGCCCGGGTGCCCGCCGCGCCCGCTCCCGCCCTCGGCACCGGCGCCGAGCGCCTCGAGGGCCGCGACAAGGTCACCGGCACCGCCCACTACGCCACCGAGCACGCCCACACCCCGCCCGACTGCGCCTACGCCTGGCCCGTCCCCGCGACCGTCGCCCGCGGCCGGGTCACCGCCGTGGACACCGCGGCCGCTCTGGCCCTGCCCGGCACCCTCGCGGTCCTCACCCCCGACACGGCACCCCGGCTCGGCGAGGCCGACGACCCGACGCTCGCGGTCCTCCAGGACACCGCCGTGCCGCACCGCGGCTGGTACGTCGCCCTCGCGGTGGCCGAGACGCTGGAGGACGCCCGCGCCGCCGCCCGCGCGGTCCACGTCACGTACGCCACCGAACCGCACGACGTGACCCTCACCGAGGACCACCCGCGCGCCTACCGCCCCGACACGGCCAACGGCGGCCAGCCCGCCCGCACCGAGCGCGGGGACGCCGAGGGGGCCTTCGCCGCCGCGCCCGTCCGGGTGGACGTCACGTACCGCGTCCCGCCGCTGCACAACCACCCCATGGAGCCCCACGCCGCCTTCGCCCGCTGGGACGGCGAGGGCGACGGGGCGCACCTGACGGTGTACGACTCCAGCCAGGGCGCGAGCCCCGTCCGCCGCACCCTCGCCGCCCTGTTCCGCCTCCCCGAGGACCGGGTGACGGTGGTCTCCGAGCACGTGGGCGGCGGGTTCGGCGCCAAGGGCACCCCGCGCCCGCACGTGGTGCTCGCCGCGATGGCCGCCCGCCACACCGGCCGGCCGGTCAAGCTCGCCCTGCCCCGCAACCACCTGGCCGCCGTGGTCGGCCACCGCGCGCCCACCATCCAGCGCGTCCGGCTCGCCGCCGGGCACGACGGCACCCTCGTCGGCGTCGGCCACGAGGTCACCACCCACACCTCCCGCGTCAAGGAGTTCGTGGAGCAGGCCGGCGTCCCCGCACGGGTGATGTACGCGTCGCCGCACAGCCTGACCGACCACCGCGTCGTCCCCCTCGACGTCCCCAGCCCCTCCTGGATGCGCGCACCCGGCGAGGCACCCGGCATGTACGCGCTGGAGTCGGCCATGGACGAACTCGCCGACGCCCTCGGCCTCGACCCGGTGGAGCTGCGCGTACGCAACGAACCCGCCACCGAACCGGACAGCGGCCTGCCCTTCAGCAGCCGCAACCTCGTCGCCTGCCTGCGCGAGGGCGCCCGCCGGTTCGGCTGGTCCGACCGCGACCCGCGCCCCGGCGTCCGCCGCGAGGGGCCGTACCTCACCGGCACCGGGGTCGCCGCCGCCACCTACCCGGTGCTCGTCTCACCGTCCACCGCCACCGCCACCGCGCTCCACGACGGCGGCTACGACATCCGCGTCAACGCCACCGACATCGGCACCGGCGCCCGCACCGTGCTCGCCCAGATCGCCGCCGACGTGCTGGGCGTCGCCCTCGGCTCCGTGACGATCGGCATCGGCAGCACCCGGCTGCCGCACGCCCCGCTCGCCGGCGGGTCGTCCGGCACCGCCTCCTGGGGCTGGGCCGTCCACCAGGCCTGCACGCGGCTGGCCGAGCGGCTCGCCCGGCACACCGGCCCGCTGCCGGCGGAGGGCGTCACGGCCGTCGCCGACACCACCGAGGTGACCGGGCGCACCCGGCCGTTCGCCCGCCACGCCTTCGGCGCCCACTTCGCCGAGGTCCGGGTCGACACCGTCACGGGGGAGGTGCGGGTGCGACGGCTGCTCGGCGTGTACGCCGCCGGACGGATCCTCAACCCGCGAACCGCCCGCTCCCAGTTCATCGGCGGGATGACCATGGGACTGGGCATGGCCCTGACCGAGCACAGCACCATGGACGCCGCCTTCGGCGACTTCGCCGAACGGGACCTCGCCTCCTACCACGTGCCGAGCCACGCCGACGTCCCCGACGTCGACGCGCACTGGATCGACGAGGACGACCCCCACCTCAACCCGATGGGCAGCAAGGGCATCGGCGAGATCGGCATCGTCGGCACCCCGGCCGCCATCGGCAACGCCGTCCACCACGCCACCGGCGTCCGCTTCCGCGAGCTGCCGCTGACGCCCGACCGGGTGCTGCCGGCCTTGCGGTGACCCGTAGGGTGGGTGACCGTGCCACGCTCCTCCCAGCCCGTCACGGACTTCCGGCCCGTGCTCGACAGCATCGCCGCCGACATCGCCGCCACCCCCGGCCGCGGCCGCCCCGCCGACTACATCCCGCTGCTCGCCGAGGCCGACCCCCACCGCTTCGGCATGGCCGTGGCGGAGCTGGACGGCACGGTGTACGGGGTGGGGGAGTGGCGCGAGCCCTTCTCCGCCCAGTCCATCACCAAGGTCTTCACGCTGGCGCTGGTCCTGTCGATGGACGGCGGGGCGCTGTGGGAGGGCGTCGGGCGCGAACCGTCCGGCAACCCGTTCAACTCGCTGGTGCAGCTCGAGTACGAGAACGGCATCCCGCGCAACCCGTTCATCAACGCGGGCGCCCTCGTCGTCACCGACCGCCTCCAGACCCTGACCGGCGACGCCTCCGGCAGCCTGCTGGACTTCCTCCGTGCCGAGAGCGGCAACCCGGCCCTGGACTTCGACGACGAGGTCGCCGCCTCCGAGACCGCCCACGGCGACCGCAACGCCGCCCTGGCGCACTTCATGGCGTCGTACGGCAACATCGGCAACCCGGTGCCGGAGCTGCTCGACCAGTACTTCCGCCAGTGCTCGGTGGAGGCCTCGTGCGCCGACCTGGCCCTGGCCGCCGGATTCCTCGCCCGGCACGGCATCCGGGCGGACGGCTCCACGCTGCTCACCCGCAGCCAGGCCAAGCAGATCAACGCGGTCATGCTGACCTGCGGGACGTACGACGCGGCCGGTGACTTCGCCTACCGCGTGGGCCTGCCCGGCAAGAGCGGCGTCGGCGGCGGCATCATCGCCGTCGTACCCGGCCGCTGCACCCTGTGCGTGTGGAGCCCGGGGCTGGACCGGCGCGGCAACTCGGTGGCGGGTGTGGCGGCCCTGGACCGCTTCACCACGCTCACCGGCCTCTCCGTCTTCTGACCGCGGCGGCGGATCGCCGACGCGCCACCGCCCGGTCACCGCCCGCCGCGCACGGGCCCGGACCGCACCGGCCGACAGGGCCGTACTGGCCAATACGAGTGACGTCGCCAGCGCCGTACGGGCGCAAAACGGGCGGCACCCGGGGGGACCTGCGTAGCGTGCCGGAGGGCGGTGAGGGGGTACTTGCCGCGCGTCCTGCCCGTGCGTGTGCGTTGACGAGGATTCGTATGGTGACGACGACGGAGCCGGTCACCCCGGTACCGGTGGCGGGACGCGGCATCGGCCGGGTCCTGGTGACCTGGCTGACCACGACGGACCACAAGAAGATCGGGCACCTGTACCTGGTCACGTCCTTCGCGTTCTTCCTCGTCGCGGGCGCGCTCGCCATGCTGATGCGGGCCGAACTCGCCCGCCCGGGCCTCCAGCTGATCTCCGCCGAGCAGTACAACCAGGCGTTCACGCTGCACGGCACGGTGATGCTGCTGCTGTTCGCCACCCCCACCTTCGCCGGATTCGCCAACGCCGTCATGCCCTTGCAGATCGGCTCGCCCGACGTCGCCTTCCCGCGCCTCAACATGTTCTCGTACTGGCTGTTCCTCTTCGGCGGCCTGATCGTCCTCGGCAGTCTGCTCACCCCCGAGGGGAGCGCCGACTTCGGCTGGACGGCCTACGCCCCGCTCAACAGCGACGCACGCACCCCGAGCCTCGGCGCGGACCTGTGGATCATGGGGCTGGCGCTCTCCGGCTTCGGGACGATCCTCGGCGCGGTCAACTTCATCACCACCATCGTCGGGATGCGGGCCCCCGGGATGACGATGTTCCGCATGCCGATCTTCACCTGGAACGTGCTGCTCACCTCGGTCCTGGTGCTGCTGGCGTTCCCGGTCCTCGCCGCCGCGCTGCTGTGCCTGGAGGCCGACCGCCAATTCGGCTCCCACGTCTTCGACGCGGCCAACGGCGGGGCACTGCTGTGGCAGCACCTCTTCTGGTTCTTCGGCCACCCCGAGGTGTACATCCTCGCGCTGCCGTTCTTCGGCGTGGTCACCGAGGTCCTCCCGGTCTTCTCGCGCAAGCCGCTCTTCGGCTACATCGGCCTCGTCGGCGCCACCATCGCCATCACCGGCCTGTCGGTGGTGGTGTGGGCCCACCACATGTTCGCCACCGGCGCGGTCCTCCTGCCCTTCTTCTCCTTCATGAGCTTCCTCATCGCCGTGCCGACCGGCGTGAAGTTCTTCAACTGGGCCGGAACGCTGTGGAAGGGCTCCCTCACCTTCGAGACCCCGATGCTGTGGGCCATCGGGTTCCTCGTCACCTTCCTGTTCGGCGGGCTGACCGGGGTCATCCTCGCCTCCCCGCCGATGGACTTCCACGTCACCGACTCGTACTTCGTGGTCGCCCACTTCCACTACGTCCTCTTCGGGACGATCGTGTTCGCGATGTTCGCCGGCTTCCACTTCTGGTGGCCCAAGATGACCGGCCGGATGCTCGACGAACGCCTTGGCAAAATCCACTTCTGGACCCTGTTCACAGGCTTCCACCTGACGTTCCTCGTCCAGCACTGGCTCGGCGCGGAAGGCATGCCCCGCCGGTACGCCGACTACCTCGCCGCCGACGGCTTCACCGCGCTCAACACCCTGTCGTCCCTGGGCTCCTTCCTGCTCGGCCTGTCCACCCTGCCGTTCCTCTACAACGTGTGGAAGACCGCCAGGTACGGCGAGCGCGTCGAGGTGGACGACCCCTGGGGGTACGGCCGCTCCCTGGAATGGGCGACCTCCTGCCCGCCGCCGCGCCACAACTTCACCACGCTGCCCCGCATCCGCTCCGAGTCACCCGCCTTCGACCTGCACCACCCGGTCATCGCCGACCTGGAGAAGGCCCGCACCGGCGGCCGCCGCGACATCGTCGAACCCGGCCGGGGCATCGCCTCCCCGCCCGGCCGGCCGGACGACCGGGACGAGGGCCACGCCTGACGGCCCCGACCGCCCCGCCGGGCGCCGGCACCCGGCCGGCCCGGGCGCCCGCCGGACCTCAGCCGCCGCGCGCCGCGCCCAGCGTCCGGACGACCTCGTCATCGGTGAGCTGGGCGAAGTCGTCGTACCACTGGCCCACCGCATCGAAGTGGGGCGGCAGGTACGCGTACACGATCTCGTCCGCCTCACCCTCCAGCGCCATGACCGCCTGGTGGGAACACACCGGCACCGCCAGCAGCAGCCGGCCGGGGGCGGCGGCGCGCACCGCCCGCAGCGCGGCCCGCGCGGTGACCCCGGTGGCCAGCCCGTCGTCGACGACCACCACCGCCCGCCCGCCCAGCTCCGGGGCCGGCCGGCCGGCACGGTACAACCGCTCCCGGCGGTGCAACTCGTCCCGCTCCGCCCGGACCTGGACGCCCAGCCGCTCCGGCGTCAGCCCGAGCACCGAGAGCGCCCGCTCGTCGAAGACCGGCGGCTGGTCCCCGACCAGGGCCCCGATCCCCACCTCCGGGTTGTACGGAGCGCCGATCTTGCGGACGACCAGCACGTCCAGGGGCGCCCCGAGCGCCCCGGCGACCTCGTCCGCGACCGGCACGCCGCCACGGGGCAGCGCCAGGACGACGGGGTCGTCCAGCCGGCCCCGCCGCTGCCGCTCGACGAGGAGGGCGGCCAGTTCCCGGCCGGCCTGTCTGCGGTCCTGGAAGCGCATGGTGCCGCCTCCCTTCCGTCGCCCGCGGGTGGACCCGCCCGCACCGGCCGGGTACCCCACCCGGCCGGGGCGCCACCTCCCCGAGGGAGGCCGCCGCCCGGCCGGGTGGGGTACCCGCCGTGCGGGGACCGGCGGATCAACCGGCCTCGCCGCTGATCCCGGCGAGGATACTGCGCCCGTCGCCGCCACGGAGGGCCAGGGCCGCGGGGAGCACGGCTGCCGTCAGCGCGATGGCGGCGCTCACGGCGAGCAGTTCGCCGAGCGGGACCCACGGCACCATCGCCGGGGTCTCGCCGACCAGCCGGGTCAGTGCCGCCCACGAGCCGGTGATGCTGATGGCCGAGGCGGCCGCGCCGATCACGGCGCCCGCCGCGACGCACATCAGCGTCTCCACCGTCACCGCCCGGAGTACCTGCCCCTTGGTGGCGCCGGCGAGCCGCAGCATCGCCAGCTCGCGGCGACGGTCGCTGACCGTCATCACGAGGGTGTTGGCCAGCGCGAGCAGCGCGTACAGGACCGACAGGCCGAGGATCATCAGCATGCCGATGCGGGAGCTCTCCGCGTTGGCGTCGGTGGCCGCGGCCGAGACCTCGTCGGGGGTGCTCACCTTGGCCCCCAGACCGTGCACCGCCGCTTCCAGGGCGGCCGCGGCCGCCGCGCGGTCCGCGCCGTCCCGCACTCGTACGGTGATCCTGCCCGGCAGGCCGGAGCCCGCGTACGCGGAGTCCACGTACGCCCGAACGCTGTCGTTGCCCGGTGCCAGCACGGCGGCGACCCGCAGCTCCTTGGGGGAGCCGTCCGCCAGCCGGAGCTTGACCGTGTCACCGGCGTGCGGTGAACCCGGCCAGACGCTGCTCACCACGACGGATTCGGGGCCGAGGGCGGAGAGCGAGCCCTCGGACACCTTCAGCGCGGACAGGGACTCCAGCGCCGCCGCGTCGACGGCTGCCGCCGAGCGGGCGACCGCGGGCTTGGGGCCGCGGTCGACGAGCAGCGTCGTGGGCGTGCTGACCAGCGTCGTGACCCCGGGTACGGACCGCACCCGCTGGACCACGGCCCGGCTCAGGCCCGGCGTACCGGCCGGCGAGACGACGAAGTCCGCACGGGAGAGCTGCCGGCGGACATTGCCGGCCGCAGCGGCGTTGATGGTGTTGATCGTGCCCAGCAGGCAGCCGGCGAGGCTGATGATGATCACCACCGGGGTGCTGGTGGCGGCCGTGCGGCGGAACGCGGTCAGCGCGCTCTGCCGGGCGGTCGTCCACACGACGCCGCCCGCCTCCTCGGCGTCGGGGTCGCGGCGCCGGGCGGCCGCGGTGGGCAGCGCCGTCAGAAACTTGATCAGCGGGCCGGCGACCACGCCGGCGAGGGTGACGCAAGCGCCGACGATCAGCAGGCACAGGGAGGCCGACGCGGCGGCGTTCGAGCCGGCCTCCGGCTGCACGGCGGCCGTACCGGAGACGGCGGCGACGCCCGCGGCCAGGGCCAGCCCACCGAGAACCCAGCGCACCAGGTTCCCGGCCCGGGAGGTCCGTTCGACCGCCGCGTCCCGCAGCGCCTCGCCGGGGGCGACCCGGCCCGCCCGTACGGAGGAGACCATGACGCCGGCCAGCGCCGTGAACATGCCGATGCCCGCGGCGCTCAGCGGCGACCACCAGGGCACCGGCACCGTGAAGTCCGGGGTGACGAGGGAGTGGTCCACCAGCCAGTCCCGGGCCAGCGGGGCACCGGCCAGGCCCATCAGGGCGCCCGCGGCCGAGGCGAGCACGCCGACGAGCACGGCCTCGCACCAGATCACGCGGCGGAGCTGACGCCGAGTGGATCCGACCAGCCGCAGCAGGGCCAGTTCCCGGCGGCGCTGCGCGATCGACAGCGCGAAGGTTCCGGCGACGACGAAGACGGCGACGAAACCGGCCACCCCGGCCGCCAGACCGAGCGGCGTGTCCACGCTGTCCTTCTGGGCCAGCAGGACGAGGTGGTGGGGGTCGGCGACGGCGCGCTCGCTGCCGGTCAGGACGGAGACGCGGGCGCCGCCGGCCGCGGCCACGGCCTTGCGCACCTCTTCGGCCGGTCCGTAGGCGGCCAGGGCGTCGACGGCGGGGGAGAGTCGTGTCGCCGTGCCGTCCGAGAAGAACAGCGCGTGCTCGAAGGGGACTTCGTCGGTGACACCGGTGACGGTGGCGGTGCGCGGTCCGGTACCGGTCGTCAGGCGCAGCCGCTTGCCGATGAGCGCGGTGTCACCGCCGCCCACCACGAGCTCGTCGTCCGCGGCGGGCGGCCGGCCGCCCGCCAGGCGGTAACCACCGGCCTCATGCGCCGACCAGCCGCGCCCCACCTGATCCTTGGGCCCGCCCTTGAGCTGGGCGTAGAAGCTGTGGTCCTCGATGACCCGACCGGTCGCGGCGACGGCCGCCACGAGTTGCGGGGTCAGGCCCGGCTGCTGGGGCAGTGCCGTGCTCTGGGTCCGACCGGACGTGCCGACGACGTCGATCGTGCTGTTCGGGACGATGACGACCGGCGCCTCCGACCAGCGCTGCCGGGCGGAGTCCACGACGCTGCCGGTCGCGGCGATCACCGGGATCGCCGTCGCCATCAGCCCGACACCGAAGGCGAGTGCGACGAAGGTGCCGACGAAGGACACCCAGCGCACGCGCAGGGTGGCGAAGGCGACGCTCAGCATGCGACGGCCTCCAGACCGGTCATACGGGCGGCCACCTGCTCGGCCGCCGGGGCCTCGAGAGAGCCGGCGAGCCTGCCGTCGGTGAGGAAGACGACGCGGTCCGCGTACGAGGCGGCGACCGGGTCGTGCGTCACCATGACCACCGCGCGGTCGCCGTCGTCCGCGAGGGCGCGCAGCCGACCGAGCACCTCGCGCCCGCTCCTGGTGTCCAGGGCGCCCGTCGGTTCGTCGGCGAGGACGACCGCGGGGCGGCTGATCAGCGCCCGCGCGATGGCGACGCGCTGCTGCTGGCCGCCGGACAGCTCGCCGGGCCGGTGCCGGGCCCGGTCGGCCAGGCCGACCGAATCGAGCGCCGCCAGCACCTCGGACTTCTTGGGCCGTCGGCCCGACAGCTTGAGGGGAAGCATGACGTTCTGAGCGGCCGTCAGGGACGGCAGGAGGTTGAACGACTGGAAGACGAAACCGATCTTCTCGCGGCGCAGCACGGTCAGTTCCCGGTCGCCCAGACCGCCCAGCTCGGTGCCGCCGACGAGCACGGTTCCGCTGTCGATGGCCTCCAGTCCCGCGGCCGAGCGCAGCAGCGTCGACTTGCCGGATCCGGACGGCCCCATGATGGCGGTGAAGGTGCCGACCGGAAAGCCGAGGCTCACCCGGTCGAGTCCCACGACGGGCTCGGGTCCGGAACGGTAGGTCTTCGCGACGGAGCGGAGTTCGACACCGAATCGTGTAGCGGTCATGTTGGCAAGTACACCTTCCGGCCCATCGCGGAACAATGAACTGCGGATCAGTTGTGGGGGTGGTGCCTGCACCACCCCCAGGGGTTCAGTGGATGCGGATTCCGCCCTTGCCGGTGCGCACGGTCACGGCGTGCCGGGCCGTGCGGTTGACCGGGAGGGAGATCATCGGGGCCGTGTCGCTGTGCGTCTCGACGGCGTACTCCGTGCCGGCGGGCAGGGAGAGATCGACCGCGCCGGTGTCCGTGAACACCTCGAGAGTGACGGGCGGTTCGGCGAAGTCCCCCCGCACCGCGCCCCGGTGGGTTTCCACGGACACCCGGGAGGAACGGCTGTCGGTGAGGGTGGCGGTGCCCGAGTCGGTGCGCAGCCCGACGGGACCGGCCGCACCGCGTACGTCGATGGTCCCGCTGCCCGTCCGCAGATCGAGCGGGCTGGCGAGACCACTGGCGGAGATCGCACCGGAGCCCGCGCCGACCCGGGCGGCCAGGCCCGCCGGGACCGCGATGTCCAGCCGCAGGGAGCAGCCCGTGCGGCACGTGGCCCGCACGGAGACCCGGCCGTCCCCCGCGCCGACCGATACCTCGGGCCGGGGGCCCGACCACGTGCCCGTCGCCGTGACCCGTATAGCGGAATCGGTGCCCGGTCGCAGCGAGACGGCGGTGCCCTCGGTCTCGACCTCCAGCAGGGAACTGCCCACGGCATCGGCGTGAAGCTCCTGCTCGAATCCGCGGGGGGCCGCGAGCAGGGCGACGATGCCCAGGCAGGCGCAGGCCACGGTGACGACCAGCAGCGCGAGGCCGCCGCCGACGGCCCACCCGCGTTCCCGTGCCGACGCCGGACGTGCTGACGTACGGATCTCAGGCTCCCAGGTAGCGCAGGACGGCGAGGACGCGCCGGTGCCCGCCGCCGTCCTCCTTGGGCAGGTCCAGCTTCGCGAAGATGTTGTTGATGTGCTTGCCCACCGCGCTGTGCGTGATCGTCAGGGCCGTCGCGATGGTCGCGTTGGACTCGCCCTCGGCCATCAGCGCCAGTACTTCGCGCTCCCGGGCCGTCAGCGCCGTCAGCGGGTCCTGCCGGCGGCTGCGTGTCAGCAACTGCTTGACGACCTCCGGGTCGAGCACCGTCTCGCCCGCCCGCACCCGTTCCAGCGTCTGGACGAAGTCGTCCACGTCGGAGATACGGTCCTTGAGAAGGTAGCCGATCCCGCCGGTGTTCTCGCCCACGAGGTCGAAGGCGTACCGCTCCTCCACGTACTGGGAGAGCACCAGGACCCCGGTCCCCGGCCAGCGGCTGCGGATCACCAGGGCCGCGCGCAGCCCCTCGTCGACGAAGGTCGGAGGCATCCTGACGTCGACGACGCAGACGTCCGGGCGGTGTTCCGCCACGGCGGCCAGAAGGGCCTCACCGTCGCCGACCGCCGCCGCCACTTCGAAACCCTCCTCTCCCAGCAGCAGCACCATGCCGTGCCGCAACAGGGCGGAATCCTCCGCGATCACTACCCGCATTGCACATCCACTTCGATAAGAGTCGGGCCGCCCGGCGGGCTGGTCACCGTCAGCGTGCCGTCGATCCCCGCGACCCGCCCGGCCAGCCCGGCCAGCCCACTGCCGCGGGCCGGATCCGCCCCGCCCGCACCGTCGTCACCGATGATCACACGGAGCCGGTCGGCGTCCCGGCGGATCTCCACCCACGCCCGGGAAGCTCCGGCGTGCTTGGCGACGTTGGTCAGCGCCTCCGTCACCACGAAGTAGGCCGCGGACTCGACGGCGGCCGGGGGCCGCGGCTCCGCCTCCACGTCCACGGTGACCGGTACGGGTGCGCGGGCCGCGACGGCGGTGAGCGCTGCGCCCAGGCCCCGGTCGCCGAGCACGGGAGGGTGCAGACCCCGGGCCAGTTCCCGCAGCTCCGTGATGGCCGCACGGGCGTCCTCGCGGGCGCCCTCCACGATCTCCCGCGTCGCCTCGTCACCCGACTTGCGCAGACGGGAGACCACCCGGCCCAGCGTCATCGCCACGGCCACCAGCCGCTGCTGCGCCCCGTCGTGCAGATCGCGCTCTATCCTCTTGCGTTCCGCCTCGACGGCCGCGAGCAACAGATCGCGACTCGACGTCAGTTGCACCACCCGCTCGGTGAGCTCGAGATCCCGGGGCGGCGCCAGCAGGGCCCGCCCGAGCGCCGCGTCGAGCGCCACCAGGGCCCGCACCAGGACGGGCGACACGAACATCCCCGAACAGCACAGCGGCCACGGAGACCACGAGGGACTCGCCGACCCTGTCCACGGCGACCGGGCCGAGGACCGCCCCGCCACGCGGCAGCCGGTCGTAGTAGCCGGGCAGCGCCACGAGCGTGAGCGGCACGGCCCAGGCCAGCGCGACCCCCGCCCCGGTCACCACCGACACCGGGATCAGCGCCACGAAGTACCCGAGCTCCCGCCACGCGCAGCGGTCGCGGGCCAGCGAGCGCAACGCGGGCAGCAACGGCCCGACCCGCCGGACGCGGGGCGGCGCCGGGATCTCCACCCGGCAGGTCGCGGCGAAGCGGCGGCGTTCCAGAGCCGCGAGCCGGCCCAGCGCCCAGCCCGCGGCGACCACGACGGGTACGCCGGACAACGCGACGGGCAGCAGGACGATTCCCGCCACCAGCGCGAGCAGGAGGGCCGCGGCCGCCAGGGCGATCGCCCCGTCGGCCGCGAGATGCGCGCAGCCGCCCCACAGAGCGCCCGACCGAAGCGCCCGCCACGGCTGCCGCGGTATCGCGCCGCTCACCCCGGCCGTCGCCATCCGCCCTCACCCCATCTCTTCCTGCGGTCGTCCGGCGTCCCGCGCCGCTGCCCGGTCCGCCCGGCCGGCCCGGTCGCAGAGTCCGACATGGCGGCCAGCAGCCGGCGCGGACCGGTGTACGGCCGGCGGCCGTGACCGACCGGGATCTTGTCGATCACCATGACATCACCGGCCCGCCGGTCCACATCGACCGCCGCCGCCAGACCGCGGTCGCGTAACCGCACCACGTACCCGGCCGGGATCGGCTCGCCGTCGGCGAAGGTGGACCAGCGACGCCAGAGGAATTACGAAGGCGTGGTGGGTGGCGGTGGCCACATGCCGTGATCAAGGACCGGGCCGGAACGGTTCGGCCAGCTGGGCGAGGTAGGAGGCCGGGTAGTCGGGTTTGGCGGCCATGCCCAGGTCTTCGGAGGTGAACCGCCGGTCCGGGTCGTAGGTGTAGGTGCGCATGGCGTGGTCCCAGACGAGGGTGAACAGGCCGAAGTTGACGTCTCCGATGCCGGCCCATTTCAGGTGGTGGAACCGGTGACCCTGGTTGAGGGCGAGGACCTTGGTAAGCGGGCCGGTGCGGTAATCGGCGTTGGAGTGCTGGAGCAGTAGCTGGACGGCGACGGCGAAGGCCAGGACGGAGGCGACGTCGAGGGGCATGCCGAGCAGCAGCAGCGGGGTGACGCCCCCGAGGGTTTCGAGGCTCTGGTGGAGGGGGTGCTTCATCAGACCGTTGAAGCCGTAGAAGCGCGTGACGCTGTGGTGGACGGCGTGCAGCCGCCACAACCAGCCGACGTGGTGGCTGGCGCGGTGTACGAGGGTGATGCCGAGGTCGGCGACGGCGACGGCGAGCAGCACCTGGCACCACAGCGGCCAGTTGTCCGGCCACGCTCGCGGGGCCGGCGCGAGCGCGGCGGCCGCGGGCACGACGGCGAGTCCGGCAAGGGTGAACACCTCGTTGACGAACGCGTGGACGGTGTCACGGCGGCCGTCCCCACGCGGGGTGTTCCACGCGGGCAGGTACGGGAGCACGCGTTCGGCGGCGAACGAGCAGCCCACCGCGAACGCCAACAGCACCAGCAGCCACAGTTTCGGGGCTCCGGCGCTCACCAGCCAGATGGCGGCACCGTTGACGCCGAGCAGCATGAAGGGCACGTACGCGTACCGGACCAGGAATCGAGCGAGGGCGACAGCGGGCGCCGCGGCGGTCGTTGCAGGCATACCGGCAGCCTCGCGGCCGCGGTGGCCGGCTGGCTTGAACGGATCCGCTACCGGCCCCGCCGCGTATCAGGGCCGTCGGCCGCCGGCGCCCAGTGGGCGGCGGCCAGGGCCTGGGAGGGGGTGATGCCGAACATGGCCTTGCACACGCGGGTCAGGTGAGCACTGTCCGAGAACCCGGCGGCGTGCGCGGCCTCGGTGGCGTTCGCCCCACCACGCACCGAGACGATCGCGGCGTGCAGCCGTGCCCACCGCACCGCCGCCGGGAACGACCAGCCCAACTGCTCGGCGAACAGGTGCCCCAGCCGGCTCGCGGACACCCCGGCCCGGGCGGCGACCTCGCCCACCCGCACCGGTCCGTCCGCCACCGCGCCCGGCAGCGCCGCCAGCGCCGCCGCGAGGGCCGGGTGCCGGGGCCGGCCGGGGGCGGCGGCGCCGAGCCGGTCCAGCGCCCGCAGCACGCCCGCCGCAGACACGGCGGACGGCGGCGGGTCGGCCTCGGTGAACACGGACGCCGCGGCGGCCCAGCAGGCCACCCCGCCACGGGCCGCGGTGGAGTGCAGGGCGCGTCCGGCGGTGGTGTCCGCGTCGAGGTAGACCATCACCCCCATCGGCGGCGGCCCCGGTGCCGGACGCACGCGATGCGCGTGCCCGGCGGGGATGACGGCGGCTCGTACGGGCAGTTCGTCCCGCCCGTCGCTCAGCAGCACTCTGCCGGACCCGCACGCCAGTACTTGTACGGCGGCGTGCGCGTGCTCCCGGGCCTTGCCGATCACGCCGGCCACGACCAGGCGGCCCGGCGCCGCATCGACCTCGACCCGCCACGCGTCGGCACCACCCCCGGACGACGACGAGGACCCCACGGTGCTCGTGCTCAAGGCTGCCGCGCCGGCGTGGACACCGGCGGTACCACCCGGCCGGCCGTGACGGGCTTCGGCGCGGTCGCCGGAACCCCGACCGACCGCAGGACCCCGGCGGGTACCCGTCCGCCACCACCTGCGGCGGCGCGCGTACGGCGGGCCACGGGCGGACGGAGCGACCGCGGGACGCCGTCGCTCCCGCCGATCCGCGGGCGCCGAACGGGGCCTGACGCGTCGGGCCGACGCGGACGGCTGAGGTCCTTTGCCAAGCTCATGTGCGTGATCCTCTCCACCTGTCCTCGTCCGCCCGTGACCGGCCCACCTGCCGAGCCTTGCCGGAGGCCGAAGCCGCCGAGGCGAACCAGTAGCTCAGCCGGCGTCACGTAGTGCTTTCCGTGCCAGGCAGGAAACGTGATCCCCTTCATCCCCGCCTCTGCCTCGGGGCTGTATCGCGCGCCATGCGGCCCCCTTCGTTCCAGCGAACAGTAGGCCACGCACGTCCCTGATCAGCTCATACGACCCATCGGACGCTCCCTAGGGAGTGTCCGGAACGTATCGGCGTCCGCCCGGACACCGCGGGCCAGGCGAGACGTGGCGGACACTCCCTAGCGCGTACCGGACACGGTCACGCGGAAGCGGGCCGTCGTGGCGTCCTCGCTCCAGCGGGCGAATCCGGCCTTTTCCAGCACGCGCGCGGACGCGGGGTTGGACCGCTCGACCGTCGCGCACACCGTGTGCACGCCCGGCGCGGTCAGCGCGTGCGCCACCAGGGCGCGGGTGGCCTCGGCGGCGTACCCACGGCCGCGCCGGGAGGGGACGATGCCGTAACCGATCTCCAGGACGCCGTCGTCGGGCGGCCAGAACAGGCCGATGGAGCCGACGACCAGGCCGCCGGCCCGCTCGACGACCAGGCGCTGGCCGTAGGCGCCCAGGCTCTCGGGGTGCTCGCCGATGAAGCCCGCGATGACGCGGTCGCCCTCGGCGGGGAAGTCCTCCGCCCAGTGCGGCGGGTGCGCCCCGGCCGCCACGGCTGCGAGGTCGTCGGGGGTCCACGTCCGCAGCACGAGGCGGTCGGTGGTCGGATCGATGGGGTGGGAAAGGGAAGACACGCGGCACTCCTGGTCGTTCGGGAGAAGGGCCGGGTCGCGCTTCCGTCGGCTAGCGCCGCGCGGCGACCCGGATCCGGGCATGCTGATGAGGCGTCTGGCGGGCCATATTCATCAACCTCCCTCGCCGGTGCCGGTGGAGCGATGATCTTACCAAGGTGCCCGCCGGACCGGAGGGTGGTCAGGTCGCCGGTCCGGCGGGCCGTCGGACGGGCCGCCGTGGCGGGCCCGTGGTCAGGAGGCGCGCCGGGGCACGTCGAAGCGGGTGAACGCGGAGCGCTTCGGCAGGCGGTAGGCCTCCCGGCCGGTGATCGCGTTGAGGATGGTCGCGTTGCGCACCGCCCCGATGTCCAGGTTCGGCGCCGAGACACCATGGCTGTGGATCTCGGCGTTCGCCACGAACACCCGCCCGCCGACGGCCCCGTCGAGCTCCACGGAGTGGTCCAGGCGCACCCGGGGACGGCCCCGCCCGTCCCTGCGCACAAGTCCGTCCACCGGCGCCAGGAAGCCGGGGGTGCGGTTGCGGTAGCCCGTCGCCGCCACCACCAGGTCGGTGGTGTGCTCGAAGCGCTCGCCCGTGTCCCGGTGACGGCACGTCAGCACCACCCCCCGGGACCCCTCCTCCATGGACGCCGACTCGACGGTGATCCCGAACCGCAGCTCCACGTCCGCCAGGCCGTGCTCCAACTGGCGCCGGTAGAGCAGCTCGTGGATCTCCTCCAGGGTGTCGGTGGAGACGCCCTTGTAGAACTGCCACTGCTCGCCCACCAGCCGGTCGCGGACCTCCTGGGGCAGCGAGTGGAAGTACTCCATGTACGCCGGGGTCGTCAGCTCCAGGTTCATCTTGGTGTAGTCGAGCGGGGCGAACGACGAGGTGCGGGTCAGCCAGCTCACGGCCGGGCCGCCCTCGACGTTCCGCCCGAGCAGGTCCACCACCACCTCGGCGCCCGACTGGCCGGAACCGACGACCGTCACCTTCCCGGCGGCGGCCACGTCGGCGGTCCGGTACAGGTAGTCGGAGGTGTGCAGCAGCACCGGCCCGGGCAGGCCGGCCAGCGCGTCCGGGACGTACGGCGCGGTGCCGATGCCCACCACCAGGTCGCGGGCGCGCATCCGCAGCCGGGTGCCGTCACCGCGTACCACCTCCACGGTGAAGCGCTCGGCCGCCGCGTCCCAGCGCACCTCCTCGACCCGGTGGGAGAAACGCACCGAGGGCAGCCTGGCCGCGGCCCAGCGCAGGTAGTCCTCGTACTCCCGGCGCGACGGGAAGAAGTTCTCCCGCACGGTGAACGTGTAGAGCCGGTCCATGTCGTGCAGGTAGGCGAGGAACGACAGGGGGTGCCACGGGGCGACCAGGGTGACCAGGTCGGCGAGGAAGTTCACCTGCATCGAGGCGTCGCCGAACATCATCCCCCGGTGCCAGGTCAGCTCGGGCCGCTCCTCCAGGACGACGAGGTCCACGTCGTCCACGGTCGACGCCAGTGCCGCCAGGCCCAGGTTGAACGGGCCGCAGCCGATGGCCACCACGTCGTGCTCGGCGGTCCGGACGGTGTCGGTCATCGGGGCATGTCCTCCTCCGTGCGCGGGTGGACGAGCAGGGCGGCCGTCTTCTCGGGGAAGGTGACCTCCCCGGCGGGGCGGAAGCCCGCCGCCCCGAACGCCCGCAGCGAGGGCACGTTGGTGACGTCCGGCTCGGCGACCACCCGGACGCACGCCGGGTCGGCGGCCAGCAGACCCCGGGCCAGGACCCGCAGCAGGGTCCGGCCCAGGCCCCGGCCGGTGCGGTCCGCGTCCCCGATGGCGATGTGGACGCCCAGGTCGTGCGGGAGTTCGGCGTAGTGTCCGGCGAGCCGGTCCCGTGCCACCCGGTACACCTCGACGTACGCGAGCGGCCGGCCGTCCAGGTCGATGAGCAGCGGCAGGATCGCGTCGCCCGCGAGGTGCCCGGCGATCTCCTCGTACCAGCGCTCGCGGGGCCACGCCTGGTGCCAGAAGGCGTCGATGTGCGGGGACCGCATCCACCCGTGCACCAGGTCCAGGTCGGCCCCCTCCGGGCGGGCGACACGGGCCGACCAGGGGGCGCTGAGCAGCGGCAGCGGGGGACCGGGCACGGTGGTGGCCGGGTGCTGGTGCGCGGACGTCATGCCGTGGCCTCCCGGAAGGGGTTGGGGGCGTCCAGGTAGACGGACTGGGCGTCCAGGGGGGCGAGGACCTCGTCGATGCCGTGCAGCCGGGTCAGCAGGTTGCCCTTGCACGGCAGGGTGTCCGCCTCCAGCCAGCGGCGCGCCAGCCGGTCGCCGTCCGGCCCGGCTTCCGCGAGCGCGGGCAGTGCCGCCCGCAGCCGGCCGGCGAGTACGGCGAGCAGGTCGCGCTCGTCCGCCAGGCCGTCGACGGCGAGGCAGCCGACGACCGACAGCGCCTGGTTGCGCAGCAGGTAGTACGAGAGCCGGTCGTCGACCAGCGCGTCGTCGACCACGGCCAGCGTGGAGGAGTCCACGCCGAGCCGCTCCAGCAGCCCGGGCAGACGGGACGCCGCCAGGTAATAGCCCTGGTTGTCGCGGAACGTGGCGCCCGTGACCCGGCCCCGCCCGTCCAGCCGGACCAGGGTGTTCTGCTGGTGGGCCTCCAGCCCGATGCCGGTCGCGGCGTACAGGTGCAGCATCGGCACCAGGACCGTGTCGGCGTAGTCGGCCGTCCACCGCTCGGCGGCGCCGGGGCCGAGCGCCGCGACCAGCTCGCCGAGGAGGCTGCGGCCGAGACCGGGGCGCGGGGCGACCAGACCCACCAGGCAGCGCAGTCCGCCGACGCCGTCCGGGACCTCGCGCACGGCGACGTCCAGGCCGGTCACCTCCGGGCCCTCCGGGCGGCCCGGCTCGTCCACCGCGAGCCAGGCGGGGTCGCGGGTGATGGCGAACCCGGGGTGCGCCAGGAAGGTGCTGTCGGCGTATCCGGCGTCGAGGAGCCGGTTGACCTCCAGGCCGCGCCGCAGCTCGGTGCGCGTCGATTCCCGGCGGGAGTTGGTCAGCCGCAGCCCGAGGGAGAGCTTCAGCATCACCTCGGCGCCCGGCCGGTACACCGTCCGCACGCTGGACGTCGGCCACCACTCCGGGCCCAGCTCGCCGAGCGGCTCCAGCGCCCCCGAGGCGACGAGCGCCGCGATCCGGGGCCGGTGGAGCAGGTCCCGGGCCTGCCATGGGTGGGCGGGCACCAGGACCCGGCCGTCGTCCGGGCGCCGTCCGGCCAGGTCGGCGAGGAGCGCGACGGTGTCCCGGCCGGCCAGGGAGGGCGCCCCCTCGACCGCGTCGTGGGAGACGACCGAGGCGTCGGCGGCGAACCAGTGCAGCCGGAAGGAGCCGCGCAGCTCGGGCGAGAAGGCGGCGGCCTCGTGGTCGGAGATCCCGTCACGGCTCTTGGGCGCGGGGTGGTGCAGATGGCCGAGCAGCAGCGCCTGTTCGGCGTCGAGGAAGCCGTCGACCCCGGGCGGCGGCTGCGGGTGGGCCCGCCGGTCGGTGAGGAACGCGGCGACCCGGCGTACGGACTCGGCGGTGCGCTCCACCAGGTCGGCGACCTCACCGGCCGGGACCCCGCCGGGCCGGCCGCCGCCGCGCACCGAGGCCTCGGTGGACAGCAGGGCGACGGCCGTCACCGGGTCGGCGACCGGGCCGAGCGGTCCGCCGGGGCCCTCCAGACGGGTCGGCGCGAAACGGTGCCAGCCGGTGGGGGAGCGGTGCGTCACCTCCGTGACCAGGGCGAGCCCGGCGGTGGGCAGCTCCACCCGGAGCGGGCCGGGTGCCACGGGCGTCCCCGTCTCGCGCAGCCAGCACCGGAGCAGGGCCTCGACGTGGGCGTGCTCGGCGGCGCCCCGGGGGTCGAGCGTGTGCAGCGGGTCGGCCGCGCCGGCCGGGGTGGTGGTTGCCGCCGTGGTGGTGATGCTCATGCGGCGCCCTCCTCGAAGAGTCGTTCACAGGTGCGGCCGGCGTCGAGGACGGTGTCCACGAGCCCGTCGATGTCGTCGGTGGTGGCGGTGGGGTTGAGCAGGGTGAACTTCAGGCACACCCGGGCCGGCGAGCCCGGTCCGCCGGTGGCCGCCTCGGTGCGCCCGACCAGGGCGGTGCCGGACTCCAGCAGGGTGCGCCGCAGCGCCCCGTTGAGCCGGTCCGACGAGGCCGGGTCGGCGCTGCGGTAGCGGAAGACCACCGTGGTCAGCTCGGCCGGGGCGACCAGTTCCAGCCGGGGCTCCGCGCGGACGCGCCGCTCGGCGTGGCGGGCCAGGTCGTGGCAGGTGTCGACCATGCGGCCCAGGCCGGTGCGGCCGTACGCCAGCAGGGTGGCGGCGGCCTTCACCGCGTCGGGCCGGCGGGTGGTCTGGAGGCTGCGGCCGAGGAGGCCGTCGTACCCGGCATCGGCGTCGTCGGCCGGGTTGAGGTAGGCGACCTGCCGGTCCAGGGAGGCGAACGCGGTCGTGTCGGAGACCAGCAGCACACTGGTGGCGGCCGGCTGCCAGCCGATCTTGTGCAGGTCCAGGGTGACCGAGTCGGCCAGCTCCAGCCCCGCCAGGCGTCCGGCCAGCCGCTCGGAGAACAGCGCGCCGAACCCGTACGCGGCGTCGACGTGCATCCACAGCCCCTGCTCCGCGGCGATCTCGGCGATCTCCGGCAGGGGGTCGACCGAGCCGAAGTCCGTGGTGCCGGCGGTGGCGACCACCGCGATCGGGGTCCGGTCCGGGCCCAGCGCGGCCAGGGCGGCGGCGAGCGCGTCGGGCCGCATCCGCCGGTGCGCGTCGACCGGTACGGGGCGTACGGCGGCCTCGCCCAGCCCGAGGGCGGCGCAGGCGCGGTGGGTGGAGAAGTGGGCGAGCTCGGAGCAGAACACCACGGGGCCCGGCAGCGCGGCCACCCCGTGCGCGCGGGCGTCGACGCCGCGCCGCAGCGCGGCGGAGTCCCGGGCGAGCAGCAGGCCCATCAGGTTGGACAGGGACCCGCCGGGCGTGAGGACGCCATCGGCCCGCTCCCCGAGCCCGGCCAGCCGGATCAGGGCGTCGATGAGCCAGCGTTCGACCGCCAGGGCGGAGGCGCCGGAGTCGTAGGTGTCCAGGGAGGCGTTGCCGGCGCCGGCCAGGGCGTCCGCGGCGACCGCGACCGCCAGCGCCGGCGGTTGCAGATGCGCGGCGGCGCGCGGGTGGGACAGGTCGATGCCGTGCTCGACCAGCACCGTGGTCAGCAACTGGAGCGCGGCCTTGGGGCCGAGCCCCTCCGCGGGCAGTTCGGCGGGGCCGAGCGCCCGCGCGGCCGCGGCGAGGACGTCGGCGGGGGCGCCCGCCGGGACGGGGCCGTCCGGCCGGCGCGCGTGCGACGCGGTGTCGACCGCCTCGGCGAGCGTGGCGAGGACCTCGGCGAGCCCGTCGCGGGAGCCGGCGAGCAGGGCCGGTGCGAAGGGGGACTGCGGGGGTCGCGTCCTGGTCAGCGGGGTCACGCCCGGTCTCCTCGGTGCTCGGCCAGCGGGTTGGGGTGCGTGCCGTTCGGGTACAGCGCGTGCCGCAGCGCCCGGTCGGTGTAGCGGGTGACCACGATCCGGTCGCGGTTGAGGCCGTAGCGGGGGATCTCGGGGGTGAGCAGGTCGTACTCGGCGAACCGCTCGGACAGCTCGGGGAACCGCTTCTGGAAGTCGAGGATCGTCCGCCGCACCAGGCCCCAGAACTCCTTCTCCGGCACGCCGAGGCCGTCGGCGCACAGGGGCGCGAGGTAGCGGAAGTGGCCGACGAAGACCTGGTCGACGACGTGCTGTTTGATGATCGAGGGGTGTTTGCGGGGAAGCACGTGGTCGTGGCCGTCCGGTTCGGGACCGCGCTCGGGCACGTCGGTGAACGACACGCACACGTCGTCCACGAAGTCCTTCAGGTACAGGCGGACCGGCACGTCGTCCCCGTCGTACCCGATCAGGGTGTTCTGCCCGTGCGGGTTGAAGGTGACGCCGTAGCGGTACAGCACGTGCATCACCGGCACCAGGAGGGTGTCGAAGAGGCGCCGCAGCCACTCCCGCGGGTCGAGCCCGGAGGCGCGGACGAGTTCGGCGACGAACGCGTCACCGGCACTGTCGACGTGGAGCAGGGACGCGAAGGTGCGCACCCGCTCGCCGGGGTCCTTGCGCGATGACACCGACTCGCGCCAGATGCAGCCGAGCGTCTCCAGGTGCTGGTAGGGCGTGTCCTCCAGCCGGGTGAGGTAGGGGTGCCGGACGGTCACCGAGGCCACCTCGCCGAGGAAGACGGTGCGGCACTCCTCGGTCAGGAAGGCGTCCCGCTCCACGAGCCCGCGCAGCCACTGGGTGACCACGGGCGCGCCCATGGTGCAGTGCGGCGGGATGCCGCGCCAGACCAGGGTGTTGAGGATCTTCAGGGGGAGTTTGACGTCGTACCGCTCGGGGGTGGTGACGTTGGCCATCGTCCGGATGGACTGGCCGGGCAGGTACGCGTCCGGGCTCTCGCCCAGCGGGATGACGCGGCGCTGCGCCACGTCGGCGGCGTGCAGGACCTGGACGGCGTGGTCCCACTGCCAGGGGTGCACGGGCATCCAGACGTAGCCCTGGGGGTCGACGCCCGCCGCCTGGAGCACGGCCGTGAACCGGGCGCGGGTCTCCTCGTCCAGTTCGCGGGCCAGGACGTCGCTCTCGGACAGTTCGGAGGTGCCCCGGAACTCGGCCAGGCCGCGGTGCACGGCCACCCACAGGAGCGCCAGCGACCGCGCGGACTCGGGGGCGTAGGCGCGGACGTCGGTGGCGGAGAAGCCGATGCGGCCCTTGTTGGCGACGAGCAGGTTGTGCCCGGTCATCCGGCATTCCAGCTCGGTGTGGTCCAGGGCGCGCAGTTCCGCCACGGTCTCGCCGCCGTGGGTGATGCGGGCGGCGTCGACGGCCAGGGTGGCGGACAGCTCGGTGAAGTAGGTGGCGACGGTCGAGGGGTCGGTGCCGAGGGTGGAGGCGGCCTCGACGAGGAACTGCTGGGCGTCCCAGGCGGGTTGGGCGATGGCGTTCCCGAGCATGCTGGTGGCGGTGCGGGTGATGGACGCCGGGTCGACCCGCAGCCAGCCGAAGGCCCCGGGGGTGGCCTCGAACGCGTAGGTGGTGCCGCTGTCGAGGTCGACGCGGTACCCGCCGTCGCCGGTCCCGACCGCCTTGAGCATGTCCTCGAAGCACCATTCACCGATCGCTTTGGCGAGGAGGCGCCGGTTGGCCTCGCGCCAGGCCGCGAGGGCCACATCGGGCAGCGCGGGAACGGGATGGTCGGCGGGGGTGGGCATCAGGCGGCTCCGATGTCTGTCCGGATCAGTGCGCTCGAACGCCTGGACGTCCAAGCGGGCTTAGATTAGGTTAGGCTTACCTAATGGACAAGGTCAACTTTCAGCCACCCCAGGCCAGTTGACGCCTGACGCAACGTCAGCCATGACGGACCGTCGGCTGGACCCGGGCGGGGAAGGGCCCCAGCCCCCGCTCTCCAAGGAGGTGATCAGCGGTGCCACCACGGCCTCGGACCCCGCGCTGGACCTTCGCCCTCGTCAGCGCCGGTGGCGTGATGATGACCCTGGACGTCACGGTGGTGAACGTCGCGCTGTCCGGCATCGCCCAGGACCTGGAAACGGGCCTGGGCAAGGCGCAGTGGACCGTGTCGGCCTACTCCCTGGCCTTCGGCGCCCTGCTCCTCACCGCCGGCGCGCTCTCCGACCGCCTGGGGCGCCGCACCGTCTTCACCGCCGGCATGGCCCTGTTCACCCTCGCGTCCGCCGCCTGCGGACTGGCGCCCGGCGCCGGCACCCTCATCGCCGCCCGCGCAGCCCAGGGGCTGGGCGGCGCCATGGTGTTCGCCCCCACCCTCGCCCTGCTGGCCGCCGCGTACGCCGGGGCCCGCCGCCAGGCCGCGATAGCCGCCTTCGCCGCCATCGCCTCCGCCGCCGGCGCGCTCGGCCCCATCGTCGGCGGACTCTTCGTCCAACTGCTCGGCTGGCGCTGGATCTTCCTGGTCAACGTGCCCATCGGCATCCTGGTCGTGGCGGGCGCGCTCAGCCGCATGCCCGAGTCGACGGCCCCGCCGGGCACCCGGCGCCGGCTGGACCCGCTGGGCGCCGCCCTCGGCGTGGGGGCGCTCCTCGCGCTGCACTACCCACTGGTCACCGGCCCCGAGGCCGGCTGGACGGCACCGCGGGTGCTGCTCCCGGCCGCCCTCGGGGTCGTTCTCGCCGCCGCCCTGGTGGTCAGCCAGCGCCGGGGCGACGGCCTGCTCGACATGACCCTGCTGCGGATCAGGGCCTTCTCCGGCGCCGCCCTGCTGGGCTTCCTCGCCCGGCTCTCCAGCCTCGGCGTCCTCGCCTTCGTCACGCTCTGGCTCCAGAGCGCCCACGCGTACTCGCCCCTGGAGGTCGGACTGCACCTGCTCCCGCTGACCGGCAGCCTGCTGGTGGCCGGGCTGTTCGTCGCCCGCCTCCAACGGGCCCTGCCCGCCGACCTGCTGGTCGCCGGCGGCTTCGCGGCACAGGGCCTGGGGCTGCTCGGGCTCGCCGCCGCCGGGGCGGGCGGCGACCGCGCCCTCACGGTGGCCGCGCTGGTGCTCCTGGGCACCGGAGGGGCCGTCATCTTCCCGCCCCTGATGGGCATCGCGGTGGGTGCCGCGCCCGCCGACCGGGCCGGTATGGCCAGCGGGCTGACCAACGCCTGCTACCCGCTCGGCACCGCCACCGGCGTCGCCGTCTTCGGCGCCCTGTTCTCCGCCCGGCTGAGCGACGGCCTCGGTACGGGGCCGGGAGCCACCGGGCCGGTGCGCGAGGCCGTCGAGACCGGAAGGTTCGAGCTCCTCGACCCCGCGCTCCTGCCCGTCGCGCGCACCGCCTTCGCGGGGGCGTTCAGCACCGTGTGCCTGGCCTCGGCGCTGGTGTGCCTGGTCGGCGTGCTGGCCGCCCGGACGCTCAGGGCCGGGACGGAGGCCGCGGGCGGCCGCGCGGAGCGCCCCCGGTCCCGGATCGCCCGGGCCTCCTGAGCCGCCCGACCGGTCGCCGGGGCCTCGTGGGGCGCCCCACCCGGTCCCCGGTCGCCGGGGCCTCCCGGGGCGCTCCACCCGAGCCTTGGCGGCCCGGGCCTTCCGGGGCGCCCCACCGGCCGGCCCACCCCGTCACAGCCGCCGCAGCAGCCACACCAGGTACGGGGCGCCGACCAGCGCCGTGACGATGCCCACCGGGATCTCGGTCGGTGCCAGCAGCCAGCGCCCCAGCGCGTCCGAGGACACCACCAGCACCGCCCCCAGCACGGCGGCCATCGGTACCATCCGCGCCGTGCCGTTGCCCACGATCCGCCGCGCCAGGTGCGGCGCCACCAGGCCCACGAAGCCCACCGCGCCCACCGCCGCCGCCGTACCCGCCGCCAGCACCGCGCCCGCGCCCAGCACGAGCAGCCGGGCCCGGCCCAGCTCCAGCCCCAGGGCGCGCGGCAGTTCGTCGCCGAGCGACAGCAGGTTCACCGGCCGCGCGGCGACCACCAGCAGCACCGCCACCACCGCGGGCAGGGCCAGCCAGCCCAGCGCGGAGTAGTCCCGGGCGTAGGTGCTGCCCGCCAGCCAGCCGAGCGCCGACGAGACGTTCATCTGCGCGCCCACGACCATGATGTTGACCAGCGCCATCGAGGTGGCGGCGGCCCCGAGGCCCACCAGCACCACCCGGGTCGGGTCCAGCCCGGTCCGGACGCCCCCGGTGCCGCCCCGGGCGACCAGCACCACCAGCGCCAGCATCAGCACGCCGCCCGTCCCCGCGGCCGCCGGCAGGGCCACCAGCGGCGCCGAGGGCACCACCAGGATGACCGCGATCGCGCCGAGCGACGCCCCGCCGGTCACCCCGACGAGCCCGGGCTCGGCCAGCGGGTTGCGCACCACCGCCTGCACCGCCGCCCCCGCCACCGCGAGGCACGCCCCGGCCAGCGCGGCCACCAGGACGCGGGGCAGCCGGTAGTCCACCACCGCCTCGGTGATCCCCTCCGCCGAACCGAACAGCGCCGCCCCCAGCCGGCTCCAGGTGATCTCGACGTCCCCCACGCGCAGCGAGACGGCCATCGCGACGGCCAGCGCCACCAGCCCGCCGCCCAGGGCCACCACGTAGGCGGGGGCGCGCCGCCGGCCGGACACGACCACCGCGGCGCCCGTGTCGGCGTCACCGGTGCTCACCCGGCGGGCCAGCGCCATGAACACCGGGCCGCCGATCAGCGCCGTCACCACACCCACCGGGATCTCGGCGGGCTGCGTGGCGGACGGCGTGACGATCAACTGCGCGGCCGCGTCGGCGCCCAGCACCAGCGCGGAGGCCAGCAGCGCCGCCATCGGGATGAGCGCGGCGTGCGCGCGGATGCCGAGCTGACGGACGATCACCGGCCCGATGAGCCCCACGAAGCCGATCGGCCCGGCCAGCGACACGGCCGCGGCCGACAGCAGCACGGCGACCAGGAAGGCGGCCGGGCGCACCTTCTCCACCCGTACACCCATGGCCTCGGCCGTCTCGTCCCCCAGCGCCAGCAGGTCCAGCGGCCGGGCCAGCAGCGGGGCCAGCAGCGCGCCGGCGGCGACGACCGCGCCCAGCACCAGCGGCCGCTCCAGGCCAGACTGCATCAGGGTGCCGTTGCCCCAGAAGAACAGCCCGCGGGTCGCCTGCACGTCGAGCATCTGGAGGAACTCGGCCGCCGACGTCCCCGCCAGCGCCACGGTCGCACCGGCGAGCAGCACCCGCCCGGGCGTCATCACACCGCTGCGGCTGAGCAGGTACACCACTGCGACCGCGACGAGCCCGCCCAGGAACGCCGCCCCGCCGGCCGGCAGTGGCCCCAGGTCGATCCCGGCGAAGGCCACGAGCACCACCGCGAAGTACGCCCCGGCGTTGACGCCCAGCGTGTCGGGCGCCGCCAGCGGGTTGCGGGTCGCGCCCTGGACGAGGACCCCGGACACGCCGAGCGCGACGCCGACGACCAGCCCGGTGAGCGTGCGCGGCAGCCGGCTGCCGAGCAGGACGTCCTCGGTGCGCGCGTCGCCGTGGCCGAGGAGCAGGTCCAGGATGTCGCCGGTGCCCACGCCCGACGCGCCCAGCCCGAGGTGGACCACGACGACCAGGCACAGGGCGAGGGACAGGCCACCGCCCACGAGCACGGCTCGTGGGCGGTGGCCGAGCGGACGGGCGGTGGGTGCGGCCGTCGTCAGTTCCCGGGCCATCAGACCTTCAGGGCCTTGCCGGTCTCGTCGAGGATGTGGATCGCGGACAGCGGCCCCCCGAAGAGCCAGGTGCCCGGGTCGAGCGGCAGCGCCCGGTCCTTCGCGACGAAGTCCAGGCCCTTCCACACGGCGTTGCCCGCCAGGTCGCCGGTGAACGGGTTGTCGTTGTCGGCGGCGACGTACAGGAACGTGGCGTCCTTCTCGACCTTGGTCAGGCCCTCGACACCGACCGTCGTCATGCCCCACGCGTCGGACTGGCCCTTCCAGCCGTTCTTCAGCCCGGCGAGGCCCAGCACCTGCGGGGCGATGGCGTCGTCGGTGAGCATCCGGATGGACGCGGTGCCGTTGGCGGTGAAGCCCTGTGCGAGCGCGTACTTCAGGCCGCCCTTGCCCGCCTTGTCCAGCCTGCCCTTCAGGTCGGCGGCCGCGGTGTCGATCCGGCCGGTGACCTCCGCTGCCTTGTCCCCCTTGCCGACCGCCTTCGCCAGCTCGCCGAAGTTCTTCTTCATCGTCTCCAGTTGCGGCTTGGTGGTGTACGTGAACGACAGCACCGGCGCGATGGCCCGGAGCTGCTTGAGGTTGGCCTTCGACCGGTCGTTGTCGATCACGATCAGGTCCGGCTGGAGGGCCCGGATCTTCTCCAGGCTGGGCTCGTTGCGGTCGCCCACGTCGGTCACCCCGCCGGGCAGGCCGGCCCCCTTGGCGGTGATCCAGGTGCCGTACCCCTTGTTGTCGGCGTTGCCGACCGGGGTGACGCCGAGGGCGACCAGTTCCTCGGTGTACGTCCACTCCAGCGCCACGACCTTGGTCGCGGGCTTGTCCAGGCTCACCTTGCCCTGGGCGGTGTCGACGGTGATACGCCCCTTCGCGGGCCCGCCGCCGCTCTTCCCGTCGCCCGTGGTCTCCCCGACAGTGCCGGAGCCGCATCCGGTGACGAGGGCCAGGGCCACGGCGGTACCGCCCGTCGCGAGGGCGCGCAGCATTCTCTGCATGGTGCATCTCTCCTTGTGTGCTGGTGGTGCGGAGCGCGGGCGGACCGCCGGCGCGGCGCCGGGTCCGGGACGCGGCGGGGGCCGGGACCGCCGGGTTCAGGACGCGGCGGGGGCCTGGGACCGCCGGGGGAAACAGGCGAGGTAGCCGGTGGCCGGATCACGGACGACGCTGACGCGCAGGCCGAAGGCTCGCTCGATGACGTCCGGGGTGAGCACGTCGTCGGCCGCTCCCGAGGCGGCGATGCCGCCGTCGGCGACCACCACGACGTCGTCGGCGTAGGCGGCGGCCTGCATCAGGTCGTGCAGCACCACGCCCACGGCGATGTCGTGCTCCCGCGCCAGCCGCCGCACCACGTCGAGGACTTCGAACTGGTGGCGCATGTCGAGGTACGTGGTGGGCTCGTCCAGCAGCAGCACCCCGGCCCGCTGCGCCAGCACCATGGCCAGCCAGGCGCGCTGGCGCTCGCCGCCCGACAGCTCGTCGAGGCGCCGCTCGACCAGGGGGGCGGCGTCGGTGACGTCGAGCGCCCAGTCGATCGCCTCCGTGTCCTCGCCCGTGTGCGGGGCGAGCGCGCCGCGATGGGCGTACCTGCCGTGCCGTACCAGCTCACGGACCGTCACCCCGGCCGGGGCCTGCGAGGTCTGGGGGAGGAACGCCAGCCGCTGCGACAACGTGCGGCGGGCGAACGACGCGAGCGGGGCGCCGTCGACCCGGACCTCCCCGGCGAGCGGCGGCAGCAGCCCCGCCACCGTACGCAACAGGGTGGACTTGCCGCAGCCGTTGGGGCCGACCAGCACGGTGATCGCCCCCGCCCGTAACGACAGGTCGACCTGCTTCAGCACCGGGCGACCGCCGTGCCCCACGTCGAGGTCCTTCGCCACCAGGCGGACGTCGCCCATGGACACCAACTTCCCTTCCCCCACCGCCGTTCCGACGGCGCCACCCTACAACTTAGGTAAGGCACACCTTAGATGTCCGGCGTCGATCGGCTCCCTTGTGACCATGTCGAGATCTCCCTCACTACCCCACGCCCCCTCCGCGCACACTCAAGGCCCTTGTGCGTCATGGTTGTTGAGGAGTACTGACACACGTCCCGCACACCGTGGGCGGGGCGGGGACGGCATGAGGACGGTACGGGGAGAATCCTTTCGGGAGGTCCGCGCCTCTTATACGTGTCCCGGCGACCGCGCCGGGCCGGACAAGGGAGGTCGCCGTGATCACCGCAATCGCCGTCGCCGTCGGAGCCGTCCTGCTCTGCGCGTGCACACTGGCCGTACTGCGCAGACGGGGGCGGACCCGTGGCTGAGACGACGCGCTGGCCCGGCGAACGGCTGGTCGCCGCCGCCCAGCGCGGTGACGTCGCCTCGCTCACCGCGCTGGTGTCCGGCGCCCACCCGAACGTGCGGCGCTTCGCCCGCTCCCTGTGCGCCACTCCGGAGGACGCCGAGGACGCGGCACAGGAGGCGCTGATCATCCTGTACCGCAAGATCGGGATGCTGCGGGCGTCCGGCGCCCTGGCGTCCTGGATGTTCCGCATCGTCCGCAACGAGTGCCTGCGGCGCGCCCGAACGGTGCTGCGGGACCAGGCGCAGCCGCTGGACCACGCCCTGCCGGAGGCCGCCACCGTGCGGTCGGCCGAGGAGGAGGTGCTCCAGCGCCTGGAAGCCGGCCGGGTGGCGGCCGCCATCGCCGCGCTGCCGGACGACCAGCGCCGGGTGCTGATCATGCGGGACGTCCAGGGCCACAGCGGCCGGACGGTCGCCGACGCCCTGGGCCTCAGCACGGCCGCCATGAAGTCACGGCTGCACCGGGCCCGCGCGGCCCTCCAGCACGCACTGCCGGACCCGTCCGGCCCGGACCACGGAAGGAACCGATGACGGTGACGAGTACAGGGACCCCCGATTTCGCCAGTGCGTCGCTGCCCCGGCACCTGGCCCGCGGCGCGGCCGGGTTCGGCGCCCTGATCGGCGCGTTCGCCCTGCTGCCGGTCGTCGGGCCATGGAGCCTGCTCCTGCTGCCGGCCGGCGTGCTGGCGCTGCGCGGCTGCCCGATGTGCTGGACGATCGGCCTGGTCCAGACCGTGACGCGAGGACGCCTGGAGCGCTCCTGCGAGGACGGCCGGTGCACCCTCGCTCCCGCCGGCCGGACCGGGCGAGGGCTCCACGAACCGGTGCCCTGACGGCCTGCCGGCCCGCCCCGGGGACGGGCATGCCCCCACCGTGCCCGTCCTCACGCCACCCTGGGGAACGCCCGTCCCGGCGAGGCGAAAGTCACTCGATCCCGCGCCCGTACCGCCTTACGATGATCATTCGTGACCTCTGACAGACGCCGCCTCCTCGGACGGGGGCCCGGCGCGACGGCCCGGGAGACCGGGGCGACCGCCGCCCACAGGCCCCGCATCGTGGCCTCCCAGGCCGACCTCGACAACGGCCCCCTCCACCGCCTCAACCTCCCCGATCTGGACGAGCTGCGGGACCGGGGCGTCCTGGACGCGCACCCCCTGACAGACTGACGCCCGTGAGTACGACGCGCCGCCCGCTGGGCACCGGACCCCGCCCCGACGCCACCACGACGGACCCGAGGGCCGACCGCGGCCGCACCGTCGCCGAGCTCGCGGCCGAACTGGCCGCCGCCACCGGCCGGGACGCCCCCGCACCGCAGCCCGCCGGGCGCCGCCACCTGGGCCACGGACCCCGCTCCGGCACCGGCCGCTGAACCCGTACACACACCGAAGCCCCGCCGGGCCGGTGGCCGGGCGGGGCTTCGGAAGTGCGAGCGTCGGGGCGACGGGCCCTCACGCGTGCCGTCGTGCCCACACCGGGGTGACGAAGGCGATGAGCACGGCGGCGATGCCGATCTGGAAGACATGACGGATCCAGTCGATGCCGCCGGTGTCACGGACGCCGAAGGCGGTGGCCAGCGCGTTGCCCGCCACGGCGCCGACGATGCCCAGGACGACGGTGAGCCACAGGGGGATGGGCTGGCGTCCGGGCAGGACGAGCTTCGCGAGCAGACCGATGATGAGTCCCGCGATGATGGCCCAGAGGAACGACACGGCAACTCCTTCCGTTCTTTGCCCCGACCTTCGGGTACCGCTCCGCATGCCCCCGCCGGCCGGCCATAAGCATCGTGTGCCGTACACCCGCGTCCCGGCGCCCGTGTCCCGGTCCGTGCCCGCTGCTTCAGCCGACCAGCCGCCGCAGCACGATCCGCGGCGAGTGGCGGACCAGCAACGCGGCGGCCGCGCCGATGGCGGCCCCGACGGCGACGTCGCTCGGGTAGTGGGCGCCCGAGTGGACCCGTCCGACCGCCACGCACCCCGCCGGGAGCACACACGCCGCGCCCGCCCGGGGCCAGGGCCCCGCGGCGGCGACCGCGAAGCCGACGGCGGCCGCCGTGTGCCCGGACGGGAACGACGAACTGTCCGGCCGGTCGTGCACGTCGTCGTGCGGGATCAGCTCCTCGGGCGGCCGGCGGCGCTCGTACAACTGCTTGCACACCGCGTTGGACAGCAGCTCCGCCAGCCCCATGCCGGCGAGTCCCGCGACGGCGGCGGCCCGGCCCCGGCCGCCCCCGGCCACGGCCATCACCCCGGCCACCGCCCACCACAGCTTGGTGCGTTCGGCCGCCGACTGCGCCGCCGGCAGGAGCCGGCGGGCGAAGGGCGTCCGCCAGGCCGCCGCCCGGCGGGTGAGGTCGCGGTCCACTCGCTTCAGATCAGTCACACCACCCATGATCAGCGGTTTCCCACCCCGGCCGCCCGCACACCCGCCACCCCGGCCCCGCGCATCCGCCACCCCGGCCCCGCACATCCGCTGCCCCGGGCGCCCGCACACCCGCCGCCCCGGCCGCCCCTGCCCCCGGTTGCGGGCCGCCGGGCGTGGATGTCCCATGGGCGGGTAACCGCAGGTCCACATGATCGCCGGGTGGTCGCCCTGCCCAGGCCATCGGGAGGCAGGATGCGAGGACGGTGGTACGTCCCCTGGGTCACCGTGCCGGCCCTTCTCGCCACGGCGAGCGCCTGCGGCACTCCCGCCGAGAGGCGCGACGACGTCACCGCGGAAGTCACCCGTTTCGAGCGGGCGCTGGACGCCGGCGAGCGGGAGCGGCTGTGCGCCGCCCTCGCCCCCGCCACCAGGGAGGAACTGGAGCAGTCCGCCAAGAGCGGCTGCGACGCGGCGGTCGCCCGGGCGGTCGAGGAACACGACCTGCCCGCCGCCGGGGCCGTACGGGACGTGGACGTGTACGGCGACCAGGCGCGGGTGGTGCTGGAACGGGACACCGTGTTCCTCGCCCGCTTCCCCGGCGGGTGGAAGGTGACGGCCGCCGGCTGCCGGCCACGGCCCCAGCGGCCGTACGCGTGCGGGATCAAGGGCGGGTGAGGACACCATGAAGACCCTGTTCACCGTGACCCTGCTCATCATCGGCTGCGGTCTGGCGTACTTCACGACGCTGGGACTGATGCACCGGTGAGCGCCGCGAAGCGGACGGGCGGCACCGCCGCACCCGCCGGGCACCGCGCGCGGCGCTTCCTCCGGCACAACGGCCTGGGCCTGTTCTTCCTGGGCGCCTTCCTCGTCTCCCTGATCGGTCAGGCCATCGCCGGTCACGCGGAGTTCACCAACCAGCTCGTCGCCGACGGGATGCCCCCGATCGGCTTCGGCACGTACCTGACCACGTCGGACTTCGCCGTCGACGTCACGGAGAACTGGCAGTCGGAGTACCTCCAGTTCTTCCTCTACATCTTCGGCACCGTGTGGCTGCTGCAACGCGGTTCGCCGGAGTCCAAGGAGCCCGGCAAGGAGGGCCCGGAGTCCGACGAGGACCAGAAGGTGGGGGAGCACGCCAAGGGCGACTCGCCCCGCTGGGCCGCGTACACCGACTGGCGCGGGGTGCTCTTCTCCCGCTCGCTGGGCCTGGTGATGGGCACCATCTTCCTGCTGTCCTGGCTGTCCCAGTCGATCACCGGGGTCGCGGCCTACAACGAGCAGCGGTTGCGCGGGCTCGAGGCGCCCGTCACCTGGGCCGGCTACCTCTCCTCGGCGGACTTCTGGAGCCGCACCCTCCAGAACTGGCAGTCCGAGATGCTGGCGGTCGCCTCCATGGCCGTCCTGTCCATCTACCTCCGGCAGCGTGGTTCCCCGGAGTCGAAGCCGGTCGGCGCGGCCCACGGCGCCACCGGCGTCGAAGGCTGAGCCCCCGCGCCCCGCCTCCCTGCCCACCGTCCCCACCCCCGCCACCGTCCCCATCGCCCCCGGAGGCACGCATGGACGCTTCGGTCGACCGGATCGCGCAGCCCTGGGGCGGACGCACCCCCTACGCCCGGCACGCGCCGTGGCCGGTGCGCGTGGACACGTACCTGGGACGACCACCAGGAGCGTGCGGGATGAACGGCGTCACCCTTGTTCTCCGCGCCCTCCACCACGGGGAGAAGCACCTGGTCAGGGAGCTCACGGTGGTCTCCCAGCGGCACCGCACCGACCACGAGGTCCACCACGTGGCCACCGACCTCGCCCGCTGGTCCCGCACCCACGTCCAGCGGCTGGCCGACACCGCCCGGGCCCACGGCCTGCACCTCGGCGCACCCCCCCGACGGCGACTCCCACGGGCCGCTGGGCACCCTGAGGGAGAAGGCGGCCGAAGCGGCCGGCCACCGCCCCGAACCCGGCCTGCTCTTCCTGTGCGACCTCAGGGAACTGCACCTGGCCGCCACGGAGAACAGCCTGCACTGGGAGATGCTGGCGCAGGCCGCCCAGGCGGGCCGGGACGACCGGCTCCTCGCCCTCGCCTTCGACTGCCATCCGGAGACCCTGCGCCAGATGCGCTGGACCAACTCCATGATCAAGAACCTCGCCCCGCAGATCCTGACCGGCCTCTGAGCCGCCGCGCGGCCGGCACCGGCTGTCGGCCACCGGAGTGAAGTGCCGGGCCGGTACGAGCCCGGGGGCGAGTGGCGGGGGACATATCCGAGCACGTTCGGACCAGGACGCGGGCCGGTGCAGGGCGTACAGCGGTGTCACCGCCCGCCGCACCCGCCCCGAGGCCCCCGGGCGCTCCCGCGTCCCCGGTGTGCGGACCCGGCCGGCGGGCACCCGTCCACCAACGAAAAGGAGCAGACACACCATGGGACACGGCGGAAACGTCATTCAGGAACTGACCACGGACCACCGCGAGGTCGACGAACTCTTCGCACGGATCGAAGCGCTCCCGCCCGGCGACGAGCAGCGCCGCGACCTGGCCGACCAGCTCACCATGGAGCTGATCCGCCACTCGGTCGCGGAGGAGGAGTACCTCTACCCGACGGTGCGCCGGTACGTCGACGGGGGCGACGACATCGCCGACAAGGAGATCGCCGACCACGCCGAGGTCGAGCGCATGCTCAAGGAACTCGAGGGCTGCGAGCCCGGCGACGGTCGCTTCGACGGCCTGATCACCCGGCTGAAGGCGTCCGTCACCGAGCACGTCGCCGACGAGGAGAACCGGCTGTTCCCGCTGCTGGCCGAGTCCTGCTCCGCCGACGCCCTGGCGCAGCTCGGCGACAAGGTCCGCGCGGCCAAGAAGACCGCCCCCACCCGCCCCCACCCGTCCGCCCCGGACACTCCCCCCGCGAACAAGCTTCTCGCCCCGGGCGCCGGCATGGTCGACCGCCTCCGCGACATGCTCAGCGGCCGCGGCCGCTGACCCCCACCCCACGGCCCGGCCCCCCGCGGGGCCGGGCCCCCACGTCACCGGCCGCCGCCTACAGCCAGTCCTTCTTCTTGAAGACCACGTACAGACTCGTGCACACCACCGCCATCAGCACCACCGCGAACGGATACCCGCCCGCCCAGTGCAGCTCCGGCATGTGGTCGAAGTTCATGCCGTAGATGGTGCCGACCAGGGTGGGGGCGAAGAGGATGGCGGCCCAAGCGGAGATCTTCTTGAAGTTGTCGTCCTCGGGGCGCTGACCTGCGCAGATAGCTACGGAAGGCATCCTGAGCTGCGGCTTTGCATCTTTCCGGGGCTTGCACCGTGCCGCAGATTTGCGCGGTCGATTCTCCCCAGACGCTCCCCAGCGGTGGTCATTCTCCCCAGATTCTCCCCAGCGAGAGCTGCGCTGAGAGGGAGCAGCCACTGGTGGGGCCGTCGTCCTGCCGTGCGAACGTCGACTACATAGCGTTCCGAGACCGAGCGGGCACGTTACTGGCGCCCGCCTCGACGGCTTCGCAGTGCCCAGCGCGGAGGTGGCTGCGACCTCGAGCCGCAGTCACCAGCCTGGCCCATGGTGCGGCAGCCCTGGTCGTCTGGCTCATGACCTGACGATCGACGCAGCTCAGAGACCGCCCTCGGCGGCCGCTGGTGCCCGCACGGCACCACGTCACCGTCTTTGTCGAAGACTCGGCGTCATGACCCGAGTTCACCCACACCGTGATGCCTTGATCATGCATGACCACGTTGAACGGCGACTGCTCCGGCTCAGCCTCGGTCACCACAGTGAACTCCTCACCCGGACGCATCCAGTGATCGGTTCCCCACGGCTCGACCCCACGGGCACACCATGCTGCTGGTCTCGTGGCTCACGCTCGTCTTGGACACGCTCGCACCCTAGTAACCAGCAACCCGATCGACCGGACAGGTCCTAGTCGGCCCACGCCGCTCAGGTCCTCGGCGACCCCTCCATCGGGCCCCGGAGGGCCGTCTCCGAGGTGAAGCGCCATCTGCCCGAATCCCACCACCGGCCGCGGGTCCCGCACAGCCCAGCGCGGCTCAGGATGGTCCTCGCGGAGAGCCTGCCGTTCTAGCAGGACGCGCAGCACGAGGGCCTCGCTGGCAAAGGCGCCCCGGTGGTGGGCCCGGGTCGACATCAGTCCGTGAAACGGGGCGCGGGCGGCCGCGGGCTGCGAGGGCGACGGGAACGGGAGCGGCGCCGGCGCCAGTTGCGGGGCGGCGTCCAGGCCGCCCCGCCACGGCGGCAGGGGACAGGCGGCGAACACCCGGGCGGGCGGCACTGGCGGAGGCAGCGTCGCTGAGCAGCACTTCCCGCCCCTGCGAGCAAACACGACCCGCCGGAACCGTGGGACCCGGCACACACCAGACGCGACATCTGGGACCTCGCCAGCCCGCGAACCGTCCAAGGAACCGAAACGGGCCGCCGGCTAACCCGACGACCCGTCACGAAAGATCGAGGCTATATGACCTCAAGTGACACGCTTGCAATCGCAGCAAGGACGCTGACCTGAACTGGCCCTTCTGTTCTGAACCAGATCAATGTCGGAAGCGACGATGAGCGGATCAGCTCCAGTGACAACTCTTCCGGCCATGGCGAATCACTCGGCTCCAGAAGCGTTGCCGCGACCTGATCCAGTGGCGCGTCACCAGGGTCCGCCGGTCGTTCGATCGCACAGAAGTAGACGTCACGAAAGGCGAGCGTAATATCCGGCTTCTCCGGTCCCCAGTGTAGCCCGAGCTCGAGCGCGTCGGAGCCGTCGATCCGCTCTAGCGATAGCCGATCCAGGAAGTATCCCTGACAACGAGGGGCGACTTCGAGGAACTTGCGAAGTGAACTCACCGATTCACCATCTCACCAGTCGAGTGCTGCTGCGTAACCTGACCATCCGGGGCATACCTAGGACGGTAGTTCTTTTGATTCGGACCAGGATCAATTGTGGGGCCGAGCCTCATCACTTCTCCGTTCGGCCTGATCCAGATCTGACTGCCGTCCGAGTGATCATAGCGGCGGTATCCACCCTTGGTTTCCGACGTGAAGGTAAAACCTCGACCGAGTATCTCTTGCTCAGCCTCAGCCAAACTCTTCCCATGGAGGTTGGAGATGCCCGTTACACCGCAAGCTTCATTGCTGTTGTGGACCAGTACCGGAGTGGTCCCCACGAGGACGTAGTAGGTGTGGAGGTCGGCGACCGTCAGGTTGTAGACGCGCTGCTCGGGGACGGTCCACGCCCGGATCGAGGTGACCGGCACGTTCTCGCCGGCGGCGGTCCGCAGCGGCATGCCGTCCTTGACGTCGGCGGCCTTCTTCCAGGTATTACTCGTGCCCGCCACCCAGAACGGGTGCCCGTCGGTGGAAACCACCGCACCCTTGCGGGAGGTACCGGATCCGCCGACGCCGATCTCGACCAGGTTCTTCGATCCGGCGCCGACGATGGTCGCCTGAACAGCCTTGGCCTCCGTGCGGCCGGTCTGCGGGTCGGTGGCGAAGACTTGGTCGCCGACGCGGATGTCTTCGATCACCTTGGCACGACGGTCGGCCATCAGGACCCGGGTTCCCGGGACGAAGCTGTTTTTCTCGCACGGCGCCTTCCTGAGCACTTTGAGCTTGAGGGCGGCCAAGGCGAGGTCGCCGAGGCATGAGTTCGACTTGCCGGTGAGGCACTTCTCGATCTCGTCGGCGCCGATGTACCAGGCGATCAGGCGGTCGAGGTAGGTGCTGGTGATGCATGCCATGCCGCCGGCTCCGTCGCCGCCGCAGACCAGCAGGTCGCCGGACCAGTCTGGGTTGCCCATGATGTACTTGCTGCGGTACTCGACCAGTCGCTTTTCCAGAGACTTTCGGAGCTCATCGTCGGACAGCGGCTTGCTGGCCTCCTGGGCTTCCTTCTGAATCTGTGTTTTGAGTTCCGCCACGAGCTTGTCCGCGGCGACCTTCAGGGCTTCGGTCGAGGCCTTGGCGGCTGCTGCGGCGTCCTTGCCCGCGGCCTCAGCGGATATGCCGGCCCGATAGGCGGCCACGTTAGCCTGGTGGGCGTAGTGGCTGGCGCTACTGGCTGAGCGTTGGGCGCGTTCGGCGGATCGGGCGGCGGATTGGGCGTCCTGCTGGGCGGCCGCAGCTGCGTTTCTGGCCGTCTTCGCGGACTCGGCGGCGCGGTTGGCGGACTGGGCCGCTTGACTGGCCGAGTTGTTCGCCTGCTCGGCGTACTGGTCCGCCTCGCGGGCTGATTTTCTAGCCGCTTCCGCCCACCTGAGGGCCTCGGTGGCGTCGTCGCGGGCATCCGCGGCTACCCTCTGGGCTTCCGCGGCGTCCTTGTGGGCGAGCGCTGCCGACTTGTAGGCGGCCTGGAGCAGGATGTTGATCTCGGCGATGTGGGCGGCGGCGTTGGCGTCACGCTGGCGCGCCTTGTGCAGCCCGATCTCCAGGAAGGTACGCAGCCCGGACGGAGGCCCTGACAGCGCGGCCTGCGCCGCGGCCTGGACTTCAGCGCCGCCGGTGGCGAGGGCTTGGGCGACCGCCACGCGGTCGTCGTCCTCACGGGCCTTGTACTGTCCGACCTCCAGGAACTGGTGCAGGTCGGCCGCGGTCCCGTCCAGCGCCTTGCTGGCGGCAGCCTTCACCCCCGGACCGCCCTTGGCCATGATCTTGCCGACGGTGACCCGGTCGTCGTCCGCCTTGCCCGGGTAGGCGCGGGTGCGCAGGAACTCCCGCACCTGGACGATCGGCTTGTCGACAACGTCCAGGGCAGCCTGCTGCTGCGCGGGAATGCTGGTGGTTGCGGCGATGTGTGCCGCGCTGGCGCGGTCGTCCTGCTCCATGGCCACCGTGAGCCTGGTGCGCACGAACTCGGCGATGTCTGCGTCAGTACCGGCCAGAGCCTCCTGGGCGGCGACGCGTACCCAGGTTCCGCCGCTGCCCAGCAGGTTGACGGCAGCCTGCCGGCCCTTGGCGGTCGTGACCGCTGGGTCCGTTGATGCTGCGGCCTGTGCCAGTAGTTCTTCGGTCTGGATGCTGAGCTTCTGGAGGCGGCCGACCTCCCACTGGGCAGCGGCCACGCGGGTGTCATGGGCACGATTGGCCTCTTCCGCAGCCAGAACAGCGTTGTCCTGCTGCTGAGCCAGACGCTCTGCGTCGGCCTTACGAGCCAGGCCCGCCACACTCGAGGCCTGCTCGGCTGCCGTCAGCGCGTTGTTGGCGGCCTGGGTGGCGGCGTTCGCCGCGGCGGTCGACTGCTTGGCAGCGTCGACCGCCTTGCCTGCCTCGTCGGCGGCTTTGTCCGCGGCCGCCGCTGCGGCTTCGGCGTGAGCGGCGGCGTCGTTGGCCGCCTGTCGCGACTGCCTGGCGGCAGTGGCGGCCTGACTGGCGTTGGCCTGCGCGGCACCCGCCGCGCGCGTAGCCTGGCCAGCGAGCCGCTTGGCCCGCGCCGCCGCTGCGGCCGCTTCATTGCTCTTGGACCCCGCCTCGCCCGCCCAGCGCCCGGCGTCAGCTGCCGCCGCGGCGGCAGCAGCGGCGTTGGCACCCGCGCTCGCCGCGGCTCCGGCCGCCTTCGCGGCATTGTCGGCTGCCACACCGGCCTGTTCAGCGGCGGCCGCCGCCTTCTTGGCCCCCTTCGCGGCGTCACGGGCCTGCTGCGCGGCCAACCGGGCCTGCTGCGCCCGAGAGGCATCCTTGGCCGCGGCAGCGGCGGCAAACCTCGCCGAGGAGGCTGCGCTACCGGCCCGGCTGGCGGCATAAGCAGCCTGCGCTGCCGCAGTCGCGGCCACACGTGCCGTCGCGTTCGCGGCCGCAGCCGCGGACACCGCCGTACGGGCCGACTGGGCTGCACGATCGGCGGCAGCCGCCGCCCGGGACGCTGCCGCCGCTGCCTTCCCTGCTGATGCCTTCGACTTCGAAGCCTCGCTGGCCGCGAGCAGCGCCGCTTCCTTGGCTGCCTTTGTGGCGCTCTCCGCCTTGGCCGCTTCCTCCTTGGCGGTCTCGGTCAGCTCATGCGCCCGCTTCTGCGCAGCATCGGCGAGGTCGGCCAGTTGTGCGACGCTGAGCGTTTCCTGATCACGCGCGGCGGCGATCGCCCATCCGTCGTCCAAGAACTCCTGGACGTCCTCGGCCGTGCCGTCCAGGGCCTGTCCGGCGAGCTTCTTGATATTCGGGCCGCCGGAGAACATCAACTGGCCGACACGCACCATGTTGTCGTCTTCCCGGGCCCGGTGCTGGCCCTCCTGCACGAACGCACGCCAGTCGTCCGGCGTGCCGTCCAGCGCCTTGCCGGCCGCCTTCTTCACCCCCGGTCCACCGAAGGCCATGATCTGCGCCACCTGGACGCGGAGATCGTCTTCGTAGGCAGGGACGAAGTCCTTGTTCAGGAAGGCCTGCAGCTCCTCCTTACCACCGTCGAGGGCCGCGTTTGCAGCCTTGCGCACGCCCGGACCGCCCATGGCCATGACCTGGGCGACCTGCACCCGCAGATCATCCAGGGAAAGGTTGGGTAGGTCCTGGACCATGAATGTCTGGACGTCCTCGTCCGACCCCGCCAGGGCAGCCTCGGCCGCCCGGCGCACGCCCGGACCTCCGTACTCCCATTCCAGGAGAACATCGGATCTGTAGTACACCCGCGCCTTGTCCTCGGCCTTGGCAGGACTCAGATCGACCCCCAGGACCATCCCCAGGGCTACAAGCGCTGCCACGACACCGCGCCATCCAGGCGCGGCTCGCAATCTGGCATTCAAGTTGTCACTTCCCTACTTGACTGTCATTCAAGAAACTCTCTCAACCCCACCCCAGCGACGGAGATTTCTGCCCGGACGCCTCGTGCGTATCACCCGTCGAGATTGGCCGTGATCTCTTTCAGGGGTGGCTCGCTCCGGCTTCGGTCGTGCGCAGGTGCCGCTTGCAGACAATCCGGGGGTACATGGGCCTGCCGGAGTCGTGCGTCGCCTTGCACTCCGACGGGCCGAACGCCGGTCTGGAACGGGGAGGGGATCCTCCTGGGGCGTCGCGGCTACTGCCGTGATTCATGGCGGTGAGGTCGTGCTTCTCGTGGTCGTCGTGATCACGGATAGGTGCAGACGCCTTTTGGGTCCGCTTCAGGTCACTCGCTCGTTACGCTGAAGAAATGGCCTGCTACGGGCATTGAAACCGGATTGGGTCTGTACCCGCACCATGGGTCTCCCCTTCAAGGGCCGATTCCAAAGCACCCGCTTGGGCCGAGTGCCGCCGAAGCGCCCCCTCACCGGTCCGCTGCAATGTCTTGCTCCGAGCGCCTGTCAGCATGGTGATCAACTGTCTGTCCGTCGTTGCTCCCCCTGTCTGGGGCCGACTCCGAGATTCCGTCGTTGGCGGCCCTTAGCGGCCCATGCGCTTTCGTGTGAGCGGGGGTGTCCGGTCGCTCGGCGGCACGGGCACCCCCGCTGCTGGTGTGATGGTCAGTTGCCGGTGTGGTAGATGCTGACCAGCTTGGTGGAGGCGTAGCTCCAGGCGCCGGGTGCGGATGCCCAGCCGGCTTGGGCGCCGTTGAACTGGGCGTCGGGCCGGGCGGTCCAGGTCCACATCTTCACGACGTTGTCGTTCTGGTGGTTCATGATGGCGAGGTCGTCGCGGCCGTCGCCGTTGTAGTCGCCGGTTGCCATTTGCAGGCGCTTGACGTCGAGGCTGCCGGAGCTGTTGAGGGTGATCTTGGCGGAGCCGAACTTGTTCTTGCCGTCCACCTTCTCGAACAGCATGGTGCTGGTCTTGTCGCTGCCGTCGGCGTAGTCGTACCAGATCAGGGTGTCGTCGTGTCCGTCGCCGTTGAAGTCACCGGCCTGCGGGGTGGCCTGGTCCCACTTGAGCGTGGTCTCCCACCAAGGCGTGGGGTTGGCGAAGGTGCCGTTGGGCTGAGTAGTGAAGACGTAGGTCTTCATTCCGGTACCGCCCTGGTCGTAGTAGACGCCCAGTTCCTCGCGTCCGTCGCCGTTGAAGTCGCCGGTGACGAACTTCGTGTTCGTGCGGAGCCACGTGTCCTTGGGTGCGGACCACGAGGCGATGGGTGTGTTGAAGGTGCCGTTGGCCTTGGTGGTGAACGTCCACAGCTTGGTGGTTCCGTCGGCGCCGGCGTACCAGACCGCCATATCGTCGCGGCCGTCGCCGTTAAAATCACCGGCCTGTGGCGTCATGTAGCTGTAGTGGAACGGACCGTTCGCGGGCGAGCTCCACGCCTGGACGGGGGTTGCGAAGCCTCCATCGACCTTGCCGAGGGCGACGAAGGCCTTCACGCTGGTGTCGCCGTAGCCGCGGATCATCGCCATGTCGCCGCGGCCGTCACCGTTGAAGTCGCCGGAGACGAACTTCATGTACTTCGCGTCCCACTCGCCCACCGGGGCGGCGTATGACTTGAAGGGCGCACTGAGTGCCCCATTGTCGCCCTGGCCGAAGAACGTGTACGTGGCGTCAGTTCCGGCGCTGAAGGTGTACCAGGTGCCGATGTCGCTGCGCCCGTCGCCGTTGATGTCGTTGCGGACGACAGTGTTGCTGGACCACAGGGACTCGTTCTTGGCGTTGTAGAGGACCAGGTTGCCGCGGTCCTGCAGGACGACGTGGCCACCGGCCGCCGTCGTCTTGGTCTCCCACAGGGTCGCGGTGTCGGCGGCATTACGGATAATCAGGTTGCCGCTGGTGTCGAACTTGGCAGTGGCCCCCGGGTTGCCGCTGGTGGCGGTGGACCACAGGGCCTTGCCGGCGTTTGAAGCGATGACGAGATTTCCGTCGGTCTGCATGGTCAGGCGTGCCGCAGCGGAGGTGAGGCTGTCACCGGGCAGGAGCTGGTGGCCGGCGGCCATGCGGTTGCCGAGGTTGATGTTGTCGGCTCGTGCAGCGATCGCGTCGGTGCGGGTCTCGGCCGTGTCGGTGCCGAAGCATCCGCCCTGCTGGGAGCGGCTGGCGACGGCGACGAGTTCCGGCTTGCCGTTGCTTACGCGCAGGAGGGGAGCGCCGGTGTCGCCCTTGCAGATCGCATCGCTCGCCGTCTTGCCGGCGATGTTCGCATCTGCGTCGGTGACGGAGCCCACCGCGAACATGGTGGTGTGGAGCTTGAGCGGCGACCACTCGTCCTTGGTGCGACCGTATCCGGCGACCGTGACAGTGTCGCCCGGAGCTGCCGGGGTCGTGGATATCTTGACCGGTGCGATACCGGTGGCAGGCTGGGCCAGCCGAGCCATGACCAGATCACGGCCCGCCCGCGGTACGAGATCGACGACCTCGCTGACATGACCCCCTGTGGCGGCAGTCAGGTCGGTGCGGCCGATGGTGACGACCGTCTTCTCGGCCGGCTTGCCGGGCGCGAGCTCGGTGAGCCCGCCGGAGAAACATGAGGCAGCGGTCAGCACCCAGCGGGTGTCGATCAGGGCACCGGAGCAAGCACGCTTGCTGTCTCCCTCACCGATCTCCACCTTGGCGGCGAACGCGTAGGCATTGTCCGTGGCGGCAGGGCCGGTGACAGCGTGGGCGGGCATGGTGGCCAACACCACCAGAGGTGCCGCTGCGAGGGCCGTGGTGAGTGTGGCGAGGCGGTGGGGTCTGGGGTGTCGCAAGATGTTGGTTTCCTTGGTGGGAGGTTCGCGCTTCCGTTTCAGCGGGGCGCAGGTGTGGACAGTGGGTGAGCTGACCGAGTGTTACTTAGTGGACCTGATCTCCACGAGCATGTGCTGGCGGCCCTGCTCCTCCGCGCTCTCACCCACCGAGGTCCACGCGTTCTTGGCGATGTCGAACGTCTTCTCCTCCGCGCCCACGGTCATGTCGACCTCGGTCGTGTAATCGTTGCCTTTGATGAGGGCGACCGAGGGAATCTCCAGGGTCAGCCAGCCGGAGTTGCCCACGACCTCGAAGCAGAACTTCGCCCCCGCCTGCTCGCGGGCCCAGACCTCCAGAAGTCCAGGGCCGCTGGAACAGTCGACGAGGGTGATGTGGCCGTCGCCGCGCTTAAGAACGATGTTCTTCTCCGCCAGGATCTTGTCGGCCCCCGGGTAGTTGAAGTCCTCGATCGCGTAGCCGGGTCCCTCGACCGCGACAGGCGCGATCGCCTGGGTCTTCGTTCCACTCTCGGTGGGCACACTGCCCGCGAGCGCGAGCCACACCAAGGCGCCAGCGGCGGCTGCGGCGCCGAGCGTACGCGCCATGAATCGTTTCCGCTGCGGCTTCGCCACGTGGGCGGTACGTGCCTTCATCACAGTCCTAGGGTCGTCAGTACCGGCCAGCTGACCGGAACGTGGTTCAAGACGGGCGTGAAGGTGACCGGAATGCGAGTGCAGTCCCCCACTGCCCGGCCGGAACATTGCCGTCTCCGACGGCTTCCACCTTCGGCGTTGCGCAGAGGGAGTGCTTCGATTGGAGCTGCTCCGGCCTCGGAAATCGAACCTCGTTCGACGGATCACTGTCCACCCGCCAATCACCCGGAAACGGGCGGAATATGGTATTCCGCCGTGATCTTCGCCACTCGCCCAAAAGGTTGTACGACTTCGCACAGAAACGGCTCACTGGTTCAGTGATCTACATCACACCATCCACCCGTGATCACCTACCGCCTCGCCGCCCACGTGCGGATGTCTCACCTCACCGCGAACCCCGAGCATTGCCGCAGTTTTCGAAGCGCCTGCACCAACGGCCGGGCCCTCAAAGCCAGCGGGACGACACCCCAACGGGCCACAACCGCAGCAAGCGTTGGCGGAAGCGCGGCAGTGGCACGGCAGCAGCGGGACGCCAGCACGGCGCTCAGAAGCCGTTGTCTTTCCGGGAGGCCACCTACCTGGCCGTTTTCACCGTTCTGCTGGCCCTCAGGTCGATGTCCTCGACCAGCCGCCGCAGCGACTCCGCGACCGTCCGCTGCGGATCCGCATCGGCTCGATCTCCAAGGAGCGGTCGCCGATCGTGAACTGCCAGCGGGTCTGCTGTTCGATCACGTGCCGCAGTCGGCCGTGATCTACTCGTAACGGGACTGGCTGACGTTTCCGATCTTCCCGACTGCCTCCGGCATGGCCCACCATCCAACTGCAGGCCCGAGCACTCAGAAACCGGACCATCCCTTCTTCGGCACCCCAGCCATGGAAAGTGAGGACAGCACACTCAACGGCGTGGATAGGGCCCGGGCCCGTGGAAGAAGACCATGAGATCCGCGACCGCGCGGTGGAACTGGCCGCCCGCCGCTGTCGGCGCTGTGAACGAACGACGACCTGGCGCCATCCGGCCACTCTCACCGGCGACGTGCTCTCGCTCGCGCCGTACGTGGCCGACTACATCCAGACCCTCGAGTACAACCTCAGTCCCTCCTACGCCACCGCACCGGAGGGGGCCTGCACCGGACTGCGGTCTGACGCCCCGCCCGTTGCACGGGTATCGCCAAGGTGAGGCCGAACGGGCTACGGAACGGTCTTGACGCGAGACCCCTGGGCAAGCTGGCGTACGAAAGGCAATCCCCAGCGCCAGGAGCACCACCGTGACCGAATCGTACGCCAGCAACCCGACCGATGACCTGTGGCAGGCGAAGGCCGCAAACGCTCTGAAGCGGGCGGTGATTACGACCTCGGGGGTACCGGACGGGCGCCGCCCACTGGCGGTGGAGATGCTGACCATCCTGATGAATGCGGGGCTGCCGATCTCCGATCTCCACGCCGACAGTGATGGCGGACTCGTCTATGTCGAGGGGTCGCCGTACGCGGCGCCGGGCCACGACTACCTGGCCCGCCCCCTGCTTGGACGCCGGCCACGAGGTGGTGCTGTCCCGGCGGTTCACTGACACCGACCCGATCATCGGCGCCCTCGACGATCTCTCCGCGGCGTGCAGAGCGTCGCGGCTCCTGGCGGACGTCCCCCGCCCGTGGGCCCCTCCCGGTACCGCTTTGCTGATCGGTGCCGCCCTCGCGTCCGGCGTGGGGATCGCCGCTGTCCACTTTCGCCCGACGTATACCCACGCCTCCGGCCGCGAGCCGAACTGGCGCAACCTCATGATCCAGTGCGCCGTCCACGCTCATCTCGACGACATGGAGGCGGTGCAGGCATGGCTGGCGATGTGAACCTCGACGAGATGGCCACCGCCCACGACACCCTCGTCCTCGAAGGTCCTGACGGGGTCGGCAAGAGCACGCTCGCGGAGCGCCTATCAGCACAGCACGGCTTCCGGGTGATCGACTCCTCCCGAACGCCGGATCGTCTCGACCGGGCCAACTGGTACCGCGAGATCCTCGACGGTGCCGGCCGTATCCTCTTCGACCGCTGCTTCGTGACTGACCTGGTCTACGGACCGCTGCATCGCGGCAGGTCACGCATTACCTGGAGCGAGGCTTTCGACCTGGCCGAGAGCGTGATCGACCGCGTGGGCCTGTTTGTCCACTTGACCGCGCCCCCGCCCGTCATCCGTCAGCGACTCCTCGCCCGCGACGGGAAAGCCGCCAGCCTGGCCCGCTAGGCTGCGGCAGCTCCCGCTGTACCGCCCCGGAGGAGTCGTGGACATCTCATCCGCCCAGAAGCTCGCCTGGGAGAACAAGCTCGTAGAAGGCTGCAACACCACCGACGTGGCCCTGGATTCGGACTCCTGACGGCCGAAATCGGAAAAGCCTTTACCGCCTGGCGGAAGGGCCTTCCCGACCTCGGAGAAGAGCTGGCCGACATTTTCCTCTACCTGACCGCCGTGGCGGAGATGAACGGGCTGGACCTGGAACGGGAGGTCGCCCAGAAGATCGGCGTACGTACGAGCGCAACGCACGCGGAGCGCAGATCAGGACGAGCGGCGACTGAACTGCCCTCGCGGCTCGCTGCGAGCGGTCCGCTTCCGCGTCTATGTGGCTGAGTGCTCAGCGGCGAGGGGCGTTGTGGTTCAGCCGTGGGACGGTCGGCAGTTCACCGACCTCGACTCCCTTGGCGATCGCCGCGGCGATGCGCGGGTTAAATCAAGTTCAGGGTTTTCGCCGATGAAGAAGACCGCCCTGATCCAGCACGAGGTCGACCGGCAAGTGCTTACTGGCTTCGGCGCGCTGCTGGCACGGTCGGACACCGCGATTAGCCGTGGCTAGCCCGGCCGGAGGAACCGCGAGCGGAGCGTCGGGCGCGGCCAGGCGACACACTCGACGGTGGTGGTTGCTGTGCCGGTACTGGGAGGATGACGGACCAGATCACGGGAAGTGGCAGAACCCCCTGCCAGCCCAGTAGCCGCCTTGCGGCCGTCCCGTTGGCGTCGCGCACATGGAGCTCCGGATGGCCGTTTCACACCATTGGTGACCGTCGTACGTCATGCCTCATCATGCTTCCCGGCCCCTTCCGAGGACCGCTGGGACACTCCGTGGCCGGCTCATCAGGACGAACTGCGTTCTGAGTGCGGCAGTCACGCCATCGTCTGTGCCGGCCGCGTCAGCAGTGACAGGGAGATCGCGGGTCGGCTGCGCGGCTCATGCCGCACCTTCGCCTCGGCGGCGTGGAGCGCTCAGCTGTGGCGCGGCGGAGACCTTCCGCAGCCAGTGGCGCGTCTGCCGCCGGTTGGACAGCAGCACCACGTCGACACGGCCCGAGGTGAATTCCTCGATCTTCGCCATGACTCGCGGGCGCATCGTGCGGTGGTACGTCGCCACGTACCTGTCACGCCCCAGTAGATACGGTTGTGCACTCCGTTGCCCTTGTGCCCAGCCCCGTGCCGGATCTGCCGGGAGACGATCCCGTACAGTGCGGCCACGGTCGAGACGTCCGTCAGGACCACCGTGTCGCAGGCATTGAGCCGGATCTGCAGGGTCGAGTTGTAGTTCCCGTCGATCACTCACTTCGGCCGGGCGACCAGGTCCCGCTGCAGGGAAGCGTCGTCCTCGAAGCGGGTGAGTCCGTCGTCACGCCTGCCCGGTGGCTCGGACACTCCAGCCAGCCCGGCGCATTCTCCCCAGATTCTCCCCAGGACCATGAAACGACCCTCTGGGGCCATTCGCACTCGTGAAGTCGATCAATATTCCCAGTCTGTTGGTTACAGCCAGTCGCGCTTCTTGAAGATCACGTACAGGCTCGTGCACACCACCGCCATTAGCAGGATCGCGAAGGGGTAGCCGTACACCCAGTGCAGCTCCGGCATGTGGTCGAAGTTCATGCCGTAGATGGTGCCGACCAGGGTGGGGGCGAAGAGGATGGCGGCCCAGGAGGAGATCTTCTTGATCTCCTCGTTCTGCTCGAAACCCGCCTCCGCCAGCGCGCGCATCTCCGCGTTCTGCTGCTGGGTGACCAGGGTCGCGTTGACCGTCAGGATCTCGGTGAGGGCCTGGCGGAAGCCGTCGACGCGTTCGCTGGTGTGGGTGACGTGGTCGGCGACGTCCCGCAGATGGCGCTGGAGTTCCTCGTCCGTGCCGTACTTGGCGAAGCCGGCCATCAGGTTGTGCAGCATGCCGACGAGAGGGCGGGTGGCGCGCTGGAACTCGACCATCTCGCGGGAGAGTTCGTAGATCCGGCGGGACACCTCCGGGTCGCCCCGGAAGACCTCGGTCTCGATCTCGTCGATGTCGTTCTGGACGCCGGCCACCACCGGGGCGTAGCCGTCGACGACCGCGTCGAGGATCGCGTACAGCACCGCTTCGGGGCCCAGGGCCAGGAGCTCCGGGGTCTCCTCCATGCGGCGGCGCACCGCGGAGAGGTCCGGGGCGGCGCCGTGGCGGACGGTGATCAGGAAGTCGGGGCCGAGGAACACGTGCAGCTCCCCGAAGTCGACCTCCTCCTGGGCGTCGAGGTACCGGGCGGCCCGCAGGACGACGAAGAGCGTGTCGCCGTACCGCTCCAGCTTCGGGCGCTGGTGGGCCTCCATGGCGTCCTCGACGGCCAGCTCATGGAGGTCGAACTCGGCGGCGAGGGAGAGGAGTTCCGCCTCGGACGGGCGGTGCAGCCCTATCCAGGCCATGCCGTCCGGTGTGTCGCGCAGCCGGCGGAAGGTCTCGGCGAGGGTGGCGGGGGAGGAGACCTCACGGCCGTCGCGGTAGAGGGAGGCCTGGACCACGCTGCCCCGGTCGGACGCCGGGGCAGGGGCCGGGGTTGCCGCGAGCGCGGGCGGGGGATCGGCGGCGGGTGCGGCGCCGAAGGGCCGCCGGCGCCGGTTCGGCTTCTTCGAGGGCAGGGTCATGCGGGGCTCACCTCCCGGGTCGAACGATATACGTCCCGGTTTGCCCCGGCATGGCGGCCGGCGGAACGTTTTGAGGACAGCCGCTGTCCTCAAGGGTGCGTAGCGTGCCGGGCATGGTCTCCGTCACGAAGCCCGTCCTCTCCACCCGCGCCCTGAACCGAGCCACCCTGGCGCGGCAGCTCCTGCTGCGTCGTACCCCGATGCCGGCGGAACACGCCGTCGCCCACCTCGTCGGCCTCCAGGCGCAGAACACCAAGCCGCCCTACGTCGCGCTCGCCGCCCGCCTCGCGGACTTCCGCCCCGAGGAACTGTCCGCGCTGATGGAGACCCGCGCGGTGGCACGGATCGTCACCATGCGGTCCACCATCCACACCCACACCGCCGACGACGTCCTGGCACTGCGGCCACTCGTCCAGGCCGCGCGCGACCGGGAGGTCACCGCCTTCCGCAAGGGCCTGGCGGGCGTGGACCTGGAGCGGCTGGCGGCACTGGCCCGCGACCTGGTGGAGGAGCGGCCCCGTACGCCCAAGGAGATCCGCGAGGCGCTGCTGGCGGAGTGGCCCGACGCCGATCCGCTCGCCCTCACCGTCGCCGCCCGGTGCCTGCTGCCGCTGGTCCAGGTCACCCCGCGCGGCCTCTGGGGACGCAGCGGGCAGGTGGCCCTCACCACCGCCGAGGCCTGGCTGGGGCGGACCGCCGACCCGGCCGGCCGGGAGGAGACCGTCCTGCGCTACCTCGCCGCCTTCGGGCCGGCCTCCGTCAAGGACATGCAGACCTGGTCCGGCCTCACCCGGCTGCGGGACGCATTCGAGCGGCTGCGGCCCGGGCTGCTCACCTTCCGGGACGAGGACGGCACCGAGCTCTTCGACCTGCCCGACGCGCCCCGCCCCGACCCGGACACCCCGGCCCCGCCCCGACTCCTGCCCGAGTTCGACAACCTGCTGCTCTCGCACGCCGACCGCACCCGGGTCGTCCCGGCGGAGTACAAGGACCGCACCTGGAAGGGCAACCAGGCGTACCGCACCTTCCTCGTCGACGGCTTCCTCGCCGGGATCTGGCGGCCGGACGAAACGAAGGACGCGGTGACGGTGACCGTGCAGCCGTTCGGGAACCTCACCCGCGAGCAGCGCACCGCCGTGGCCGAGGAGACCGAGCACACCATGACGGTGCTGGCCCCGGGCAAGCCGTGCGACGTCCGGTTCGGAACTCTTTAGTAGCCGGTACGAGGACGCGCAGCCCTGGCCGGGCCTGGCGCGGGGCGGGGATGAGGGGCGGGCAACATGCCCATGAAGCCGGGCCGGTCTCAGTGGGCCGGACGCCGCGGGGCACTCGCCACCCCTGACTTCCGGCCGCTCAGCGCGGCATCCAGCGTTTCCTGGGCCATACGCATCGCCTCGGCGTACCTCGGCTCGGACATGCGCTCCCAGGCCCGGTCCGGTGCGACGTCCTCGACCCGGCTCATCACCCACCAGATGTTGCCGAACGGATCCCGCACCCGGCCGCCGCGATCCCCCCACGCGCTGTCAGCGGCCTCGGTGATCACCTGCGCCCCGTGCCTGACCGCGGCCGCCATGGCGGCGTCCGCGTCCGGGACGTAGACCCGCAGCAGGGAGGGCATCACCGGCCAGTCGGGCCGTCGGTCGAAGGCCAGCACGACCGTGTCGCCGACGCGGATCTCGCCGTGGCCGATGGTGCCGTCCTCGACCGGCACCCGGGCGAGTTCCTCGCCGTGGAACGCGGCGGTGATGAAGTCGAGCAGTGCGCCGGTGTCGTCGGTGACCACCCACGGTGCGACGCTGGTGTAGCCCTCGGGTGCGGTGTGACTCATCGGTCTCGTCCCCTCGTCCGGTCCTTCGCGAGGTGCCGAGCCTAGGACCGAATCAGGACGAGTACGGTCCTGTATCGCCGCGAGATCAGCACCGGACGGCCGACCGGGGCACGCCTAGTCGGCCCGTCCCGTCGCCGCCACGGTGACGCCCAGGCCGATCATCGCGAAGCCGCCCGCGCCGCCCACCATCGACAGCCGGCGGTCCGAGCGGGCGAACCAGCCGCGGGCGGCGGCCGCGCCCAGGCCCCACAGGGTGTCGGTGATCAGGCCGATGCAGATGGGGACCAGGCCCAGCAGCAGCATCTGCGCCGCCACCCCGCCGGCCGCGTGGTCCACGAACTGGGGCAGCACCGCCGCGAAGAAGACGATGCCCTTGGGGTTGGTGACGCCCACGACGACACCGTCCACCACCGTGCGCAGGTCACCGCGGGCCGCCGCGGCCGGGGGAGGTGCGTCCAGCAGGGCGGCCTTCATCTCCTTGCGGTGCCGGAACGCCTGCACCCCCAGGAGGACCAGGTACGCCGCGCCCGCCAGCTTGACCGCCAGGAAGACGGCCACCGACCGCTCCACGGCCGCCCCCACGCCCAGGGCCACGGCCACCACCAGGACGTAGGAGCCCAGCACGTTGCCGAGGACCGTCGCCAGCGCGGTACGGCGGCCGTGGGCGAGAGCGCGGCCGATCACGAACAGGACGCTCGGGCCCGGAATCACGATCACGAGCACGGACATGGCCGCGAAGGCCAGCACACGGTCGGTGGACACCATGGCCCACACCCTACGCACGCGAGGACCCGCGCGACAGGCCCGGCCACCCCCACCCGCCCGCCCCCGAGCGGCCCTCCACCGGCACCCCGCCGCCCCCGGCGAGCACCCGCCCCGGCGAGCACCCGGCACCCCGCCGCTCTCCGCCGCCCCCGCCCCGCCGAGCACCCGGGCCCCCGCCGCCCCCGGCCGGCCCCGGCGAGCACCCGGCACCCCGCCGCACCCCGCCGCCCCCGCCGGGCACCCGGCACCCGGCGCACCTCAGGGCAGCAGCCCCGCCCGGCGGGCCGCGACGACCGCCTGCCCCCGGGTGTGGGCGCCCAGCTTCCGCATCGCCGACCGCAGGTAGCCCTTCACCGTCTCGGGCCGGAGCCCCAGCAGCTCCGCCGCCCCGGCGTTCGTCGCGCCCGACGCCACCGCCCCCAGCACGTCCACCTCCCGCGGCGCCAGGGACACGACCGGAGCGCCCGGCCCCGCCTGGGCGGCGGCGATGCGCCCGCACACCGCCAGCAGCTCCGCGCGCAGCGCCGGGTCCGCGATCCGCGGCGCCAGCGCCCGCAGCTCCCCGTGCGCCTCCCGCACCGCCTCCCACGCGCCCCGCCCCTCCCCGTCCGGTGCCGCCCCCGCCGGGGCGCGGCCGGCCGGCCCTCCTCCCGCGCCCGCTGCCGGGAGGCGCCGCGCCTCGTCCCGTACCGCCAGCGCCTGTTCCACGTCCCGCGCCGCCGCGACCGCCGCGTCGAAGACCCGCCCGCCCAGCGGCGACGCCTCGCGCAGCGCCCCGTACAGCACCCCCCGTACCCGCCGGCGCACGACCACCGGCACCGCGAGCACCGACCGCAACCCCTCCGCCGCCACCGGCCCGTCGTACTCATGGCTGATGTGGCGCGCCACCGGGTAGTCCGTCACCGCGCAAGGGCGGGCCAGCGCGATGGCCTTGCCGCCCAGCCCGCTGCCCGCGCCGATCACCAGGCCCGGCAGGGCACCGGTCACCGCGCCCGTCTGCTCGGCGATCCGCAGCCGCCGCCCGTCCAGCAGCAGCCCGCCGAACGCGGTGTGCACCCCGGTGGTACGGCGCAGCCGCAGCAACGCCCCGCGTACGTCGACCGCTTCCTCGACCCGCTCGGACACACGCCGCTCCTTCACCCCCGTCCGGGGGTAGTGAGACCTGGGTCACCGATTACACGATGTCGGCGACGGGTCCCGCAATGCGCGGCGACGCGCGGCAACGAGGAGGACACATGGCGGCAAGCGGCGCGACGGAGGAATTCCGGTCGGCCCGGGACTTCCTGCTCCGGCACCGGGAGGACTACGAGGCGGCGTACGAGGGCTTCACCTGGCCCAGGCCCGACCGGTTCAACTGGGCGCTCGACTGGTTCGACGTCATCGCGGCGGGCAACGACGCCACCGCGCTGCACATCGTCGAGGAGGACGGCACCGGGACCCGGCTGTCCTTCGCGGAGATGTCCGACCGCTCCGACCGGGCCGCCAACTGGCTGCGCGCCCAGGGCGTCGGGGCCGGCGACCGGCTGCTGGTCATGCTGGGCAACCAGGCCGAGCTGTGGGAGACGGCCCTGGCGGCGATGAAGCTGCGCGCCGTCGTCATCCCCGCCACCCCGCTGCTCGGCGCCGCCGACCTGCGGGACCGGGTCGAGCGCGGGCGGGTCCGCCATGTGCTGGTACGGGCGGAGGACACGGCCAAGTTCGACGACGTACCGGGGGAGTACACCCGCATCGCGGTCGGCGGCGCGGCGGCGGACGGCTGGCTGCGGTACGAGGACGCCCGCGACGCCCCGGCCGGCTTCACGCCCGACGGGGAGACCCGGGCGGACGACCCACTGATGCTGTACTTCACCTCCGGCACCACCGCCCGCCCCAAGCTCGTCGAGCACACCCACACCTCGTACCCCATCGGTCATCTGTCGACGATGTACTGGATCGGGCTGCGGCCGGGCGACGTCCACCTCAACATCTCCTCGCCCGGCTGGGCCAAGCACGCCTGGTCCAACCTCTTCGCGCCCTGGAACGCGGAGGCGACCGTCTTCATCCACAACTACACGCGGTTCGACGCCGCCCGCCTGATGACGGAGATGGACCGGCACGGGGTCACCAGCTTCTGCGCCCCGCCCACCGTGTGGCGGATGCTCATCCAGGCGGACCTGTCCGCCCTGCGCACCCCGCCCAGGGAGGTCGTCGCCGCCGGCGAGCCGCTGAACCCCGAGGTGATCGAGACGGTCCGGCGCGAGTGGGGCGTGACCGTCCGGGACGGTTTCGGTCAGACGGAGACGGCCGTCCAGGTCTCCAACAGCCCGGGCCAGTTGCTGAAGGCGGGCTCCATGGGGCGGCCGAGCCCCGGCTTCCGCATCGAACTGCTCGACCCGGTGACGGGCAAGCCGGGCGCGGACGAGGGCGAGATCGCCGTCGACCTGTCGACCGGCCCGGTGGGCGTGATGACCGGCTACCACGGCGACCCGGAGCGTACGGCCGAGGCGATGGCGGGCGGCTACTACCGCACCGGGGACATCGGCGCGCGCGACCCCGACGGGTACGTCACGTACGTCGGCCGCGGCGACGACGTCTTCAAGGCGTCCGACTACAAGATCTCGCCGTTCGAGCTGGAGAGCGCGCTGCTGGAGCACGAAGCGGTGGCCGAGGCGGCGGTCGTCCCGGCGCCCGACCCGGTGCGGCTCGCGGTGCCCAAGGCGTACGTCGTCCTGGCCGAGGGCTGGGAGCCGGGCCCGGAGACGGCGAAGGCGCTGTTCGCCCACTCGCGCGCCGTGCTGGCGCCGTACAAGCGGATCCGCCGCATCGAGTTCGCCGACCTGCCCAAGACGGTGTCCGGCAAGATCCGCCGGATCGAACTGCGTGAGCGCACGGCGGCCGGGTCGTCGGCCGAGTACACCGAGGGGGACCTGGGATGAGCCCGGACCTGTCGTACGCGCACGGCGTGAGCACCACCGCTCTGCTCGGTGACACCATCGGCGCCGGCCTGGCGCGGACGGTGGCGCGTCACCCGGGCCGCGAGGCGCTGGTGGACGCCGTCTCGGGCCGGCGCTGGACGTACGCCGAGTTCGGCGCCGACGTCGACCGGCTGGCGCGGGCGCTGCTCGCGGCCGGGGTCGGCAAGGGCGACCGGGTGGGCATCTGGGCGGTGAACTGTCCGGAGTGGGTGCTCACCCAGTACGCCACCGCCCGGATCGGCGCGGTGCTGGTGAACATCAACCCGGCGTACCGGGCGCACGAGCTGGCGTACGTCCTGAACCAGGCGGGCGTCTCCCTGCTCATCGCGTCCGTCTCCCACAAGACCAGCGACTACCGGGCCCTGGTGGACCGGGTGCGCGGCGACTGCCCGCGGCTGCGGGCCGTTCACCACATCGGCGACGCCTCGTGGGACGAGCTGCTGGCCGGCACCGTCCCGGACGCCGAACTCGCCGCCCGGGAGGCGGCGCTGTCGTGCGACGACCCCATGAACATCCAGTACACCTCCGGCACCACCGGCTTCCCCAAGGGCGCCACCCTCACCCACCACAACATCCTCAACAACGGCTACTTCGTGGGGGAGACGCTCGGCTACACCGAGCGGGACCGGATCTGTCTGCCCGTGCCCTTCTACCACTGCTTCGGCATGGTCATGGGCAATCTGGCCGCCACCACCCACGGGGCGTGCATGGTGATCCCCGCCCCCTCCTTCGAGCCGGCCGCCACCCTGCGCGCCGTCCAGCGGGAGCGGTGCACCTCGCTGTACGGCGTGCCGACGATGTTCATCGCCGAACTGGACCTGCCGGACTTCGCCACGTACGACCTGTCCTCGCTGCGCACCGGGATCATGGCCGGATCGCCGTGCCCGGTGGAGGTGATGAAGAGGGTCGTGGCCGAGATGCACATGGCGGAGGTGTCCATCTGTTACGGCATGACCGAGACCTCGCCCGTCTCCACCCAGACGCGGCGCGACGACGACCTGGAGCGCCGCACCGGCACGGTGGGGCGGGTGCTGCCGCACGTCGAGGTGAAGATCGTCGACCCGGTGACCGGCACCACCCTGCCGCGCGGCGAGGCGGGCGAGCTGTGCACCCGCGGCTACGGCGTGATGCTCGGCTACTGGGACGAGCCGGAGCGGACCGCCGAGGCGATCGACGCGGGCCGCTGGATGCACACGGGCGACCTGGCGGAGATGCGGGAGGACGGGTACGTCCGGATCGTCGGCCGGATCAAGGACATGATCATCAGGGGCGGGGAGAACGTCTACCCGCGCGAGATCGAGGAGTTCCTGTACACCCACCCCAAGATCGCCGACGTGCAGGTGGTCGGTGTTCCCGACGAGCGGTACGGGGAGGAGATCCTCGCCTGCGTGGTCCCCCGCGACCCGGCCGACCCGCCGACGCTGGAGGACATCACCGCGTACTGCCGCGACCGGCTGGCGCATTACAAGGTCCCGCGCCGGGTCGAGGTCCTCGACGCCTTCCCCATGACGGTCAGCGGCAAGGTGCGCAAGGTGGAACTGCGCCGGACGTACGGCGGCTAGCGCGCGCTTACGGGGACCGGCCGCCGGGCCTCCGGGGCCCCGCCCGCCGGACGGCCGGGCGCCGCCCGCGTGTCGGCGCACCCGCCAGCCGGACGGCCCGGTGCCGGGACGGCCGGGGGTGCCGGGTCAGGCGCCGCGGGCGACGAGTTCGTCCGCGGCGCCGTTGACGGGCTGCGGGGTGCCGGTGAGGTCCATGACGAACAGCGGCAGCCGCAGCCGGTCGGCGCGGGCGCGCGCCCGCTGCTCGTACCCCGCGAGGGAGAACGACACGCTGGTCGCCGACGCCGCCAGCCCGGTCAGCCACAGGCACTCGACGGCGCGCAGGGACGTGGGCCGGGTGGTCGGGTCGACCTGGGCGACCAGGCCGGGACCGCGCAGGTCCACCCCGAAGCCGGACCCGGCGCCCGTGCCGGACCCGGCTCCCGCGTTCTCCTCGGGCTGCACGACGTCGCGGAAGCCGAGCCAGCGGAGGTAGAGCGCGGCGGTGGTGACCGCGTCGCGGGCCGTCCGGATGGTGACCGGACGGAAGGACGGGCGCGGTACGGCGGCGGTGCGGGGCAGCGGGATGTGGGCGGGCACCGTGGAGACCCCGGTGATGGCCGTGGTCGGTCCGGGCGGCGGGGCCGGCGGGCCCGTGTCGCCGGGGTCGGCCACCGGCGGCGGTACGGCGGTCACCGGCCGCACCGGGACGCGCAGCACCGTCCCGCAGGGGCACCCCAGCTCGGGCTGCGGCCACTGGTCCTGGCGCCCGCACGCGGCGCAGCGGACGGTGACCCACTCGTCGGTCCAGGTGCGGTGGGTGATCGGCTCGGCGGGCGCGCCCCTGAGCAGCGGCGGGACGACACAGGCGCCGCACGGGCAGGGGTAGACGGGTGGCACGTAGCCGTGGGTCCGGCGGCAGGCCGGGCAGCGTACCGGGACGTTCTCTCCCACGTATGACCCCCTTCGTTCCGTGACCCATGGTCCATGAAGGGCGCCCTCTTGGGGAGGGACTTCGGCCATCCCTTGACTGCATCTCTGCCACACCCTACATTGCTTCCGTATAGCAGAACTAAACTTCCGCATTACGGAATCGAAGCTCTCAGGTGGCGCGACAGAGCCGAATCCGCTGGCCGAAGCAGGAGCACCCAATGCCTCGTATGACCGCCGCCCGAGCGGCAGTTGAGATCCTCAAGCGCGAAGGCGTCACCAACGCGTTCGGTGTGCCGGGCGCGGCGATCAACCCCTTCTACAAGGCCCTCAAGGAGGGCGGCGGGATCAACCACACGCTCGCCCGCCACGTCGAGGGCGCGTCCCACATGGCGGAGGGCTACACCCGCGCCAAAGCCGGCAACATCGGTGTCTGCATCGGCACCTCCGGCCCGGCCGGCACCGACATGATCACCGGTCTGTACTCGGCGATCGCGGACTCGATCCCGATCCTGTGCATCACCGGCCAGGCCCCGGTCTCGAAGCTCCACAAGGAGGACTTCCAGGCCGTCGACATCGCCTCGATCGCGAAGCCGGTCACCAAGGCCGCGACCACCGTCCTGGAAGCCGCGCAGGTCCCGGGCGTCTTCCAGCAGGCCTTCCACCTGATGCGCTCCGGCCGTCCCGGCCCGGTCCTCATCGACCTGCCGATCGACGTCCAGCAGACCGAGATCGAGTTCGACCCGGAGACGTACGAGCCGCTGCCGGTCCACAAGCCGCGGGCCACCCGCGCCCAGGCCGAGAAGGCCCTCCGGTTCCTGCTGGAGTCCGAGCGCCCGCTGATCGTCGCCGGCGGCGGCATCATCAACGCCGACGCCTCCGACCTGCTGGTCGAGTTCGCCGAGCTGACCGGCGTCCCCGTCATCTCCACCCTGATGGGCTGGGGCACCATCCCCGACGACCACGAGCTGAGCGCCGGCATGGTCGGCGTCCAGACCGCGCACCGCTACGGCAACGCGACCTTCCTGGAGTCGGACTTCGTCCTCGGCATCGGCAACCGCTGGGCCAACCGTCACACCGGTTACAACATGGAGGCCTACACCAAGGGCCGGAAGTTCGTCCACGTCGACGTCGAGCCGACCCAGATCGGCAAGATCTTCGCCCCGGACTACGGCATCGCCTCCGACGCCCGGGCCGCCCTGGAGCTCTTCATCGAGATCGCCAAGGAGCTCAAGGCCGCGGGCGAGCTGCCGGACTTCGGCGCCTGGGCCGCCTCCGCCCAGGAGCGCAAGGCCACCCTCCAGCGCCGCACGCACTTCGACAACATCCCGATCAAGCCGCAGCGCGTGTACGAGGAGATGAACAAGGCCTTCGGCCCCGAGACGCGCTACGTCACCACCATCGGCCTCTCCCAGATCGCCGCCGCGCAGTTCCTGCACGTCTACCGGCCGCGCAACTGGATCAACTGCGGCCAGGCCGGCCCGCTCGGCTGGACCATCCCGGCCGCGATCGGCGCCGCCGTGGCCGACCCCGAGACCCCGATCGTCGCGCTCTCGGGCGACTACGACTTCCAGTTCATGATCGAGGAACTGGCCGTCGCGGCCCAGCACAAGGTCCCCTACGTCCACGTCCTGGTGAACAACGCCTACCTGGGCCTGATCCGCCAGGCGCAGATCAACCTCGACATCAACTTCCAGGTCAACCTGGAGTTCGAGAACATCAACACCCCGGAACTGGGCGTCTACGGCGTCGACCACGTCAAGGTCGCCGAGGGCCTGGGCGTCAAGGCCATCCGGGTCACCGACCCCAACGAGCTGGGCGCCGCGCTGGAGGAGGCGAAGAAGCTCGCCGCCGAGTACAGCGTCCCGGTGGTCGTCGAGGCCATCCTGGAGCGCGTCACCAACATCTCGATGAGCAAGACGGTCGACATGAGCAACGTCACCGAGTTCGAGGAGCTCGCCACCGAGCCGGGCCACGCCCCGACGGCGATCCGCCCGCTCGTCTGACCCGGCCCCGCGTCCGGCGCGTACCACCGGACGGCCCCCGCCCCGGAACCCCGGGACGGGGGCCGTCCCGTGTCCTCAGGAGGACCAGCGCAGGGCGCGCAGCACCCGCCAGGTGACCGTCGCCGGCCGGTCGGCCAGGATCTCCACCCGTAACACCTCGTTGGTGTCCAGGAGGCCGTTGCGGGTCACGGCGACGTTCAGGACCCCGTTCGCGCCGACGGTGCCGCAGTCCATGGGCAGGTCGTAGGAGCGGTGCTTGGTGCCCAGGTGGTAGTCGTAGAACCGCATGGTGATGCGCGTGCCCGCCTGGCCCTTGACCGTGGCGTACGTGGTCGCGGAGTAGGCGCACGGGCCCTGGAGCAGCGCGGCGTCGTTGGCCATGGCCAACTGCTTGTACGTGCCGGCCTCCAGGGCGGGGCCGCCCTCCTGTGTCTCGTTGATGACGGTCGGCATGGGGTCCTCCTGTGACTGGCCGTTGGCCCGGGCGACGATCCCCGGGAAGACGACGTTCCTGAACTGGCGCACCCGCGCGTCACCGGGGCACGCCGTACCACCGCTCGACCACGCGGCGTGCAGCCGGTGGTAGCCGTACCCCGGATCGGAGGCGCTGCGGCAGATCCGCAGCGGGATGCCGTGCCGCTGGTGCAGCCACACCCCGAGCCGGATGAGCTGCTCGACCTGCCGGTCGGTCCAGGGGTCGGTGTGCTGGAGGTTGGACGCCGTCTCGATGGACACCGCCCCGGTGCCGTCCGGGCGGCGGTTGGCCTGGTAGTTGGCGTCCGCGCGGGTCTCGGTGCCGACGTACTGCCCGAGGTCGCCCTCGTACCCGAGGCCGAAGTGCGACTCGAGTGAGCTAGTCTGCCAGTACTCGTAGATCCTCTGGGCGGTCCATGGTGCGGCAAGGCTGTGCAGGATGAACTGTGTGGGCCGGATGGCGGGTTGCTGATCGCTCTCAGGCTGTAGCTCCATTTTTCTCGCGAACGGGCACCAGGCCATCAGGGTGCCTCCTTTGCCTCGGGAACGTCCTTTCGGGGGACATCGGCATGAACGAACTCACCTGTGGGGTCGAGGGGTGTGGTCGCCCTGTACGCGTACGCTCCCGAGGGTGGTGCGCCATGCACTACCAGCGGTGGCAGCGCAAGGGAGACACCGGTCCTGGGGCCGCGCATCGTATGCACGGCACTACGGCGACGGAGACCCGGCGATGCGAATTTCCCGGTTGCACGCGGACGTACGTCAGCAAGGGCCTGTGCGCGAGCCACAATTGGCAGCGCAATGCGGGGCGCGAACTGACTGCGCTGCCGGACCGGCGGCTCGCCAAGCCGCATGACCGGAACTCGCGTGGCGAGAAGCAGTGTCGTACCTGCCTCCTCTGGCTTCGCCCGGACATGTTCAACCGCAATGCCAGGACCAAGGATGGGTTGCAGGGAAGCTGCCGAACCTGCGCACGGGACGCGCAGCGCAAGGCGCTGTACCGGCTGGCGCCGGGCCGCTATGCCGAGATGCTGGCGACCCAAGGAGGCGTTTGTGCCATCTGCGAGCAGCCCGACGGCAACGGGCTCGCCCTGTGCGTCGACCACGATCATGGCTGCTGCCCGGACGCTGCGCGGACCTGCGGGAGATGTGTCCGGGGTCTGGTGTGCAGCGCGTGCAACCACGGACTGGGGAAGTTCCGCGACAGCCCCGAACTGCTGCGTGCCGCAGCGGCGTACCTGGAGCGCCACGCCTCCCGGTAGCCCTGTGAGGAGCAACCCTGGCCTACGCCTCCGTATGCGTACATCGGGCGTGCGGTCCAGGGAGCGGCGATGCTGTGCAGGATGAACTGGGTGGGCCGGATAGCCGCCTGGGCGTCCGACTCTGGCTGCAACTCCATGCGCGTCGCAGCGGGATACCACGCCATGGCCCCCCTTTCCGGAGCTCTCGTACGTGCACGTGGTGTACGTCCAGTGAGGTGATACCCACGGATAGTGACGAACACCCATGCGCGCAACGCCCGAATCGGGGTACCCGGCCCCCATGGCAGATGTAGTGGACGCCGACGAACTGCTCCGCCGCATCCGGGTCACCCGGGACTGGGCGCACCGGCAGGAGCAGCAGGCACCGGACGAGATGACGGCAGCGGCGTACGAGGCGGTGAGGAGGTCCCTGGACAAGCTGATCGACCCGTCGTCGGGCTAGGTCGCGGACACGACCTGGCGGCCGGGACGGCTCGCCGACGGCCCCGCCCGGGCGCTGTTCCGGGCGGGGCCGATCGCGGTCCGCAGCACGCGGCAGCCAGCAGCGCGGGTAAGGACGTGTTCCACGGTAGGGGGCACCACTGACAACGCCGGCCGGTGCCGCCCCGTCCAGCGCTCTTCAGGCCCACGTGTTGAAGAGCACACCGCCCAGCGTGGTGACGCGGTAGAGGCGGACGGCACGCCACTCGTCCCGCGTGAAGCCCGAGGTGTCCACGTCGGTGAGCGGTGTGGCGAGCCGCTCGCGGTCGAGGACGGTGAACCCCACGTGGGTGAAGGCGGAGGCCCAGGCCGGCGGGTCCAGGAACTCCTCGTCGTACCAGTTCCGGCGGTCCCGGCCGAACGCGACCCAGGGCAGGTGGGCGTGGCACAGGACGACGTGCTCGCCCGCCCGGTCGATGACCGACGCGGTGTGGAAGGTGAGCGGGTACGTCCGCTCCTCCACCTCGCCCACCCTGCCCCCGGCGACCCGCGCGGCCTCGTACAGCGCGGTGCGGAAGCCCCGCACATCGGTGTCGGGGAGGGCCCCGTCCCCGGGCCGGAGGAAACCCGTCGCCCCCCGCGGCAGCGCGCATCCCGTGCGCTCGTCGTCGACCATGCGCCCATCCTGCCCAGTGGCCGCCGCGGCGCGCACGGCATGGGCCTCTACTTGCCGATGGTGACCCTCTCGTTGTCGAGCAGCGCGGTGTGGGTGGCGGCGGTGACGATCAGCATGACGATGAGGAAGCCCACGAAGGGGCTTTCCTCGTCCGGACCGACGACGACGGTGCCGACGCCGAGGATCAGAACTTCGACGACGACGTACACGACGGCTACCCACGGTTTGATCACGCCCTTGACCGCCGCCACGACGAACGGGACGGCGGCGGCGATGCTGACGGTGACGATCGGGACGAGGAGCCACAGCACCTTCGCTGCGGTGCTGTGGAACATCCGGGGCCGACCGCCGGTGGCGACGGGTGTGCTGATGTACGGGTGGGGATCGTACGGGCTGGTCATGCGGGTGGCCCCCTTGTGGGTCGGCGGTGTACGGGGGCGGCGAACGTACCGCTCGACAGTTGCCGGCTACGGGCGTTCACGGCGTTCGTCCCCTGAACGTGTCATCCGAACCGATCGCTGTCGCTCGGCCTGATGGGACGTGCGTGAACGCTGTCCAGATGCATCCCGGCCGGTCAGGCACCCGGTGGAGGTACCGGAGGGGCCCATCAGGGACCGGCCGCGGCGGGGGCGGTCATGGCCTGCCGGGGCGGTCTCACCGGGCGGCCTCGCGGACCGGCGCGGGCTCGATGATCCGCTCGGGGTGGTGCAGCCACGTCTGGTGCCGGCGGGCCGTCACCGTCAGCCCGAAGTCCCGGGACTCGGGCGAGCCGAGGGCGGCGTACTCGTCGTGCACCCGCTCGACCTCCTGCCAGAGACTCCGCGCGCCGTACTCGTGCGCGGCCTCACCGGTGGCGGCCGATGCCGCGGAGCCGTCCGGGTCTTGGAGCCACACCTCGGCGCCGCCCGGCCGGTTGGCGTGCCACATCCGCACGCCCGGCAGCCGGGTGTCGGCGTACAGCGCGAAGCCCAGCGTCAGGAGCCCGCGCGGGTCGACGTGAGCGTCGGTCACTCGGTGCCAGGCGGGCGAGCTTCCGCTGCTCCTTGATGCGGGCACCCGTGTGGTCGTCGTCCCGGTTGGACATCCTCGTCTCCAGTTCCTGACTCGTCATCCGGAACGGTACCGGCGGACACCCGCGGCGGACCCTTGACCGCCCCTGTCCCACCCGGGATGGGGGCGATCGCTTGTGATCGGATGGGGCCATGACGAGGAGGTGCGCTCCGAGTACGGGATGCCTGGGGAGCCGGACGTGTGGCCCAGGGCGGACGCCGTCCTGTTCGCGCCGATGACCTTCAACTCGGTCAACGAGTGGGCGCTTGGGCTGACCTCGAAGTGGGCTATCGGCGTCGTGGCCGAGGGCATCGGCAAGGGCATTCCGATCGTCGCCATGCCGTGCTGTGAATGCCGCCTACGCGCGGCACTCGGCGCTGGACCGGTCCGTGGAGACGCTCCGCGGGCTCGGTGTGACGATGCTGTACGGCGAGGGCGGGTTCGTGCCGAACCAGCCGGGCCAGGGGAAGCCGGCGGAGTATCCGTGGGGCCTCGCCCTGGACGCCGTGGACCGTGCCGTCCGGCCGCCTCGGGACTGACCCGGACGTAACGAAAGCCCCCTCCCGGCCTGACGGCAGATCAGCGCGTCCGGGTCGTCGATCGGTGCCTGCCAGGAGTAGCCGGGTGGGTGGCTCCGCCCGTCCTCGCCATCCTCGCCCGTCGGGCCGACGGGCCCGGGGGTCCCTGCTCGCCCGGCGGGCATGGCTTCGGTTCCCATCGTGTTCCCATTAAATTCAGGAGCCCGCGGAGAACACCACACATGCAGATCACGGCTTATAAAGAAGAGCGCGGAGTCGGGGGACCGTAAACCCCGACTCCGCGCTCTGGCTCATTCCTCGGTGTGCGGTTGTGGCCGTCCGACGGCGCGAGGCTGGCGCGACAGGACGTTCGCGCCGCCGGACGGGGGTCTGTGGGGGAGGTGTCGCGCTGGGACCGCGGCGGCGGGCGACGGAGTTCCGGCCCGGCCTTCCTTCAGGTCAAGAAGGGGGCCGGAAGTCCTCACCACCGCACTGGCACGCTCGCCGCCGCGGTCCTCACGCCGTCCGTACCGTTGGCCACCCCTCATCCGGGCCCGCGGTACGGACTGCGTACGGCTGCCGACCTCCCGTCGGAGCCGTACGCGGTCTGGTGCTCAGTCCTCGCGGAGCGCGCGGACGGCTTCCTCGACGCGCTTGCCGTAGTCCGGGTCGGCGGCGTGGAAGTGAGCGAGGTTCTTTTCGACGACGTCCTCGCGGGATACCTGGGACAGGCCGCCGGCGATGTTCGCCACGAGGCGGGACTTCTCCTCCTCCGACATCAGGCGGTAGAGCTCGCCCGCCTGGAAGAAGTCGTCGTCCTTGACGTGCAGCGGCGCCGCGTGGGCGCCGGTGTAGCCGGCGACGGCCAGCGGGGCGGAGAGCGCCGCGTCGGTCTGCGCCGGGCCGGAGTACGAGTTGGGCTCGTAGTTCTTGTCGTGGCGCGAGCCGTTGCGGGTGGCCATGAAGCCGTCGCGGCCGTAGTTGTCCGCCACGGTGGCCTTCGGGGCGTTCACCGGGAGCTGGGTGTGGTTGACGCCGAGGCGGTAGCGGTGGGCGTCCGCGTAGGCGAAGAGGCGGCCCTGGAGCATCTTGTCCGGGGAGGGGCCGATGCCGGGGACGAAGTTGTTCGGCGAGAACGCGGCCTGCTCGACCTCGGCGAAGACGTTGTCCGGGTTGCGGTCGAGGACCAGGCGGCCGACGCGCTGGAGCGGGTAGTCGGCGTGCGGCCACACCTTGGTGAGGTCGAACGGGTTGAAGCGGTAGTCCGCCGCCTCGTGCGCCGGCATGATCTGCACGTACAGGGTCCACGAGGGGTTCACACCGCGCTCGATGGCCTGGAGCAGGTCGGTCTGGTGCGAGTTGGCGTCCTTGCCGACGACCTCGGCGGCCTGCTCGGACGACAGGCAGCGGATGCCCTGGTTCGTCTTGAAGTGGTACTTGACGAAGAAGGCCTCGCCCGCCTCGTTGGTCCACTGGTAGGTGTGCGAGCCGTAGCCGTTCATGTGGCGGTACGAGGCGGGTATGCCGCGGTCGCCCATCAGCCAGGTGATCTGGTGCGTGGCCTCGGGGGCGTGCGCCCAGAAGTCCCAGACGTTGTCCGGCTCCTGCTTGCCCGTGAACGGGTCGCGCTTCTGGGAGTGGATGAAGTCGGGGAACTTGATCGGGTCCTTGATGAAGAACACCGGGGTGTTGTTGCCGACGAGGTCGTAGTTGCCCTCCTCGGTATAGAACTTCACCGCGAAGCCGCGCGGGTCGCGGACCGCGTCCGCGCCACCCAGCGAGTCGGCGACGGTCGAGAAGCGGAGGAACAGGTCGGTGCGCTTGCCGATCTCGCTCAGGAAGTCCGCCTTGGTGTAGGCGGTGACGTCGTCCGTGACCTCGAAGTAGCCGTACGCACCGGAACCGCGGGCGTGCACCACGCGCTCCGGGATGCGCTCACGGTTGAAGCGGGCGAGCTTCTCCAGCAGGTGCTGGTCCTGGAGGAGGAGCGGGCCACCGACGCCGGCGGTGGCGGAGTTCTGGTTGTCGGCGACAGGGGCGCCGGACTCGGTCGTAAGCACGCGCTTCGACATCGTGACCTTCCGATACGTACGGGAGCTGCTGGCGGTGCGAGGAGCGTAAGGAGGCCCTCGAGCTCACGTCAACAGTTTGTTGAAAGTGAAGCTGTGGTGTTCCGGGCGGCGCCGTCGCCTGGGCGCGACAGGACAGGTGTCAGCGACGACACCGCCCGGAGATCTGGGGAGCCGGCAGGCTCAGACCTGCGAACCGGAGAGGCGCTCGACGGCGCGCAGCAGCGCGGAGTGGTCCAGGCCGCCGTCACCCTGGGCGCGCAGGGAGGCGACGAGCTGGGCGACCACCGCTCCGACCGGAAGGGCCGCGCCGACGTTGCGGGCGGCGTCGGTCACGATGCCCATGTCCTTGTGGTGCAGGTCGATCCGGAAGCCGGGGGCGAAGTCCCGGTTCAGGAAGTTGTCCTTCTTGCGGGTCAGCACGGTCGAGCCGGCCAGACCGCCGTTGAGGACGTCCAGCGCCGCCGTGAGGTCCACGCCCGACTTCTCCAGGAAGACCACGGCCTCGGCGCACGCCTGGATGTTGACCGCCACGATGAGCTGGTTGGCGGCCTTGACCGTCTGGCCCGAGCCGTGCGGACCGCACAGGACGATGGTCTTGCCGAGCGCCTCCAGGATCGGCAGCGCCGCGTCGAAGTCGGCCTGCTCGCCGCCCACCATGATGGACAGGACGGCCTCGATCGCGCCGGACTCACCGCCGGACACCGGGGCGTCGAGCACCCGGATGCCCTTGTCCGCCGCGGCCTTGGCGAGGTCGACGGAGGTCTGCGGGGTGATCGAGGACATGTCGATCAGCAGGGCGCCCCGCTTGGCGTTCTCGAGGATGCCCTCGGGTCCGTAGGCGATGGCCTCGACCTGCGGGGACGCGGGGACCATGGTGATGACCACGTCCGCGTCGGCGACCGCCTCGGCGATCGACCCCGCGGCCGTGCCGCCGGCCTTCGCCAGCCGGTCCAGCTTGTCCTGCTCCAGCGTGTAGCCGGTGACCGGGTAGCCGGCCTTCAGCAGGTTCTCGGACATGGGCGAGCCCATGATGCCGAGACCGATCCACGCGATCCTGGGGAGCGTGCTCATGAGGGTACCTCTCTCAAAACTGTTGTACGTGAAGTCAGTTGGCCGCGCGCTGCGGCCGCGGGAGCCACTCGAAGCTCTCCGCGCTCGGGCGGTCGCCGGCCTTGTACTCCAGGCCCACCCAGCCCTCGTATCCGGCCTTCTTCAGGCGGCCGAGCAGGTCGGCGAGGTCGAGGTCGCCGGTGCCCGGCGCGCCGCGGCCCGGGTTGTCGGCGATCTGGACGTGACCGGTTTTGGCGGTGTACTTCGCGATGACCTCGGGCAGGTCCTCGCCGTTCATCGACAGGTGGTAGAGGTCCAGCAGGAACTTGGCGTTGCCGAGTCCCGTGGCCTCGTTGACCCTGTCGACGACCTCGATCGCGGCCGGGGCGCTCACCAGCGGGTAGCGCGGCGACTCCGGCTTGTTGAGGGCCTCGATCAGCAGGATCGCGCCGATCCGGTCGGCCGCGCGGGCCGCCAGGACCAGGTTCTCCAGGGCCAGCTCGTCCTGGGCGGCCGGGTCGACGCCGTCGACGCGGTTGCCGTACAGGGCGTTGAGCGCCTTGCAGCCGACGGAGGCGGCGAAGTCCGCGGCCACGTCGATGTTGGCGCGGAAGCGTTCCGACTCCTCGCCGGGGACGGACAGGGCGCCGCGGTCCGGGCCGGGCAACTGTCCGGCGTAGAAGTTCAGGCCGACCAGCCGGGTGCCGGCGTCGTCCAGGGCCTTCTTGAGGGCGTCGAGCTCGCTCCGGTCGGGCGTCGGCGTCTCGATCCAGGGCCACCACAGCTCGACCGCGGTGAAGCCCGCCGCGGCGGCGGCCGCGGGACGCTCCAGGAGCGGGAGTTCGGTGAAGAGGATCGACAGGTTCACATTGAAGCGCTGGTCCGTGTATCCCATGAGGGGTTCGGCGCTCCTTCCGTATTGCGGAAGTTCGTTTCTGCTTAACGGAAGATTGCCTGGCGCCGGGGAAGGCTGTCAAGAGCGCCGCTCAAAAAAGGCGCCTTCCGGGCGATGCCCCGAAACGCACCCGGCGCGCTCGTACGGCGCTACAGTCGCCCGCCGCCCACCACCTCCGTGACCTGCGCGTTCGCCTCGCTCCGTGCGCGGGGTCGCCCGGGTCCGCGTCCAGGACCAGGGCCCTGCCCTCCACCCCCGGCTCGTCCTCCGGTGTCCGTGCCGGGGCCCGCCGGGCGACCGGCCCGGGCGACCCGCCCTCCCGGCCGCCCTTCCCCCGCGCGGGAAGGGCGGGCGTCCGTCGCGGGCCGGAGCCGGCATTGCTTACCGTGGGGGCATGCAGCGACTGAGAGTGGAGTTCACGACAGAGCCCTTCGATCTCGACGAGGCACCCGCCCACGCGGTGGTGGCCCGCGAGGTCCTCCGGGCGGCCGATCTGGACGCCGTGGACGTGGGCCCGTTCGGCAACACGGCCGAAGGCGGCGCGGACGCGGTGCTCACCGCGGTCGACGCCCTTCTCCGGCAGGCCCTCGGTGCGGGCGCCACCCGCGTGTCGTTGCAGGTCAACGTGATCGGCGGGACCGGCGCGGCGGCGACGACCCAGGAGGGCGACAAGTGACCGAGCCGGCGGACCACCCCCTGGTCACCGCGGTGAAGCCGCTGGTGGACGCGATGGGCGCACAGATCCTGGGGCCGGAGCAGGCCACCGACGACGACGTCGTCCTCGCCTGGGAGGGCGAGGACGTCCTCGCCGTACGGCTGCCGCAGCTCGCCGACTCGCTGGACCACATCCTGGTGGCGATGGAGCGGCGCCACGGCAAGCCGCTCTCGGAGCTGGACCGCAAGACCAAACAGGCCGTCGTGCGTACGCTGGAAGCGCGTGGTGCGTTCTCCGTCCGGCATGGCGTCGAGACGGTCGCGGGCGCCCTCGGTGTCAGCCGGTTCACCGTCTACAACTACCTGAACAGGGAGAATGCCGCGAAGGGTGAGTAGCTGAGCACAGTGCGCAGCCGGCCGCCGTCCGCATGTCGGGACGGCGGCTTTTGTGTCCCCGAAGTTTCAACAAACTGTTGACGGGGCGTCGCGCCAGGGCGTTAGCTATCCGCAGCCCGTCCAAGCACAGGAAAACAGCCACGGAGGCTCCCGTGACTTCGAGTACACAGCGCCTTTCGGGGGAGACCCCCGAACCCACCACGGGCCTCACCCGGTTCAACACCTCGGCGGACGGCGACGCGCTCGCCGCCCTGCACGAGGTGTGCGCCAGCTCGGCGTGGGGGAGCAAGCTGCTCGCCCGGCGCCCGTACGCCACCACCGAGGCCCTCCTTCTCGCCAGCGACGCCGCCATGGCCGAACTGACGGCGGAGGACCTGGCCGAGGCGATGGCGGGCCACCCGCCGATCGGCCGCCCCAAGCCCGGTGATCCGACGTCGTCCCGCGAACAGAGCGGGATGGCCGGCGCCTCCGAGGACCTCAAGGCGGAGATGCTCGAACTGAACCTGGCCTACCAGGAGAAGTTCGGCCACGTCTTTCTGATCTGCGCCACCGGCAGGACCGGCGAGCAGATGCGCGACGCGGTCCGGACCCGGATCGGGAACTCGCCCGAGCGGGAGCGGGAGATCGTCCGCACCGAACTGGGCAAGATCAACCGCATCCGGCTGACCCGTCTCGTAGAGGAAGAGAGCGCCGCATGAGCACCGAGACCACCGCGTCGGTGTCCACGCACATCCTGGACACCAGCATCGGACGCCCCGCCGAGGGCGTCGCCGTCTCCCTGTCGGCCCGCAGCGGGTCCGGCGCGGAATGGGTGGCGCTCGGGGCTTCGGCGACCGACGCGGACGGGCGTTGCAAGGACCTGCCGGCCCTGCCGGAAGGCACCACACACGTACGCCTCGGCTTCGAGACCGAGGCGTACTTCACGCGTTCGAACACCACAGTGAAGCAAGCCGAGGCGCAGCAGGACGCCCCCCGCGTAAGGGACAGCGGCGCGTTCTTCCCGGAGGTGGCGATCACTTTCGCCGTCGTCCCGGGCGAGCACTACCACGTACCGCTGCTGCTCAACCCGTTCGGCTACTCCGTTTACCGAGGGAGCTAGCAGACACATGCCCACGATTCTCGGCCAGAACCAGTACGGCAAAGCAGAGAACCGCGTCGTCAAGATCACGCGGGACGGCGACACCCACCACATCAAGGACCTGAACGTCTCGGTCGCCCTCTCCGGCGACATGGACGACGTCCACTACTCCGGCTCGAACGCCAACGTCCTGCCGACCGACACCACCAAGAACACGGTGTACGCGTTCGCCAAGGAGTACGGCATCGAGTCCGCCGAGCAGTTCGGCATCCACCTCGCCCGTCACTTCGTGACCTCGCAGGAGCCGATCCACCGGGCGCGCATCCGCATCGAGGAGTACGCCTGGGAGCGCATCGAGACCTCCGACGCCAACTCCAAGTTCATCGGCGCCGACGAGGTCAAGCACTCCTTCGTCCGCAAGGGCCAGGAGACCCGCGTCACGGAGATCACCTACGACGGTGAGGCCTGGCAGGTCATATCCGGCCTGAAGGACCTGGTCGTCATGAACTCCACGAACTCCGAGTTCTGGGGGTACGTGAAGGACAAGTACACCACCCTCCAGGAGGCGTACGACCGCATCCTGGCCACCCAGGTCTCCGGCCGCTGGCGGTTCAACTGGACCGACGACGAGCAGCGGATGCCCAACTGGGAGAAGTCCTACGAGCAGGTGCGCAAGCACATGCTCCAGGCCTTCGCCGAGACGTACTCCCTGTCGCTCCAGCAGACGCTGTACCAGATGGGCTCGCGCATCATCAACAACCGGTCGGAGATCGACGAGGTGCGCTTCTCCCTGCCGAACAAGCACCACTTCCTGGTCGACCTCGAACCGTTCGGGCTGAAGAACGACAACGAGGTCTACTTCGCGGCCGACCGCCCCTACGGCCTCATCGAGGCCACCATCCTCCGGGACGGTGTGGAGCCCAAGATCCCGGTCGACATGACCAACCTCTGATTGCCAGGCCGATGACCGCCCCGCCCGCCCTCACGGAGGACGGGGCGGCACCGGACCGGAGGGACCAGCAATGGCACAGCCTGCATCGGGGCCGGCACCAGAAGGCCCGTGTTCCACCCCACCGGAGAAGATCCCCTGTCACCCGGTGGACGAAAAGCTCCCCTTCTCGCGGCTCGTCCCCGCCGCACTCCAGCACATCGCCGCCATGTACGCGGGCGTCGTCACCCCTCCGCTCATCATCGGCCAGGCCGTCGGCCTGGACGCGGCCGGGATGACCCGGCTGATCGCGGCGAGCCTGCTCATCGCGGGCCTCGCCACCCTCCTCCAGACCCTCGGCGTCTCCGGCGTCGCCGGGAACCGGCTGCCGTTCGTCAACGCGGCCTCCTCCGCCGGCATCGCGCCGATGCTCGCCATCGCCGAGACCAGCGCGCCCGGCCGGCAACTGCCCGCCATCTACGGCGCGGTGATGGTCGCCGGAGTCTTCTGCCTCGCCGTCGGTCCCTTCTTCGGCCGGCTGCTGCGCTTCTTCCCGCCCCTCGTCACCGGAGTCGTCATCACCCTGATCGGGGTGACCCTGATGCCCGTGCCGGTGAGCTGGGCCCAGGGCGGTGACAAGGACGCCGCCGACTTCGGCGCCATGCGGTACCTCGCGCTCGCCGCCTTCACCCTCGTGGTGATCCTGCTCTTCCAGCGCTTCGGCAAGGGCTTCGTCAAGCAGATCGCCCTGCTGCTGGGCCTCCTCATCGGCACCCTCGCCGCGATCCCCTTCGGGATGGCCGACTTCGCCGGCCTGCGGGAGGCGCCCCTCGCCGCGCTGCCCTCGCCCTTCGCCTTCGGCGCCCCCGAGTTCCAGCCCGCCGCGATCCTCTCCCTGTGCATCGTGATGCTGGTGCTGATGACCGAGTCCAGCGCCGGCATGCTCGCCCTCGGCGAGATCTGCGAGCGCCGCACCGACGGCAGGACCATCACCCGTGGCCTCCGCACGGACGGCATCGCCACCCTGGTCGGCCCCGTCTTCGGCGGCTTCCCCACCTCGGCCTTCGCCCAGAACGTCGGCGTCGTCTCCCTCACCCGGGTGCGCAGCCGGTACGTCGTCGCGGTCGCCGGCGGCGTGCTCCTGGTGCTCGGGGTCTTCCCGGCGCTCGGAGCGGTCGTCTCCCTCGTCCCGATGCCCGTCCTGGGCGGCGCCGGTATCGTTCTGTTCGGCTCGATCGCGGTCAGCGGCATCCGTACGCTCTCCGAGGCGGGCCTCGACGACAGCTCCAACATCATCCTGGTGGCCGTCGCCCTCGGAGCGGGCATCATCCCGCTCGCCGCTCCCACCTTCTACGCGGAGTTCCCGGCCTGGGCACAGACCGTGCTCGGCTCCGGCATCAGCGCCGGAGCACTCGTGGCGGTCCTGCTCAACCTGTTCTTCCACCATCTCGGCACCCGGAGCCGTCACACGGTCCCGGCACTCAAATCCTCCTAGGGTCCTGCCGTGCCCTCCCCCACGGACTCCGTCCAGGGGAACCCGAAGCCACCACCGAAAGAAGAAGGAAGCACCATGGCACCTTCGGCAGCCCAGAGCGCCCCCCGGCGCATCGTGATCGAGAACTGCGCGATCGCGACCGTCGACGCCGACGACACCGAGTACGCCTCGGGTCACCTGGTCATCGCGGACAACAGGATCGAGTCCATCGGAGCGGGCAAGGCCCCCGAGGGCCTGGACGGTGTCGTACGGCGCATCGACGCCACCGGCCACCTCGTCACCCCCGGCCTGGTCAACACGCACCACCACTTCTACCAGTGGATCACCCGGGGCCTGGCCACCGACCACAACCTCTTCAACTGGCTCGTCGCCCTTTACCCGACCTGGGCGCGCATCGACGAGCGGATGGGCTACACGGCGGCCCAGGGCTCCCTCGCCATGATGGCCCGTGGCGGTGTCACCACCGCCATGGACCACCACTACGTCTACCCGAAGGGCTCCGGCGACCTGTCCGGCGCCATCATCAGGGCCGCGTCCGAGATGGGTGTCCGCTTCACCCTGGCCCGCGGCTCCATGGACCGCAGCGAGAAGGACGGCGGCCTGCCGCCGGACTTCGCCGTCGAGACCCTCGACGGCGCCCTCGCCGCCACCGAGGAGACCGTCAAGAAGCACCACGACGCCTCCTTCGACGCCATGACCCAGGTCGCCGTGGCGCCCTGCTCCCCGTTCTCCGTCTCCACCGAACTGCTCAAGCAGGGCGCCGAACTGGCCCGCCGCCTCGGGGTGCGCCTGCACACGCACGGCTCGGAGACCGTGGAGGAGGAGCAGTTCTGCAAGGAACTGTTCGGCATGGGCCCGACCGACTACTTCGAGTCGACCGGCTGGCTCGGCGAGGACGTGTGGATGGCGCACTGCGTCCACATGAACGACTCCGACATCGAGGCCTTCGCCCGTACCAGGACCGGCGTCGCGCACTGCCCGTCGTCCAACGCCCGCCTCGCCGCCGGCATCGCCCGCGTCCCCGACATGCTCAAGGCGGGCGTCCCCGTCGGCCTGGGCGTCGACGGCACCGCCTCCAACGAGTCCGGTGAGCTCCACACCGAGCTGCGCAACGCCCTGCTGATCAACCGCCTCAACCGCGAGCACCGCGAGGCCGCCCTCAACGCCCGCCAGGCCCTGCGCCTCGGGACCTACGGCGGCGCCCAGGTCCTCGGCCGCGCCGGGCAGATCGGCTCCCTGGAGCCGGGCAAGCTCGCCGACCTGGTGCTGTGGAAGCTGGACACGCTCGCCCACGCCTCCATCGCCGACCCGGTGACCGCCCTCGTCTTCGGCGCGGCGGCCCCGGTCACGGCCTCGTTCGTCAACGGCAAGCAGATCGTCGAGGACAACCGCCTGCTGACGGTCGACGAGGACGCCATCGCCCGTACCACCCGGGAAGAGGCCCAGCGCCTCGCCCGGATCGCCGCCCAGGGCTGACCCCCGGGCCACATCGCCGGCCGCGCACGCCGCGGCCGGGCGATCCACGAAGTCCGGTCGAGGGGGACGGCCCTCGACCGGTCGCCGCGGACCCGAGCGGGGCCCGCGGCAGCCGGACCGGGGGGCGCCGTACCGCAAGGAGGTACCGCGCCCCCCGGAACGGTGAAGGATGTCGGCACCCCCACCCTGACGACACACCCCCCGGGCGCAACACCTGCAACACCTCCATGAAACCCACGTCCCCGAGCACGTGTAACCGACCGGAGGAACCCACGTGGCCGCCAAGCCCAGGTTTCGCAACGACCCAGATGCCACCGACGCCACCGACGTCGCCGACGCAGGAGCCGCGCCCGACGACCGTAAGCACCCGGTCGACGAGAAGCTCCCGCCCTTCAAGATGTTCACCAGCGGCCTCCAGCACGTGGCCGCCATGTACGCGGGCGTCGTGGCCCCGCCGCTCATCGTCGGCGCGGCCGTGGGGCTGTCCGGCACCGAACTGACCTTCCTCACCGGGGCCAGCCTGTTCACCGCGGGGCTCGCCACCTTCCTCCAGACCCTCGGCGTCTGGAAGATCGGCGCCAGGCTGCCGTTCGTCAACGGCGTGACCTTCGCCGGGGTCGCCCCCATGCTCGCCATCGTCGACACCACCGACGACAAGGCCGACGCCCTGCCGGTCATCTTCGGCGCGATCATCGTCGCCGGTCTGCTGGGCTTCATCGCCGCCCCCTACTTCAGCAAACTGGTCCGCTTCTTCCCGCCCGTCGTCACCGGCACCGTCATCACCCTGATCGGCGTCTCCCTCCTGCCCGTCGCCTTCGGATGGGCCCAGGGGCCGAACCCCGCCGCCGACGACTACGGCTCGACCACCTACCTCACCCTGGCCGCGATCACGCTGGTCCTGGTCCTGGTGCTGCGGCGGTTCACCCGGGGCTTCGTCAAGCAGATCGCCGTCCTCATAGGCCTGGTGCTGGGCACCCTCGTCGCCGTACCGTTCGGCGTCACCGACTTCAGCCCGGTCACCGAGGCGGACGTGGTCGGCTTCCCGGCGCCGTTCCACTTCGGCGCCCCGCAGTTCGCCCTCGCCGCGATCGTCTCGATGTGCGTGGTGATGCTGGTGTCGATGACCGAGTCGACCGCCGACATGCTGGCGCTCGGCGAGATCGTCGAGCGGCCGGCCGACGAAAGGACCATCGCGGCGGGACTCCGCGCCGACACCCTCGGCTCGGCCCTCAGCCCCCTCTTCAACGGCTTCATGTGCAGCGCCTTCGCCCAGAACATCGGGCTGGTCGCCATGACCAGGATCCGCAGCCGGTTCGTGGTCGCCTGCGGCGGCGGGTTCCTGGTCCTGATGGGCCTCTCCCCGGTCGCCGCCTCGCTGATCTCGGTGGTGCCCCGCCCGGTCCTGGGCGGCGCGGGCGTCGTGCTCTTCGGGTCGGTCGCGGCCAGCGGCATCCAGACCCTGGTCAAGGCCGGCCTGGAGAAGGACAACAACGTCCTGATCGTCGCCGTCTCGCTGGCCGTCGGCATCATCCCGATCACGGCGCCGGAGTTCTACCACGCCTTCCCGGAGACCGCGAAGATTATCCTGGACTCCGGCATCTCCACCGGCTGTGTCGCCGCCGTCCTGCTCAACCTGGTCTTCAACCACCTGGGCAACGGCGGACGCGACGCCGACGAGGTCACCGCCCCCATGGAACCGGGCGAGGAGATCTCCGGGACCAGGGCCACCAAGGCGGCCCCGGCCCACTGACGCACCGGGCCGACCGGGCGCGTACGGCACCGGCGGGTGCCGTGCGCGCCCGCCGTGCCGTGTTCAGGCCCCCTGCCAGGCCATCAGATTGCTGAACAGCTCCGCCTGTTCGATCGCGTCGTCCAGGGCGTGGTGCGTGTGACGCCGCCGGGAGAGCAGCTCGCGGGGCATCGTGCCCTTGGCGACCGCCCGCAGCGGCAGCCGCGCCTTGGTCGCGTACAGCGTCTTCATGTCCATGCACCCCGAATGTCCGAACGGGCTCGCGCCCGTGTAACGCATCAGGTACCAGTACAGGAACGTCCAGTCGTACGAGGCCGGATATCCGCACATCACCGGCTGCGCGCCCCTGCTCACCTCCCTCACCCAGGTGCTGAACTCGGCCAGGGCGACCACCGGGTCCGCGCCGTCCCTGAGCAGCACTTCCCGGTCCAGTCCACTGACCGCGAGCGCCTCAGGGTCGAACGCGTCACTGATCGGCCGCAGTTCGCGGTAGAAGGTGTCCGCCTCCGGGTCGGCCGGCTCGTACGCGTCGGCGTCCTGTCGCCCGGCCACGGCTGCGCCGACGCTGAGCATCGAGTACGGCCCCGGGATGGGGCCGTCGGCCTCGATGTCGACGGAGATGTACACGCTGGGGCGGAGTCTGCGGGCCATGGCCCGGGAGCATCGCACACCACCTCCCGCCGGTCACCCGGATTTCCCACCGGCCCCCGGCCCGCCGTCCGGACGCCAGCCGGGGCGGCGACCGCTGAGGCCGATCACCCGGTCGAGCAGGAGCGCGTCCTCCGGGACCGGCACCGGCGGGCCGAACGGCCCCCGCTGGTCCGGGTCGTCGGCGGTGGGGGCCAGCAGTGCGTACGAGGCCTCCAGCGACGCCTCGTCCGGCGCGTACTCCTGGCCGGTCGCCCGCGCCAGGTCCCACCCGTGCAGCAGCACCTCGTTCAGCGCGACCAGCCCGGCCACCTCGCCCGGCAGGGTGACACCCCCGGCCCGGGTGGTGCCCTGCCACGCCGCCGGGTCCCGCCAGGCGGCCGCGAGCTCGTCCAGCCGGCGGGGGAGCGCGGCCCGCCAGTCCTCGGCGAGCGGCGGCAGCCCCGCCCGCGGGTCCGTGTCCGTGGTGGGCCCGAGGTCCTTCCGCCCGGCGTCCCGGAACGCGACCGCCAGTCCCAGCAGGTGGGCCAGCAGGTCCCGTACCGCGTACTCGGGGCAGGGCGTCCGGTCGCCGAGCCGGTCGTCACCGATCCCGTCCAGCAGCCGGGCCACACCGCGGGTCGCGGGTCCCAGATCGAGCATGCGCTCCTCCGTGTGTACGTCCATGGGGGGGCAGACCGCCGGCGGCCCGGAAACTCATCGTGCCCCCTCACTTCCGCCGCCGCGCGCACTCGTCGGCCAGCCGCGGGTACGCCCGCGCGATCGCCCCGTACACCCGCTCGCGCAGCAGCCGCTCGGCCTCCGCCCGCCCGGTCGCCCCGTACAGCCCGTCCAGCAGCGCGTCGTACCGGCGCAGGGTGTACCGCAGGTAGTCCACCTGCCACCGCACCAGCGCCCCCGCCCTCGGCGCCTCCGGGCCCGGCGCCCCCGCCCTCGGCGCCCCCGGGCCCGGCGCCTCCTGGCCCGGTGCCTCCGGGCCCGGCGCCTCCTGGCCCCGTGCCTCCGCGCCCGGGCGGCCGGCCCCCACCGGGCGGCCGGCCCCCGGACCTCCCGCGCCCGAACCCGCGCTCCCCGGCCCGCCGCCCCCGCCCGCACCGGCGCCCGTCGACCGCCGGTGCCGGACCGCGCGACGCTCCAGCTCCGCCTCCGGCAGCAGCGGCACCCGGATCGGCTCCGCCCGGATCGCCGCCAGCACGGCCGCCCGCCGCCGCTCCGCCCCGGCCCGCACGGCCGCCGGGCTGCGCCCCGCCGAGGCGGAGCACGCCGCGAACTCCGGTGTCCGCTCCACCGCCTCCACCCTGGCCAGCAGGTACAGCCGGACCGGCGCCACTGACCACCGCCGCGGGTCCCGCCCCTGCACGTCCGGCTCACCCAGCAACTGCCGCACCATCGCGTCGGTCCACCCGCGCTGCCGCAGCCCGGTCGGCGTCAGGTACGTCAAACGCTCCGTCATGATCCCCCCAGCACTCGTCACGGAGAGTGATGGAACCAGTGAAGCGCACCCCACTGACAACGGCGCCCCGCCCCGGCGTCCCCTGATCGGGCTACCCGCCCGGGCGCGAGCCGCGCCGACCCCCGCGCACCCCGGGCGCGGCCCATACGCTCCCCGAGTGACCGTGATCCGTACCCCCGCCCCCAACACCGGACTCGACACCTTCCTGGCCTGGGCCGGCAAGGAACGCGAGGCCCGCGGGAAGGCCCCCCTCCCCGTGCGTACCGCGGACGCCGTCCTGACCCTGTTCGCCCTGCACGGGGCCGACCGCCGGACCGGGGTGCCCGAGCCGACCGCGCGGCTGCTGGGCCCGGTGCTCCACGAGGACCTGCCGGTACTGCTGTGGGGCTCCCCGCCGGAGGCCGACGCCGTGCCCGAGGTCGTCGCCGCGCTCGCCGACCTCGCGCGGGCGTCCGGCCGCCTGAACGCCAAGCGGCACGCCCGGCTGCTCGCCGCGCTCGACGAGGCGGTGCCGGAACACCGCCGGGCCATGGCCGACCCGTGGAACCTGACCTGGCCGCGCTGGTACGCCTCCCTGCTGCGCTCCGACGGCGTCGACGCCGACGACCCCGGCGCCGTACGGGCCTGGCTCGCCGCCCACGAGAACACCCCGCGCGCCGAGCGCCCCGCCCTCCCGGCGCCGCTGCACCGCTCCGACGTCGCCGCCCGCACCTTCGCCGTCCGGGCGCGGCTGGACGAGCTGCTGCTGGCCGCCTCCGCCCGGGACGCCGAGGCCCCCTCGCCGGCCGGCCCCCTGCTGCCCGTCCCGCCACGGCCCGCCGGCCGCCCGGACGAGGACGTGCCCGCCGGGCTGGAGCGGCTCGCCGACGAGCTCGTCGACCGCTGGACGGCCGCCGGCCTGGCCGCCGCGCTCGCCGAGCCGGACGGCCCGCACGCCTCCCTCGCGCCCGGACCGGAGTCGATCCCGCACTTCGCCCTCGCGGACCGGCTGCTCGGCGAACACCTGGACTACTACGGCGACGCCGCACGTCCCCTCCCCCCGCCGCCCGCACTGCCCGCCCCCGAGGCGATCAAGGAACTGCTGCACGCCGCCCCGCTCCCCGCCGCCCTCGCCGCGGGCTCCGCGGACGTCCCGCCCGAACTGGCCGAACGCTGCTTCCCCGGCCCGGCGGCCGCCGTCTGGGCCGACGGGACGCCGGCCGAACTCACCGAACTCGCCGCGGACGTCCTGGCGGCGGTCGTCGACAGCATCGGCTTCACCTCCGCATCGGAGTACGCGCAGGACGCCGCCCACCTGCTCTACGCGCTGTACGAGCGGGGCGGCACGGCCGACTCCGTCGTCCGCAAGGCGGCCGAGAGCGGAGGCCTGCCGGTCGACCCGGACCTGGAGGACGCGCCCGTACCGCTACCGGAGGACACCTCGTACCGGCCGTACGCCATGCCGTCCCCGGACCGGCTCCCCGCCCTCCTGGGCATGCCCTCCCTCACCGAGGAGGACCGGGCCGGACTGGAGACGCACGCCCACGCCCTGGCGGAGGTCGTCGACCGGCTGGCCGCGACGGGCTGCGTCTTCCGCGCGGGCGACGCGTACGGCCTCACCCCGCTCGGCCGTGCCGTGCTCCGCCACGTCCTGACCGCCGGTCATGTCGCGGCCCCCGGGGACGAGGAGGTCTCCGAGTGGGAGGCCGCCGAGGTCGTCACCGCCGTCCAGAGCTGGCCCGCCGACACCGCCGCCGGCACCCTGACCCGGTGGACGGCCGGCCGGGGCGTCGCCGCCTGGAGCGAGCTCCTCGACGCCGCGGGCGCGGCCAAGGCCGCCGACTTCCAGGGGCTCGACACCGCCGCGCTCCTCGCCCGTCTCGACCTGGCCTCCGTACCGGCCGAGGCCCTGCGGGCCGCCCTCACCCACCCGGCCGTCGGCGCCCACGCCCACCGGCTGCTGACGGCCCGGGGCGAGGCCACCCCCGCCGACGCCGACCGGGTCCCCGAGAGCGCCCGCGCGGTCCTCACCCTGGAGACGCTGGAGGAGCTCCGGGCCCGGGACCGGCGCACGACCGCCGAGCACGGGGACGCGGGCGTCCCGGCGCTCCCCGGCGCCTTCGACGCCGCCTCCTCGGCCTGGCCCGGCGGCGCGCCCGCTCTGGTCCGGGCCCTGACCGGGACCGACCGTGCCACCGCCCTGCGGGTCCTCCAGTCCCTCGCCGGCCACCACCCGGACCCGGGGACGGCGGCCCTCGCCTCACGGGCCGCGCGGGCCGCGGCGAAAGGGGCCGCACGGACGGCCCCGCGGGGATCCTCCGGAAACCGCCTCCGCCGGAACCGCACCAGCCGGGATCGTCCCCACTCTTGAAGCGTCCCCTCCCGGTGTGCCATACAGGTCTGGACCAATTCCCAGCCGTCCGTGTGGAGGCCGATCGTGCACCGTCCCCCGACCGCCGCCGCGTTGAGCGTGACCGCCGCCCTCCTGCTCACCGCGTGCGGCGGCCCGGACGCGGACCGGGCCAAGGACACCGCGCGCCCCACGACCCCCACCGGGGTGACCGCCCAGGCCGGCAGCGCCACGTCCGCGCACGTCATGTGGGAGCGCTCGACGGACGACACGGCGGTCACCGGGTACGAGGTGCTCCACGACGGGCGGCGGGTCGCGTCGGTGCCGGCCGCCCGGAACATGGTCGACGTCGAGCGGCTCGCCCCCTCGACCGCGTACCGCTTCACGGTCCGCGCCAGGGACGCCGCCGGCAACCTGTCCGCGCCCAGCGCCGCCGTGTCCGTCACCACACCCCCGTCCGTGCGGGACGACCGCACCCCGCCCACCCGCCCGCCGGCCCTCCGCGGCATGGTGGAGGGCACCGGGGCGGTCACCCTCACCTGGGGGCGGGCCGCCGACGCGGCGGGCGTCACCGCCTACGACGTCTACCAGGCCGACTCCCGCGTCCACAGCGTCCCGGGCAGGGCCACCACCGCCCGGGTCACCCACCTCCGGCCGGGCACGGTCTACACCTTCACGGTCCGCGCCCGGGACGCGGCGGACAACTCCTCGCCCGACAGCCCCTCCGTGGACCTCACCACCGCCCCGGCCGCCGGCTCCGGCCCCAGCACCGCCCCCACCGGCCTGACCGCCACGGCCCGCCCGGGCGGCGTCGCCCTGTCCTGGACCCCGCCCGCCACCGGCGCCCCCGTGAAGGAGCACCAGCTTTTCCTCGACGGCGCCCTCGCCACCACCATCGTCTGGGGTGCCCAGCCACCTCCCGGCCCGGTGCACTACACCTTCACCGTCACCGACCGCCCCGGCACCCGCTACACCGTCAAGCTCCGCGCCAGGCTCCCGGACGGCACCTGGGGCGACTTCTCCGCCCAGCGCACCGTGGTGACCCGCTGAGACGCCCCCGCCCCCGGCGCAGTGCGACGCCGGGGGCGGGGGTGGTCCGCGGGGAGGGTGCGGGGCGGGTCAGCCGACGAGCTGCTCGTACGCGGGGAGGGTGAGGAAGTCCGCGTAGTCGGCGTCCAGCGAGACCTTCAGGAGCAGGTCGTGGGCCTGCTGCCACCGGCCGGCGGCGAAGGCCTCCTCGCCGATCTCGGCGCGGATGGCGGCCAGTTCACGGGCCGCGACCTCGCGGGCCAGCTCCGGGGTGGCCCGCTCGCCGTTCTCGAAGACGACACCGGCGTTGATCCACTGCCAGATCTGCGAGCGGGAGATCTCGGCGGTGGCCGCGTCCTCCATCAGGTTGAAGATGGCGACGGCGCCGAGGCCGCGCAGCCAGGCCTCGATGTAGCGGATGCCGACCTGGACGGCGTTGCGGAGACCCTCGTACGTCGGCTCGGCGTCGAGCGAGTCGATGGCGATCAGGTCGCCGGGGGCCACCGAGACGTCCTCGCGGAGGCGGTCCTTCTGGTTCGGCTTGTCGCCCAGCACGGCGTCGAAGGAGGCCGTCGCGATCGGGACCAGGTCGGGATGGGCGACCCAGGAGCCGTCGAAGCCGTCGTTCGCCTCGCGGTCCTTGTCCGCCTTGACCTTCTCGAAGGCGACCTTGTTGACCTCGGCGTCCTTGCGGGACGGGATGAAGGCCGCCATGCCGCCGATCGCGTGGGCGCCGCGCTTGTGGCAGGTGCGCACCAGCAGTTCGGTGTACGCGCGCATGAACGGCGCCGTCATCGTGACCGCGTTGCGGTCCGGGAGGACGAACTTGCGGCCGCCGTCGCGGAAGTTCTTGACGATGGAGAAGAGGTAGTCCCAGCGGCCGGCGTTCAGGCCCGAGGCGTGGTCGCGCAGCTCGTAGAGGATCTCCTCCATCTCGTACGCGGCGGTGATCGTCTCGATCAGGACGGTCGCGCGGACGGTGCCCTGCGGGATGCCGACGTAGTCCTGGGCGAAGACGAAGATGTCGTTCCAGAGGCGGGCCTCCAGGTGCGACTCCGTCTTCGGGAGGTAGAAGTACGGGCCCTTGCCGAGGTCGATGAGGCGCCGCGCGTTGTGGAAGAAGTACAGGCCGAAGTCGACCAGGGCGCCGGGGACCGGGCGGCCGTCGAAGCGCAGGTGGCGCTCCTCCAGGTGCCAGCCGCGAGGGCGCATGACGACGGTGGCGAGCTGGTCGGCGGGCCTGAGCGCGTACGACTTGCCGGTGCGCGGGTCGGTGAAGTCGATCTTCCGCTCGTACGCGTCGATCAGGTTGAGCTGGCCGAGGACGACGTTCTCCCAGGTGGGGGCGGACGCGTCTTCGAAGTCTGCGAGCCAGATCCTGGCGCCCGAGTTGAGGGCGTTGATGGTCATCTTCCGGTCGGTCGGACCGGTGATCTCCACGCGGCGGTCGTTCAGCGCGGCCGGAGCCGGCGCGACCTTCCAGCCGTCGTCCTCGCGGAGCTGTGCGGTCTCCGGGAGGAAGTCGAGCGTGCTGGTGCGGGCGATCTCGGCACGGCGCTCGGCGCGGCGGGCGAGGAGTTCGTCACGTCGCGGCGTGAAGCGCCGGTGCAGCTCGGCCACGAAGGCCAGGGCCGCGTCGGTGAGGACCTCGTCCTGCCGGGGCAGGGGCTCGGCTTCGACGATGGCCAGCGGGGACGGCGCTGGTGCGGACATGAGCTGTCACTTCCTTCAGCGGGGACTGTGGCACGGCGCCGTGCAGCGGCCGCCGGGCGTACGCGCGCGGCACTGAGTGCCGCGGGAGCCGAGATACGGTCACGGGCGCCTTCTGACGATCGGGTGCTTCTGAACAGTGGATACTAGTTTCCTCATGGTGGAAGTTCAATGGTTTGTTGATGTCGAGATTCTCCGGGTCGACAGAACATGGCGCTCGGTGCCACGCCGTTCACTCCAGGTGCGCCAGGTCCTCCGGCCGGTCGATGTCGTACGCCTCGGCCACGTCCCCGCACTCGACGAGGACGATCGCCCCTTCGTGCTCCCTCAGATAGGCGCGTGCCCCCCGGTCGCCCTCCGCACTCCGCGCCACGTCCGCCCAGCGGTCCGCCCCGATCAGCACCGGATGGCCGCGCCTCCCGTCGTACGCGGCGGCCGCCAGCGCGTCGCGCGAGCGGTACGCGGCGGCCACCCGCCGTACCGCCTCCGGCCCGATCCCGGGCTGGTCCACCAGCGCCACGACGACCGCGTCCGCGCCGCTCGCGTCCGCGCCGCCCGACGGGGCGAGGGACGCCAGGCCCGCGCGCAGCGACGACCCCATGCCCTCCTCCCAGTCCGGGTTGTCCACCAGGACGCACCCCTCCAGCGCGGCCCGCTCGCGGACGGCCCCGGCGGCGGCGCCCAGCACCACGTGCACCACCGCGCAGCCGCCTGCCCGCAGCACGCCCACCGCGTGCTCGACCAGCGGGCGGCCCCGGTGCTCCAGCAGCGCCTTCGGGCGGCCGCCGAGCCGCCGCCCGCCGCCCGCCGCCAGGAGGAGTCCGGCGATCCGTGGTGCGTCTGTCGTCGTATGTCCCATGTGGAGTGCATACCGCATGCGCGGACTCCCGCGCGCGGGTGAAGACGGGGCTCCGCCTTGGATAAGGTGCGGGTCCGGGATCGAAGCGATCCGACGGTGATCCGCGGTGATCAGCAAGGACAGTATGAAGTCCGTTACGGGGGACATGGGTTGATGAGTGGTGGTCCGGCACGCCAGGGAACGGTCTTCCAGCCGCTCGAGGACGACGATCCGCGCTCGGTGGCCGGTTACCGGCTCGCCGCCCGGCTCGGCGCCGGTGGCATGGGCAAGGTGTACCTGTCGTACACCCCGGGCGGCCGGCCGGTCGCCATCAAGGTGATCCGTCCCGACTTCGCCGAAGACGCCGAGTTCCGGCGGCGGTTCGCCCAGGAGGTCCAGGCCGCGCAGCGCGTCCAGGGCCTGTACACGGCGCCCGTCATCGACTCCGACACCGACGCCCGCCAGCCCTGGCTGGCCACCGCGTACGTCCCCGGCCCCTCCCTCGCCGACGCCGTGCAGGCGCACGGCGGGCTGCCCGTCGACACGGTGCTGCTGCTCGTCGCCGGCATCGCCGAGGCCCTCCAGGTCATCCACGGCGCCGGCATCGTGCACCGCGACCTCAAGCCCGCCAACGTCCTGCTCGCCGCGGACGGACCGCGCGTGATCGACTTCGGCATCGCGCGCGCCGCCGACGCCACCTCGCTCACCGGCAGCGGCGTGACCATCGGCACCCCGTCCTTCATGTCCCCCGAGCAGGCGGCCGGCCGCACGGTCACCGCGGCCACCGACATCTTCGCGCTGGGCCAGGTCACCGCGTACGCGGCCCTCGGCAGCCCGGCGTTCGGCGAGGGCACCTCCCACGGCGTGCTGTACCGGATCGTCCACGAGGAGCCGCGGCTCGACGGGCTCCCCGACCGGCTGCGGGAGCTGGTGACCCGCTGCCTGACCAAGGACCCGGCCGGCCGGCCCTCCGTCGCCGACATCCTGACCCTGTGTCAGACGGCCAGCGACCAGACGGCGCTGCGCCGCCCGGAGGAGTGGCTGCCCGGCGCCGTCGCCGCGGACATCACCACCCGCGCCGCCGCGCCCGCCCCGGCGGCGGCCACCACGCCCCCGCCGCCCGCACAGCCCCCGGCCGCCCCGGCCGCCCCGGCGACGCCCCCGCCCTTCCCGGCGCAGGCGCACGGCCAGGCCGCCGCCCACCCCCACGCGCCCGGCCACACGCCGCCCGCCCAGGCACCGGCCGCGTACCCGCAGCAGCCCGCCCCGGCGCCCCACCCCCCGACCGCCCACGCGGCTCCGTCGACCCCGCCGCCCGGCTTCGGCCCGCCGCCCACCCAGAGCGCCGCCCACACCCCGGCGCCCGTCCCCGCGCCCACCCCGGGGTACGGCTACCCGCAGGCGCACGCGACCCCGCCCCCGCACGCGACCCCGCCCCCGCACGCCGGACCGGCCCCGGTCACCGCCTCCGTGCCCACCCCGCAGCCCCGCCGGAAGACCAGGCGGAACCTGCTGCTCGGCCTCACCGCCGCGCTCCTCGTGGCCGCCCTCGCCGGCGGCGGGGTGTACGTCCTGATGTCGGGCGACGACGACAAGGGCGGCAGCCGGGCGCAGGGCGGCGGCCGGACCACGAGCGGCTCCACGCCCGCGCCCGAGGGCTCCGCGGACGGCACCCAGGACCAGAACCAGGGCCAGGACCAGGCCACCGCGTCGCCCGACACGCCCTCCTCCGAGCGGCCCCCGGAGCCGGTCGCCAACCCCGAACCCGCCACCTACCAGGGCATCGACCTCACGGACGGCTACCACCTGACGCTGGCGGACGATCCCGTCAAGCCGCTCGCCGACGACGCCAACGTGGACATCGCCTACGACTGGAACCTGGAGAAGATCCACGTCGAGGACGGCCGCCTCATCCTCCTCCGGGCGGGTCAGAAGGGCGACCTGGAGACCTGCCGCACCGAGACCCGGTACGCCGACCGGGTCGACCTCGACTCCCTGTCCAAGGGGTCCCAGCTCTGCGTCCTGACGAACGGGGGCCACGTCGGCCTCGTCACGTACCAGGGCAAGTCGCCGGAGTCCGACCCCAGTCACTACGTCACGCTCGACGTGACCGTATGGCGGGGCGCGATCGCCCCGGAAGGCACCTCCTGACTTTCGTCGGAGGAGTGGCGCTCCCCGCCCGTGATGGCGTTAAGTACAGGGGCGGGCGCACAACGTAGTGCGGGTGAGGGGCGGGAGAGCTTTTGTTGCGAAGCATCGGACGAAGGCACGCGGCCGACGGCGGCGAGGACCCCAGGGTGACGGAGCTGCGCGCCGCCGTCGCCCGCCTCCGCCGCGAACTCGCCGGTCATCCGGCCGACTTCGCGGACCGGGGCATAGCCGACGACGAACTGGCCGCGCTCGCCGCGATGACCCTCACCGGCGTGCCCGAAGTGCGCCGGCTGCGCCGGTCGTTACTGCTCATCGCGGGCGCGATCGGCTCGGTGAGCGCACTGGGCGCCGCGCTCACCGGCCTGCGCCACGCGGTGGAGCTGTTCGCCGAACAGCCCCGCTAGGGCGTGTGTCGAAATTCCCGTCTGGCCGGGGGCGTCCGGCACGCTCGCTCGCCGCGTTGTCGGTCGTCGGCGCAGCCCGCTGCGCTCTCTCCCCCTGCGCCTGGCGGCGCGGGAGGTGCCCCCACCCTCCGCCTTGCGATCGCACGCACCGGACACCGCGGCCCCCGCCCGCCCGCCGGGCGGACGCCGATACTTTCCGGACACTCCCTAGCGGTACGGGCCGGACAGGAGGGGCGGTCAGCGGCGGATCAGACGGCGGGCCGTCGCCGCCGCCACCGCCGCCGTCCGCGAGTCCACGCCCAGCTTCGCGAACACGTGCACCAGATGGGACTTCACCGTCGCCTGACTGAGGAACAGCCGCTTGCTGATCTGCTGGTTCGACAGCCCCTCGCCGACAAGCTGGAGCACCTCCAGCTCCCGTTTGGTCAGCGCCTCGGCCGGCGTCCGCATCCGGTCCATCAGCCGGTGCGCCACCGCCGGGGCGAGCGCCGACCGGCCGGCCGCGGCCGTCCGGACCGCCGCCGACAGCTCCTCCGGCGGGGCGTCCTTGAGCAGGTAGCCGCTCGCGCCCGCCTCCACGGCCGCCAGGATGTCGGCGTCCGTGTCGTACGTGGTGAGCACCAGCACCCGCGGTCCTCCCGGGCGGGCGGTGATCGCGGCCGTCGCCTCCGAGCCGTGCATGCCGGAGACGAACTGGAGGTCCATCAGCACCACGTCCACGCCGTGCGCGAGTTCCACCGCGCGCTCCGCGGTGGCGGCCTCGGCGACCACCGTGAAGTCCGGCTCGGTATCCAGGACGGCGCGCAACCCGGCCCGTACGACGGGATGGTCGTCGGCGAGCAGCAGACGGATGGTCACAGCGGCTGGTCCTCCGTCCGGAGCGTACGCAGCGGAAGGGCCGCCGCGACGGCGGTCCCCTGGCCGGGCGACGACTCGACGGTGAACGTCCCGCCCAGGGACCGTGCGCGCGAGCGCATCGCCCGGAGCCCGAAGCCACTGCCCGGCGAGGGTGCCGGGGAGCCGGGGTCGAAGCCCTTGCCGTCGTCCACCACGTCCAGGCTGACGGACGCGTCCATGAAGGTCAGGGTGATCTCGACCCGCGCGGCCTCCGCGTGCCGCACGGTGTTGGCCAGCGCCGACTGGGCGATCCGCAGCAGCGCCACCTCGTACGGGGTGGGCAGCGGCACCGGCGTGCCGCTCACCGAGAACCGTGCCCTCGGGCCTGGCCCACCGGTGTCGCACAGCCGCTCCAGCGCCGCCGCCAGCGAACCGCGCTCCAGGTCGGCCGGCGCCAGCGCCCGGACGAACCGCCGCGCCTCCGCGAGGTTGTCCTGGGCGGTCCACCGGGCCCGCTCGATGTGGCCGGCCGCCACCGGGGAGCCGTCCGGCAGGGCCCGCCCGGCGGCCCGCAGCAGCAACTGGATGGACGACAGGCCCTGCGCGAGCGTGTCGTGGATCTCCCGGGCCAGCCGCTCCCGCTCGGCCAGCGTCCCCGCGTGCCGCTCCGCGGCGGCCAGCTCCGCCCGCGTCGAGGTCAGCTCCTCGGCCAGCCTCCGGTGCCGCTCGCTCTCCCGGTACAGCGCCTGGTAGCCCAGGACGGTCGCCACGGCGACGGCCGCGCCCAGCAGCGGGCCGATGACGGCGCCTGGGTTCAGCGGTGCGCCATGGCGTACGTACGACATGATCGCGGCGGCCGCCGTGGCCGCGACGGCCGGCAGGGCCCAGCGGGCGGGCAGCAGGTGCAGGAGCAGGAAGTACAGCGGGAAGGCGAGCCACAGTCCGTCGGGCGTCAGGGCCAGCAGGACCAGCCAGGAGGCGGACAGGGCGCCCAGCCAGACCGCGGCGGCGGTCCGGGACTCCCGCACCGCCCGGAGGGCCGACCCGGCCGCGTACACCCCGCCCGTCGCGACCGCCGCGGCGACGGCGGCCGGGCTGGGGGAGCGCAGCGCGGCCAGCACCAGCAGTCCGGCCACCAGCAGGTGCAGGCAGACGCGCAGGACGCGCAGGGCGGGGGTGAGCGAGCGTGGATCCATGTCGCGTCCAGCGTAGGCGGGCCCGGCGTCCGGGGACTCAACCGAAAGTTGGATGACGGGCCCATCCGGCGTGCGATGCCCCGGCGGGCCGCCCCTCGGCAGGCTGGCCGCATGTTCGTCGCATGGAGAGACCTGCGGTTCGCCCGAGGGCGGTTCGCGCTGATGGGCATGGTGATCGTGCTGATCACCCTGCTGGTGGGACTGCTGTCGGGGCTGACGGCCGGGCTGGCGCGGGAGAACGTCTCGGCGGTCACCGGTCTGCCCGCCGACCGGCTGGCCTTCGCCGCCCTGCCGCCCGGCCGGCCGGTGTCGTTCACCGACTCGGTGCTGCCCGAGGAGGCGTGGCGGACCTGGGCGCGGCAACCGGGCGTGACCGCCGCCCGGCCGCTCGGCATCGGCACGCTCGACGCGGTGGCCGGCGACCGTACGGCGGCGCTCTCGGTGTTCGCCGCCGAGCCGGGCGCCGGGATCGGCCCGCGCAGCGCGGAACTGCGCCCCGGGAAGGTGGTGCTCGCCGGCCCGGCCGCCGATGACCTGGGCGTCCGGGCCGGCGACCGGCTGCGGCTGGGCCGGCTGGAGGTCACGGTCGCCGCGGTCGCCGGCGACGCCTCGTACAGCCACACCCCGGTGGTGTGGACGACGCTGGCCGACTGGCGCGCGCTCGGGCACACCGGGGCGACGGTCGTCGTGCTGCGGGGCGAGGGCATCGACGCGGCGGCGGGGGACCGGGCCGCCGGGACGCGGAGCACGACCGTCGACGGGGCCCTCACGGCGATCGGGTCCTACCGGGCCGAGAACGGCAGCCTGCAACTGATGCGGGGCTTCCTTTTCGTGATCTCGGCGCTGGTCATCGGGGCCTTCTTCACGGTGTGGACGATCCAGCGGAGCGCCGACGTGGCGGTGCTCAAGGCGCTCGGCGCCTCGACGCCCTACCTGCTCGGGGACGCGCTGGGGCAGGCGGCGCTGATGCTGGGCGGCGGGATCCTGCTCGGCAGCGGTCTCGCGGTCGGTGTCGGCGCGCTGGTGGGCGGTGGTGACGTGCCGTTCGTCCTCGAACCGCCGACCGTGCTGGTCCCGGCCGCCGTGATGGTCGTGCTGGGGATGCTCGGCGCGGCCCTGTCCATCCGGCGGATCACCGCCGTCGACCCCCTCACCGCGCTCGGGAGCGTCCGATGAGCCTGCACCTCGACGACGTCACCCTGACCTACCCGGACGGTGACGGGCGGCTGACCGCGCTGGACGCCGTCTCCCTGACGGTCCCGCCGGGCACTCTCACGGCGGTCGTCGGCCCTTCCGGCTCCGGCAAGTCCAGCCTGCTCGCCGTGGCGGCGACCCTGGTGACGCCCGAGCGGGGACGGGTCGTGGTGGCCGGTACGGACACCGGCGCGCTGGACGCGGCGGGGCGGGCGGCGCTGCGGCGCGAGCGGATCGGGATCGTCTTCCAGCAGCCGAACCTGTTGCCGTCGCTGACGGCCGCCGAGCAGCTCGGGGTGATGGCGCACCTGTCGGGCCGCCGGCAGGCCGGAGGGCGGGTCATGGACCTGCTCGACGCGGTCGGCCTGGCGGACCTCGCCGGGCGGCGCCCGCACCAGCTCTCCGGCGGTCAGCGCCAGCGCGTCAACATCGCGCGGGCGCTGATGAACGACCCGGCCGTGCTGCTGGTCGACGAGCCGACCAGCGCGCTGGACCACGAGCGCGGGGCGGCGGTCCTCGACCTGCTGGCGGTGCTGACCAGGGAGCGCGGCACGGCCACGGTGCTGGTCACCCACGACCGCGCCCATCCGGACCGGGCGGACCGCACGGTCACCGTCCAGGACGGCAAGCTCTCGGCCCCCCGCCCGGCACCCTGACCCGCCGGCCCGCCGGCTTCCGGGCGCGCGCCCCCGGCTGCCCCGGGTCCGGCCCGGGGCGAGGCCGGGAGGAGCTGGCGGTACCGGCGGGTCCGGGTCCGGGTCAGGCCTGGCCGTTGTTGGCGGGGTTCGCCAGCGCCGTGGACAGTTCCTTGGCGATGCCCTGGAGGATCGGGACGATCCGCTCCGTCGCGGCCTCGGTGACCCGGCCGGCCGGGCCGGAGATGGAGATGGCGGCGGCGGTGGGGGAGTCGGGCACCGACACCGCGATGCAGCGGACGCCGATCTCCTGCTCGCTGTCGTCCACGGCGTACCCCGCCGAACGCACCTGCTCCAGGGCGTGCAGGAAGCCGTCGGGCGTGGTGATCGTCTTCTCCGTCGCGGCCGGCATGCCGGTGCGGGCGAGCAGCGCCCGGACCTCCTCGGGCGGGGTGTGCGCCAGCAGCGCCTTGCCCACGCCCGTGGAGTGCGGCAGCACGCGCCGGCCGACCTCGGTGAACATCCGCATCGAGTGCTTGGACGGCACCTGGGCCACGTACACGATCTCGTCGCCGTCGAGCAGCGCCATGTTCGCGGTCTCGCCGGTCTCCTCGACCAGCCGGGCCAGGTAGGGGCGGGCCCAGGTGCCCAGCAGCCGGGCGGCGGACTCGCCGAGCCGGATGAGGCGGGGGCCCAGCGCGTACCGGCGGTTGGGCTGCTGGCGTACGTAACCGCAGGCCACCAGCGTGCGCATCAGGCGGTGGATGGTGGGCAGCGGCAGTCCGCTGCTGGACGAGAGCTCGCTCAGCCCGACCTCGCCCCCGGCATCGGCCATCCGCTCCAGAAGGTCGAAGGCACGCTCCAGGGACTGGACACCGCCGGTCGCGGCGGCGGGTTTGGCGGCGTCGGTGGTGCTGGCGCTGGACGTCGGCACGTCAACGGTCCTTTCGAGGCGGATGCGGCAAGTCAGCAGCCTACCGGGCCCTTCCTCCGGGCACATCGCCCTCGGTGGGACGTCTTGGCCGGTCAGGCGCTGTTTGTCCGGGTGTCCGCGGGGGTGCGCGAAGGTCTGCCGGTGCTCCTCATGTGGAGAGCTACGTTCTCCTGGGTGAAATTATGTTTCCACTTCATGGAAACATCCAAGTCGCCCGTCCGCCACCCGGCGAGGAACCGGGGGACCCTTGACGAGGTGGGGTCCGGAGTGAAGACTCCTTCAACAGTTCGTTGAAAAACTCGTGAAAACGATGATCCGACCGGCGATGTGGAAGGCGATGTGGACGGGAACGTGGACCTGAACGGCAACGCGCAACAGGGTGGCGACGTCGACGTCGCCGGCGTCGACACGGACGCGGAGGTGACGCTGGTACTGCGCTCGACGCGCGTGATCACCCCCGAGGGCACCCGCCCCGCCTCGGTCGCCGTCGCCGGCGGCCGCATCGCGGCGGTGCTGCCCCACGACGCCGAGGTGCCCGCCGGCGCCCGGCTGGAGGACGTCGGCGACCACGTCGTCCTCCCCGGCCTCGTCGACACCCACGTCCATGTGAACGACCCCGGCCGCACCGAGTGGGAGGGCTTCTGGACCGCAACCCGCGCGGCCGCCGCCGGCGGCATCACCACCCTCATCGACATGCCGCTCAACTCGCTGCCGCCCACGACCACGGTCGGCAACCTGCGCACCAAGCAGGACGTGGCCCGCGCCAAGGCGCACATCGACGTCGGCTTCTGGGGTGGCGCCCTGCCGGACAACGTCAAGGACCTCCGGCCGCTGCACGACGCGGGCGTCTTCGGTTTCAAGTGCTTCCTGTCGCCCTCCGGCGTCGACGAGTTCCCCTCGCTCGACCAGGAGCAGCTCACCGCGTCCCTCGCCGAGATCGCGGGCTTCGGCGGCCTGCTGATCGTGCACGCCGAGGACCCGCACCACCTGGACGCCGCCCCGCAGAAGAGCTCGCCGAAGTACGCCGACTTCCTCGCCTCCCGGCCGCGCGACGCCGAGAACACCGCCATCGAGAACCTCATCAACCAGGCCAGGCGGCTCGACGCGCGCGTGCACGTGCTCCACCTGTCCTCCGCCGACGCGCTGCCGATGATCGCCGCCGCCCGTCGCGAGGGCGTGCGGATCACCGTCGAGAGCTGCCCGCACTTCCTCACCCTCACGGCCGAGGAGGTCCCGGACGGCGCCACGGAGTTCAAGTGCTGCCCGCCCATCCGTGAGGCGTCCAACCAGGACGCGCTGTGGGAGGGCCTCGCCGACGGGACGATCGACGCCATCGTGTCCGACCACTCGCCCTCCACCGCCGACCTCAAGACCCCCGACTTCTCCACCGCCTGGGGCGGCATCTCCTCCCTCCAGCTCGGCCTGCCCGCCGTCTGGACCGAGGCCCGCCGCCGCGGACACACCCTGGAGGACGTCGTCCGCTGGATGTCCGCCGGCCCGGCCCGCCTCGCCGGCCTCGACCGCAAGGGCGCCATCGAAGCCGGCCGCGACGCCGACTTCGCCGTCCTCGACCCGGACGAGAGCTTCACCGTCGACCCGGCCGAGCTGCACCACCGCAACCGGGTCACCGCGTACGCCGGCAAGACCCTGCACGGCGTCGTCAGGTCCACCTGGCTGCGCGGCGTGCGCATCGCCGACAACGGCATCCCGGCCGAGCCCACCGGCCGGCTGCTCGAAAGGAACAAGTGACACCCGTGACCGCCATACCGTCCTTCACCGGCGACGCCAGCCCGTACGGCGGCGGTGACCCCTACGCCGACTACCGCACCGCGGACTTCCCCTTCACCGGCCTGGTCGACCTGGCCGACCGCCGCCTCGGCGCGGGCGTCATCGCCGCCAACGACGAGTTCTTCGCCGAGCGCGAGAACATGCTCAAGCCCGAGCCCGCCGAGTTCGACCCCGAGCACTTCGGCCACAAGGGCAAGATCATGGACGGCTGGGAGACGCGCCGCCGCCGCGGCGTCTCCGCCACCGAGCCCCACCCGACGGACGAGGACCACGACTGGGCCCTGGTGCGCCTCGGCGCGCCCGGCGTCGTCCGCGGCATCGTCGTCGACACCGCCCACTTCCGCGGCAACTACCCGCAGGCCGTCTCCGTCGAGGCGACCGCGGCGGCCGGCTCCCCGTCGCCCGAACAGCTCCTCGCCGACGACGTCGAGTGGACGACCCTCGTCCCGCGCACCGCCATCGGCGGCCACGCGGCCAACGGCTTCGCCGTCGACGTCGAGCGGCGCTTCACGCACCTGCGGGTCAAGCAGCACCCGGACGGCGGCATCGCCCGCCTCCGCGTGTACGGCGACGTCGCCCCCGACCCGGCCTGGCTCGGCGTGCTCGGCACCTTCGACGTCGTGGCGCTGGAGAACGGCGGCCACGTCGAGGACGCCTCCGACCGGTTCTACTCCCCGGCCACCAACACCATCCAGCCGGGCCGCTCCCGCAAGATGGACGACGGCTGGGAGACCCGCCGCCGCCGCGACAAGGGCAACGACTGGATCCGCTACCGGCTCGTCGAGCAGTCCGCCGTCCGCGCGGTCGAGATCGACACGGCCTACCTGAAGGGCAACAGCGCCGGCTGGGCCGCCCTCTCGGTACGCGACGGCGAGGGCGGCGAGTGGACCGAGGTCCTGCCGCGCACCCGCCTCCAGCCGGACACCAACCACCGGTTCGTCCTGCCGGAGCCGGCGGTCGGCACGCACGTCCGCGTCGACATCTACCCGGACGGCGGCATCTCCCGCCTCCGCCTGTTCGGCTCGCTGACGGCACTGGGCGCCAAGCGCCTCGCCGCCCGCCACGACGAGCTGGGCTGACCGACCCGGGCAGTACGACACCTGCCCGTACGCGGGGGCGCCCCGGCCCGACAGCACCGGTGCGCCCTCGCGCCCTCCCCCCGCGTGTCCGCGCACGCCCTACGCGGCGTGCCCGCCGTCCACCGCGAACTCGGCGCCCGTCACGAACGCCGCCTCCTCACCGGCCAGGAACGCCACCATCGACGCCACCTCGTCCGGCACGCCGAAGCGGCCCAGTGCCGTCAGCGCGCGCTGCCCGTCCGCGTACGGGCCGTCCGCCGGGTTCATGTCGGTGTCGACCGGCCCCGGGTGGACGATGTTCGCCGTGATGCCGCGCCCGCCCAGCTCCCGGGCGAGTGCCTTGGTCAGGCCGGTCAGCGCCGACTTGCTCATCGTGTAGAGCGTCCCGCCGGGGCCCGGCACGCGCTGCGTCATGCACGAGCCGACGGTGATGATCCGCCCGCCCCGCCCCATGCGCGCCGCGGCCGCCCGCGACGCCACGAACACGCCGCGCACGTTCACCGCCAGCACCCGGTCCACATCGCCGTCCGTCAGGTCCTCCAGCGGGGCGAGCACCCCGATGCCGGCGTTGTTGACGAGCACGTCCAGCCGCCCGCCCAGGGCGCCCGCCGCGCGCTCCACGGCGCCCGCCGCCTCGGCCGCGTCCGCGGAATCGGCGCGCAGCGCGACCCCGCGCCGCCCGGTCGCCTCGATCTTGGCGACGACCTCCCGGGCCCGCTCCTCGCCCCGCACGTAGGTGATCGCGACGTCCGCGCCCTCCTGGGCCAGCCGCAGCGCGACCGCCGCCCCGATGCCGCGGCTGCCGCCGGTGACCAGAGCTGTCCTGCCGTTCATGTGCCCCTCCGAGCCTTCGTCCACCGTGGTACGTCCAAAGTGGTTGCGGGTTCAATGACATCGGAGGGGCGGCCGGGGCGCTGGCGGGAATCGGACCCCGAGACCGGGAGGCCCGCGCCCGGGTGCGTTCCGTGCGGAGGCACGGTCCGTCGTCATGGCACACGATGAAGGACCGACCGCTCCAGGAGGAAGGCGCCGGCCATGGCCGAGCTCACCGTCACCACCTTCATGACGCTCGACGGAGTCATGCAGGCTCCGGGCGGCCCCGACGAGGACCGGACCGACGGCTTCGCGTACGGCGGCTGGAGCGTCCCCTACGTGGACGAGGAGTTCGGCCGGTTCATGGACGAGGTGTTCGGCCGGGTGGACGGCTTCCTGCTCGGCCGCCGGACGTACGAGATCTTCGCCGCGTACTGGCCCCACGTCACCGACGAGGACGATCCGGTCGCCGGCCGGCTCAACTCCCTGCCCAAGTACGTGGTGTCCCGTACCCTCGGCACGGCCGAGTGGCACAACTCCACCGTCCTCACGGGCGACCTGGCCGAGGAGGTCGACCGCCTCAAGCGGCTGCCCGGCCGCGAGATCCAGGTCCACGGCAGCGCCCGGCTCGCCCGGAGCCTCATCGCCCTGGGCCTGGTCGACGAGCTGAACCTGCTGGTCTACCCGGTCTTCCTGGGCAAGGGACGCCGCCTCTTCCCCGACGGCGGCGCGCCCACCGCCTTCGAGCTGACCGGCCACCGCGCCACGACCACCGGCGTCACCATCCAGACCTACCGCGTCGCCGGCCCCGCCCGGTTCGGCACCTTCGCCCCCGGCGACTGACGACCCGGGGCACCCGACCGGCCCCGGGCGGCCGGGCACCCCCCGGCCCGGGACGTCCGCCCACCCCCTACGCCCGCCGCAGCCGGTCCGCGATCATCAGGACGGCGAACCCGGTCACCGCGAGCACGATGTGGGCGAACAGCTCCCGCCCGTGCAGGATCCCCACACGGTCCGTCAGGTACCGCGTGAACCCCAGGAACCGGAACCAGCCGGTCAGCTCACGCAGCACCCCGCACACGCCGACGACGAGGGACAGGGTGCCGATGACTTCCAGGATCTTCTTCATACCGGGAAGCCTCGGCCCCGCCGCCGGACCACCGCCTCCCCCCTCGGTATGGGCGCCGGGTCCGGAAGTATCGGTCTCGGCGACTTCGGTAGCGGACCGCCCCTCCCGGGCCGCGCGGCGCCCGGCGCCCGCATAACTTGGGCGGCATGACGCGTGCGGACTACCCCTGGCTGCTCCCCTCCGACCTGGCCGAACCCGCCGGCCCGGCGCTCACGGACGGGCCCGGCGGCCCGGAGGGCCCCGGCGGCGGGCAGGGCCGCCCGGCGCGGCACCGGCGTACCGTACGGGACTGGGTCGTCGACACGACCGCCTTCCTCTTCGCCGCGTTCGTCGGGGTCCTCGCCGCCGAGGCCTCCAGCGCGCTGGGCAACGCGCCCGCCGCCGTCGTCGCCGACCAGCTCCTCGGCGCCGCCGCCTGCTGCGCGCTCTGGCTGCGCCGCCGGTGGCCCGTGGGCCTGGCCGTCGCCCTGTCCGTACTGAGCACGGTCGCGCCCACCGCCGGCGGGGCCCTGCTGGTGGCCCTGTTCGGCGTCGCCGTACGGGTGCCGTTCCGGCGCCTCGCGTACGTCGGCGGTCTGGCCCTCGTCTGCGGCGTCGTCCAGGTGTTCGTGCGCCCCGACCCGACCCTGCACCCCGTCGCGGGGATCGCCGTCGGTGTCGTCCTGGTCCTGCTGGTCACCGCCTGGGGCATGCTCGTCCGCTCGCGGCGCCAACTCGTCGTCGCCCTGCGGGAACGCGCCCGGCGCGCCGAGGCCGAGGCCGGGCTCCGCGCCGAACGCGCCCAGCGGGCCGCCCGCGAGGCCATCGCCCGCGAGATGCACGACGTCCTGGCCCACCGCCTCACCCTGCTCAGCGTCCACGCCGGTGCCCTGGAGTTCCGGCCGGACGCGCCCCCGCCCCAGGTCGCCCGTGCCGCCGGGGTCATCCGCGACAGCGCCCACGAGGCGCTCCAGGACCTGCGCGAGATCATCGGCGTACTGCGCGCCCCCGGCGACCGCGAGGACGGCGACCGCCCGCAGCCCACCCTCGCCACCCTCGGCACCCTGGTCGGCGAGTCCCGCCGGGGCGGCATGGACGTCACGCTCGACACCACCGTCGACGACCCGGCCGGCGTCCCCGCCGCCACCGGCCGCACCGTCTACCGCATCGCCCAGGAGGGCCTGACCAACGCCCGCAAGCACGCCCCCGGCACACGGGTCACCGTCACCGTCCGCGGCCGCCCCGGGGACGGGCTGACCGTCGACGTCCGCAACCCCGCCCCCACCGGCCCCGTCCCCCACGTGCCCGGATCCGGCCAGGGACTCATCGGGCTGACCGAACGGGCCACCCTCGCCGGCGGCCGCCTCACCCACGGGCACCTGCCCGGCGGCGGGTTCGGGCTCCACGCCTGGCTACCGTGGCCCTCATGACCATCCGGCTGCTCCTCGTCGACGACGACCCCCTCGTCCGCGCGGGACTCACCTTCATGCTCGGCGGCGCCGACGACATCGAGATCGTCGGGGAGGCCGCCGACGGCGCCGACGTCCCCGCGCTCGTGGCCCGTACCGCCCCCGACGTCGTCCTCATGGACATCCGTATGCCGCACGTCGACGGACTCACCGCCACCGAACGGCTCCGCGCCCGCCCCGGGGCCCCCGAGGTCGTCGTCCTCACCACGTTCCACGCCGACGAACAGGTGCTGCGGGCGCTGCGGGCCGGTGCCGCCGGGTTCGTCCTGAAGGACACCCCGCCGGACCGGATCGTCGACGCCGTACGCCGGGTGGCGGCCGGCGACCCGGTGCTCTCCCCGGCCGTCACCCGCCAGTTGATGACCCATGTGGCACACCACGCGGACGACCACCGCACCGGCCGGCGGGCGTCGGCGGCCGCCCGGCTCGCCGGACTCGGCGCGCGCGAGCGGGAGGTGGCCCTCGCCGTCGGCCGGGGCCTGTCCAACGCCGAGATCGCCGCGAACCTGTACATGAGCGTGCCGACCGTCAAGACGCACGTCTCACGCATCCTGGCCGGATTCGGCCTCAACAACCGTGTCCAGATAGCCCTCCTGGTACAGGACTCGGGGCTGCTCGACGGGGAGGAAGGAGCTTAGGCTGAGCCGATGATCACGGTCGAACTGAGCGAGTACGGCGAGGACTTCACCGCCGACCCCTACCCGTACTACGCCAAGCTCCGCGAGAGCGGACCCGTCCACCACGTACGCACCCCCCTCGGGGACGAGCTCTGGATCGTCGTCGGTCACGCCGAGGCGCGCGCGGCGCTCGCCGACCCGCGGCTGTCCAAGTCGCCCGCGGCGGCCGGAGTCCAGATGCTCGACGAGGAGGTCATCGGCCCCAACCTGCTGGTCGTCGACCCGCCCGACCACACCCGGCTGCGCAAGCTCGTCGCCCGCGAGTTCACCGGCCGGCGCGTGGAGGCCCTCCGCCCGCGCGTCCAGGCCATCACGGACGAACTGCTCGACGCCATGGAACCGCACGGCCACGCCGACCTCGTGGAGGCGCTGGCCTTCCCGCTGCCGATCACGGTGATCTGCGAGCTGCTGGGCGTCCCCACCGCCGACCGGGACACCTTCCGCACCTGGTCCACCGAGATCGTCGCGCCGACGAGCACCGAGGCGGGGAACGCCGCCGTGTACGCGCTCGGCGGCTACCTGGAAGCCCTCGTCGAGGACAAACGCCGGGCCGGGCCCGCCGACGACCTGCTCTCCGCCCTGCTGCGCACCCGGGCGGAGGACGGCGACCGCCTGTCGGCCGCGGAACTGTGCGCCATGGCCTACCTGCTGCTGATCGCCGGGCACGAGACGACGGTCAACCTGATCTCCAACGGCGTCCGCGCCCTGCTCACCCACCCGGACCAACTTGCCGCCCTGCGAGCCGACTTCGGCCTGCTCGACGGCGCGGTCGAGGAGATGCTGCGCTACGACGGCCCCGTCGAGACCGCCACCGTGCGGTTCGCCCTCGAACCGGTCCCGGTGGGCGACACGGTGATCCCGCGGGGTGCCGCCGTGCTGGCCGGGCTGGGTGCGGGCGACCGGGATTCGGCCAGGTTCCCGGACCCCGACCGGTTCGACATCCGCCGCGACACCGGCGGGCACCTGGCCTTCGGGCACGGCATCCACTACTGCCTCGGCGCCCCGCTGGCCCGCCTGGAGGGCCGCGTCGCGGTGCGCTCCCTGCTGGAACGCTTCCCCGGCCTGTCCCTCGACCCCTCGGCCGGCCCGCTGGACTGGCTGCCCGGCCTCCTCATCCGCGGCGTCCGCCGCCTTCCCGTCAGGTGGTGACCCGATGACCGGCCTCGACCTCGCGCGCGCCCGCGCGGTCCTCGACGACCAGCCCTTCAGCCGGCTCGTCGGCGCCCGCCTCGCCGCCTTCGGTGACGGCGGCGCCGTCCTGGAGGTGGACGTCCGCGACGACCTGCGCCAGCAGAACGGCTTCCTGCACGGCGGGGTCCTCTCGTACGCCGCCGACAACGCGATCACCTTCGCCGCTGGCAGCGCCCTCGGGCCGGCGGTGCTGACGGCCGGGTTCTCCATCCAGTACGTCCGCCCCGCGACCGGCCTCGCGCTGCGGGCCCGCGCGTCGGTGGTCCACGCGGGCCGGCGGCAGGCCGTGGTGCGCTGCGATCTGCTGACCGTGGACGCCGACGGGACCGAGACCCTGTGCGCGGTCGCCCAGGGCACGGTCCTGTCGGCGCCGGGCGCCTCAGAGGGCTGACGGCACCTCGTCCAGCCGGACGGGGCGGCGCTCACGGCGTGATCGTTCGCACGCCTCGGCCACGCGCAGCGCCTGGAGGGCCTCCCGGCCGTCGCAGGGGTTGGCCTGCTCGCCGCGGGCGAGGCGCACGAAGGCGTCCAGCTCCGCCTCGTACGCCGGGGCGAACCGCTCCAGGAAGCCGGGCCACGGCTTGTCGGCGGCGGGCGGGCCCAGCGGTTCGGTGGAGGTGAGGGGCGTCCGGTCGTCGAGGCCCACCGCGATCTGGTCGCGCTCGCCCGCCAGTTCCATCCGTACGTCGTAGCCGGCGCCGTTGCAGCGGGTGGCGGTCGCGGTGGCGAGGGTGCCGTCGTCGAGGGTGAGGAGCGCGGCGGCCGTGTCGACGTCGCCGGCCTCGCGGAACATCGCGGGGCCGGCGTCCGCGCCGGTCGCGTACACCTCGGTGATCTCGCGGCCGGTGACCCAGCGGAGGATGTCGAAGTCGTGCACCAGGCAGTCGCGGTAGAGGCCGCCGGAGAGCGGGAGGTAGGCGGCGGGCGGCGGTGCCGGGTCGGAGGTGATGGTCCGGACGGTGTGCAGCCGGCCGATGCGCCCGGAGCGGACGGCGTCACGGGCCGCCCGGTAGCCGGCGTCGAAGCGGCGCATGAAGCCGAGCTGGAGTGGGGTGCCGGCCGCCTCCACCTCGCGGAGCGCGCCGAGGGTGCCCGGCAGGTCGAGGGCGATGGGTTTCTCGCAGAAGGTGGGCAGCCCGGCGCGGGCGGCGCGGCCGATGAGCTCGGCGTGGGAGGCGGTCGCCGAGGCGATGACCAGCGCGTCCACGCCCCAGGCGAAGACGTCGTCGACGGTCGGCGCGGCCGTGGCGCCGGTGAGACGGGCGACCTGGGCCGCCCGGCCGGGGTCGGCGTCGGCGACCACGAGGGCCCCCACCTCCGGGTGGCGGCTGAGCACGCCCGAGTGGAAGCTCCCGATACGTCCCGTTCCGATGAGTCCGATGCGCATGGCCCCCAAGGTGATGCCGGGGCCGTCATCATGTCAAGCTTTTGTCCTGACAACAGGACTTCACAACTTCCCGTCATCATTCCCGGTGGATAGGCTCGGCCCGTGCCCAAGCAGACCCGAGCAGCCAGAGAAGAGACCGGTTCCGTCGTGCGCCTGCCGCTGAGCGTGGACCGCACCAGCCCGGTCCCGCTCTACTTCCAGCTCTCCCAGCAGCTGGAGGCCGCGATCGAGCGCGGCACGCTCACCCCCGGCAGCCTCCTCGGCAACGAGATCGAGCTGGCGGGCCGCCTGGGCCTGTCCCGGCCGACCGTCCGCCAGGCCATCCAGGCCCTCGTCGAGAAGGGCCTGCTGGTGCGCCGCCGGGGCGTCGGTACGCAGGTGGTGCACAGCCAGGTCAAGCGCCCCCTGGAGCTCAGCAGCCTCTACGACGACCTGGAGGCGGCCGGCCAGCGCCCCGCCACCCTCGTCCTCGCCAACCGCGTCGAGCCGGCCCCCGCCGAGGTCGCCGCCGCGCTGGGCCTCCCGGAGGGCACCGACGTGCGGTACGTGGAACGGCTCCGGTTCGCCCACGACGAGCCGATGGCGCGGCTGCGCAACCACCTCCCGCTCGGCCTGCTGGACCTGGACACCGAGCTGCTGGAGGGCACCGGCCTGTACCGGCTGATGCGCGGCGCGGGCATCACCCTGCACAGCGCCCGCCAGAAGGTCGGGGCCCGCGCCGCGACGGGGCTGGACGCGGAGCTGCTCACCGAGGCGCAGGGCGCCCCCCTGCTGACGATGGAACGGACCACGTTCGACGACACCGGCCGCGCGGTGGAGTTCGGTTCCCACGTCTACCGGGCGTCGCGGTACGCGTTCGAGTTCCAGCTCCTCGTCCGGCCGTAGCGCCCGTAAAACCCGAAGGGCCGTGGCGCGGCGATGTCACCGCGACGGCATCCCGCCAATGCCCTTACGTCTTCACGTCATTGCGTAAGGATGTTCGGACAAACCATTGACGTGGCCGCCCCGCCCCCGTAGAAACGGCCGCGGGCGGCCCGTCCGGCGGCCCGCCGGTACCCGGTGAAAACCGGGCACATCACCATGACCGATACTGGGCCGGTCGTGCGCGAGCACGACCGGCAGGCACAGCGACCACAGCAGGCACACCGGCAGATCAAGAGGGGCACGGCGTCGTGGCAAGGGTTCGGACAGGGGCACGCGCGTTCCGCGCGGTGCTGGCGACGGTGCTCGGTATCTCCCTCGCGGGAGCCGTGGCGGGATGCAGCGCCACGGGCGGCAAGCGGGCCGAGGACGCCCGCAAGGCCGCCGCCGCCGAGGGCCGGGCGGCGGTGAACACCCCGAAGTGGACGATCGCGATGGTCACCCACTCCGGTGACGGCGACACCTTCTGGGACATCGTCCAGAACGGCGCCAAGCAGGCCGCCGTCAAGGACAACATCAACTTCCTGTACGCCCACAGCGACGAGGGCCAGCAGCAGGCGCAGCTCGTCGACTCCTACGTCGACAAGAAGGTCGACGGGCTGATCGTCACCCTCGCCAAGCCCGACGCCATGAAGGCCGCCGTCGCCAGGGCCGTCAAGGCCGGCATCCCGGTGATCACCGTCAACTCCGGATCCGATCAGTCCAAGGCCTTCGGCGCCCTCACGCACATCGGGCAGGACGAGACGATCGCCGGCGAGGCGGTCGGCGACGAGCTGGACCGAAGGGGCCGCAAGAAGGCCCTGTGCGTGCTGCACGAACAGGGCAACGTCGGCCACGAGCAGCGCTGCGCCGGGGTGAAGAAGACCTTCGGCGGAACCCTCCAGAACCTGTACGTCGACGGGACCAACATGCCCGACGTCCAGGCCTCGATCGAGGCGAAGCTCCAGACCGACCCCGCCATCGACGCCGTCGTCACCCTCGGCGCGCCGTTCGCCGACGCGGCGGTCCAGGCCAGGAAGACCGCCGGGTCCGACGCGGAGGTCGACACCTTCGACCTCAACGCCAAGGTCGCCGCCGGCCTCAAGGGCAAGCAGCTCGGCTTCGCCGTCGACCAGCAGCCCTACCTCCAGGGCTACGAGGCCGTCGACCTGCTGTGGCTGTACCGCTACAACGCCGACGTACTCGGCGGCGGCCGGCCCGTCCTCACCGGGCCGCAGATCATCACCGAGAAGGACGCCGCCGCCCTCGCGGAATTCACGGAGCGGGGTACCCGGTGACCACGACCGCACCACCCGCCAAGGACGGCGCCCCCGGCGACGAGCGTCTGCTGCGCACCTCGCCGCTGCGCAAGCTGCTCGGCCGCCCGGAACTCGGGTCCGTCGTCGGGGCCGCCGCCGTCTTCCTCTTCTTCGCGGTCGTCGCCGACGGCTTCCTGCGGGCCTCCAGCTTCGGCACCGTCCTGTACGCCGCCTCGACGATCGGCATCATGGCCGTCCCCGTCGCCCTGCTGATGATCGGCGGCGAGTTCGACCTGTCGGCCGGTGTGATGGTGACGAGCGCGGCGCTCGTCTCCTCGATGTTCAGCTTCCAGATGACCGCCAACGCCTGGGTCGGCGTCCTGGTCTCGCTGCTCGTCACGCTGGCCATCGGCGCCTTCAACGGCGTCATGCTCACCCGTACCAAGCTCCCCAGCTTCATCATCACGCTCGGCACGTTCCTGATGCTGACCGGCCTCAACCTGGGTCTGACCAAGCTGATCAGCGGCACCGTGTCGACCAAGACCATCGCCGACATGGAGGGCTTCTCCTCGGCCCGGACCCTGTTCGCCTCCCAGTTCTCCCTGGGCGGCATCGACATCAAGGTCACCATCCTGTGGTGGTTCGCCCTGGTGGCCGTCGCCACCTGGATCCTGCTGCGCACCCGCTTCGGCAACTGGATCTTCGCGGTGGGCGGCGGGGCGGACGCGGCCCGCGCGGTCGGCGTCCCGGTCCGCGGCACGAAGATCGGCCTCTACATGGGCGTCGCGTTCTGCGCCTGGGTCTCGGGACAGCACCTGCTGTTCTCGTTCGACGTCGTCCAGTCCGGCGAGGGCGTCGGCAACGAACTGATCTACATCATCGCGGCGGTGATCGGCGGCTGCCTGATCACCGGCGGCTACGGCTCGGCGATCGGCTCGGCGGTCGGCGCGTTCATCTTCGGCATGACCAGCAAGGGCATCGTGTACGCCGAGTGGAACCCCGACTGGTTCAAGTTCTTCCTCGGGGCGATGCTCCTTCTCGCGACCCTGCTCAACGCCTGGGTCCGCAAGCGCGCGGAGGCAACGACATGAGCGAGCCACTGGTCGAGCTCGACGACGTCAGCAAGTACTACGGCAACATCCGCGCCCTGGAGGGCGTCTCCCTGGAGGTCCGGGCGGGGGAGATCACCTGCGTCCTGGGCGACAACGGCGCCGGCAAGTCCACCCTCATCAAGATCATCGCCGGGCTGCACGCCCACGACGGCGGCACCTTCCGCGTCGACGGCGAGGAGACCTCCCTCTCCTCCCCGCGCGAGGCCCTGGACCGCGGGATCGCCACCGTCTACCAGGACCTGGCCGTGGTCCCGCTCATGCCGGTGTGGCGCAACTTCTTCCTCGGCTCGGAGCCCACCAAGGGCGCGGGCCCCTTCAAGCGCCTCGACGTCGACCTGATGCGCGAGACCACCCGCGCCGAGCTGCTGCGCATGGGCATCGACCTGCGGGACGTCGACCAGCCGATCGGCACCCTGTCCGGCGGCGAGCGCCAGTGCGTGGCGATCGCCCGGGCCGTCCACTTCGGCGCCAAGGTCCTCGTCCTCGACGAGCCCACCGCCGCCCTCGGCGTCAAGCAGTCCGGGGTGGTCCTCAAGTACGTCGCGGCCGCCCGCGACGCCGGCCTGGGGGTGGTGCTCATCACCCACAACCCGCACCACGCCTATCTGGTCGGCGACCGGTTCGTGCTGCTGAAGCGCGGCGTGATGGCGGCGAGCCACACCAAGGACTCCGTCACGCTCGACGAACTCACCCGCCAGATGGCGGGCGGCAGCGAGCTGGAGGACCTCCGCCACGAGCTGGAAAGATCCGGCTGAGCACCTCCCGGGACCGCCGCGCCCCCGCACCGGCCGGCGGCCCCCCGGGGCGGCCGGACCCGGCCACCCGACCCCGCCGCGCCACCGCCGCCCGCCCCGTACCTGGCAGAATCGAGGGCGGCGGGCGCCGTCCGCCGCCGGAGCCCCACCCCCCGGCCCCCCACCACCAGGGACGACAGGACTCGTGAGCACGTACCGCGACTACCCCCACCGGGGCTCCGCCCGCGCCACCGTCCTGCGGACCGTCTCGGCCCGCGAGCGCCGCTCGCACCTGACCGCGCCCCGCGTCCCGACCGTCGGCATCGACATCGGCGGGACGAAGGTGATGGCGGGCGTCGTCGACGCCGACGGACAGATCCTGGAGCAGATCAAGACCGAGACGCCCGACAAGTCCAAGAGCGCCAAGGTCGTCGAGGACACCATCACGGAGCTGGTCCTGGACCTCTCCGACCGGCACGACGTGCACGCCGTGGGCATCGGAGCGGCCGGCTGGGTGGACGCCGACCGCAGCCGCGTCCTGTTCGCCCCGCACCTGGCCTGGCGCAACGAGCCGCTGCGCGACTCGCTCCAGGCCCGGCTCGCCGTCCCGGTCATGGTCGACAACGACGCCAACACCGCCGCCTGGGCCGAGTGGCGCTTCGGCGCCGGCCGGGGCGAGGACCACCTCGTCATGATCACCCTCGGTACCGGCATCGGCGGCGCCATCCTGGAGGACGGCCAGGTCAAGCGGGGCAAGTACGGCGTCGCCGGCGAGTTCGGCCATATGCAGGTCGTCCCGGGCGGCCACCGCTGCCCGTGCGGCAACCGCGGCTGCTGGGAGCAGTACAGCTCGGGCAACGCCCTCGTGCGCGAGGCCCGCGAGCTGGCGGCGGCCGACTCGCCGGTGGCGTACAACATCATCGAGCGCGTCAAGGGCAGCGTCCCGGACATCACCGGCCCGCTGATCACCGAGCTCGCCCGTGAGGGCGACGCCATGTGCATCGAACTGTTCCAGGACATCGGCCAGTGGCTCGGCGTCGGCATCGCCAACCTGGCCGCCGCCCTCGACCCGTCCTGCTTCGTCGTCGGCGGAGGCGTCAGCGCCGCCGACGACCTGCTCATCGGCCCGGCCCGGGACGCCTTCCGCCGCCATCTCACCGGCCGCGGCTACCGCCCCGAGGCCCGTATCGCCAAGGCCCAGCTCGGCCCCGAGGCCGGCATGGTCGGCGCCGCCGACCTCGCCCGGCTCGTCGCGCGCCGCTTCCGCCGCGCCAACCGCCGCCGTCTGGAGCGCTACGAGAAGTACGAGCGGTACGCGCAGGCCATCCGCAACGGCGGCGTCACCGGCCGCGGTACCCGACCCCCCCAGGAACCCTAGTCATGCCAGTGATGTCAGCGATGTCCGTACTGAACCGCCCGGCGTCCCCGGAGGAGCGCAGGCGCATGATCCGCCGGCGCGTCCTGACCGCCGTCGTCATCGTCCTGCTGATCGGCATCCCGGCCGGCTACCTGGTGATCTCCGCCCAGCAGAGCCGTGCCAGCGGCCGGGACAAGGAGGCCGAGTCCTCCGTCACCGGCCTCCAGGACAGCTGGCCGTCCAAGATGAAGCGCCGGGTCTTCGAGGTCCCCATCCCGGGCGGCTCCACCGAGGTCGCCTACTTCGAGACGAGCAACTGGAAGTCCAGCCGGCTGTACGTCGAGTTCACCACCAGCGGCACGGGGCTGGACGACTTCCTCAACGACGTCGGCACGTCCCGGGCCGCCCTGGACGCCCGGGACGTCAGCATCAGCCACCGCGACGCCCGCACCGTGGGCTGGGAGTTCCCGGCCGGTCGCGACTGGTCCGCCACCACGCACCGGCAGAAGGACCCCCGCCCCACCCAGGACATCACCGTCGACCTCAGCGACCCCGCGGCCCCGCGCGTGTACGTCGTCTCGACCGCGACCCCCTGACCGGAGGGGGTCATTCCGCTCGCTACCCTGGAGCGAGTGAGCCAGACGCAGACGACCGACCCGCAGCCCGCCGGCCCCCTCACCCTCCAGTACCGGTCCGACGGCCCCGACGACGCACCCGTCCTCATCCTCGGCCCGTCGCTCGGGACCACCTGGCACATGTGGGACCGCCAGATACCCGAACTCGTCCGGCAGTGGCGGGTCATCCGTTTCGACCTCCCCGGCCACGGCGGCGCCCCGGCCCACCCGGCGACCTCCGTCGCCGAGCTCACCGACCGGCTCCTCGCCACCCTCGACGACCTCGGCGTCCACCGCTTCGGGTACGCCGGCTGCTCCATCGGCGGCGCCATCGGCACCGACCTGGCGCTGCGCGCCCCGCACCGGCTCGCCTCGCTCGCCCTGATCGCCTCCTCGCCCCGCTTCGGCACCGCCGACGAGTTCCGCCAGCGCGGCGTGATCGTCCGCACCAACGGGCTGGACCCGATGGCCCGCACCGCGCCCGAGCGCTGGTTCACCCCCGGGTTCGCCGCCGCGCAGCCCGCCATCGTCGAATGGGCCGTGCAGATGGTCCGCACGACGGACGCGGGCGCCTATGTCGCCGCCTGCGAGGCGCTCGCCGCCTTCGACGTCCGGGCCGACCTCGGCCGCGTGGGCGTCCCCACCCTCGTCCTGGTCGGCTCCGAGGACCGCGTCACCGGCCCCGCCGAGGCCCGCCACCTGGTGGCCGGCATCCCCGACGCCCGCCTCGCCGTGGTGCCGGGGGCGTCCCACCTCGCGCCGGTGGAGCAGCCCGGGGCCGTCACCGACCTGCTGGTACGGCACTTCACCACCTCCTGGCAGGCCGTGTCCGACTCCTCGACCGGGATGGCCGCCCTCGCCGCGCCGCCCGTGGTCCCCGCCATCGCCGCCGCGGTCCCGCAGGGGCCCGCCGCTCCGGCCGTGGTCGCCCCGGGCCCCGCCGCCCCCGCCGCGCATCCCGTCGCGCCGGTCGCGGTGCCGCCGGGCCCGTCCGCCGACCCCACCGCGCCCGGCCCGGTCCCGGGCGCCCACGCCCCGCACGGCGCCGTGTCCAACGGCCACGTCCCGCACGGCGCCGTGTCCAACGGCCACGTCCCGCACGGCGCCGTGTCCAACGGCCACGTCCCGCACGGCGCCGTGTCCGACGCCCACGCCCCGCACGGCCCCGTACCCCGGATCCCCGTACCCCGGATCCCCGTCCCGAGCGGCGCCGTCCTGCCGGGCCCCGTTGCCGGTACCGTGCCGCCGGGCCCCGCCACAGGTGCCGTACCGCCGGGTCCCGCCACCGGTGTCGTACCGCCCGCCACCGGCGCGGGCGGGCCCGTCCCGGGCGGGCGGCCCGACCCGTACGACGCCGGGATGAAGGTCCGGCGCGAAGTGCTGGGCGACGCCCACGTCGACCGCGCCCTGGCCGCCGCCGACGACTTCACCGGGGACTTCCAGGAGCTGATCACGCGCTACGCCTGGGGCGAGGTGTGGACCCGCGACGGCCTGGACCGGCGGACCCGCAGCGCCGTCACCCTGACCGCCCTGGTCGCCGGCGGCCACCTGGACGAACTCGCCTTCCACACCCGCGCCGCTCTGCGCAACGGCCTGTCACCCGCCGAGATCAAGGAAGTCCTCCTCCAGACGGCGGTCTACTGCGGGGTCCCGGCCGCCAACTCGGCGTTCGCGGTCGCCCGGAAGGTGATCCTGGAGGAGACCACCCCCGAGGCCTAGGGGGTGCCCGCACAGTCTCGCCGGCCCTCCGGGCGGACGCCGACACTTCGCGGACACTCCCTGACGAGAGGACGCCCCATGAAGCTGACCAAGAAGTCCCACGCCTGCATCCGGCTGGAGAAGGACGGGCGCACCCTCGTCGTGGACCCCGGGGGGTTCAGCGAACAGGACGCGGCCCTGGGCGCCGACGCCGTCCTGGTCACCCACGAGCACCCCGACCACTTCGACGAGGGGCGGCTGCGGGCCGCCCTGGAGGCCGACCCCGCCGTCGAGGTCTGGACGCTGCGCAGCGTCGCGGAGCAGCTCTCGGCGGCGTTCCCCGGCCGGGTCCACACGGTCGGCCACGGCGACACCTTCTCGGCGGCCGGCTTCGACGTCCAGGTGCACGGCGAACTGCACGCGGTGATCCACCCGGACATCCCCCGGATCACCAACATCGGCTTCCTGGTCGACGGCTCCCTCTTCCACCCCGGTGACGCGCTCACCGTCCCCGACCACCCGGTCGAGACCCTGATGCTCCCGGTGATGGCCCCCTGGAACAAGATCTCCGAGGTCATCGACTACGTGCGCGAGGTGAAGCCGCGGCGCGCCATCGACATCCACGACGCGCTGCTCACCGACCTCGCCCGGCCGATCTACGACCGCCAGATCGGCGCACTGGGCGGCGCCGACCACGGCCGGCTCACCCCCGGGGACTCCCGCGACGTCTGACGCCCCGGCCCTCCGGGAGCCCCGGCCGCGCCGGACGTACGGCCCGTGGTTGTCACAGGGCCGCATTAGGCTGTGGGGCATGCGCATCGCCACCTGGAACGTCAATTCGATCACCGCCCGGCTGCCGCGGCTGCTGGCCTGGCTGGAGAGCAGCGGCACGGACGTGCTGTGCATCCAGGAGACCAAGTGCACCGCGGAGCAGTTCCCCACGGACGAGCTGCGCGAGCTGGGGTACGCCTCGTCGGTGCACGCCACCGGCCGGTGGAACGGCGTGGCCCTGGTCTCCCGCGTCGGCCTTGAGGACGTCGTCCACGGCCTGCCCGGCGGTCCCGAGTACGACGGCGTGGCCGAGCCGCGGGCCATCTCCGCGACCTGCGGCCCCCTCAGGGCCTGGTCGGTGTACGTGCCCAACGGACGTGAAGTGGCCCATGAGCACTACGCCTACAAACTGCGCTGGCTGGAGGCGCTGAAGACGGCCGTCGCCGAGGACGCGGCCGGGCCCCGCCCCTTCGCGGTGCTGGGCGACTTCAACATCGCCCCGACCGACGACGACGTCTTCGACCGCGCCTTCTTCGAGGGCTCCACGCACGTCACCGATCCGGAGCGCGCAGCGCTCGCCGGGCTGCGGGACACCGGGCTGGCCGACGTGGTGCCGCGTCCGCTGAAGTACGACCACCCGTTCACCTACTGGGACTACCGCCAGCTCTGCTTCCCCAAGAACCGGGGCATGCGCATCGACCTGGTCTACGGCAACAAGCCCTTCGCCGACGCGGTCAAGGACAGCTACGTCGACCGCGAGGAGCGCAAGGGCAAGGGTGCCTCCGACCACGCCCCGGTCGTCGTCGACCTCGACGTCTAGGGGGTGTCCTGTAGTGCGCCCGGTGGGTTCGGTGCGACGCTGGGCGGTATGAACATCCCCTTCCTGGACGCCTGGCGCAAGCGGTACGGCGGTGGGCACGCCCCCTCCGCGGTGGAGCGCGACCCGGAGGCGGTGGCCGACATGCTCGCCGAGTGCGACCTGCTGCGCGCGCGGATGCAGGCGTTCGGGGTCGAACTGGACGACACGCCCCGCTCCTTGGAGGCCATCGACCAGCTCCTGCCCCGCTGGCGGGACGACCCGGAGGAGTTGCCCTGGCTGGGCAACGACGCGGGCCTGTACCTCGGTACGGTCATCGTACGGACGGTGCCGGGCGCGCAGTGGCACCTGCGGCCGAGCGGCCACCCCGTCGTCCGGCTGGTCTCCGGCCGGGAGATCCATGTCGTCGAGGCCGGTCTGGACTGGGCGATCAGCGGTTCTCCGGAGCTGTCCCAGATGTACGGGGAGGCCGCCGAGGGCTGACCCGTGACAGGGTGGTTATACGGCTTATGCCGCCTTTATGCGTGTCGAGAGGTTAAGTCCCTTTTCGGGCTGGATAGTTTGCGCTGACCTCGACACAGCGGAGAAGGGGGCAGGGCGGCGCCGGCGGACCCGATGGGCCGGGCCCGCCCGGTGGCGGCCGGAGATCACTCCTCGCGCAGCGGGACCGACACGTACGACGGGTCGGACGCCGGCGAGGAGAAGGTCAGCCGCGCGCCGGACGGGTTGTGCTCGATGTACAGCGGGTCGACGGTGTCGACGACCAGGGCGAGCCGGTGCCCGGCCGGGACGTCGTAGGCGGTGGAGAACAGCTCCAGGTCCACGGCGAACGGCCGGCCCGGCGTCTTGCCGTGGAAGGTGTACGGCGCATTGCTCACCAGCTTGCCGATGCCCAGCGGGCCCACGTCGTAGAGGTACGCGACCAGGGTCCCGCTGGAGTCGGTGCTGGTGACGGTGGTGTGCAGCTTCGCCGTTCCCCGCACCCGCTGCGCGGAGCCGTACCGCTCGGACTGCCACACGGCGGCGAAGGGCCGGGGGAGGAGGGGGATGGAGGCGGTGGGCGGGAGCTTCAGGAACTGGTCGAGGATGCTGGAGAGCATCACGATGCCGCCGTTGGCGCCCGAGTCGACGTTGGCGTACACCTTCTTCGTCCCGCCCAGCGCGATCTTGCGTTCGGCCGCGCCGACCGACTTCCAGTCGGGATACCCCTCGTAGCCGCCGGCGGTCCGTGGGGCGAGCTGGACCGGCTGCTCGCGGTCGATGCCGTTGTCGACGCCCTTGAGGTGGTGGTCGAACCAGCGGTGGGCGCTGGTCCAGGTGTCGTTGGGCAGGCCGAGCAGACCGGTCGCCTCGGCGGTGGCGTGGTCGCCGGGCCGCAGCTCCAGGCGCTTGGGGCCGGTCAGCTTCTCGTAGAAGGAGGCGTACTGGTTGGGGGGGAAGATGGTGTCGCCCCAGGCGTTGCCCAGCATGACCGCCGTGCCGTTGGCGTTGATCCGGTCGAGCTGGAAGGCGGGGGAGCGCTTGGCGCCCCACGCGATCATCTCCTCCTCCTTGTCGAGGTTGGAGGCGAGGAAGTCCTTGAGGGTCTGCTGGAGTTCGGGGCTCGGCCGCCCGGTGAGGTAGCCGGTGCCGCCCAGCATCGCCGCCGCCTGGAGGTGCTGTGTACGGCCGCTGTAGATCGATTCGATCAGGTCGGCCCAGCCGCTCATCGCCACGACCGCCTTGACGCGCGGGTCGTGGGCGGCGGCGAGCAGGCTGATGCCGGCGCCGTAGCTGACGCCGGCCATGCCGATCCGCTCGGGGTCGGCGGGGGTGTGGGCCAGTGCCCAGTCGATGACCTTGGAGGCGTCGGCGACGTCCGGCGGACCGGCGACCTCGACGTTCCCGCCCGACTGCCAGAAGCCACGGGAGTTGTAGCTGACGACGACGTAGCCGGCGTCGGCGAGCTTCCTGGCCTGGGCGGCGTATTCGATCTGCGGCATCGACCAACTGGTGGGCAGCACGATCACCGGGTACCGCCGGGTCCCGTCGGCGTCCGCGGGGGTGACGACGTTGGCCTTCAGTACGGTGCCGCCGTCGCCGAGGATGTCGACGAACCGGATCCCGCCGGTCGTCCCGGTGACGCCGGCCACCGTGGCGCCGCCCGTCGTGGCGCCCGCCGCCGTCGTGGCGCCGCCCGTCGTGGCGCCCGTCGCCGTCGTGGCGCCGGACTCTCCGGCCGCGGCGGCGGGGGCGAACCCCAGGGCCGTCCCGGCCAGCAGGGCGGCCGAAACGGCGCCGGTCGTCGTCGTACGCAGGAATGCGCGCTGCTTGCCCACGGTTCGTTCCCCCGTCGCGGTGATCGCTTGAATGGTCAACCGAAGGAAAACACAGGGGACTTACCGGAGGTAACCCATGGGTAAGTTACGCGCCGGTAACGATTGTGGGTCGCGTGGTCGTGGGACGAGATGTCAGCGGAGCGCGCTCTTCGCCTGCCATTCCGCCCACGACAGGTTCCACTCGCCGTAGCCGTTGTTGAGCGCCTGGGTGCCCTTGGCGTCGCCCCCGGTGACCTCGAACGGGTCGCCCACCTGCACCTGCTCGTACACCCAGCGCGCGTCCGGGGTGTCCATGCCCAGGCAGCCGGAGCTCTTGTTGGCGCTGCCCATGTAACGGGCGTTCCAGGGCGCGGCGTGCGCGTACATCCCGGACCAGGTCAGGCGCATCGAATAGTCGACCATCTTGTCGTACGCGTCGCCCAGGCCCACGGTCTCGGAGCGCATGTTGATCGTGCCCTCCTTGGACATCAGCACCGTCTTCCCGCGCCAGGAGGCCTTGTCGCCGCCCGGGGTGCCGCCCGACATCGGGATGTCCCTGATCTCCCGGCCGTCGCGCAGCAGCGTCAGCCGGTGCGTGTCGAGGTCGGCCTTGACCACCTGGTTCTTCCCTATCGTCATGGTGGTCGTGTAGTCGCGGACGAACCAGCCGCCCGCCTCCCCCGAGTCGACGCCGTTCAGCTCCGCCCGGAGGGTCACCTTGGTGCCGGGCTTCCAGTACGCGCGGGGCCGCCAGTCGACCCGGTCCTTGCCGGACCAGTCCTCCATCCAGCCCCACGAGCCGGCCGTGTTGTCCGACGTGGTCACCTTGAGGTGCTTCTCCACCTCCGCCTTGTTCTTCACCGGGTGGTCGAAGACCACCGACAGCGGGTGCGCGATGCCGACCGTGCTGTTCTTGCCGGGCGCCAGCGTCAGCTTGTTCACCTTGGCGGGCGCGGCCGTCGCGAACTCCGCCTTCGCGCTGCCGCCCTCCGCGTCCCGCGCCTCCACCGTGTACCCGGTGCCGGGCGCGGCCGCGCGGGCAGAGGTCCAGGTCCGCCCGTCGGCGGAGACCGAGCCGCTGAGCGTGGCCCCCTTCGAGTCGGTGACGGTGACCTGCTGGAGCCGGCCCTCGGCGAGGGTCACCTTCACCGGCTCGCCCGCCCTGGCCTGCTTGCCGGACAGGTTCACCGAGATCCGGGTCTCCGGCCGGGCGTCCTTGCCGTCGGCCTCCGCCGTCCCGGAGCCGCCCGAGCACGCGGTCAGGGCGGCCGCGGCGAGGACCGCGGTGCCGGACAGGGCGGCGGTGCGGAAGGGGCTGCGCGGGCGTGTGCGGGTCACCTGGAAAACCTCCGATGCGATTGCTCGTCCCCTGCTGAGAGGGTGATCGGAGGCCGCGGGTTGCCCGGAGGGTGCCGGAAATTTCCCCTCGTGCCGTATTGCGCGCCGCCCGGCCCGCTCCCGCGCTTAATCGCTCGACACCCCCGTGCGGGTGCTGGACACTTCCCGCGATGACACCACGAACCGATACGCCTCCCGCGTGGGACGAGCGTACGCAGCTGGCCACCTTCCTCGACTACGCCCGTGCCACGGCGCTCGCCAAGTGCGAGGGCGTCCGTGCCGAGGACGCCCGCAAGGCTCCGCTCCCCGGCTCACCGCTGATGACGCTGTGCGGGCTGATCAGCCACCTCCGCTGGGTGGAGCACCACTGGATCCAGGTGGTGTTCCTCGGCGAGGAGCCCGAGGGGCCGCTCACGGAGGCCACGGACGACGACCCGGACCCCGAGATGCGGACAGCGGTCGACATCCCGCTGCCCACGCTGCTGGCCGAGTACGAGGAGCAGAGCGCCCGCTACCGCCGCCTCGTGGCCGAACACGACCTGGACGCGACGGCCCGGCGCTCCATCCGCGACGGCCGCCACCCGAACCTCCGCTGGATCCTCCTCCACCTCATCGAGGAGACCTCCCGCCACAACGGCCACCTCGACGTCCTCCGGGAACTCCTCGACGGCCGCACGGGCGTCTGACCCCCGCCCCCGCCCCCGCCCGTTCGGCCCCGCCCGGCCGACCGCCCGCGCCCGCCGCTAACCGCGCCGCCGCTCACCGGCGTCCGGCAGCGGTGCCGTTGCCGACGCGGGCGTGGCCGTGGGCGTGGGCGCCGACCGCGCCGCCCGGGTCACGTCGGCGACCAGCTCGACGACGTCGGGACCGTACGCCTCGGAATTGACGACCTTCAGCAGCAGGACGAAGGCGCCGTCGGTCCCGTACTTCCGGGCCAGCTTCTCCTGGTGGCGGACCAGGTAGCGGCTGGCCGCCTGGTTGGTGATCGCGCGCTGGCCGCAGAAGAGGAACACCGGCCGGGCGCCCTCCCCGGCGGTGAGCCGGGCCACGATGGCGTACTCCGTCGTCCCCCCGTCCACCGGGTACAGGTCCGGGCCGATCCTGAACGCGCCGCGCTCGGGGCTCGGCTCCACGTCCACGTTGACCTGCACACCGGGGAGCAGGGTCGCCAGGTGCGCGGCCATGCGTCTGTTCGAGGCCGGCCCCCCGAGGCAGAATTCGGTGCGCTCGCCGAAGCCCTGCTGCGCCACGTCGTGCGGGACGATCCGCGCGTGCGCGCCGCAGTCCTTGATGAGGGCCGACAGCTCCAGCAGCGCGAACACGTCAAAGCGGCGCACGGCGCCGTCGCTGCCCGAGTCGCGGTTGACCACCAGCAGGCACTCGGCGTTCCCCGGCAGCCCGTAGAAGGCCTGCTTACGGCGGAGTTTGCGGCGCCACAGCGCGGTGCGGGCGATCCAGCCGAGCGACGCGCTGACCCCGGTGGCGATGACGCCGAGCAGGATGTTGAGCAGGTCTTCATACATGGGCGCGCATGGTAGCGGGGGAGCGAAACGTCGTTCGAGGCGGTCCTGGCGACGGGCTGTCCGCGAAGTTAGGCTGCCCGGACGGTCGTTGACTGGAGGTACGGATGCGTCGGTCCCACGTACGTAACGTCTCGCTCGCCACTGTCGCCGCCACGGTCCTGTCGGTCGGTGCCGCGGCACCGCCGACGGAGAGCACCGCTCCCGTCAAGCAACCCGTGGCGGCCGGTTACGGAGGGGCCGTCTCCAGCGTGGACCCGGACGCCTCCGCCGCCGGCATCGAGGTGCTGCGGCGCGGCGGCAACGCCGTCGACGCGGCGGTCGCCACCGCGGCGGCCCTCGGCGTCACCGAGCCCTACTCGGCGGGCATCGGCGGCGGTGGCTACTTCGTCCACTACGACGCCAGGACCCGCACCGTGCGGACCATCGACGGCCGCGAGACGGCCCCGCTGTCCGCGGACGCCTCGCTCTTCGTGGAGAACGGCAAGCCCATCCCCTTCGACGAGGCCATGACCAGCGGACGGTCCGTCGGCACCCCGGGCACGCCCGCGACATGGGAGGCCGCGCTCGACGCCTGGGGCAGCAAGTCGCTGCGGGAACTGCTCAAGCCCGCCGAACGGCTGGCGCGCGACGGGTTCACCGTCGACGCCACTTTCCGCGCGCAGACCCAGGCCAACGAGGCCCGGTTCCGGGACTTCCCCGCCTCCTCGGAGCTGTTCCTGCCGGGCGGCCGGCTGCCCGCCGTCGGCTCCGTCTTCAAGAACCCCGACCTCGCGCGGACGTACGAGAAGCTCGGCCGCCAGGGCTCCGGGGCGCTGTACCGGGGCGAGCTGGCCCGTGCCATCGTCCGCACCGTCCAGGAGCCGCCCGTCCGGCAGGGCGCCACCCGCAAGGTCCGCCCCGGTGACCTGACGGAGCGTGACCTCGCCCGGTACGACACGGTGCGGCGCAAGCCCACCAAGCTCTCCTACCGCGGCCTGGACGTGTACGGCATGGCGCCCTCCTCGTCGGGCGGCACGACCGTGGGCGAGGCGCTCAACATCCTCGAACGCACCGACCTGTCGTCCCTCACCGAGGCCCAGTACCTGCACCGGTTCATCGAGGCCAGCCGCATCGCCTTCGCCGACCGGGGCCGCTGGGTCGGCGACCCCGCCTTCGAGGACGTCCCCGTCAAGGGGCTGCTCTCCCAGCGGTTCGCCGACTCGCGCGCCTGCCTGGTCCGCGACGACGCGGCGCTCACCAGCCCGCTCGCCCCCGGCGACCCCCGCCACCCCGAGCCGTGCGCCACGGGCGGGACGGCGGCGCCGACGACGTACGAGGGGGAGAACACCACGCACCTGACGGTGGCCGACAAGTGGGGCAACGTCGTCGCGTACACCCTGACCATCGAGTCCACCGGCGGCAGCGGCATCACCGTGCCCGGGCGCGGCTTCCTGCTCAACAACGAGCTGACCGACTTCTCCTTCGCCCCGGCGAACCCGGCCGTCCACGACCCGAACCTCCCCGGTCCCGGCAAGCGGCCCCGCTCCTCCATGTCGCCCACCATCGTCCTCGACGACCACGCCCGGCCCGTGCTGGCCCTCGGCTCCCCGGGCGGCGCGACCATCATCACCACCGTCCTCCAGACCCTGACGGGCGTCCTGGACCGTGACCTCCCGCTCGTCGAGGCCATCGCCGCCCCGCGCGCCAGCCAGCGCAACCAGCCGACCACGGAACTCGAACCGGCGCTCTACGCCGGCCCGGTGCGCGCCCGGCTGGAGGCCCTGGGCCACGCCTTCCGCGAGAACCCCGAGATCGGCGCCGCCACCGGCGTCCAGCGCCTCCCCGACGGCCGGTGGCTCGCCGCCGCCGAGAAGACCCGCCGCGGCGGCGGCTCGGCCATGGTCGTCCACCCGGCCGGCCGCCCGTAGGGGGTGATCCGGCCGATCCTGCCGGGCTCTCGACGCCCGGCACCGCGCCTCGCCGCGATCGCCGACGTGGCCGCGGCGAGGTGCGGGCGCCGACGGCCGAGTGCCGTGATCCGGCGCCGATGAGCAGGCCGGGTGCCGGGCGCCCCGCTCGCGGAGGTGGGCGGGGAGCAAGCCATCGCGCCGAGCGAGGCGTACGGTCCGGTTCCGCCGGCCCGTACCCCGGACCACCGGTCCGCGGTGTCCCGGACCACCGGCCCCCACGCCCCGGAGCACCGCGTGCGTCTCGTCGGCTCATGGTCGTCTTGCCGGAGCGGTGAGGGACCCGTTGGATGGAAGGAGAGCCCACCGGGCCGTCGGCGGGCGGGAGGAGCGGTGGTCATGGACGTGGTACTGCGGCCCGGACGGCCGGGCGACGCCGAGGAGTGCGGCAGGATCTGCTTCGAGGCCTTCGACGGCATCGCCCGCGCGCACGGTTTCGCGTCCGACATGCCGGGCGCCCGACCGGCCACCGACATGTTCCGTACGGTGCTCGGCCACCCCGGCTTCTACACCGTCGTCGCCGAGTCCGGCGGCCGGATCGTCGGCAGCAACTGCCTCGACGAACGGTCCCCCGTGGCCGGCGTCGGGCCGATCACCGTGGACCCGGTCGTCCAGGACGGGGGCATCGGGCGCCGGCTGATGCTGGACGTCCTGCGGCGGGCGACCGAGCGCCGGGCGCCGGGCATCCGGCTGTTGCAGAGCGGCTACCACTGCCGCTCGTTCGCGCTGTACGCCGGGCTCGGGTTCGTGTTCCGCGAGACGGTGGCCTGCCTCCAGGGCCCGCCGATCGGCGGGGTGGTGCCCGGCTACGAGGTGCGCGCGGCCACCGAGGCGGACCTGGCGGCCTGCGACGACCTGTGCCGCCGCGTCCACGGCGTCGACCGGGGCGGTGAACTGGCCGACGCCGTCACGGCGGGCACGGCACGGGTGACCGAGCATGGCGGCCGGATCACCGGGTACGCCACGGACCTGTCGTTCTTCGCCCACGCGGTCGGCGAGACCACCGAGGACGTCCGGGCGCTCATCGCGGCCGCGCCCTCCTTCGGCGGTCCCGGCATCCTCGTACCGGCGCGGGACAGCGCCCTGTTGCAGTGGTGCCTCGGCAAGGGACTGAAGGTCCAGCAGCTCATGAGCCTGATGACCGTCGGCCTCTACAACGAGCCGGCCGGGGCCTACCTGCCGTCCATCCTCTACTGACGGCCCGCGCCCACGCCGTACGACGGGCTCACAGGGCCGTCAGCACGCGCGGGCCCCCGTCCGTACACCGCGGCCCCCGCCCTCCGGGCGGACGCCGATACTTTCCGGACACTCCCTAGCGGCCGCCGGGCGGGGCCATCGCCTCCTCCAGCAGGGCCCGCGCCTACGCCTCCGCCGCGTCGTAGCGGTCGGGGTGTCCGGAGCGCTGCACCTCCTGCGCCGTGCCGCCCGCGGTGAGGTGGGGCGCGCGCCGCTCGACGTCGACCGCCCGCCGGAAGAACCGCTCCGCCGCGTACGGCACGCGCATGATCTGCTCGGGGGTTCCCCAGCCCTGGCTGGGGCGCTGCTGGAACACGCCCAGCGAGTCCTTGTCGCCGCAGTCCAGGTTGTTCATGTGCGACTCGACCCAGCCGGCCTCGAAGGCGGCCGGCATGACCTTCTCCGAGACGCCGAGGTCGCGGCCCACGGCGTACACCGTCCTGGTGACCTCGGGGTCCCGGTCGGGAGGGATGCGGCACGGTGGTGTCATGCCCGCGGGGTGCCCGCCCGGAGCCGTCCGGGAACCGGCCCGTCGTGAAGTGGACAGCGCCCGGCGACGCCCCGGCTTCTTCGCCGGACCCGCTGTGGCGCGGCGCGCCGGTCCCGTAGGCTCGCGGCCGTGATGCCCGAGGGGTTGCGGCACGGCCGCTACGTCAGCCTGACCACCTTCCGCAAGGACGGGACGCCGGTCGCCACACCGGTCTGGTACGCGGTGGACGGGGGTGAACTGTACGTCTGGACCCGCGAGGACTCCTGGAAGGTCAAACGGCTGCGCCGGGACAGCCGGGTCGTCGTCACCCCCTGCGACGTGCGCGGCCGGGTGGCGGACGGCGCGGCGGGCGCCGAGGGCACGGCGCGGCTGCTGGACGACGTCAAAGGCGTGCGCAGGCTGCTGGCCCGCAAGTACGGCGTGCAGTTCTGGCTCGTCGACCTGCCGGCCGCGCTGGTGCGGCGGGGCAGGCGGCCGCACGTCGGGATAGCGGTGCGGTTCCCGGACGAAAGTCCCCGGTAATCCGCTGTCCGGTCCGGGCCGCTTCCCTGCCCGGTGTGGACCACTCGGGTACGAAACATGATCGACTCCGGCGGTTGCTGGCGGCGGTCTTGCCCAGGGGTGTGACGAGGCTTACGTTCGCTTTCTACGCACCTCGTCTACGTGCGTAGAGGCTCTGACGCCGTGCCGAAGGAGCAGCTCATGTCCCACATCGTGCGCGCCGCCCTCGTCCAGGCGACCTGGACGGGCGACACCGAATCCATGATCGCCAAGCATGAGGAGCACGCCCGCGAGGCGGCCCGGCAGGGCGCCCAGGTCATCGGCTTCCAAGAGGTGTTCAACGCCCCCTACTTCTGCCAGGTGCAGGACCCCGAGCACCACCGCTGGGCCGAACCCGTCCCCGACGGCCCGACCGTCCGGCGGATGCGGGACCTCGCGCGCGAGACCGGCATGGTGATCGTCGTCCCGGTGTTCGAGGTCGACGGCCCCGGCTTCTACTACAACACCGCCGCCGTGATCGACGCCGACGGCTCCTACCTCGGCAAGTACCGCAAGCACCACATCCCCCAGGTCAGGGGCTTCTGGGAGAAGTACTACTTCAGGCCGGGCAACCTCGGCTGGCCGGTCTTCGACACCGCCGTCGGCCGCGTCGGCGTCTACATCTGCTACGACCGCCACTTCCCCGAGGGATGGCGCCAACTCGGCCTCAACGGCGCCCAGCTCGTGTACAACCCCTCGGCGACCCACCGCGGCCTGTCCTCCCACCTCTGGCAGCTCGAACAGCCCGCCGCCGCGGTCGCCAACCTCTACTACGTCGCCGCGATCAACCGCGTCGGACAGGAGGAGTACGGCGACAACGACTTCTACGGCACCAGCTACTTCGTGGACCCCCGCGGGCAGTTCGTCGGTGACGTGGCCTCCGACAAGCAGGAGGAACTGCTCGTCCGCGACCTCGACTTCCGGCTCATCGACGACGTCCGGCAGACCTGGGCCTTCTACCGCGACCGCCGCCCCGACGCGTACGAGGGACTGATGAAGCCATGACCCACGACCTCCACGCGGCCGACCTGCTCGCCCGCCACCGGGCCGTCATCCCCGACTGGGTCTCCCTCTACTACCAGGACCCCATCGAGATCACCCACGGCGAGGGACGGTACGTCTGGGACGCCACCGGCAAGCGCTACCTCGACTTCTTCGGCGGCATCCTCACCACCATGACCGCCCACGCCCTCCCCGAGGTCACCAAGGCGGTCACCGAACAGGCCGGGCGGATCATCCACTCCTCCACCCTCTACCTCAACCGCCCCATGGTGGAGCTCGCCGAGCGCATCGCGCGCCTCTCCGGCATCCCCGACGCCCGGGTCTTCTTCACCACCTCCGGTACGGAGGCGAACGACACCGCGCTGCTGCTGGCCACGGCCCACCGCCGCACCAACCAGATCCTGGCGATGCGCAACAGCTACCACGGCCGGTCCTTCTCCACCGTCTCCATCACCGGGAACCGCGCCTGGACCCCGACCACCCTCTCCCCGCTCCAGACGCTGTACGTCCACGGCGGCGTCCGCTCCCGGGGCCCCTACGCCCACCTGTCCGACGCCCGGTTCATCGAGGCGTGCGTCGCCGACCTGGAGGACCTGCTCGGGCACACCGGGGACGTCGCCGCGCTGATCGCCGAACCCATCCAGGGCGTCGGCGGCTTCACCTCCCCGCCCGACGGGCTGTACGCGGCCTTCCGCGAGGTCCTCGCACCCCGGGGCATCCTGTGGATCACCGACGAGGTGCAGACCGGCTGGGGCCGCACCGGCGAGCACTTCTGGGGCTGGCAGGCGCACGCCGCGAGCGGCCCGCCCGACGTGCTCACCTTCGCCAAGGGCATCGGCAACGGCATGTCCATCGGCGGGGTCGTCGCCCGGGCCGAGGTCATGAACTGCCTGGACGCCAACTCCATCTCCACCTTCGGCGGTTCACCCGTCACCATGGCCGCCGGCCTCGCCAACCTGTCGTACCTCCTGGAACACGACCTCCAGGGCAACGCCCGGCGCGTCGGCGGACTGCTCGCCGAGCGGCTCCGCGCCATCGGGGCGGGCCTCGACCACGTGCGCGAGGTCCGCGGCCGGGGCCTGATGCTCGGCATCGAACTGGTGCGGCCCGGCTCCGACGAGGCCGACCCGCGGGCGGCCGCGGCCGTCCTGGAGGCCGCCCGTGACGGTGGACTGCTCATCGGCAAGGGCGGCGGCCACAACACCAGCGCCCTCCGGATCGCCCCGCCCCTCTCCCTGACCGTCGCCGAGGCCGAGGAAGGCGCCGCGATCCTCGAACGGGCCCTGCGCTCCATCTAGGACTTGGCCGAAGGGGGCCGAACCACCATGACCAGCACGCGCACCCTCATTCGCGGCGGCCTCGTCATCACCGCCACCGACGAGACCCACGCCGACGTCCTCATCGAGGACGGCCGCATCGCCGCCCTCGCCGCCCACGGCTCCGGCATCAGCGAGTCCTGGACGGCCGGGCGGACCATCGACGCCACCGGCAAGTACGTCATCCCGGGCGGCGTCGACGCCCACACCCACATGGAACTGCCCTTCGGCGGGACCTTCGCCTCCGACGACTTCGAGAGCGGCACCCGCGCCGCCGCGTGGGGCGGCACCACCACCATCGTCGACTTCGCCGTCCAGTCGATGGGGCACGCGCTGCGCGACGGACTGGACGCCTGGCACGCCAAGGCCGACGGCAAGTGCGCCGTCGACTACGGCTTCCACATGATCCTCTCCGACGTGAACGAAGCCTCCCTCAAGGAGATGGACCTGCTGGTCGAGGAGGGCGTCACCTCCTTCAAGCTGTTCATGGCCTACCCCGGCGTGTTCTACAGCGACGACGGCCGGATCCTCCGTGCGATGCAGCGCGCCTCCGTCAACGGCGGACTGGTCATGATGCACGCGGAGAACGGCATCGCGATCGACGTCCTCGTCGAACAGGCGCTCGCCCGCGGCGAGACCGACCCCCGCCACCACGGCGAGGTGCGCAAGGTGCTGCTGGAGGCGGAGGCCACGCACCGCGCCGTCCAGCTCGCCCGGGTCGCCGGCGGCACTCCGCTGTACGTGGTGCACGTCTCCGCCGAGGAGGCCGTGGCCGAGATCGCCGCCGCCCGGGACAAGGGCCTCGACGTGTTCGGCGAGACCTGCCCCCAGTACCTCTTCCTGTCCACCGACAACCTCGCCGAGCCGGGCTTCGAGGGAGCCAAGTACGTGTGCAGCACACCGCTGCGGCCGCGCGAGCACCAGGCGGCGCTCTGGCGCGGCCTGCGCACCAACGACCTCCAGGTGGTCTCCACCGACCACTGCCCCTTCTGCTACAGCGGGCAGAAGGAGCTGGGCCGCGGCGACTTCTCCAAGATCCCCAACGGCCTGCCCGGCGTGGAGAACCGCATGGACCTGCTCCACCAGGCGGTCGTCGACGGACACATCAGCCGCCGCCGCTGGATCGAGATCGCCTGCACGGCCCCGGCCCGGATGTTCGGGCTCCACCCCAAGAAGGGCACCCTCGCGCCGGGCGCCGACGCCGACGTCGTCGTCTACGACCCGCACACCGTGCAGACCATCTCCGCGGCCACCCACCACATGAACGTCGACTACTCCGCGTACGAGGGGAAGACCGTCACCGGGCGGGTCGAGACCGTCCTGTCGCGCGGCCAGGTCGTGATCGACCGCGGCACCTACACCGGCCGGGCCGGTCACGGCGTCTACACCCCCCGCTCCACCTGCCAGTACCTGAACTAGGAGCCCGTCATGGACTTCGGACTCGTCCTCCAGACCGACCCACCGGGCTCCGCCGTGGTCGGTCTGATGCGGCGGGCGGAACGCAACGGCTTCCGCTACGGCTGGACCTTCGACTCCGCCGTGCTGTGGCAGGAACCCTTCGTCATCTACAGCCGGATCCTGGAGCACACCAGCAAGCTGACCGTCGGCCCCATGGTCACCAACCCCGGCACCAGGACCTGGGAGGTCACCGCCTCCACCTTCGCCACCCTCAACGACATGTACGGCAACCGGACCGTGTGCGGCATCGGACGCGGCGACTCCGCGATGCGCGTCGCCGGCCGCAAGCCCAACACCCTCGCCCGGCTCGGCGAGGCCATCGAGGTCATCCGGGACCTCGCGGAGGGGCGCGAGGCGGTCGTCGACGGACAGCCGCTGCGCATCCCCTGGGTACGCGACGGGAAACTGCCCGTCTGGATGGCGGCGTACGGGCCGAAGGCCCTGGCGCTCGCCGGGCGGAAGGCGGACGGCTTCATCCTCCAGCTCGCCGACCCGTTCCTGACCGAGTGGATGGTCAAGGCGGTGCGCAGGGCGGCCGAGGAGGCGGGCCGCGACCCGGCCTCGCTGACCGTCTGCGTGGCCGCGCCCGCCTACGTCGGGGACGACCTGGAGCACGCGCGCGACCAGTGCCGCTGGTTCGGCGGCATGGTCGGCAACCACGTGGCCGACCTGGTCGGCCGCTACGGCGAGCACTCCGGCCTGGTGCCCGAGGCCCTCACCTCGTACATCAAGACCCGCGAGGGCTACGACTACAGCCACCACGGCCGCGCCGGGAACCCGTCCACCGCGTTCGTGCCCGACGAGATCGTCGACCGCTTCTGCTTGCTGGGCCCGCCGGCCGCCCACATCGCCAAGCTGGAGGCGCTGCGCGACCTGGGCGTCGACCAGTTCGCGCTCTACGACATGCACGACGCCAAGGAGGCGACGATCGACGCGTACGGCGCCGAGATCATTCCCGCGCTGAACTCCTAGGGACGAATCCTCGCGGGGCGTGCGCCCGGGCGGCGGGCGCCGGACGGAGGGCCGGCGGCCGCCCCCGCACGGTCCCGTCAGCGGTTGATCGTGTCGCGCACCTTCGCGTAGACCGTCGCGTCGGTCAGCAGTCCGTTGTGGCTCAGGCACGAGGTCTGGGTGTTGGTGGCCCCGGACAGGGCGACACTGCTGTCCGGGTTGATGATCGTGTCGCAGGGCGACCACCAGGTCGCGTAGCGCGGCGCCCCCGGGGTCTCGTCACCGGAGTTGAGGGCGGTCAGGAAGGCGGAACCGGCGCGCATCTCGTAACAGGAGGTGTCGAAGCAGTTGTTCGCCCAGTCCGTGCCGTGGTTGGGGCCGCCGAGCGACACCCAGGCGTCGATCCTCGCGTCGCCGCCGAGGTTCTTGGCGTAGTGGCGCGAGGACAGCCCGCCCATCGAGTGCGTGACGACGTCGACCTTCGACGCCCCGGTCGCGGCCAGCAGCCGGTCCACCTCGACGGAGAGCCGCTCGGCGGTGGTGGCGTTGGACTGCCGCGAGTCGTACGCCCACTGGTCGAGGTGCGAGGCCGGCCATCCGTCGGCCCGGAACCGGCCCGCCATGGTGTCCCAGTTGGCGGCGCTGCCGTTGTAGCCGTGCACGAACAGGACCGGGTGGCTGCCCGCGCCGAAGCCCGGGGCCGCCGCGGCCGGGTCGGCGGCGCCGGCGGGGGACAGGACCTGCGGGGACAGCAGGAGGGCGGCCATGACGGCCACGGTCAGGTGTCTTCTCACGATGATGACCTCACGAGTCGTGCGGAGCGGAGGGGACGAACGGCGCGGCAACGCCGGAGGGGGGCTCGGGAGCGTCGTGTCGCTCGTCCCGGATCGCGGGAGGGCACGAGGAAGCGGCCGGCGGACCGGGAGACCGCGGGCACGGGAGGAACGCGGCACCGGTACCGGATGAGGGTGCGAGGAGGTTACTGCCTGGTAGACGGCGAAGGGCAAGAGGTGTGCGCGAAAAAAGCGGAAGGCGGCCCGCCACCGGCGGCCCGCCCCTGTCAGCGGCCCCGGCGGGGCACCCGGGTCACGGGACCCGTGCGGTCCACTCCGGGGAGCCGAACTTCGTCCGGGCCAGCTCACGCGCGCGGGCCATCTCGTCGTCCGTGACCGCGCCCTCGGACAGCCCGTACCGCTCGCGGAACGAGCCGATCATCTTCTCGATCACCGTCGTGCGCGGCAGCCCCGTCTGGCGGCGCAGCGGGTCGACCCGCTTCCTGGCGCTCTTCGTCCCCTTGTCCGAGAGCTTCTCCCGGCCGATGCGCAGGACGTCCGTCATCTTGTCGGCGTCGATGTCGTACGCCATGGTCACGTGGTGCAGGACGGCCCCCGCCCCGCCCACCACCCGCTTCTGCGCCGCCCCGGCGATCTTGCCCGCCTCGGTGGCGATGTCGTTGAGCGGCTGGTACCAGGCCTTGATGCCCATGTCGCCCAGCGCCCCCAGCACCCAGTCGTCCAGATAGGCGTAGCTGTCGGTGAACGACAGGCCCTGGACCAGTGCTTCCGGCACGGACAGCGAGTACGTGATGGTGTTGCCGGGCTCGATGAACATGGCCCCGCCGCCGCTGATCCGGCGCACCACGGTGATGCCGTGCCGCTCGGCGGCCTCCGGGTCCACCTCGTTGCCCAGCGACTGGAAGCTGCCGATCACCACCGCCGGCGCGCCCCACTCCCACACCCGCAACGTCGGCGGCCGGCGCCCGGCGGCCACCTCACCGGTGAGCACCTCGTCGAGCGCCATGTGCAGGGCGGGCGGCTGGGGCCCGTCGTGGACGAGCTGCCAGTCGTAGTCGGTCCAGTCGGTGGCGTGCGCCAGGGCACGCCGTACGGCGACCCCGATCCCCTCGGTGGTGAGGCCGAACATCTGCGTCCCGGGCGGCAGCGCCGCGTCGATCCTGGCCGCCAGCCCCGACGCGTCGGTGTCCGCCGGCGCGCCCTCCAGGGCACGGTCGATGGCGACCAGGGCCTCGTCGGGCTCCAGGAAGAAGTCCCCGCCGACCCGCACCCGCCGCAGCACCCCGTCCTCCGCGTCGAGGTCCACCACCACGAGCTTGCCGCCCGGAACCTTGTACTCACCGTGCACGTCCGCCGCCTCCCGTCCCCGAACCGACCGTCATGTCAGCCTATGCCCGGATCACGGCGGGAGGAGCCGGATCACGGCGGGAGGAGCCGGATCACGGCGGGAGGAGCCGGAGGGTGGCCGGGGCGGCCGGTGACGGTGCCCCGGCCACCGCTCCTCCGTCAGACCGCGACGCCGTCCGGTGCGCCGAGCATCGCCGACGCCGCCTGGACCGGGCTGAGGGCGGCGGCCGGGGCGGCCGTGGCCGTGGTGCAGGTGAACCCCAGGCGGGTGAGCGCCCGGGTCACCTCGGCGGCGGTGAAGTCACGGCGGTCCTGCCGCGTGATGACCTCGCCGACCTGCTTGACCGGGTAGTGACGGCGCCCGATGAGCACGGACCCGCCGGTGATGGGCTCGGGCTTCACGCCCTTCATCGACTGCTGCACCTGGTGCTTGTCGAGGTCGAACGGGAAACGGGCGATGACGCAGCGCATGGGGCCTCGGCTGGGTAGGAGGGGGCGGGACGGGACGGGCGGGACGCCGGTCAGGCGGCGGTGCCGTTGCGCACCGGGCGGCGGCGTGCCCGGCCCGGGCGGCCACGGCGGCCGGAGGGCGCACCGCCGGTCCTGGTCCGCTCGCCGACGGGCGCCGTGATGGTGACGGGGACGCCCGTGGGCGCCTGGGCCCCGGTGATGCGGCTCAGCTCGGCCTCGCCGGAGCGCACGGTGGTGGTCCGCGGGGTGATCCCGGCGTCGGCCATCAGCCGGGTCACGGTACGCCGCTGGTTGGGCAGCACCAGGGTCACCACGCTGCCGGACTCGCCCGCGCGGGCGGTGCGGCCGCCCCGGTGCAGGTAGTCCTTGTGGTCGGTCGGCGGGTCGACGTTCACGACCAGGTCGAGATTGTCGACGTGGATGCCGCGCGCCGCGACGTTGGTCGCCACCAGCACCGTGACGTGCCCGGTCTTGAAGTGCTCCAGGGTGCGGGTGCGCTGGGGCTGGGTCTTGCCGCCGTGCAGGGCGGACGCGCGCACTCCGCTGGCCAGCAGGTCCTTGGTGAGCCGGTCCACGGCGTGCTTGGTGTCGAGGAACATGATCACCCGGCCGTCGCGGGCGGCGATCTCCGTCACGGTGGCGTGCTTGTCGGCGCCGTGCACGTGCAGGACGTGGTGCTCCATCGTGGTGACCGCCCCGGCGGAGGGGTCGACGGAGTGGACCACCGGGTCGTGCAGGTAGCGGCGGACGAGCAGGTCGACGTTGCGGTCCAGGGTGGCGGAGAACAGCATCCGCTGGCCGCCGGACTGCACCTGGTCCAGCAGCGCGGTGACCTGTGGCATGAAGCCCATGTCGGTCATCTGGTCGGCCTCGTCCAGGACGGTGGTGACGACGTCGTCCAGCCGGCAGGCGTCCCGGTCGATGAGGTCCTTGAGCCGGCCGGGCGTGGCGACGACGACCTCGGCGCCGGAGCGCAGCGCCCCCGCCTGGCGGCCGATCGGCAGGCCGCCGACCACCGTGGTCAGGCGCAGGCGCAGCGAGCGGGCGTACGGGGTGAGCGCGTCGGACACCTGCTGGGCCAGTTCCCGGGTGGGTACGAGGACGAGGGCCAGCGGCCGACGGGGCTCGGCACGCCGCCCGGCGGTGCGGGCCAGGAGCGCGAGACCGAAGGCCAGGGTCTTCCCGGAGCCGGTGCGGCCACGGCCCAGGACGTCCCGGCCGGCCAGCGAGTTCGGCAGGGTCGCCGCCTGGATCGGGAAGGGCACGGTCATACCCTCGGCCGCGAGCGCCGCGAGCAGGGGCGCCGGCAGGTCCATCCCGGCGAAGGCCTCCACCGGCGGGAGGGCCGGGGTCAGGGTGACGGGCAGGGCGAACTCGCCCCGAGGTGCCGCGGGACGACCGTGGCCGCGGACGCGGCCGGGAGCGGCGGACCGCTTCGGCGCGCCGGAGCGGAAGGCGTTGCCCCCCGAGGGGGCGGAGCCGGCGGTGCGGCTGCGGGAGTAGCGGTCGTTCGAGCGGGACGTGCGGTTCATGCGGAACCTTCCTCGATGCGGCACGTATCGAGGAAAATTCCCGGGCCGCGGCCCGGAGAGAATCGCAAGATCGAGCCGTAGGGAAATGCGGACCGGGCGGGCCGTGAATTCGGCGCGGCCGGTGCGGGACGCGGCGGGCCGTGCGTCCGGCATCGGCCGGCGCGGCGCGCGTCGTGGTCGAAATCGTGGAACCGTGCGGCAGAGCCGTACGGAAAACCAACGAGCCGGGGCCCGCACCCCAAGGTGCGGGCCCCAGCTACGTGATGGTGCGCTGCGTCTGCGACGTCAGGCCGAGACGATGTTCTCGGCGGTCGGGCCCTTCTGGCCCTGCGCGATGTCGAAGGACACCTTCTGGCCTTCCTGGAGCTCACGGAAGCCGGAAGAGGCGATGTTCGAGTAGTGGGCGAAGACGTCGGGGCCGCCGCCGTCCTGCTCGATGAAACCGAAGCCCTTTTCCGCGTTGAACCACTTCACGGTGCCAGTAGCCATGTCATATCTCCTTCGGGGCAGTGCCCTGGGGCCCGCACTGTGCGGACCCCGAGTCGCCGCGATGATCGCCCCGTCCGGAAAAAAGCACCGGAAATACAAAAGTGCTCCCGCCGACGTTGGATCCGGCGAGGGCACTTGAAGTCTTTGGGAACCACAACTGCAACTGAAATCGACAGTAGCACGGAACGGTCAGGTGTGCGCGGATTGTTTGCGGCGCGCGAAATGCCGAGCCGGAAATTCTCCTGTTGCGGGGGCAGGTATTCGCCATCGGCAGGGCGACACCCCGATTCCGCTCCCCGGCGGCCCGCCGGTGCGGCGCCCGGGGAGGGGCGGAGGACTCGCCGGGAAGCTGCTCCTCCGAACGAGGGAAACCTGTCCTCGCCGCTATAGACATTGGCTCATAACGGAGCTAGGGTTCAGTCGTACCCAGAAGCACGAGAGAGGAGCAGACGCCATCAGGATCGCCCGGGCGAGGAACGACTCCGCCCGGACTCGCCGGCCCCGGATGGGAAGGTGGTCCCCGGTCACGCAGCAACGATCCCCGCATCCCCCTCCACCCGGTCGGGCGTGCGGAAACCGAAGAACGGCGCCGAGCGCCGGTAGATGGTGTTGAAACCCCTCGGGGCCCTGGTGCCGTACGGCGCCAGGGCCCCTCGACGCGCGTCCGACGAGCGACGCGTCCGGCAAAGGAAGAAGAGGTGCCAGTGACCCGGGAGACCCCGCACCCCACCGCCGACAGGCTCGACGACGACGACTACCCCGCCTTCACCATGGGCCGCGCCGCCGAACTGACCGGCACCACACCCGCGTTCCTCAGGGCCCTCGGCGACGCCCGCCTCATCACCCCGCTGCGGTCCGAGGGCGGCCACCGCCGCTACTCCCGCTACCAGTTGCGCATCGCCGCCCGCGCCCGCGAACTCGTCGACCAGGGCACGCCGATCGACGCCGCCTGCCGCATCATCATCCTCGAGGACCAGCTCCAGGAGGCCCTGCGCCTCAACGAGCAACTGCGCCGCTCGTCGACCGGCTCCGCCCCGTCCGCCGGATCCTGACCGCACCCGGCCCGGCGACCGGCCGCACCGGCCCGGCGAACCGGCCGCACCCGGCCCGGCGACCGGCCGCACCCGGCCCGGCCGCACCCGCCCGGCCGACCCGGCCGCACCCGCCCGGGATCCCCACCGCATCCGAACCGTGAGGTGACAGGGCGCATGTCCACCACCCGGCCGACCCTCCGCGGCACCTTCGGCATGGTCTCGTCCACGCACTGGCTGGCCTCCCAGTCGGCCATGGCCGTCCTGGAGGACGGCGGCAACGCCTTCGACGCCGCCGTCGCCGCCGGGTTCGTCCTCCACGTCGTCGAGCCGCACCTCAACGGGCCCGCGGGGGAGGTCCCCGTCCTCCTGGCGCCCGCCGGGGGCCGGGTGCGGGTGCTGTGCGGCCAGGGCCCCGCGCCCGCCGGGGCGACCGTCGCGCACTACCGGGCCCTCGGCCTCGACCTGGTCCCCGGCACCGGCCCGCTGGCCGCCGCCGTGCCGGGCGCGTTCGACGCCTGGATGCTCCTGCTGCGCGACCACGGCACCATGACCCTCGCCCAGGTGCTGCGGTACGCCATCGCGTACGCGGAGGACGGGCACCCGCCCGTGAAGCGGATCGCCGAGACCGTCGGCACCGTACGCGCGCTCTTCGAGGACGAGTGGACCTCCTCCGCCGACGTCTACCTCCCGGACGGCCGGCCCCCGTCCCCCGCGCGGCTGCTGCGCAACCCCGCCCTCGCCCGGACCTGGCGCCGCCTGGTCGACGAGGCGGTCACCGCCGCCGGTGACGACCGGACCGGCCAGATCGAGGAGGCCCGCCGCGTCTGGCGCACCGGCTTCATCGCCGAAGCGCTCGTACGGCAGTCCGGGCGCCCCACCACGGACACCAGCGGCGCCCGCCACACCGGCACCCTCACCGCCGCCGACCTGGCCGGCTGGTCCGCGACCTACGAGGACCCCGTCAGGTACGACCACGACGGCTGGACCGTGTGCAAGCCGGGCGGCTGGAGCCAGGGCCCGTGTTCCTCCAGCAACTCGCCCTGCTGCCCGACCGGTTGCCCGCCCACGGCTCGGCCGACTACGTCCACCTCCTCGTCGAGGGCGGCAAGCTCGCCATGGCGGACCGCGAGGCCTGGTACGGGGACGCCGCCGACGTCCCGCTCGACGCCCTGCTCTCCGGGCCGTACAACGCCGGACGGCGCGCGCTCGTCGGGGACACGGCCTCCCGCGAACTGCGCCCCGGCAGCCCCGGCGGCCGTACGCCGCGCCTGAGTGCCCACGCCCACGCCCTCGCCGTCGCCGCCCGGAGCAGGAGCAGGAGCAGGAGCAGGAGCGGGAGCGGGCAGGGGCCGGGAGCGGCGGGGGAGCCGTACGCCCCCGGGGCCGGTGAACCGACGGTCGCCACCGACGGGTCCACCCGGGGCGACACCTGCCACATCGACGTCGTCGACCGGTGGGGCAACATGGTCGCCGCCACGCCCAGCGGCGGCTGGCTCCAGTCCAACCCCGTGGTCCCCGAACTGGGCTTCCCGCTGGGCACCCGGCTCCAGATGGCCTGGCTGGACCCCGGCCTGCCGAACACGCTGACGCCCGGCCGGCGCCCCCGCACCACGCTCAGTCCGTCGCTGGCGCTGCGCGACGGCGTGCCCGTCATGGCCTTCGGCACACCGGGCGGCGACCACCAGGACCAGTGGCAACTGCACTTCTTCCTCGCCGTCACCCATGGCGGACTGGACCTCCAGGAGGCCGTCGACGCCCCGAACTGGCACCACGACGCCTTCCCCGGTTCCTTCCACCCCCGCGGCATGCGGCCCGGCTCCCTCACCGTCGAGTCCCGGACGGACCCGGCCGTCATCGCCGCACTGCGCCGCCGCGGCCATGACGTCACGGTCGCCGGGCCCTGGTCCGAGGGACGGCTGTGCGCGGTGGCCCGCGACCCGCGCACCGGGATCCTCTCGGCGGCGGCCGACCCGCGCGGAGCGCAGGGTTACGCGGTCGGCCGCTGACCCGGCCCCACCGGTTCACCCGGCGGGGGGCCGCGCTGTCAGCGGGTCATGCTTAGCTGGACGCATGATCGATGAACTTCTCGACGGTTCCGGGTCCCTGTCCACCACGGCCTCCGCCGCGGTCGAGGAGGCGGTGCGCGCGGCGGCCGCCGCCGAGATCGTGCCGCGCTGGCGGCAGCTCGCCACGCACGAGATCGTCGAGAAGAGCGGACCCCACGATCTCGTCACGGTCGCCGACCGGGCCGCCGAGGCCCACCTCACCGCCTCGCTCACCCGACTGCTCCCCGGTTCCGTGGTGGTCGGCGAGGAGTCCGTCCACGCCGACCCCGCGGTGTACGAGGAGATCAAGGGCGACGCGCCGGTCTGGATCGTCGACCCGGTCGACGGCACCTGGCACTTCGCGCACGGCGACCCCGGCTTCTGCACGCTCGTCGCGCTGGCGCTGCGCGGCGAGGTCCTGGCGTCCTGGACGTTCGCCCCGGCACGGGACGAGATGGCCGTGGCGGTGCGCGGCGGGGGCGCCCGGCTGAACGGCGAGGCGATACGGGCGGGGGCGCCCGCGCCGGGCGCGGCGCTCAAGGTCGCCACCTCCCACCCCGACTACACCACCGAGGAGCAGAAGGCCGCGCTCCTGGGCCTGTACACCGAGGGCGTCGAGGCCCGCCCCTGCGGCTCGGCGGGCCTGGAGTACCTGGCCGTGGCCAAGGGCGAGCTGGACGCGGTCGCGTTCTCCTGGGAGTACGCCTGGGACCATGCCGCGGGCCTGCTCCTGGTCGAGGAGGCGGGCGGCGCCCACACCACCCTGGCGGGCGACCCCTTCCGCGTCACCGGGGCCAACGCCCTGCCCTTCACCGCCGCCCGCGACCGGGCCACGGCCGACCGCGTCCGGGCCCTGCTGGCCACCCGGTAGACGGTTTTCGGACGGCGGGTGCGGGCGGGTCCGGACATCGCCCCACCCCCCGCCCGGAGCCGCCCACCGGTTCAATATCCTTAAGTGACCTGGCCGTCGGCTGACGAAGGAGTCCGAAGGTGCCGTCGATGTTCGATGCCGTCGTCGTGGGAGCGGGGCCCAACGGACTGACCGCCGCCGCCGAACTGGCCCGCCGCGGCCTCTCCGTGGCGGTGTTCGAGGCACTCGACACGGTCGGTGGCGGGGCCCGGACCGAGGAACTCACCCTGCCCGGCTTCCGGCACGACCCGTGCTCCGCCGTGCACCCGCTGGGCATCGGCTCGCCCGCCTTCAAGGCCATGCCCCTCGACCGGTACGGCCTGGAGTGGCTGCACGCCGAGCTCCCCATGGCGCACCCCTTCGACGACGGCACCGCCGCCGTCCTGTCCCGCTCCGTCGCCGAGACGGCCGCCTCCTTCGGGCCCCGCGACGCCGGCGCGTACCGCCGGCTGGTCGCGCCCTACCTCGGCAAGTGGGACACCCTCGTGCGGGACTTCATGTCGCTGCCGCTGACCGCCCTGCCGCGCGACCCGGTCACGCTCGCCCGCTTCGGCGTAGACGGGCTGCCGCCCTCCACCTGGCTGATGCGCCGCTTCCGCGACGACCGGGCCCGCGCCCTGTTCGCCGGACTGGTCGCCCATGTCATCGCCCCGCTCGGCGGACTGGCCACCGGCGCCATCGGCCTCGTCTTCGCGCTCGCCGCCCACGCCGGCGGCTGGCCGCTCCCGCGCGGCGGCTCCCAGGCGATCTCCGACGCCCTGGCCGCGTACGTGAAGGACCTCGGCGGCGTCGTCCACACCTCCTACGAGGTCAAGCGGCTCGACGACCTGCCGCCCGCCCGCGCGTACGTCTTCGACACCTCACCGACCGCCCTCGCCCGCATCGCGGGCTTCGGTTCCCACTACGACGGCTACCGCTACGGCGCCTCCGTCTTCAAGATCGACTACGCGCTGGACGGGCCCGTCCCCTGGACCGCCGAGGCTCCGCGCCGCGCCGGCACCGTCCAGATCGGCCCCAGCAGCCACGAGATCGGCACCGCCCTGAACCAGGTGTACCGCGGCACCCCTCCCCGTACGCCCTTCCTGATCACCGCCCAGCCGAGCCTCGTCGACCCGTCCCGTGCGCCGGAGGGCAAGCACGTCTTCTGGGCCTACGGCCACGTCCCGCACGCCTGGGAGGGGGACCTCACCGAGGCCATGGAGCGCCAGATCGAGCGGTTCGCCCCCGGCTTCCGCGACCTGGTCCTCGCCCGCGCCACGGCCGGCCCGCCGCAACTCGCCTCCCGCAACGCCAACTACGTCGGGGGCGACATCGCCTGCGGCGCCGCCAGCGGCCTCCAACTGCTGCTGCGGCCCCGCCTGTCCCTCTTCCCGTACCACACCCCGCACCCGGCCGTCTTCCTCTGCTCCTCCGCGACCCCGCCCGGCCCCGGCGTCCACGGCATGTCCGGGCACAACGCGGCGAAGGCCGTGTGGCGGCACCTGAGGAAGACCCGCCGGTGAACATCACGCTCGTACGCGGAGACATCACCGAGCAGCACGCGGACGCCCTCGTCAACGCCGCCAACTCCTCCCTGCTGGGCGGCGGAGGGGTCGACGGCGCCATCCACCGCAAGGGCGGCCCCGCCATCCTCGCCGCGTGCCGCGAACTCCGCGCCTCCCGGTACGGTCGCGGCCTGCCCACCGGACGGGCCGTCGCCACCACCGCCGGCCGCCTGCACGCCCGATGGGTGATCCACACCGTCGGGCCGGTCCACTCCGAGCAGGAGGACCGCTCCGGGCTGCTCGCCTCCTGCCACCGCGAGTCCCTGCGCGTCGCCGACGAACTGGGCGCCCGCACCGTCGCGTTCCCCGCCATCTCGACGGGCGTCTACGGATGGCCGGTGGAGGACGCCGCCCGCATCGCCGTCGAGGCCGTACGGGCGGCGACCACGTCGGTGGAGGAGGTCCGCTTCGTGCTCTTCGACGAGCGGGCGTACCGGGCCTTCGCCGAACGGCTCGGCTGACGCGGTCCACCGCGACTCCGCCCGCTCGGCCCCGGCCGGAGCGGCGGAACCGGCCGCGGTACTCCGCCGCCTTCCTCCGCGGTAACCGGCCCACCGGTCGCCGACGCGTGCGCCACCCGGCACCGGAAAGGGGGAGGCCCCGTCGCGACGGGGGAGACACGACGGGGCCCTGATCATCATCTGCCCGGGTTCCGCGGACTCACACCTGCGGAATCAGGACTTCCTTCGGGTGGCCGCACGGGCCCGGCGGGCACCCCCTCCGGGCCGGGCGGCACCCGCGCCGGCCCGGCGCCCGCACCCCCGCCCGCTACCAGGTGACGGGCAGGGCGCTGGGCGTGCTGGCGATCAGCGACGGGACCGGCGGGCCGGGCGGACCGGCCGGCCGGAGGCCCGGGAACCGCTCGAACAACGCGGCCAGCGCGATGCGCAACTGGAGCCGGGCGAGCGGGGCGCCCACGCAGAAGTGCGGCCCCTGCCCGAACCCGAGCTGCCGCGGGCGCTGCCCGCCCGCGCCGAGCGTGAACCGGCCCGGGCCGTGCCGCGGGTCGCGGTTGGCCGCCGCGAAGCACAGCAGCAGGGCGTCCCCCGCGCGCAGCGGCCGGCCGCCCAGCTCCACGTCCTCGGTGGGGAACGCGAAGGGCAGGGCGTACACGCTCGAATCGTGGCGGAGGCCCTCCTCCACGACCTCGTCCCAGTCGGCCCGCCCGTCCAGGACGAGGCGCAGCTCCCCGGGGTGCGCCAGCAGGGCGCCGACCGTGTTGACCAGGGCGCCGGCCGTGGTCTCGAACCCCGCGCCCAGGAACAGCCACAGCATGTCGACGAGTTCGCCGTCCGTCAGGCGCTCGCCGTCCCCGTGGATCAGGTCGGTGACGAGGTCGTCGCCGGGCGCGGCCGACCGGCTCTCCACCAGCTTCCGCAGGTAGGCGTTGATGTCGCGGGTCAGCCGGGCCGACTCCCGCGGACCGAGCGCCGCCCGCGAGAACGCCCGGCCGACGAGTTCCACGACCGCCGGCCGGTCCTCGGCGGGCACCCCGAACAGGTCGGACAGCGTGCGCAGCGGAAGCGGCAGCGCGAAGGCCGGGCGGAGGTCGACCGGCCGGCGACCGGCCGGCGCCCCGGCACCGGCCGCGTCCTCCATGGCGTCCAGCAGCGCGCCGACGGTCCGCGTGATCGCCGGCGCGAGGCCCTCGACCCGACGGGGGGTGAACGCGGCGGCCACCACCCGCCGCAGCCGCCGGTGGTCGGCGCCGTCGGCGGTCAGCATCCACTTCCGCGTCAGGTGCGCCAGCATCGGCCAGTCCGGCGGCACCTCGCCCTCCCGCAGGGCCCGCCAGTGCGCGGGGGAGCGGGCGAAGCGCCCGTCGGTCAGCACGGTCTCCAGCTCGGCGTGGCCCACGACCGCCCAGCAGGGGACCCCGCCCGGCCACTCCGCCGGCGCGACCGGGCCCCACCTCCGCAACTCCTCCGCCTGGGCCCGCAGGTCCGGGCTGTGAGGGTCGAGCAGCACCCGCTCGGTCATCATGCGTCCCCCTGGGAGGTCCTGGAACCACGACGTGACGTGACCAGATGCTCCCACACCGTCACCGCGCGGCGCCGGGGAATCGGGGCAGCGCAGGCAGCGCGAGGCTGATGTCGCATTCTCGCCAGCGGCCCCCGCCCCCGCTCCCCGATGCTGGAGCCATGCACACCGACACCGAGCGCTGCGTGCGGGCCGTCCGGTCGAAGGACGCCCGCTTCGACGGATGGTTCTTCACCGCCGTCCTCACCACCCGCATCTACTGCCGGCCCAGCTGCCCGGTCGTGCCGCCCAAGCCCGAGAACATGGTGTTCTACCCGAGTGCCGCCGCCTGCCAGCAGGCCGGCTTCCGCGCCTGCAAGCGGTGCCGCCCCGACACCAGCCCCGGCTCGCCCGAGTGGAACGCCCGCGCCGACACCGTCGCCCGCGCGATGCGCCTGATCCGCGACGGAATCGTCGACCGCGAAGGGGTGCCCGGGCTCGCCGCCCGGCTCGGTTACTCGACCCGCCAGATCGAACGCCAACTGCTCGCCGAACTCGGCGCCGGCCCGCTTGCCCTGGCCCGCGCCCAGCGCGCCCAGACCGCCCGCCTGCTCATCGAGACCACCGCGCTGCCGATGGCCGACGTCGCCTTCGCCGCCGGCTTCTCCTCCGTACGCACCTTCAACGACACCGTCCGCGAGGTCTTCGCCCTCACCCCCGGAGCACTGCGCGCCCGCGCCGCGCGCACCGCCGAGAAGACCCCGCCCACCCCCGGCGTGCTCACCCTCCGGCTGCCGTACCGCGCACCCCTCAACCCCTCCAACCTCTTCGGACACCTGGCCGCGACCGCCGTGCCCGGCGTCGAGGAATGGCGGGACGGCGCCTACCGGCGCACCCTCGCGCTCCCGCACGGCCACGGCGTCGTCGCGCTCTCCCCGCGCCCCGACCACATCGCCTGCCGGCTCTCCCTCACCGACCCGCGCGACCTCACCCTGGCGATCAGCCGCTGCCGCTGGATGCTCGACCTGGACGCCGACCCGGTGGCCGTCGACGACCAGCTCCGCGGCGACCCGCTCCTCGCGCCGCTCGTCGGCGAGGCGCCCGGCCGGCGCGTCCCGCGTACCGCCGACGCCGCCGAGTTCGCCGTCCGCGCGGTCCTCGGCCAGCAGGTCTCCACCGCCGCCGCCCGCACCCACGCGGGCCGCCTGGTCACCGCGTACGGCACGCCCGTCGACGACCCGGAGGGCGGGCTGACCCATCTCTTCCCCGCCCCCGCGGCACTCGCCGCCCTCGACCCCGGGTCGCTCGCCCTGCCGCGCAGCCGCCGCACCACCCTCACCACCCTGGTCGGCGCCCTCGCGGACGGCACGCTCACGCTCGGCCCGGACAGCGACTGGGACGAGGCCCGCGCCCGCCTCCGTGAGCTCCCCGGCTTCGGCCCGTGGACCGTGGAGGTGATCGCGATGCGCGCCCTCGGCGACCCCGACGCCTTCCTCCCCACCGACCTCGGCGTCCGGCGCGCCGCCGCCGGCCTCGGGCTGCCGGCGACCCCCGCCGCGCTGACCGCCCGCGCCGCCGCCTGGCGGCCCTGGCGCGCCTACGCCGTCCAGTACCTGTGGGCCACCGACAGCCACCCCGTCAACCACCTGCCCGCGTAAGGGAGTCCGCCGATGAACCGCCGGCACACCGTCACCGACAGCCCCTACGGCCCGCTCACCCTCGTCGCCACCGACGGCGTCCTCAGCGGGCTCTACATGACCGGACAGCGCCACCGCCCGCCGGAGGAGACCTTCGGCGACCGCGACCCGCGCCCCTTCACCGAGGTCGTCCGCCTGCTCGACGCCTACCACGCCCGTGAACTGACCGAGTTCGACCTGCCGTTGCACCTGGCCGGGACACCGTTCCAGCGCAGCGTCTGGGAGCTGCTGCGGAAGATCCCCTACGGCGAGACCCGCTCGTACGGGGAACTCGCCGAGCTCCTGGGCAAACCCGGCGCCTCCCGGGCCGTCGGGCTCGCCAACGGCAAGAACCCGGTGGGGATCATCGTCCCGTGCCACCGGGTCATCGGCGCGGGCGGCGGGCTCACGGGATACGGCGGCGGCCTGGAGCGCAAGCAGCGGCTGCTGGCCTTCGAAGGCGCCCTCCACGGAGCCCTCCACGGGGCCCGCGACGGCGGCCCCGCGAGCGCGCCCCCGGCCGGCCCCGTGGCGGAAACCTTGTTCTAGCCCGGCCGCCGAGGCCGGCGCCCGGTCACTCCAGCCGCTGGAGCAGTTCCGGGAGCGCCGTGCCGATCGGCTCGCGCACGACCTCGTCGGCCAGCTCGTCGTAGGGCGTCGGCTCGGCGTTCACGACGATCAGCCGGGCTCCGTGCTCCGCCGCCGTACCGGCGAGGGACGCGGCGGGCTGCACCTGGAGCGACGAGCCGACCGCGACGAACACCTCGGCGGCCTTGGCGATCGACAGGGCCTCGCCCAGGACCACCGGGTCCAGCCGCTGCCCGAACATCACCGTCGCCGGCTTCAGGATCCCCCCGCACGCCTCGCACGCCGGGTCGGCCTCACCCGCCTCCACCCGGGCCAGCGCGTCCTCCATCGAGGAGCGGGTGTGGCACCCGGTGCACACCACCGCCCGGGCGGTGCCGTGCAGTTCCAGCACCTTGCGCACCGGGGTCCCGGCAAGCTGGTGCAGTCCGTCCACGTTCTGGGTGATCACCCGGACCGCGAAACCCGGCCTCCGCTCCAGCGCGGCGATCGCCCGGTGCGCCGCGTTCGGCTCCGGCCGCGGTGTCGCGGCGTCGCGCCGCATCAGCCACGCCCGGCGCCGGATCTCCGGGTCGGCCATGTAGTACGCGTAGGTGACCAGCTTCTCGGCCTCCGGGTCGCGCCGCCACAGGCCGCTGGGTCCCCGGTAGTCACTGATGCCGGAGTCCGTGGAGATGCCGGCACCGGTGAGGAACGCGACGAGAGTCATGCGGCCGAGGTTACGCAGCGTCCGCCCGCACACGCGAACGAGTTGCCGCCCGCCGCCCGCCGCCCGCCCCGTGCCGCCCGCCGTACCCGCCGCCCGCCCGTCCGCCTCAGCCGACCGGCCGGCCGTTCTCCAGCTCCACCGCACCCCGGCCGGCCGCCAGGGCGTCCAGCGCGGCCGCCACGCGCGGACCCAGCGAACCCAGCAGGTACGTGGGCAGGTCCTCGGGCTCCACCAGCTTCCAGGAGACCAGTTCCTCCTCCTGGAGCCGGATCTCCCGGAACCGCTCGCCGCTCAGCACGCCACCGTCGTAGATGTACGCCACGATCGGCGGACGTCCCGCCCCGTGCACCCAGTCGACCGCGAGCAACGGGCCGGGCTCCACGTCGAGGCCGATCTCCTCGAGTGTCTCGCGCCGGGCCGCCTGCCGCGGGGTCTCCCCGGCGTCCGACTCGATGGTCCCGCCGGGCAGGGCCCAGCCCTCCCGGTAGTTGGGCTCGACCAGCAGGACCCGGCCCTCCCCGTCGCGGAAGAGCGCGGCGGCGCCGGCCAGGACGCGGGGGAGGCCCGCGATGTACGTGGCGTAATCGGTGGTGGTCACGGCGTCAGCCTAGTGCGAGGGTCCGCGCGGCCAGCTCACCGATCCGTACGCCGTCGAAGCCGAACACCGCGCTGCGCACCCGGTCCTCCAGCGGGTCCGTCCAGTGGCGCGGGATGCCCGACGCCCCGCACAGCACGCCCGCGACCGACCCGGCGGTGGCGCCGTTGGAGTCGGTGTCGAGGCCGCCCCGGACCGTGAAGGCGATGGTGCGGGTGAAGTCGCCGCCCCCGTACAGCAGACCCGCCGTGAGGACGGCCGCGTTGGGCACGGCGTGGATCCAGTGCAGCCCGGCCAGCTCCCGCTCCACCTCCGTCAGCGCGTCGTCCCAGGTCACCCCCGCGTCGTAGAGCGCGCACATGTACCGCACCACGCGCGCGAGGCGGCTGTTCGCGGGGACGCGCCCCAGGGCCGACTCGACCGCGGCACGCGGACCGGGCGCCGTGAAGGCCGCGGCGACCAGGGCCGCCGCCCACATCGCCGCGTACACGCCGTTGCCGGTGTGGGACAGCACCGCGTCGCGGCGCGCCAGCGCTGCCGCGCGGGCCGGGTCGCCGGGGGACGTCCAGCCGAAGACGTCCGCGCGGATCAGGGCCCCGATCCACTCCTGGTACGGATTGTCGCGGGTGGCGGTGAACGGGGGCCGCACACCGTTCGCGAGGTTGCGGTAGGCGGCCCGTTCGGCGGTGAACGTCTGGAGGTAGGGCAGGCGCAGCAGCCACAGCTCGCCGACCTGCTCGGTGGTGAAGTCCGGCCCGTGGGTCTCCAGCAGGTGCAGGGCCAGGATCGCGTAGTCGACGTCGTCGTCCCGGCAACTGCCGTGGATGCGGCCCCGCACGCAGTCGCGCCACTCGGGCCGCAGCTCGAACCCGGCGGCGTCACCGTCCGGTGGCGGCCCGGGGAGGTAGTCGGTCAGGGGGAGGGCGCCGGTGGCCCGCAGGTAGCGGTCGATCCGGTCGCGTGTCCAGTAGTCGCCACGCTCGACGGGTTTGCCGAGCATGTTCCCGGCGATGCGCCCGGACCAGCCGCCGAGGATCCGGTCCGCCAGGTCCGGGCCCGGGGCCGGCACCGACGCCTCCCGCGCGGTCACGGTCACCGTCACGCAGACGGCAGCGAGGGGGACGGCACGACGGCACCGCCGCCCGCCCGCACGGCCTCCACCACGGCCTCGTGCAGATCCCTGCTGTCCCTCTCCGAACGGCACGCCACGGGGCTGCCCGTCATGGTGAACCAGTCGGATGCCCCGGTGTACTGGACGGCGATCTGTGCCTCGCCGCCCGCCCATGTGGTGTGCACGGAGACATTGCCCGTGACGATCCCGAGCTCGTCGGTACGAACCCCGCCACGACCCGTGTACACCTCCGTTGTCGTCCACGATGCCCATGTCATGATGCGAGCGTCACACGAATGGCCGACACCCGCGACTCGGGCGCATAGCCACCCGGGGACGCGAATAATCCGTGGCGGCAGGACAGTTCGCCTCCCTAGAGTGAACGTCGTCCAGGTGCGAAGGCAGGACCTACTTCCACTGCTAATGGGGCGGTCGCGGGTTCGAGTCCCGTCATCGACTTCGGGTCGGTGTAGCTCAGTCGGTAGAGCACCTTGTCGGTTCCGCCGGCCTTGAACTCTGGACACCTGTACGGAACGCACCTCCCGGTGCGCCGGCCGCGGCTACTTCCTTCCCACGAAATCACGCCGCCGCCACCTTGATCTCGGGAGGCGCGGCGGACGGGGTGCCCGGTGCGAAGGTGACGGGTACTTCTCAGGGGACAGCAGGGCGCGGGTTCGAATCCCGCCACCGGCCCCGCGCCGGTGTGGCTCAGCGAGGTGGAGCGGCTGTTATGACGGCCGTCGCCGGCATGCGACCTCGGGCACCCCCTCCGCCGTGCGTCCCCACCGAATTCGGGGGGAATTCACATGGCACGCTTCAACATCCGCCGGACCGCCGCCACCGCCGTCGGCCGCGCGGTCTCGCCGGTCCGGTCGACCGGCCGCACCACCACCCACCTGGGCGGCACCGGTGTGCTGCGCGACCCGCGCTCCGAGCTCTTCCTCCTCGCCGTCGCCAACTTCGTCACCCAGTCGACCTTCCACGAGTCGGCCGGCGACCGCGACGACCGGTTCGCCGCTCTGGTGCGCGAGCTCGCCGTCGAGGACCCCGAGTGGACCGCCGGCCTGCTGGGCTGGCTCCGCGGCGAGGGCGGCATGCGCACCGCCTCCCTGGTCGGCGCCGCCGAGTACGTCCACGCCCGCCTGGCCGCCTCCGCCACCGACGGCCCCGCCAACCGCCGGGTCATCGCCTCCGTCCTCCAGCGCGCGGACGAACCCGGCGAGCTCCTCGGCTACTGGACCTCCCGGTACGGCCGCAACGTGCCCAAGCCGGTCAAGCGGGGCATCGCGGACGCCGTCCAGCGGCTCTACACCGCCCGGTCCCTCCTGAAGTACGACGCGGCCGGCAAGGGCTACCGCTTCGGCGACGTCCTCAACCTGGTGCACGCCGCCCCCGACCCGGCGAAGCAGCCCTGGCAGGGCGAGCTCTTCCGGTACGCCCTGGACCGCCGCCACCGCCCCGGCACCGCGCTGCCGCCCGCCTCGAACCGGATGCTCACCGCCCACCGGGTGCTGATGGAGCTCCCGGTCGCCGAACGGCGCGCCGTGGTCACCGGTCCGGACGGCGCCGAGCGGCTGGCCGAGGCGGGCATGACCTGGGAATCCCTGGCCGGCTGGCTCCAGGGGCCGCTCGACGCGGCCGCCTGGGAGGCGGTCATCCCGTCCATGGGCGCCATGGCCCTGCTGCGCAACCTCCGCAACTTCGACGAGGCCGGTGTGAGCGACGAGGCCGCCGCCCGCGTCGCCGCGCGGATCTCCGACCCGGAGGCCGTGGCCGCCTCCCGCCAGTTCCCGTTCCGCTACCTGGCCGCGTACCAGCACGCGCCGTCGCTGCGCTGGTCCTACCCGCTGGAGCGGGCGCTCGGCCACTCGCTGGCGAACGTGCCCGCCCTGTCCGGCCGGACCCTGGTCCTGGTCGACCGCTCCGGTTCCATGTGGGCGCCCCTCTCCCAGCGCTCCCAGCTCAACCGGGCCGACGCGGCGGCCGTCTTCGGTGCCGCGCTGGCCCTGCGGGCCGCCGACGCCGACCTGGTCGAGTTCGGCACCAGCAGCGCGCCCGTCCCCTACCGGGCGGGCGAGTCGGTGCTGAAGGTCCTGGACCGCTTCCACAGCCTGGGCGGCACCCACACCACCGAGGCGGTACGCGCCCACTACCGCGGCCACGACCGGGTTCTGATCGTCACCGACGAGCAGGCCGCGTACAGCCACCACGGCGACCCGGCACAGCAGGTCCCGGCGCACGTTCCGGTCTACACCTGGAACCTCGCCGGCTACCGCCCGGGCCACGCCCCCTCCGGCGGCGCCGGCCGGCACACGTTCGGCGGCCTGACGGACGCGGCGTTCCGGATGGTGCCGCTGCTGGAGGCCGGGCGGGCCGCGGACTGGCCCTGGGCGGCCTGAGTCGCGTCCCGCGCCGGCGTACCCCACCGGCGTGCTGACCAGCGGGTCCGCACGCCGGACAGGGGTGGCACAGCGTCTCACCCTCCGGATAGGGTCGGCCCCGGCGCGACTGCCTGTTCGATAGCAAGGGATGCAAGGTGACGGACGGAGCAGTAACTACGGCCGCGCGCGTGCTCGTCGCGGCTGACAAGTTCAAGGGGTCGCTCACGGCCGTACAGGTCGCGGAGCGGGTGACGGCGGGGCTCCGGCACGTCGTCCCGGGACTCGAGGTGGAGACCCTGCCCGTGGCCGACGGCGGCGACGGCACGGTCGCCGCCGCGGTGGCGGCCGGGTTCGAACGGCGTGAGGTACGGGTCACCGGCCCGCTCGGCGCGCCCGTGACCGCCGCGTACGCGCTGCGCGACGGGACGGCCGTGGTGGAGATGGCGGAGGCCTCGGGCCTTCAGCTCCTCCCCGAGGGCGTCTTCGCGCCGCTGACGTCCACCACGTACGGCTCCGGCGAGCTGCTGCGCGCCGCGCTGGACGCGGGGGCGCGCAGCATCGTCTTCGGCGTGGGCGGCAGCGCCACCACGGACGGCGGCGCCGGCATGCTGGCCGCGCTCGGCGCCCGCTTCCTCGACAAGGACGGCGAGCCCGTCGGACCGGGCGGCGGCGGGCTGCCGGACCTCGCCACCGCCGACCTGTCGGGCCTGGACGCCCGCTTCGCGGACGTGGACCTGGTCCTCGCCAGCGACGTCGACAACCCGCTGACCGGCCCGAAGGGCGCGCCCGCCGTGTACGGGCCGCAGAAGGGCGCCTCGCCGGAGGACGTCGCGGAGCTGGACGCCGCGCTGGCGCACTTCGCCGCCGTCCTCGCCGGCGCGATCGGCCCCCGGGCCGCCGAGCTGGCCGAGTCCCCGGGCGCCGGCGCCGCCGGCGGCATCGGGTACGGGGCGCTGGTCGCCCTGGGCGCGAGCTTCCGCCCGGGCATCGAGGTGATGCTCGACGTCCTGGGCTTCGGCCCCGCCCTGTCCCGCGCGACCCTGGTCATCACCGGCGAGGGCTCCCTCGACGAGCAGACCCTGCACGGCAAGGCCCCGGCCGGTGTCGCGGCGGCGGCCCGAGCGGCGGGCATCGAGGTCGTCGCGGTCTGCGGTCGCCTCGCCCTGCCGCCCGAGGCACTGGGCCGGGCGGGCATCCGCCGCGCCTACCCGCTGCTGGAGCTGGAGCCGGACCCGGCCAGGTGCATGGCCGAGGCCGGCCCGCTGCTGGAGCGCCAGGCGGCGAACATCGCCCGCGACTTCCTGTCGTAGGCCCGGCCCGGCCCGGTTCGGCGACGGCCCGGTTCGGCGACGGCGCGTCGCCACCCGCGCCCGCGCCACCCGCGCCCGTCGCTCCCTCGCCGTCGCGCCCGCGCCGTCCTCCCGTGGCGGCGCGGCCGTCCGGGCGCGTCACCCGGCGGCGCCGCCTCCGCGGGCCGGGCCCGCCAGGGCGCCCCGCTCCCCGTCCCCACCGGGTGCCGGGGTGTCGTACAGGGCGCCGTAGCGGGCGTAGGCCTCGGCCACGATGGCCTCCGCCACGGCGACCTGCTCGTGCCCGGCGACCGGCCCGCGTCCGGGCAGGTACGGCACAGGACGCGGACCGGGGTGGCGGCGGCGCCACCACGCCTCGCCCAGCGCGTACAGCCCCGAGACGCCCACCAGGGCCGGGACGGACAGGGCGAGCAGCAGGTCGGACGTCATGGGCGGATCCCCCGATCGATGAGTGGCGGCCGTCGGGCCCCGTATGCCCCGTCAGGGGCGTACCGTGCCGGTGCGGCTCCCCACGGTGCGCGGGGGCCGCACCGGTTCAACGCCACCGGGGCTCCGGGCGACTGCACCCGTTCGGGGGAACCGGAACCAGAACCGGAACCAGAACCGGAACCAGAACCGGAACCGGAACCGAGGCCCGGCCGCCGGACGGGCTCCCGCAGCAGCCACAGGCGCCGGCGGGCGGCCCGCCCCGTCAGCTCGCCGTCAGCCGGAAGGCGTCCAGGGCGAGCGTCATCTCGGTCAGGTCCCGGGGGCGGGACAGGGACCGGGACGTGAGCTGCTCCAGGCGGCGCAGCCGGTTGAAGACCGTGTTCCGGTGGCAGTACAGACGGCCCGCCGCCCGGCCCGCCGACCCCTCGCAGTCCAGCCAGACGTCCAGGGTCTCCAGCAGGACCGCCCGGTCCGCCGGGTCCAGTTCCAGAAGGGCCCCCAGCACCTCCGAGACCAGCAGGGACGACAGCTCCGGCTGGCTCACCACCAGGGCGCCGGGCATCCGGCGGTCCAGCCGCACGATCGCGGGCGCGTCCGCCGGGCACGTACGCAGCGCCAGCTCCGCCAGCCGCCGCGCCCGCCCCAGCTCCGTCAGACCCACCACCACCGGGCTGATCCCGCCCGGCCCCGGGCACCGCCCCTCCATGAGCTCCGCCAGCGCGTCGAGACCCGTGTCCTCGTCCAGCGACACCACGCCCACCTCGCAGTCCGTGCGCATCCGCCACACGAACCGCAGCCCCTCCGCCCGCAGCCGCCGGTGCGTCAGGTCCCGCCGGGCGGTGCGCAGCACCACCACCGCGTAGCGGCCCCGCTCCGGCAGGTCCAGCCCCGCCGCCGCCCGCGCCGCGACCTCCGCCGAGCGGCCGCCCTCCAGCAGCGCGTCCAGCAGCGCCTGGAGCTGCTCGTCCGTCCGGCGCCGCAGCTCCAGCTCCGTCGCCCGGTACGCCTCCGACGCCGTGTCCGCCTGCGCGTCCACCGCCGACCACACCATGGTCGCCGACTGCATCAGCACCGCCAGCCGCCGCGCGTCCGCCGTCGCGCCCTCCAGGAGCGCGTCCCACACCTGGTGCCCGGCGAGCCGGTAGGCGTGGACCACCAGTTCCAGCGGCAGCCCCTGCTCCGCCCGCCGCCGCCCCAGCCACTCGGCGTGCTCCAGGTCGCGGCGCGGCGACGCCCTCGGCGCCGAGATCGTCTCGATGCCGATCCGCATCGCCTCCCGCGCCTCCTGCCAGTGCTGGTCGTAGCCGATGACCCGGCCGTACGCGGGGGAGTGGGCGTGCAGCTCCCGCACGTGCTCGTCCACCAGCTCCGGCAGCCGCTCCAGCAGCGCCGCGCACGCCTGAGCGAGCAGTTTCCAGTCGTCCCCCGTACGCGGTCGTCGCGCTCCCATGGCCCGGAGGATGCCACCGCCCGGGCCCCGCGTGCACGCCCCTGACACGCGGTGTTGTGCGGGTGCACAACCCGCCGGCACGCCCGCTGGGCACCGGCAGCGATTCCCGGCGGCGGCGTGGACGGGCGGCCGGAACCGGTGCTGGGGTGAGCGCCACCGAACAGACGGACGAGGGGAAACACATGAGCGCTGCCGCCCTGCACGTGCGGGGGCTGACAGCCGGGTACGGGCCCGTCACCGCCCTCCGCGACGTCTCGCTGGACGTACCGGAAGGCGCCTGCGTCGCCGTCCTCGGCGGCAACGGCGCCGGCAAGTCCACGCTGCTGCGCGCCCTTTCGCGCACACTCGCCTTCCACGGCGGCGCCGCCACCGCCGGCACGGTCACCTTCGCCGGCCGGCCGCTGCACGGCGTACCGCCCGACCGGGTCGTCGCGGCCGGGGTGTGCCACGTCCCCGAGGGGCGCGAGGTGTTCGCCCGGATGACGGTCGAGGACAACCTCCGCGCCGGCGCGCTCACCGCCGCCCGGCCGGGCCGGGCCGCCGCCCTCCGCCGCGTCCACGAGCTGTTCCCCGTCCTCGCCGAACGCGCCCGCCAGCACGCCGGCCTGCTGTCCGGCGGCGAACAGCAGATGCTCGCCGTCGGCCGGGCTCTGATGGCCTCCCCCCGCCTGCTGCTGCTGGACGAACCGTCCCTCGGCCTCGCCCCGCTGATGGCCGCCCGGATCGCCGACACCGTCCGGGAGATCAACGCCCAGGGCACCTCGGTCCTGCTCGTCGAGCAGAACGCCGCCCTCGCGCTGCGCCTCGCCTCGTACGCCTACGTCCTGGAAGTCGGCGAGGTCGCCACCGAGGGATCCGCCGAGGAGCTGGCCGCCTCCGACGAGGTGCGCCGCCGCTACCTCGGCGTCGTCGACGAGGAGGCGGCCGCCGACGCGGCTCCCGCCGAGGTGCCCCGCCTGGCCCGCTGGGAGGACGCGTGACCACCCTCGACGTACGCGACCTCACCGTCCGCTTCGCCGGCCTCACCGCCCTCGACGGCGTCGGCTTCACCGTCCGCCCCGGCACCGTCCACGCCGTCATCGGCCCCAACGGCGCCGGCAAGTCCACCACCTTCAACGTGCTGTCCGGCGTCTACCGCGCCACCTCCGGCAGCGTACGGTTCGACGGCCGGGAACTGACCGGTCTGCCCCCGCACCGCATCGCCGCCCTCGGCGTCGCCCGGATCTTCCAGAACCTGGCCCTGCCGCCGTACGCCACCGTCGCCGAGGCGCTGATGCTCGGCCGCCACCGCCTCACCCGCGCCGGGTTCCTCGCCACCGGGCTGCGCCTGCCGTCCGCCGCGCGCGAGGAGGCCCGCCACCGCGCCCGGGTGCGGGAGATCGCCGACTTCGTGGGCCTCGCCGACAAGCTGGACCACCCGGCGGCCTCCCTCCCGTACGGGCAGCAGAAGCTCGCCGAACTGGCCCGCGCCCTGTGCATGGAGCCGAAGCTGCTGCTGCTCGACGAACCCGTCGCCGGGATGACCGGCGACGAGCGCCGCCGCACCGCGGCCGTCATCGCGGGCGTCCGCGACAGCCTCGGCATCTCCGTCGTCCTGGTCGAACACGACATGGGCGTGGTGATGCGGCTCGCCGACCACGTCACCGTCCTCGACTTCGGCCGCCGCATCGCCGACGGCACACCCGCCGACGTACAGAACGACCCGGCGGTCGTCCGCGCCTACCTCGGACAGGAGACCCCCGAGTGACCACCTTCGCCGAACTCCTCCTGGGCGGAGTGTCCCTCGGCTCCGTCTACGCCCTCATCGCCCTCGGCTTCGTCGTCATCTTCCGCGCCACCGAGGTCGTCAACTTCGCCCACGCCTCCCTGCTCCTCGCGGGCGGGTACGTCACCGCCGTCCTGCACGACGACATCGGCTTCTGGCCGGCGCTCGCGGCGGGCGTCGCCGGGGCCGCCCTCGTGGGCGCGGCCGTCGAGTTCCTGGTCATGCGCCGTTACCGCGGCCGGGACCACAGCGTGCTCGCCATCGTGACGATCGGCGTGGACATCCTGCTGACCACCGAACTCGCCCGCAGGATCGGCACCGACGTGCTCTCGCCGGGCGACCCGTGGGGCGACGCGGTCGTCACGATCGGCTCCGTCACCCTGGCGCAGACGCGCATCGCCGCGTTCCTCGCCGCCGCCCTGCTGATCACCGCGTTCCTGCTGGCCTTCCGGTTCACCTCCTGGGGCGTCGCGATGCGCGCCGCCGCCGAGAGCCCGTCCACCGCCGCACTGATGGGGGTGCGGCTCGGCCGCGTCTCGCTGGGGGCGTGGGCCGTCGCGGGCGGCCTCGCCGCCGTCGCGGCCCTCTTCCTCACCGTCTTCCCGACCCCGGGCCTGGAACGCTCCACCTCCCTCGCCGCGCTCAAGGCCTTTCCCGCCGCGATCCTCGGCGGCCTGGACTCCACCACCGGCGCGCTCGTCGGCGGACTGCTCGTCGGGATCACCGAGTCCCTCGCCACCGGCTACCAGGGCGACCTCACCTTCCTCGGCCGGGGCATCGGTGACCTGGCGCCCTACCTGGTGATGGTCGCGGTCCTGCTGGTCCGCCCCGCCGGGCTCTTCGGTACGAAGGAGCTCGCCCGTGTCTGACACGCTCACCCGCCCCCGCGCGTACCTCTGGGCCCTCGGCGCGGTGCTGCTCCTCGCCCTGCCGTTCTACCTCGAACGCTTCTGGCTCCAGGCCGGGCTGTTCGCCATGGCCGCCGCCGTCGGGGCGATCGGCATCAACCTGCTCACCGGCGCCACCGGCCAGCTCTCCATGGGCCACGCCTTCTTCCTCGCCGTCGGTGCCTACGGCTACTGCGCGTTCGCCGGCGACGGGAGCGACGGACTGGCCGGCCTCGGCCTGCCCGGCTGGCTCGCCGCCGTGGGCGCCGTGGCCCTGGCGGGCGCCGCCGGCGGGCTGTTCAGCCCGATCGCGGGCCGGCTGCGCGGGGCGTATCTCGGCATCGCCACCCTGGCGCTGATCTTCATCGGCCAGCACGTGCTGTTCAACGCGCACGACCTGACCGGCGGCTTCAACGGCCGGGCCGTCCCGCCGCTGAGCCTGCTCGGCGTCACCTTCGACGACAGCGAGCTGCTGGTGGCCCAGGTGCCGTTCGGCGCCGCCGAGAAGCTCTGGTACCTGGGTCTGGCCCTGCTCCTCGCCTCCGCCCTGTTCGCCCGCGGGGTGCTGCGCGGGCGGCCGGGGCGGGCCCTGAACGCCATCCGCGACCACCGCGTGGCGGCGGGCGTCCTGGGCATCCCGGTGGCCCGCTACCGCGCCGCCGCGTTCGTCCTGTCCTCGATGTACGCGGGCCTCGCCGGCGTCCTGCTGGCGCTGGTGTTCCAGCGGACCGTGCCGGAGTACTTCGGCATGCTGCTCTCCCTCGAGTACCTCGCCATGATCGTCATCGGCGGGCTGGGCTCGGTGGCGGGCGCGGTGGTGGGGGGCGTCTTCGTCTCCCTGCTGCCGCAGGTCCTCGGCCGGTACAGCGACGCGCTGCCCCTGGTGTCCGCCCCCGGCACGGGCGGCATCGCACCGGGCGAGGCGTCGCGCTACCTGTACGGCGCCGCGGTCGTGGCCGTCGTGCTCTTCCTGCCCGGCGGCCTGGTCCGGTCGGCCGCCCGGCGTCCCGCACAACCCTCAGGTACCACAGCGGAGGAACGATGACCATGCGCAGACACCGGCGGCTCGCCGCCACCCTCGCCGCGCTCGTCGCCCTGACGGCGGCGGCCGGCTGCAGCTCCAAGGCGAAGTCCGGCGACGACTCCGGCGGCCAGGGCGCGGACGGGGTGAAGACCGGCACCGGCGTCGACGCCAAGACGATCCGGCTCGGCGTCCTCACCGACATGACCGGGGTGTACGCCACCCTCGGCAAGAGCGTCACCCAGGCCCAGCGGCTGTACGTCGAGCAGCTCAACGCCGCCGGCGGCGTGTGCGGCCGCACGGTGGAGCTCACGGTCCGCGACCACGGCTACGACCCGCAGAAGGCGCTCGCCGCCTACACCGAGCTGGAACCCGACGTCCTGGGCTTCCCGCAGTTCATCGGCTCGCCCTTCGTGGCGGCCGTCAAGCAGCGCATCGACGGCCGGGACAAGGGCCTCGTCCTGCCGCAGGCCTGGTCGGCGTCGCTGCTGGGCAGCCGGCACATCCGGGTGATCGGCTCCACGTACGACATCGAGACCATCAACGCGGTCGACTTCCTGCTGAAGGAGAAGGGTCTGCGCAAGGGCGACAAGCTCGGCCACGTCTACTTCGAGGGCGACTACGGCGAGAACGCGCTGAAGGGGGCGAAGTACGCGGCCGGGAAGGCCGGCCTCACGGTCGTCGAGCAGAAGATCAAACCGACCGACAACGACATGACGGCGCAGGTGGCGGCCCTCAAGCAGGCCGGGGTCAAGGCGATCGTCGTCAGCGCCGGACCGCGCCAGGCGGCCTCGCTCGTCGGCGTGGCCGCCGCGGTGAAGCTCACCGTCCCGGTGATCGGCAACAACTCGGCGTACGCCCCGCAACTGCTGGCCACCCAGGCGGGCCCGGCGCTGGAACGCATGTACTACGTGGCCACGCCCAGCCTGCCGATCGGCGCCGACACCCCGGCCGCCAGGAAACTCGTCGCGGACTACCGCGCCGCCTATCCGAAGGACGCCCTCGACAACGGCGTCGTCGCCGGGTGGACGGCCGCCCAGGTCTTCGGCGAGGCGCTGAAGAAGGCGTGCGCGGACAAGGACCTGACCCGCGAGGGCGTCGGCAAGGCGCTGCTGACGCTGAACGCCCACGACGCGGGCTTCGGCATGACGCACGACTTCTCCGACCCCCAGGCGCCCTCGTCCCGGCAGAGCGCGATCATCCAGCCCGCCGCGTCCGCCCCCGGAGGCTCCCGCGTGGTCCGCGGGCCGCAGGTCTCCGACGCCGCGAAGGCCTTCACACCCGGCGGCTGACCGCGGGGACGGCCCCGTCATCCCGGCGTAACGCCGCCGTGTGAAGCTCCGTGCATGAGCGAAGACCTCCGCACCGGCCACCGGATCGAGCCCCTCACCGCCCGGCGGGTCCACGACCTGGCGGCCGAGGGGCTCGCCCCGTTGCTCGTGGACGCCGTCGACGGCGGCGCCTCCGTCGGCTTCCTCGCCCCGCTGGACCCCGCCGAGGCGGCGGCCTGGTGGCGGGGGGCGGCCGAGCAGACGGCCACCGGTGCACGGAGCGTCTGGGCGGCGTACGGTCCCGGCGGCCGGGTGGCGGGCGTGGTCACCCTCGTCCGGGCGGCCATGCCGAACCAGCCGCACCGCGGTGAGATCGCCAAGCTCCTGGTGCACCGCGACGCCCGCGGCCGCGGCCTGGGGGCCCGGCTGCTCGCGACGGCGGAGGAGGCCGCGGCGGGGGAGGGGCTGACCCTGCTGGTGCTGGACACCGAGACGGGCAGCGCGGCCGAGGCCCTGTACCGCCGGGCGGGCTGGACCCGCGCCGGCACGATCCCGCACTACGCGCTCACCCCGACGGGCGCCTCCCACGCCACGACCTACTACTACAAGCTCCTCGGCGGAGCGTGATCGCGCATGGACAAGGGCCCGGGTGCGTTTCCCGCACCCGGGCCCTTGTCGACATCCATGCCTGCACCGAGGCCTGAGGCCTACGGGAGCTGTGCCGCCCGCGCCTCCCGGCTCTCGCGCCGGTTGTCACGGAAGGTGTTCACCCGGCGGGCCGTCGCGAAGAGGGGGATCACGGCGCCCAGTACCACCTGGAGGGCGCACCCGGTCTGGAGCAGGAGCTGACCGCCGGGGGCGTCGAACGCCCAGGCCGCCAGCAGGCCCATCGCCCCGACGATCCAGCTCAGCATCGCCACCGCGAGGACGCCCCGCGGCTTCGGGTACTCCACGCGGCTCACCATCAGCCACGCCGTACCGATGATCGCCAGCAGCGTCGGGATGAACGGCAGCTCCAGCAGCACGATCGAGACGACCGTCAGCGCTCCGAAGGGGCTCGGCATGCCCTGGAACATGCCGTCCTTCATGGTCACGCAACTGAATCTGGCGAGCCGCAGCACCACCGCCAGCAGCACCACGATCGCGGCCACCGCCGACACCTTCTGGTGCGCGTCGTCGGCGACCATGCCGTACACCAGGACGAAGTACGCCGGGGCGAGTCCGAAGCTGATCAGGTCCGACAGGTTGTCCAGCTCCGCGCCCATCGGCGAGCTGCGCAGCTTGCGCGCCACGAGCCCGTCGCAGAGGTCGAAGATGGCCGCGAGGAGCATCAGGATGACCGCCGTGGCGGCGCTGTGCCGGGCCATGCCGGTCTCCTGGCTGCCCGTGAGGTGCGGGATCAGGATGCCGGTGGTGGTGAAGTACACCGCCATGAAGCCGCACGTGGCGTTACCCAGCGTGAGGGTGTCCGCTATCGAGAGACGCAGCGACAGCGGCATCTCCTCGGCTTCCTCGACGATGTCCACCTCGGCGTCGGCGACCCAGTCGGCGCGTGTGTCAGGATCAATCACGGTCAATTCGAGTCACCCCCGCGGTCGTGGTCTGACCGACCTCGACAGCGACGTCGACACCTTCCGGAAGGTAGATGTCAACGCGCGATCCGAAGCGGATCAGACCGATGCGCTCGCCCTGCTCGACCTTGGTCCCCTGGGGGATGTACGGCACGATGCGGCGGGCGACCGCACCCGCGATCTGCACCATCTCGATGTCACCGAGCTCGGTGTCGAAGTGCCAGACAACGCGCTCGTTGTTCTCGCTCTCCTTGTTGAACGCCGGCACGAACCCACCCGGGACGTGCTCGACGGACGTCACCGTGCCCGCCAGCGGGGCGCGGTTGACGTGGACGTTCAGCGGGCTCATGAAGATGGCGACCCGGGTACGTCCGTCCTTCCACGGCATGATGCTCTGCACCACCCCGTCCGCGGGCGAGATGACCCTGCCCGGCGCGATCTCGCGCTCGGGGTCGCGGAAGAACCACAGCATGCCCGCCGCCAGAGCGGTGGTGGGCACAGCGATGGCCGCGGCGCGCTTGGAACGGCGCGAGCGGGCAAGACTGAGTGCAGCGGTGGCGACGGTCGGCAGAAGCCACGGCGATGCTCCGCGAGCGATACGTACGCCAAGGAGGCTGTCGCGAGGTGCAGAGGTTTGGCTGTGGGGCATGGATGACCTTCGTAGCGGTGATGCCGCGCGAGTGCGGGGGACGGCGGCTTTTTGGCGATGCTATCGGTTGCGGGCCGCAACTGGGCAAGCCAGAAGCCGAGTCGGCGGCCGGAAGACGATGACAGGGTGTGATCTTCTTCGCGGCCGAACCGGCTCAAAAGCGACAATCACCCCTGGAATCGGTACTCCTCGAGCAACCGACGCCCAATGATCATTTTCTGGATCTCGGCGGTACCTTCGCCGATCAGCAGCATCGGCGCCTCCCGGTAGAGACGCTCGATCTCGTACTCCTTCGAGAACCCGTAGCCGCCATGGATACGGAAGGCGTCCTCGACGACCTCCTTGCAGTATTCGGAGGCGAGGTACTTCGCCATCCCTGCTTCCAGGTCGTTTCGCTCCCCGGAGTCCTTTTTGCGTGCTGCGTTGACCATCATCGCATGAGCGGCCTCGACCTTGGTAGCCATTTCGGCCAGCTTGAACTGGATCGCCTGGTGCTGAGCGATCGCCTTGCCGAAAGTGTGGCGTTGCTGGGCATACGAGACACCCAGCTCGAACGCACGCTGCGCCACGCCGCAACCACGGGCCGCTACGTTCACGCGGCCGACCTCGACACCGTCCATCATTTGGTAAAACCCTCGGCCGGTGACCCCGCCGAGGACACGATTGGCCGGAATGCGCAGTCCGTCCATGATGAGTTCGGTGGTGTCGACCCCCTTGTAACCCATCTTGTCGATCTTCCCGGGGATGGTCAGGCCGGGACGGACCTCGCCGAAGCCGGGCTCCTTCTCCACCAGGAAGGTCGTCATCGACTTGTGGGGCTTGGCGGCTGCTTCTTCGGGAGTGAGTCCTTCGTCACTTCGGACGAGAACGGCGACGAGCGTTGACGTCCCGCCGTTCGTCAGCCACATCTTCTGGCCGTTCAGGACGTACTCGTCGCCGTCCTTGACCGCCTTGGACGTGATGGCCGACACATCCGAGCCGAGCGCCGGCTCCGACATCGAGAACGCGCCCCGCACCTCGCCGGCCGCCATCCGGGGCAGGAAGGTGTCCTTCTGCTCCTGCGTGCCGTGCTGCTTGAGCATGTACGCGACGATGAAGTGCGTGTTGATGATGCCGGACACCGACATCCAGCCGCGCGCGATCTCCTCCACGCACAGCGCGTACGTGAGCAGGGACTCGCCCAGACCCCCGTACTCCTCCGGGATCATCAGTCCGAAGACGCCCAGTTCCTTGAGCCCGTCGACGATGTCCTGCGGGTACTCGTCGCGGTGCTCCAGCTCGGTCGCGACCGGGATGATCTCCTTGTCGACGAAGTCCCGGACCGTGGACAGGATCTCCTGCTGGACGTCCGTCAGACCGTGGGTCTGCGCGAGTCGGGCCATGACTACTTCTCCTGCGCCTTCAGTTCCGGGCGGCCGGGCTGCTCGCCGCCGCGCTCCTTGATGTACGTCTCGGTCGGGACCATCACCTTGCGGCGGAACACGCACACCAGCGTGCCGTCCTGCTTGTAGCCCTTGGTCTCGACGTACACGATCCCGCGGTCGTTCTTCGACTTCGAGGGGGTCTTGTCGAGGACGGTGGTCTCGCCGTAGATGGTGTCGCCGTGGAAGGTCGGCGCCACGTGGCGCAGCGACTCGATCTCCAGGTTGGCGATCGCCTTGCCGGAGACGTCCGGCACGGACATGCCCAGCAGCAGGGAGTAGATGTAGTTCCCCACGACGACGTTCCGGCCGAAGTCCGTCGTCTTCTCCGCATAGTTGGTGTCCATGTGGAGGGGGTGGTGGTTCATGGTGAGCAGACAGAAGAGGTGGTCGTCGTACTCGGTGACCGTCTTCCCGGGCCAGTGCTTGTAGACCGCGCCGACCTCGAACTCCTCGTAAGTGCGTCCGAACTGCATGGTGATCAGGCCTCCGGGGCTTCGAACTTGGAGGTACGGGTCATGCCGGCGGCGCGGCCCTTGCCGGAGATGACGAGCGCCATCTTGCGGCTGGCCTCGTCGATCATCTCGTCGCCGAGCATCGCGGAGCCCTTCTTGCCACCCGCCTCGGACGTGTAGTACTCGTACGCGTCCAGGATCAGCTCGGCGTGGTCGAAGTCCTCCTGCGAGGGCGAGAACACCTCGTTGGCGGCGTCCACCTGACCCGGGTGCAGCACCCACTTGCCGTCGAAGCCGAGCGCGGCGGCACGGCCGGCGACCGCGCGGAAGCCGTCCACGTTCTTGATCTGGAGGTAGGGTCCGTCGATCGCCTGGAGGTCGTTGGCGCGGGCCGCCATCAGGATCTTCATCAGGATGTAGTGGTACGCGTCCGCCGGGTAGCCGGGCGGCTGCTCGCCGACGACCAGCGACTTCATGTTGATCGACGCCATGAAGTCGGCCGGGCCGAAGATGATCGTCTCGATGCGCGGCGAGGCCTGGGCGATCGCGTTGACGTTGTTCAGGCCCTGGGCGTTCTCGATCTGCGCCTCGATGCCGATCCGGCCGACCTCGAAGCCCATCGTCTTCTCGATCTGGGTCAGCAGCAGGTCCAGCGCCACGACCTGCTCGGCGGTCTGCACCTTCGGCAGCATGATGCAGTCCAGGTTCGGACCCGCGCCCTCGACGACGGTGACGACGTCGCGGTACGTCCACTGGGTGGTCCAGTCGTTCACCCGCACGACCCGGGTCTTGCCCGTCCAGTCGCCCTCGTTGAGGAACTTCACGATGGTGTGCCGCGCCTCGGGCTTGGCCAGCGGCGCGCACGCGTCCTCCAGGTCCAGGAAGACCTGGTCGGCCGGCAGGCCCTGGGCCTTCTCCAGGAAGCGCGGGTTGGAGCCGGGGACCGCCAGGCAGGAGCGGCGCGGGCGGAGACGGTTGACGGTCGTCATGCGGGGACCTCCGTGCTTTCTACAGCGTTGAGCTTGTTGGCTTTACGGATCTCGTCGACGATACGGCCGATGATCTCCGTGATACCGAAGTCCTTCGGGGTGAAGACGGCGGCCACACCCGCGCGCTTCAGTTCGGCGGCGTCGGCGCTCGGGATGATCCCGCCGACGATGACCGGAATGTCCGAGGCGCCCGCCTCGCGGAGCCGGGCGAGCACGTCCGGCACCAGCTCGGCGTGCGAACCGGACAGGATCGACAGGCCCACGCAGTGCACGTCCTCCGCCAGCGCGGCGTTCACGATCTGCTCAGGGGTCAGCCGGATGCCCTGGTAGACCACCTCGAACCCGGCGTCACGCGCGCGCACCGCGATCTGCTCGGCCCCGTTGGAGTGCCCGTCCAGGCCCGGCTTGCCCACCAGCAGCCGCAGCCGCCCGGCACCCAGCTCCTCGGCCGTGCGCGCCACCTTCTCGCGCACGACGGCCAGCGGGGTGCCCTCCTCGGCGGCGACGGCGACCGGCGCGGACGAGACGCCCGTCGGCGCCCGGAACTCGCCGAACACGTCGCGCAGCGCCCAGGACCACTCGCCGGTGGTGACGCCCGCGCGGGCGCACTCCAGGGTCGACTCGAAGAGGTTCCCGTCCCCGGCCGCGGTCGCCTTCAGACGGGCCAGCGCCTCCTGGGCGCGGGTCTCGTCACGGTTGTCCCGCCACTCGTGGAGCTTCGCCACCACTCGCGCCTCGTTGGCCGGGTCCACCGTCATGATGGCGGTGTCCAGGTCCGCGGTGAGCGGGTTGGGCTCGGTCGTCTCGAAGATGTTGACGCCGACGATCTTCTCCTCGCCGGCCTCGATGCGGGCCCGCCGCTCGGCGTGCGAGGACACGAGCTGCGACTTGAGGTAGCCCGACTCGACGGCGGCCATCGCGCCGCCCATCTCCTGGATCCGGTCGATCTCCGCCAGGCACTCCTGGACCAGGGAGTCCACCTTGGCCTCGACGACGTGCGAGCCCGCGAAGATGTCCTCGTACTCCAGCAGGTCGCTCTCGTGCGCCAGGACCTGCTGGATGCGCAGCGACCACTGCTGGTCCCACGGCCGGGGGAGGCCGAGGGCCTCGTTCCAGGCCGGGAGCTGGACGGCACGCGCGCGTGCGTCCTTCGACAGCGTCACGGCGAGCATCTCCAGGACGATGCGCTGGACGTTGTTCTCCGGCTGCGCCTCGGTGAGGCCGAGGGAGTTGACCTGCACGCCGTAGCGGAACCGGCGGTGCTTGGGGTCCTCGATCCCGTATCGCTCCCGTGTGATCTTGTCCCAGATGCGGCCGAAGGCCCGCATCTTGCACATCTCCTCGACGAAGCGGACACCCGCGTTCACGAAGAAGGAGATGCGCGCGACCACCTCGCCCTTGCGCTCCTCGGGCACCTGTCCGGAGGCGAATACCGCGTCGAGGACCGCGATGGCCGTCGACATGGCGTACGAGATCTCCTGGACCGGAGTGGCGCCCGCCTCCTGCAGGTGGTAGCTGCAGATGTTGATCGGGTTCCACTTGGGGATGTGGTTCACCGTGTAGGTGATCATGTCGGTGGTCAGCCGCAGCGACGGACCGGGCGGGAAGACGTGCGTCCCGCGCGACAGGTACTCCTTGACGATGTCGTTCTGCGTCGTCCCCTGGAGCCTGGTGATGTCCGCGCCCTGCTCCTCCGCGACCACCTGGTACAGCGCCAGCAGCCACATGGCGGTGGCGTTGATGGTCATGGAGGTGTTCATCTGCTCCAGGGGGATGTCCTGGAACAGCCGGCGCATGTCACCGAGGTGCGAGACGGGGACCCCGACCCGGCCCACCTCGCCGCGGGCGAGGATGTGGTCCGGGTCGTAGCCCGTCTGCGTCGGCAGGTCGAAGGCGACCGACAGACCGGTCTGGCCCTTGGCGAGGTTGCGCCGGTACAGCTCGTTGGACGCCTCGGCGGTCGAGTGACCGGCGTACGTCCGCATGAGCCAGGGGCGGTCCTTCTTCCGCTGGGTCATCAGATGTTCCGGAAGCGGTTGATCGCGTCGATGTGCTTGTCGCGCATCTCCTGGTTCTTCACGCCCAGGCCCTCCTCGGGGGCCAGGCACAGGACGCCGACCTTGCCCTGGTGCAGGTTGCGGTGCACGTCGTACGCGGCCTGGCCGGTGTCCTCCAGCGCGTACGTCTTCGACAGCGTCGGGTGGATCTTGCCCTTGGCGATCAGGCGGTTGGCCTCCCACGCCTCGCGGTAGTTCGCGAAGTGCGAGCCGATGATGCGCTTCAGCGACATCCACAGGTAGCGGTTGTCGTACTCGTGCATGTAGCCCGAGGTCGAGGCGCAGGTGGTGATGGTGCCGCCCTTGCGGGTGACGTAGACGCTCGCGCCGAAGGTCTCACGGCCCGGGTGCTCGAAGACGATGTCGATGTCCTCGCCGCCGGTGAACTCGCGGATGCGCTTGCCGAAGCGCTTCCACTCCTTCGGGTCCTGGGTCCGCTCGTCCTTCCAGAACTTGTAGCCCTCGGCACTGCGGTCGATGATCGCCTCGGCGCCCATGGACCGGCAGATGTCCGCCTTCTGCTCGCTGGAGACGACACAGATCGGGTTGGCGCCGCCGGCCAGGGCGAACTGCGTCGCGTAGGAGCCGAGGCCGCCGCTCGCGCCCCAGATGAGCACGTTGTCGCCCTGCTTCATGCCGGCGCCGTTGCGGGAGACGAGCTGGCGGTACGCGGTGGAGTTCACCAGGCCGGGGGCCGCCGCCTCCTCCCAGCTCAGGTGGTCCGGCTTCGGCATGAGCTGGTTGGACTTGACGAGCGCGATCTCCGCCAGGCCGCCGAAGTTGGTCTCGAAGCCCCAGATGCGCTGCTCGGGGTCGAGCATCGTGTCGTTGTGGCCGTCGGAGGACTCCAGCTCGACCGACAAGCAGTGCGCGACGACCTCGTCGCCGGGCTGCCAGGCGTTGACGCCCGGGCCGGTGCGCAGGACGACGCCCGCCAGGTCGGAGCCGATGATGTGGTACGGCAGGTCGTGGCGCTTGGTGAGCTCGGAGAGCTTGCCGTACCGCTCCAGGAAGCTGAAGGTCGAGACCGGCTCGAAGATCGAGGTCCACACGGAGTTGTAGTTGACCGAGGACGCCATCACGGCCACCAGCGCCTCGCCCGGGCCCAGCTCGGGCAGCGCCACCTCGTCGAGGTGCAGCGACTTGCGCGGGTCCTTCTCGCGCGTGGTGAGACCGGCGAACATCTCGGTCTCGTCCTTGTGCACGGTGACCGCGCGGTAGGACTCGGGGAGCGGCAGGGCGGCGAAGTCCGCGGACGTGGTGTCCGACGACTGAATCGCGTCCAGGATTTCCTTCACGGTGTTGCCTCCGGCGAAATACGTCTTCAGGGCAGACGTTGAGGGGAACGTCGGGGAAGTGCTGCTGGTGTGGAGGTGTGCCGTCGGTTCGGCCGGGTGGTGCTGGCAGCGCTGGGTGGAGCGCGGGGGTTGCCTGTGACGCAGGCGTCCGGGCGCGCGCGGCGCGATCGGCCTTGCGGGGACAGCCGGCGTACGAGATGTCTCTGCACGCCGGCCGCCCGGACGACATCAACGTATGACACCGCGTGTCAGGCCGCAAGGCACTGAGTGCCAACAATTTTTCTCAAATGCAATCCGCCGTTCACACATGAGCGATGATCGATCGAGTAGACCCCCGAACACGACGAAACGCCCGCCGATCCCGGCGAATCGCTGGCGAATTCGTCAGGTCGGCGGGCGTCGACGGGCGGTGGCGACGGGCGCGGGCGCCGCCGCGCCGGGCGGGGGCCGGCGGGGCTCCGGGCCGGCGGTGTCCGCGGGGTCAGCGGGCCTTGAGGGTCCGTTCGATGGTCCGCATGATCTCGTCCAGCGGCGCGTCCGTACGGGCCACCGTGACCAGCACGTCACCGGAGGTGCTCGCCGCCACGGCGGGGGACTTGGAGGGGGCCGTCGCACCGGCGGCGCGCCCCGCGCCTATCCCCGTGCCGAAGGTGTCCCGGACGATCGCGAAGGCGTGGTCCAGCTGGGCCTCCACGTCCCCCTGCCCGCCCGCCCGCAGCCAGCGCCGCAGCACGTGGTTGTGCGCCGTGACGACCGCCGACGCGGCCACCTCGGCCAGGAGCGGGTCGTCATTGCCGTCGTGGTGGTCGCGCTCGTCGAAGTGGCCCAGCAGGTAGCGGGTGAACAGCCGCTCGTAACGGGCCACCGAGGCGATCTCCCGCTCCCGCAGCGTCGGCACCTCGCGGGTGAGGCGATAGCGCTCCACCGAGACCGCCGGCGAGGCCGCGTACATCTTCATGACTTCCTTGATGCCCCGGCAGACCGTGTCGAGCGGGTGCTCGTGCGCCGGCGCCGCGTTCAGCACCGCCTCCGCCCGCACCAGGGTGTCGTCGTGGTCCGGGAAGATCGCCTCCTCCTTGGAGCGGAAGTGGCGGAAGAAGGTGCGCCGGGCGACCCCGGCCGCGGCCGCGATCTCGTCGACCGTCGTCGCTTCGTACCCCTTGGTGGCGAACAGTTCCATGGCCGCTGCCGCCAGCTCGCGGCGCATCTTGAGCCGCTGCGCGGCGGCGCGGCTGCCCGCGGAACTCTCGGGGGCGTCGGGCGTGGCGGTGGCACGGGGAGGCCGTCGGGCGGGGTCAGCGGGCTGGGACATGACCTGAACGTACTGCATCCGTGCAGGAGACCGCGCCTGTGGGGCGGGGTCGCCCGCCGGGCCGCCGGCCCGGTCGAGCAACCCGCCCCACTCCCCGTACGGCTCAGCGCCGGGCATATTCGCGGAAGCCACGTCCCGTCTTCCGGCCCAGGCAGCCCGCCGCCACCAAGTGCTCCAGGAGGGGCGCCGGCGCCAGGCCCGGGTCGCGGAACTCGCGGTGCAGGACCCGCTCGATGGCCAGCGAGACGTCCAGCCCGACCACGTCGAGGAGCTCGAACGGCCCCATCGGGTACCCGCCGCCCAGCTTCATCGCGGCGTCTATGTCGTCGAGCGAGGCGTAGTGCTGCTCGACCATCTTGATCGCGTTGTTCAGGTACGGGAACAGCAGCGCGTTCACGATGAAACCGGCCCGGTCGCCGCAGTCCACCGGGTGCTTGCGGATCTTCGCGGTGACCTCGCGGACGGTGGCGTGGACGTCGTCCGCCGTCAGCACCGTACGGACGATCTCCACCAGCTTCATGGCGGGGGCCGGGTTGAAGAAGTGCATCCCGATCACGTCCTGCGGGCGCGAGGTGGCCCGGGCGCAGGCGACGACGGGCAGCGACGAGGTCGTGGTGGCCAGCACCGCGCCCGGCTTGCAGACCTTGTCCAGGGTCGCGAAGAGCTGCTGCTTGACCTCCAGGTCCTCGGCGACCGCCTCGACCGCCAGGTCGACCTCGGCGAACGCGTCCAGGGAACCGGCGGGCGTCACCCGGGCCAGCGCCTCGTCCCGCGCCTCGGCGGTCATCCGGCCCTTGTCGACCGAGCGCGCCAGGGACTTCGCGATCCGCGCCTTGGCCGTCTCCGCCTTCTCCGGCGAGCGGGCCGCGAGGACCACGTCGTACCCGGCCTTCGCGAACACCTCCGCGATGCCGCTCGCCATGGTGCCCGAACCGGCCACACCCACCGAGCGGACCTCCCGGGACGCGCCCGTGGCGGCCGCCTCCAGCGGGGTCAGCGCGTCCCGCACGACCGTGCCGCTGCCCGGCGCCTCGTAGGTGTAGAAGCCCCGCCCCGACTTGCGGCCGGTCAGCCCCGCCTCGCTGAGCTGCTTCAGGATCGGCGCGGGCGCGTGCAGCCGGTCACGGGACTCGGTGTACATCGCGTCCAGGACGGTGCGGGCGGTGTCGATGCCGATCAGGTCCAGCAGCGCGAGCGGGCCCATCGGCAGGCCGCAGCCCAGCCTCATCGCGGCGTCGATGTCCTCGCGGGAGGCGTACTTCGCCTCGTACATCGCGGCGGCCTGGTTCAGGTAGCCGAAGAGCAGGCCGTCCGCGACGAAACCGGGCCGGTCGCCGACCGCGACCGGCTCCTTGCCGAGCGCCTGCGCGAGGTCGGTGACGGCGGCGACGGCCTGCGGGGAGGTCAGCACCGAGGAGACCACCTCGACGAGCTTCATCGCCGGCGCCGGGTTGAAGAAGTGCAGACCGAGGACGCGCTCGGGACGCGCCGAGTCGGCGGCCAGCCGGGTCACCGACAGGGCGTTGGTGCCGGTGGCCAGGATCGCCTCCGGGCGCACGATCCCGTCCAGCGCGCGGAAGACCTGCTGCTTGACCTCGTACGACTCGGGCACGACCTCGATGACCAGGTCGGCCTCGGCCGCGGCCTGGAGGTCGGAGAAGGTACGGAAACGGGCGAGGATGTCGCGCCGCTCCTTCTCGGTGATCCGCTCCCGCGCCACGGAACGGGCGGTGGCGGCCTCCAGGGCGGTGGACGCGCGGGCGGCGGCGGCCTCGCTGATGTCGATGCCGATGACCTCGCGCCCGGCCCGGGCCAGGACCTCGGCGATGCCGGTGCCCATCGTGCCGAGACCGACGACGGCGATGGTGGAGAGAGGGGTGTCCATCACGGGACTCCAGGGATGAGTGACGACTGATGAGGGGCGCGCGCGGGGGTACGACCGGGAGGCGGTGTACGCGGTGCGAGCGGATCGCGCGCAGGCGTGCTGCGCGGCCGTGCTGTCGCGGTGGAGGAGAACCGGCCGACTCTGTCCCGGAGTCACGCCGTATAAGTGCCGAACCGACAAGGCACTCGCGGCGGCTGCGTCACCAGGCCGCCGTGAGAAGTGCGGGATGTGACCCGCTCACCTGAGATTAACCGGCGGGTAACGAGCGCGCCAGTCCTGGGAAGTGGGTGGAACGTGTGATGTGGATCGCGCCCGGACCGGATACTGGCGGTGGCCGGTGCCCGCCGTGCGGGGGCGGGCCGCGGCGAGGGGTCCGGTGAGGGCATGGAGGGGGCGGGTGCCATGGGCGGACGGCGCGGCACGGAGGCGGACGAGGAGTTCCGGTCGCTCGTGCACCGGTTGCGCGGGGAGGCCGGGGGAGCGGCCGCCTTCGAGCGGCTGGTCACCACCCGGGACGCGGAGGAACTGGCGGGCGTGCTCACCCGGCCCGGGCAGGAGCTGTGGGCCAGGGAGACCGCCGCCTTCCGGCTCGGGCTCGCCGGAGACCGGCGCGCCTTCGAGGCGCTGGTCCTGCTGCTGAACCACCGTGACCCCGAGCGCTGCGTCTCCGCCGCCCACGCCCTGGCCCGGCTGGGCGACCCGCGCACACCGAGGGCAGCGGCGGCGCTCGCCACCAACGAGCTGCGCGTCGCCTACGCCCTGATGCCGGTCCGCCTGCTCGCCGAACTGCGCGCCCCGGAGTCCGTCCCGGCGCTGGTTACCGTCCTGGAGCGGCGCCTGGCGGTGGGCGACCCGCACTGGCGGGTCGGCGTGGCCTGCGCGGAAGGGCTCGGCGCCCTGGGCGACCCCCGGGCCCGCCCGGTCCTGGAGGCCGCCCTCGCCCACCCGCGCCTCGCCCGGGCGGCCGCGGCGGCCCTGGCACGGCTGGCGCCGGCCCCGGCGCCGCCCGGCTGAACCGTCAGGCGGCCGGGCGCCGGGTGCAGCGCACCTCGGAGAGCGTGACGCCCGCCACGTGCCACGGCTCCTCCAGGCCGTCCGGCACGAAACCGGCCCGCTCGTAGAAGCGCCGCGCCCGGGTGTTGTCCCGCAGCACCCAGAGCCGCAGCACCGGGTACCCGTCGGCCGCCGCGCGGGCCACCACCTCGGTCATCAGCGCACGCCCCACCCCGGTCGCGACCTGGTCCGGCCGGGCGTACAGCGCGTACAGCTCCCCCTCACCCGTCGTCCCCTGCCCGCCGGTCCCGCCCTGCCCGGTCCGGTACGGCCCGTAGCAGGCCCAGCCGACCACCTCACCGGCGCGCTCCGCGACGAGGTTGACGTGGCGGGCCGCGTCCCGGGCGAAGTGCCGGCGCCGGGTCTCCGCGTCCGCCTCGACGCTCATCGCCTTCAGGTACCACGCCGGCAGCAGGCCGTCGTAGGCGAACCGCCAGCCGCGCACCCGCACCTCGGCGACGGCCTCGCAGTCGGCCTCCGTCATCTCGCGCACGCGCACGGCGTCCGTCACGGCCGGGGGCCCTCCGGGAGGACCGCGAACGCCTCGATCTCGACCAGCAGCTCGGGCCGGACCAGCGACGCCACCTGCACCGCCGAGCTGGCCGGCGGCCGCGCGGTGTCGATCACCTCGTCCCGGGCGGCCCGCACCGCCGGCAGGTGCGCCACGTCCGTGACGTAGTACGTCAGCTTCAGTACGTCGTCGAAGCCGGCGCCCGCCGCGGCCAGGCAACGCCGCAGGTTGCGGAAGACCTGGCGGGCCTGGGCACCGGCGTCCCCCTCACCGACCACGGAGCCGTCCGCGTCGAAGGCGCACTGGCCGGATATAGCGATGAACCGGCCGCTGCCCCAGACGACATGGCTGTAACCGGAACCGGGGGCGACCCCGTCCGGGGCGTGTACGTGGGTGAGGTGGTTGCTCATGCGCCTCATCCTCGCGCACGCCACTGACAGTCAGTGCCGGGTCCCCCCGTGACCCAGCAGCCCGTGCAGCGCGATTCCGCCGACCCGGGCCGCCGCCCCCGCTCCACCCGCCGTCCCGGCCGGCCGCGGGTCGGGCACCGCCGGGCAGACCGCGTCCGCCTCGCTCTGCCCGCCGCCCCGCGGGAGCGCACCCGTCTCCAGGTAGCGCACCAGATGCGCGTCCAGGCAGGCGTTGCCGCCCAGGGTGACCGCATGGTTGCCGCCGCCGCGCTCGACCACCAGGCGGGAGTCCCGCAGCTTGCGGTGGACGGCGACGCCGCCCTCGTACGGGGTGGCCGCGTCCTCCGTCGCCTGGAACAGCAGCACCGGCGGCACCGCGTCGTTCGCCAGGTCCGGCGCCGCCGCCGACGGGACCGGCCAGAAGGCGCACGGCGCGTTGTACCAGGCGTTGTTCCAGGTGGAGAAGGGGGCCTTGCCGTAGACCGTCCAGTTGTCCCGGTGCCAGGTCCCCCAGTCCCTCGGCCAGGGCGCGTCGCGGCACTGGACGGCCGCGTAGACCGAGTAGCTGTTGTCGTCCGCCGCGTCGGACGCCGCCAGCGTCCGGTGGGCCGCGACCAGGGGTTTTGCGTCCCGGTCGTTCACGTACGCCGAGAACGCCCCGGCGAGCGTGGGCCAGAAGCCGTTGAAGTACCCGCCGGGAAGGAAGGTGTCCTCCAGCTCGGCCGGACCGACCTTGTGGCCCGCCGGCTTCTTCCGCAGCGCCTCGCGCATCGCGTACCAGCGCGCCTCGACCTCCGCCGGGCCGGTCCCCAGCCGGTACGTCCGGTGGTGCTTGGCCACCCAGGCCATGAAGGCCTTGTGGCGGGCGTCGAAGGCCAGGTCCTGCTCCAGGTTGAGCCGGTACCAGACGCCGTTCGGGTCGACCACCGAGTCCAGCACCACCCGCCGCACCCGGTGCGGGAACAGCTTGGCGTAGACGGCGCCGAGGTAGGTCCCGTACGAGTAGCCGAAGTAGTTGATCCGCCGGGCGCCCAGCGCCCGGCGGATGGCGTCCAGGTCCCGGGCGGCGCTCACCGTGCTCATGTGCCGCAGCAGGCCGCCGTACTTGTCGCCGCAGGCCTTGGCGAACGACGCGGCCCTGGCCAGATTGACCCGCTCGTCCCGCTGGTCGCGGGGGACGGAGTCCGGCCGTACGGGGGTGAAGTGGCCCGGCTTGCAGTCGAGGGCGGGCCGGCTCGCCCCGACGCCCCGCGGGTCGAAGCCGATGACGTCGTACTGCGCCGCCACCCGCTCCGGCAGCGACGCCGCGACGAACCCGGCCATCGAGCGCCCGCCGGCGCCCGGACCGCCCGGGTTGACGAGGAGGGGACCCTGGAAGGCCTTGGCGGTGTGCGGGACCCGGGAGAGCGCGAGGGTGATCCGCTCGCCGTCCGGATCGTCGTGGTCCAGCGGCACCCGCACGGTCGCGCACTGGAGGCTGGGGTACGCCTTGGTGGCGCACGCCTTCCACACGAGAGCGGCGGCCGGGTCCCGCACGGCCGGCCGCGCCGCCGACGGGGCGGCGGCGACCGCGCCCGCCACCAGCGCCCCGGTGGCGATCAGCACTCCTGCGCGTTTCTGCATACGGCCTCCCGAGCGAGCGGAACGATGGCGGCGAGGGCGCGGGGGCCCTCGGCGGATCGTCCCCGCAATCCGGCCGGGTGGGGCACGTACGGGTGAGACTTGACCCGATCAGAGGAGGGTGAGCTGTTCGGGGCCGGAGCCCGGGCCGGTGGGGCGGTGCTCCGGCGGTACGGGCGGCGCCGGAACACGGCGGGGCGTTCCCCGCCGGGCGGGTCCCATGCCGAACTCGTCGGCCAGCTCGTGCACCTGACGGGTGATCCGGCGCTGGTACCACTTCGGGGCGTAGGCGCCCTCCGCGTACAACCGCTCGTAGCGCCGCACCAGGTGGGGGTGGTGCCGGCCCAGCCAGGCCATGAACCATTCGCGCGCCCCCGGCCGCAGGTGCAGCACGAGCGGGGTCACCGACGTCGCCCCGGAGGCCGCGACGGCACGCACGGTGGCGCGCAACTGGTCGGGGTGGTCGCCGAGGAACGGGATCACCGGGGCCATGAGCACCCCGCAGCCGATGCCGTGGTCGGTCAGGGTCCGGACGACGTCGAGGCGGCGCTCCGGGGACGGGGTGCCCGGCTCGACGGTCCGCCACAGCTCGCGGTCGGTGAAGCCCACCGAGACGGAGATGCCGACGTCCGTCACCTCGGCCGTCTGCACCAGCAGGTCGAGGTCCCGGAGGATCAGCGTCCCCTTGGTCAGGATGGAGAACGGGTTGGCGTGGTCGCGCAGCGCGGCGATGATGCCCGGCATCAGCCGGTAGCGGCCCTCGGCGCGCTGGTAGCAGTCGACGTTCGTCCCCATGGCGATGTGGGCGCCCTGCCAGCGCGGCGACGCGAGCTGCCGGCGCAGCAGCTCCGGCGCGTTGGTCTTGACGACGATCTGGGAGTCGAAGTCCAGGCCGGTGTCGAGGTCCAGGTAGCTGTGGGTCTTGCGGGCGAAGCAGTAGACGCACGCGTGCGTGCAGCCCCGGTAGGGGTTGACGGTCCATTCGAACGGCATGCGCGACGCACCCGGGACCCGGTTCAGGGCGGTGCGGGCGCGCACCTCGTGGAAGGTGATCCCGCGGAACTCGGGGGTGTCGAACGTTCGCGTGGTCACGGCGTCCGTACCGAACAGCACGGTGTCCCTGGTGGCCCCGGCGGGCCGGTCGCTCAGGTTGTCCCAGCGCATGGACGCCTCCTCGGTAGTACTCGCCCACACAATAGAACAAGTGTTCCCATGATCGCCTCGGGCCACTCCCGCGGATTTGGGCGGTCACGGCGCAAGTGGTTGGCTGGTGCCCCCTTAGGAACGAGTGCTGGAGGACATGGCATGGCGCAGGTCGAGGCCACGACGGAGCGGGTCATCGCGGCGGACGCGGAGACGGTGTTCGACGCGCTGGCCGATTACAAGGAGACCCGCGAGAAGCTGCTGCCCGAGCACTTCAGCGAGTACGAGGTCCGGGAGGGCGGCGACGGCGAGGGCACCCTCGTCCACTGGAAGCTCCAGGCCACCAGCAAGCGCATCCGCGACTGCCTGCTGGAGGTCACCGAGCCGACCGACGGCCGGCTCGTCGAGAAGGACCGCAACTCGTCCATGGTCACCACCTGGACGGTCACCCCGGCCGGTGAGGGCCGCTCCAAGGCCGTCGTCACCACCGTGTGGAACGGGGCGGGCGGCATCGGCGGGTTCTTCGAGAAGACCTTCGCGCCCAAGGGGCTCGGCCGCATCTACGACCAGATGCTCGCCAACCTCGCCGCCGAGGTCGAGAAGTAGGACCCGCGGCCGCCCGGCCATGGTCACTGGTTCGGGTGGTCTTCCCGTCGGCTCCCCGGCGCGTGAGGGCGGCCCGGCGCACCGTAGGCCACGGAAAAGCCGCTGGTGAGCGCCGGGGCGCCCCGGCGCGCAACGGGCGCCCACCCTCGTGACCTCGCATTGCCCCGCTTGCTCCCCCTCGGCGCGCAATGCGAAGAATGGCGCCCCGCGTTGGCGCGACCGAGGGGAGCAGGTTCGTGGGTGGGAACACGCTGGCGAACGACGGCTACACCACACCACCCGCCCGCGGCCGGTCCGGCCCGGCCACCTGGCGGAACGCGGCGGCCGGCCCGCCCCCGGACCCCGCCGCCGGCCCGGGGCCGGTGAGCCCCGGACGGGCCGGCCGGCCCGCCTCGGGCGGTGAGGGGTTCGGGAGCGGAGCGGCCGGGGGAGAGGCGTCCGGTTCCGGTGTCCCGGCGTACGACGTCGCCGCGTCCGGTCCCGGTGTTCCGGCGCACGGCGTCTCCGCGTCCGGCGCCACGGGCCGTACGGCTGCCCGGCCGGGCGTCATGGGGCCGGTTTCCCTGGGGCCGGGCGGCGTAGGGCCCGATGGTGCGGGACCGGGCGATGGGGAACCCGGCGGTGGCGCGGGGCTCCACCAGGAGGGCGCTCCCGGGCCGGGCCGGGGAGCGGTCCCCGGGACGGACGGGGGGTGGGGGCCCGACACCGTCACCTGGGAAGGCGCCGCCGCCACGTCCCTGCCCGGCGCACGGGTCGCCGCGCGCCGGGTGCCCGAGGCCTCTCCCGGGGACAGCGTCCCCAAGGATCCGGGGCCGGACATGGCACGGGGAGCGGAGCAGGTCGGCGAGTCCGGAGCCCCGGGCGGTGGCGCTCCGACGGACGCCGGCCACAGCCCCGCGCGCGTGCGCGTCGTCTTCTGCGGGCTCGTCCTGGCACTGCTGCTCGCCGTGCTGGAACAGTTCGTCACCGCCATGGCCCTCCCCTCCGTCACCCGCGACCTCCAGGGCGAGGGCCGGGCCCCCTGGGTGGCGACCGCCTACCTCCTGGCCGCCGCCGTGACCCTGCCCCTGCACGGCAGGCTCGGCGACCTCCGCGGCCGCAAGGGGCTCTTCCTGCTCGCCCTGGTCGTCTTCCTCGCCGGCTCGGCGTTGTCCGGCTGGTCGCGCGGCATGGACCAGCTCATCGCCTTCCGCGCGCTCCAGGGCGCCGGTGCCGGCGGCCTGCTGGCGGGCGCCCCGGCGATCACGGCCGCCCTGGTCCCCGCCACCCGGCGCGGGCGCTTCATGGGGGTGCTCGGCGCCGTGTTCGGCCTCGCCACCCTGGCGGGCCCGCTGCTCGGCGGACTCGTCACCGCCCACCTCTCCTGGCGCTGGTGCTTCTGGCTCACCGTGCCTCCCGGGCTGCTGGCCCTGCTCCTGGTCGGCGCCGCCCTCACCCCGCTCGCCCCCGCGGCCCGGGGGCGCCTGGACGTCCTGGGTGCGGTCCTGGTGGCGGCCGCCACCACCTTCCTGGTGCTGCTGGCCGACTGGGGCGGCACCGAGCACGCCTGGAACTCGCGCGTCGTCCTGGGCCTCGCCTGCGGGGCGGCCGGCGCCGCCCTGCTGTTCGTCGTGGTGGAGAACTACGCGCCCGAGCCGATCCTCCCGCTCGCGCTGTTCCGCGACCCCGCCTTCGCCGTCAGCGGCCTCGTGGGCGTGACCACCGGCGTCGCCCTCCACGTCGTCGCCGGCTGCCTGCCCGCCTACTTCCGGCTGACCGCCGGTACGGACGCGGCCGGGGCCGCGCTGCTGGTGCTGCCGCTGGCGGGCGGCATCGCCGTCGCCTCCCTCGTCTCCGGACACCTCATGACCCGCACCGGCCGCCACACGGTCCACCCGGTGCTCGGCGGCGCCGTGTCGGTGGTGGGCATGTGGCTGCTGTCCCGCCTCGGACCCGACACACCGCGCCTCACCCACGGCGTCTGGCAGGCCGTCCTCGGTGTGGGCATCGGACTCGTCCTGCCCGCCCTCGTCCTCGCCGTCCAGAACGCCGCGCAGCCCGCCGCCCTGGGCACCGCCACCGGCGCCCACTTCCACCTCCGGCTGGTCGGCACCTGTCTCGGCACCGCCGCCCTCGGCGCCCTGTTCACCCACCGCCTCGACCGGGCCCTCACCGGCCGGCCCCCCGCCGGTTCCGGCCTGCCGGGCCCTTGGGCGGACACGGCCCACACCCTGCACGCCCTGCCGGCCACCCTCCGGGACGCGTACCTGGAGGCGTGCTCCCAGGCGATGCCCCGGACCTTCCTCCATCTGGTGCCGGTCCTCGGGCTCGGCCTGGTCATCGCCTTCTTCCTCAGGGAGAAGCCGCTGACGGCCGGCGCCGCCACCACGGCCGCCGTGCCCCCGCCCCGCACCGAGCCGGGCCGGCGGGGCGACGTACCGGTCGGGGGGACCGTCCGGCAGCACGACGGGGCGTGCGTGCCGCGCGCCGCCCTCACCCTCGTCGACGACCAGGGGCGGCAGATCGGACGCGCGGCGAGCGGCGACGACGGGCGGTACGCGCTCGGCGTGCCCGGTACCGGGTCGTACGTGCTGATCGCGGCGGCCGGCGGGCACCAGCCCCGGGCCGTACCCGTCACCGTCGGCGAAGGGCCCGTCGAGCTCGACGTCGTCCTCGGCTGCGCGGGCCGGCTGGCCGGGACCGTGCGCACCGCCGACGGCACGCCCGTGCGCGAGGCGTCGGTCACCCTCACCGACGCCTGCGGAGAAGTCGTCGCGAGCACCCGCACGGGCCCCGACGGGGGGTACCTCCTCACCGCGCCGGTCGCGGGGGAGTGCACCCTGGCCGCGAGCGCCCCGGGCTTCCGGCCCGCCGCCCTGCCCGTGAGCGTCCAGGCGGCCCGTGAGACCCGGCGGGACATCGAGCTGGCCGGGACAGCGGTGCTGCGCGGGACGGTGCGGGCGCCCGGCGGACGGCCCGTGGAGGACGCGCGCGTGACCCTGCTCGACGCCGCCGGCACGGTCGTCGACACGCTCACCACCGGCCCCGACGGCACGTTCCGCTTCGTGGACCTCGCGTCCGGCGAGTACACCGTCATCGCCGCCGGGTACGCGCCGGTGGCCACCGTCTTCCAGGTCGCGGGGGGCGGACGCACCGAGCGGGATCTCCGTCTGGGCCACGAGGACTGACGGCGGTCGGTCCGGTGGATGCCCGGCGCGCAACGGCGCACGGGAGCGGCCCCGGCGGCCCGCCGCCCAAGGTCCTGCCGGTCCTCCGCCACGGCATCGCCCCGGCCCCGGTCGCCGGCGCCGAGCTGCCGGAGCACTTCCGTACGGCGGGCCCCGACGTGCTCGCCTCCGGCAGGATGCCGCTGCCCGCCACCGAGCAGGCGCCGGACGGCACGCGTATCGACCTGCCCTCCGCCCTGGCGGGTCGCCGGCCGGCCGGGGTGACGGCGGAGGGCCTCCCCTCCGTGGGCCGGGCCGCCGCTCCCGTCAGGCGTCCTTGCCGCGGCCCGTCATCGCGTCGCGCAGGCGGTCGATCATGCCGACGCCCGGGGCGAGCAGCTTGTCGGCCGGGGGCCGGTCCGGGGCCGAGGGGTGGGGGCGGGTCGGCGCCGTCCGCTTGGCCTGCCGCACCTTGTCGCCCAGCTCCGCCAGCACCTCGGCGGAGCACGCTTCCCTCAGACGCGGGAAGAGGTTGTTCTCCTCGTCGGTGATGTGCGACCGGATCTCCGCCATGAGCCGGTCGACCAGCACGTCGAACCGCGGGTCCGCCGCCTCGCAGCCCTCCAGGTCCTTCATGACGCGCTCGGCGGCCGCGTGATCGCCCAGCTCCTTGTCGGCGAGCGCGTCACCGCCCGGCACGTGCTCGCGCACCGCCGGGTACAGGTAGGTCTCCTCCGCGACCGCGTGCCGGACCAGCTCGATGGTGACCTGGTCGGCGTACTGCTTGCGCCGGCCGTCGCCGGGCGGCAGCTCCTCGATGGTGGTGAAGAGCTCCTCCACCTCCTGGTGGTCGTTGCTCAGTTCGGTGACGACGTCTCCACCGTGTGCCATGCCGTCGCTCCTCACGCGCGTGCTGTACGGATCCCCCATGAAACGCCGCCGCGCCGGTGCCGGGCGTATTGCCGTCCGCCCAGCGTGTCGGGCCCGGCCCCATGTGCGGCCGTGCGTGAGCTGCGTCATTTCGGTCCTCGGGCTCCAGGGGTACGTTTTCCGTCCGCTCGCACCCGTACATCCGGAATGGACCAGCCGTGCCCGCAGACTTCTCGCTCTCCCCGCTCATAGCGGCGACCGCGCGGTGGCTGACCCGCGCCTATCCGGCGGGCGGCGGCGCACTCGACCACGCCCTGGCCGAGGCCCAGGCGCGGCAGGCCGTCACGGTCGCCGCGTGGCTGCGCTACCCGACCGCGATGGACGCGGCGCTCGTCGCCGTCGCCGGACCGGGCGGGGCCGCCCGGCTCGACGGGGTGACCGGGGCCGACGCGGCCGGGGACGAGGACGGTGAGGCGTGGCGGACCTGGGTCGACGAGGTCGTCGCGAGCTGGGCCGCCGCCCTGCTCGGCGCGCCCGAGCTGGCCGCCACCGCCGCGGAGGCCCTCACCGGATCCGCGCACACCGCGGGCGCCCCCGTCGACTTCCGGCGCCTGGTGGACCCGGACGAGCGCGACCGCCGGGCCGCCGCGCTGCTGCGCCACCCGGACCTGCTCGCGCCCGTGGCGGAGCTCCACCGCGACCTGCTCCTCGACCGGCTCGCCGCCGGACCGGCACCGCTGACCGCCTGAGCCCGGGCACCCTCGCACCGCCGTTCCCCGAGACACGGCCCGCCGGGGGCGTGATGCTGTAGCGGTGAACGGTTGGGAGAACAGCGCGCCCACGGTCGGCGTCGAGGAGGAGTACTTCCTCGTCCACCCGGAGACCCGCGGCGTGGAACCCGCCGGCACCCAGGTGGTGGCCAGGGCCCGCGCCATGGTCGGGGACCTCGTGTGCGGCGAGTTCACCGAGTACCAGATCGAGGGGAAGACCCCGCCCTGCCCCGGCACCGAGGACCTCCGCCGGGAGCTCCACCGGGTTCGGGCGGCAGCCGTCGCCGCCGCCCGGGCGGAGGGCCTCCACCTGTGCGCGTCCGGCACACCCGTCCTGGGCGCCCCCCGGGACGCCTCCTCCCGCACCGAGATCGGCGACCACCCGCGCTACCGGGCCGGGGCCGACCAGTACCGGGCCATGCTCGACGACTTCTCCATCAGCGCCCTCCACGTCCATGTGCACCTGCCCGACCGCGAGCTCGCCGTCATGGCGGGCAACCACCTGCGGCCCTGGCTGCCGCTCCTGGTGGCGCTCAGCGCGAACTCGCCGTTCCACGAGGGGTACGACACGGGTTACGCAAGCTGGCGGTCCATCATCCGGTCACGCTTCCCCTGCCTGGGCCCGCCGCCGTACGCCGAGTCCCTCGACCACCACGAGCGGGTGGCCGTCGCCATGGCCGAGTCGGAGGCGATGCTGGAGCCCGGCATGCCCTTCTGGGACCTGCGGCCCAACCCGCGCCTGCCGACGCTGGAGGTCCGCTCCATGGACGTCCTGGCGGACGTCGACGACACGGTGGCCCTGACGGCACTGGTCAGGGCGCTCGTCGTGACCAGTGCGGACCGGGTCGTCCGGGGCGACCCCGGACCCCGCCCGGACGCCGAAGTGCTGCGCGCCGCCTACTGGCGCGCCGCCCGGGACGGCTGGCCCGGCAGCGGCGTGGACGCGCTCAGCGGGCGGGTCCTGCCCGTGCCGGAGCAGGCCGAGCGCCTGGTGCGGCACGTCCGGCCGGTGCTGGAGGCGTACGGGGACATGGGCGAGGTGTCGGCGTTCCTGCGGCGCCTGGCGGCCCGGGGCACCGGCGCCGAGCGGCAGCGCGCCTGGGCCCGCGACGGAGCCGGCCCGGCCGGGGTGGTCGACGCGCTGGTACGCGCCACCGGCCGGGTCAGCGGGCCGTGAGCGTGGTCACCAGCACGTCCCGGCGGGCGGGCCCGCCGGCGTCGAGCGGCCGGATGGGCGACACGCCGTGCAGGGTGGAGCGGTCGTCGCCCAGGAGCAGCGTCCCGCGCGCGTCGAGCGTGGTGGTCAGCAACTCCCGGCCGTCCGCGTCGTACACGGTGCTCTCGCCGCCGGTGGCGTTCTCCCTGCCGATCAGCAGCGAGGTCACCAGGGTGACGCCGTCGCGGTGCCGGCCCTCCGGGGTGGGCGCGCCCTGACCGCCGGCCGTGGCGATCACCCGGAACGGGTGGACCTTGACGCTCCACTCGTCCGTGCCGTCCAGGCAGGCCGCCACGTCGCCCAGCATCCGCAGCAGCGGCGTCAGGAGCGGGTCGGCCACGAAGGTGTCCGTCAGGGGCTCGAAGTGCCGGTCCACGTCCACGTACAGCGGATTGGAGTCCTCGGGCTGCACGAACGTGTCGTGCGGCCGGGGCGTCAGTTCCCCGGTGCGCGACAGCGAGAAGTGCCCGTAGCGGCGCAGCCGGCGCGTGCCCCGTTCGGCCGCGTACGCGTCGGGTACGAGGTCCTCCCAATGGGCGGCGAAGGCGGCCCAGTCGTGCTCGTCCGTGCCGAGGCACTCCGAGAGGGCCGCCGGGGACATCAGGTGGACGCCCTCGGAGGTGAGGGCACGGTGGGCGGCGGCGACCGGGGTGGCGTGCGCCGCGGTCCTGTCATCGGCCAGGTCTTCCATGGGTCCATGGTCCGGCGGCGGCCCGCGCTCCGCATCCGGCGCATGGCAGGCGCATGACCGGCGCACGCCGGGGCATGTTCCGGGGCCGCCCGCCCGCCCCCCGGCCGACCGTTATCCACAGGCCTGGGCAGGCGGGGCGGGACCGCGTACGGTTTCGAGGCATGAAGATCCTTGTCAGCGCCGACATGGAAGGCGCCACCGGTGTGACCTGGCCGGCCGACGTGCTGCCCGGCACGCCCCAGTGGGAGCGGTGCCGGTCCATGTTCACCTCCGACGTGAACGCGGCCGTGCTGGGTTTCTTCGACGGCGGCGCCGACGAGGTCCTCGTCAACGAGGCGCACTGGACCATGCGCAACCTGCTGCTGGAGCAACTCGACGAGCGCGTCGAGATGCTCACCGGCAGACACAAGTCCCTCTCCATGGTCGAGGGCGTCCAGCACGGGGACGTGGACGGCATCGCGTTCGTCGGGTATCACACGGGCGCGGGCAGCGAAGGGGTCCTCGCCCACACCTACCTCGCCAACTCCATCACCGGCGTGTGGCTCAACGGGGTCCGGGCGAGCGAGGGCATGCTCAACGCCCATGTCGTCGCCGAGCACGGCGTGCCCGTCATCCTCGTCACCGGCGACGACCTGACCTGCGAGGACGCCCTCGGGTACGCCCCCGAGGCCCGCAAGGTCGCCGTCAAGGACCATGTGTCGCGGTACGCGGCCGTGTGCCGCACCCCCACCCGGACGGCCGCCGACATCCGCGCCGCAGCCAAGGACGCGACCGCTCTCGCCGTACGGTACGAACCGGTGCGGGGCGGACCGTTCACCGTGGAGCTGGAGTTCGACGCGGAGCACCTCGCGGCGGCCGCCACCGTCGTCCCCGGCGTGGCGCCCAGCGGGGAACGGCGCGTCGCGTACACCAGCGAGACGATGTACGAAGCCATCCGCGCCTTCAAGGCGGTCACCACGATCGTCTCGGCCGCAGTGGAGGAGCAGTATGGCTGACGTGACGGCACCGTTCGACACGGACTCGCAGGCGCTCGACGAGGTGGTCACTTTCACCTCCGAGCTCATCCGCATCGACACCACCAACCACGGCAGCGGTGACTGCCGGGAGCGCCCCGCCGCCGAGTACGTGGCCGAGCGGCTCGCCGAGGCCGGGCTGGAACCGGCGATGCTGGAGCGCACCCCGGGCCGCACCAACGTGGTCGCCCGTATCGAGGGCACCGACCCCTCGGCCGACGCCCTGCTGGTGCACGGCCACCTCGACGTGGTGCCGGCCGACCCCGCCGACTGGGATGTCCACCCCTTCTCCGGGGAGGTGCGCGACGGGCTGGTGTGGGGCCGGGGCGCCGTCGACATGAAGAACATGGACGCGATGGTCCTGGCCGTCGTCCGCGAGTGGGCCCGCCACGGGATCCGGCCGCGGCGCGACATCGTCATCGCCTACACCGCCGACGAGGAGGCCAGCGCCGCCGACGGCGCCGCTTTCCTGGTGCGCCGCCACCGGGACCTCTTCGAGGGCTGCACGGAAGGGATCGGCGAGTCCGGCGCCTACACCTTCCACGCCGGACCCGACCTGGAGATCTACCCGATCGGCGCCGGTGAACGTGGCACGGCCTGGCTCAAGCTGACCGCCGAGGGCCGCGCGGGCCACGGCTCCAAGGTCAACCGGGAGAACGCGGTGAGCCGGCTGGCCCACGCCGTCTCCCGCATCGGCGCGCACGAATGGCCGGTGCGCCTGACGCCGACGGTGCGCGCCGCGCTCACCGAACTGGCCGCGCTGCACGGCCTCCAGCCCGACCTGGACGCGGACGACTTCGACGCCGACGTCCTGCTGTCGAAGCTCGGCCGCGCCGCCGCGCTCGTCGAGCCGACGGTCCGCAACAGCTCCAACCCGACCATGCTGCACGCCGGTTACAAGGTCAACGTGATCCCCGGCGTCGCCACCGCCCACATCGACGGACGGGTGCTGCCGGGCTCGGACCTGGAGTTCGCCGAAACCATGGACATGCTCACCGGGCCGGACGTCGACTGGGAGTTCGCGCACCAGGAGATCGCCCTCCAGGCACCCGTCGACTCACCGACGTACGCCAAACTCCGGGCCGCGCTGGAGCACTTCGAACCGGACGCCCACGTCGTGCCGTTCTGCATGTCCGGCGGCACCGACGCCAAGCACTTCGCCCGGCTCGGCATCACCGGCTACGGCTTCTCGCCACTGCGGCTGCCCATCGGCTTCGACTACCAGGCGCTGTTCCACGGCGTCGACGAGCGCGTCCCGGTCGAGGCGCTGCACTTCGGCATCCGCGTCCTCGACCACTACCTTCAGACCGCGTAGGGGGGAATCCGCGATGGTACCCACGGGGGCATACGGAACCTGGCCGTCACCGATCGGCGCGCGTCTCGCCGCCGCGCACGGTGGACGCCCGGAGTACGTCGGTGTGGTCGGCGACGAGGTCTGGTGGACCGAGCCACGCCCCGCCGAGGGAGGCAGACGCGCCCTGGTGCGCCGTCGCCCCGACGGCACCGAGGACCAGGTGCTGCCCACCCCGTGGAACGTCCGCAGCAGGGTCGTCGAGTACGGCGGGCAGCCGTGGGCGGGCGCGGTGCGCGAGCGGGGCGGCGGGCCGCTCGTCGTCTTCAGCCACTTCCCCGACCAGCGGCTGTACGCCTACGAGCCGGACCGCGCGGGTGACCCGGTGCCGCTCACCCCGGTGTCGGGCGTGGGCGGCGGGCTGCGCTGGGTGGACCCCGTGATCCACCCGGACCGGGACGAGGTGTGGTGCGTCCTGGAGGAGTTCACCGGCCCCGGCCCGGGCGACGTGCGCCGGGTCGTCGCCGCCGTGCCCCTCGACGGGTCGGCGGCCGGGGACCGGCGGGCGGTGCGGGAGCTGACCGACGACCGGCACCGGTTCGTCACCGGCCCCCGGCTCTCGCCGGACGGCCGGCGGGCCGTGTGGCTCGCCTGGGACCACCCCCGGATGCCGTGGGACGGCACGGTCGTGATGACCGGCGACGTCACGGACGACGGACCGTTCACCGGTGTCCGCGCCGTCGCCGGCGGCACCGAGGAGTCGGTCTGCCAGGCCGACTGGGCGCTGGACGGCTCCCTGCTGTACGTCTCCGACGCGGGCGGCTGGTGGGAGCTGCGGCGGACGGGGCCGGACGGCGTGACCGCCCCCCTGTGCACCGGGCGGTCCGAGGAGTTCGGCGGGCCGCTGTGGAAGATCGGACTGAAGTGGTTCCAGCCGCTGGACGACGGGACCATCGCCGTCATCCACGGCAAGGGCACCACCAGCCTCGGCATACTCGACCCGGAGACCGGCGAGGTGGTCGACGCCCCCGGCCCCTGGACCGAATGGGCTCCCACCCTCGCCGGCCACGGAACGCGCGTCATCGGGGTGGCGGCCAGCCCCCGCAGCGGCTACGAGGTCGTGGAGCTGGACACCAGCACCGGACGCACCCGGGTCGTCGGCGCCGCCCACGACGACCAGGTGGACCCGGCGTACTACCCGGAGCCGCACATCCGCACCTTCACCGGCCCCGACAACCGGGAGATCCACGCCCACGTCTACCCGCCGCACAACCCCGACCGGATCGCCCCCGACGACGAACTGCCGCCCTACGTGGTGTGGGCGCACGGCGGACCCACCGGGCACGCCCCCCTGGTCCTGGACCTGGCGATCGCCTACTTCACCTCGCGCGGCATCGGCGTCGCCGAGGTCAACTACGGCGGCTCCACCGGCTACGGCCGGCACTACCGCGACCGGCTGCGGGAGCAGTGGGGCGTCGTGGACGTCGAGGACTGCGCCGCCGTCGCGGAGGCGCTTGCCGCCGAGGGCACCGCCGACCCGGACCGCCTGGCGATCCGCGGCGACAGCGCGGGCGGCTGGACCGCCGCAGCGTCGCTCGCCGCCACCGACGTGTACGCCTGCGGCACCCTCCTCTACCCGGTCCTGGACCTGACCGCGTGGCCCGAGGAGACGCACGACTTCGAGTCCCGCTACCTGGAGTCCCTCATCGGACCGCTCGCGGACGTCCCCGGCCGCTACCGGGACCGCGCCCCGCTCGCCCAGGTCGACCGGATCACCTCCCCTTTCCTGCTGCTGCAAGGACTCGACGACGTGATCTGCCCGCCCGCCCAGTGCGAGCGGTTCCTCGCGGCGATGGCGGGCCGCGGCGTCCCGCACGCGTACCTCGCCTTCGAGGGCGAGGGTCACGGCTTCCGGCGGGCGGACACCCTGGTGCGGGCCCTGGAAGCCGAACTGGGCCTTTACGTGCGGGTCTTCGGCATCACCCGGGACGACGTCCCCCCACTGGAGCTGAGGAAATGACAGTGACCCCGCTGACCCGGCCCCGGCGTCTGCGGCCGGGCGACCGGGTCGCCGTCGTCGCCCCCAGCGGCCCCGTTCCCGAGGATCGCCTGAAGGCCGGCCTGGACGTCCTGCGCGGCTGGGGCCTCGACCCCGTGGCCATGCCGCACGTCCTGGACGTCCACCCGGAACTGCCGTACCTGGCCGGGAGGGACGAGGACCGCGCCCGCGACTTCACGGAGGCGTGGTGCGACCCGTCCGTCGCCGCGGTGGTCTGCGCCCGCGGTGGGTACGGGGTGCAGCGGATGGCCGATCTGCTCGACTGGACGGCCATACGGGACGCCGGGCCCAAGGTGTTCGTCGGCTACAGCGACGTGACGGCGCTCCACGAGGCGTTCGCCGTACGGGTGGGCCTGGCCACGCTGCACGGCCCGATGGCCGGGGCGGTCACCTTCCTCCAGGACGCCGCCACCCAGGAGTCGTTGCGGGCCACCCTCCTCGAACCCGAGACGGTGCTCACCCTCGGCCTCCCGGACGCCCGCACCATGGTCCCCGGCCGGGCGCGGGGGGTCACCTTCGGCGGCTGCCTGGCCCTGCTCGCCGCCGAGCTCGCCACGCCGTACGCCCGCCCCTCCGCGCGCGGGGGCCTGCTCCTGCTGGAGGACGTCGGTGAGGAGCCGTACCGGCTGGACCGCATCCTCACCCACCTCCTCCGTGCCGGTCACCTCGACGGCGTCGCGGGCATCGCCCTCGGCTCCTGGGAGGAGTGCGGCCCCTACGCCGAGGTCCGCGCCACCCTGCTGGACCGCCTGGCCCCGCTGGGCATACCGGTGGTCGAACAGCTCGGTTTCGGGCACGGCCCCACCAACCTGACCGTCCCGCTCGGCCTGCCCGCCACGCTGGACGCCGACGCCCGCACCCTCACCCTGGACGCACCCGCCCTGCGCTGACCGGACCCCGGCTCCGGGCGGCGCGGTCGGGCGGGGCACGGAGCCCGTCAGGTCAGCGGTGGTGGTTCTTCTTCGGCTTCGCGTGCGCCGGACGGCCCTTCGCCTTGCCGTGGCCCGGCTCCTGGCCGGACCGGCCCCGCGAGGCGGCCGGCGCCTCCGGGGAGGGAGCCGGGTTGTGCGCCTCGGCGCGTTCGGCGACCGGGTTCACCCTCACCGCGCTCCCGCGGGCGCCGGCGGGCGGCGCGGTGGCGGAGGCCGGGCTCGCCGGAGGGGCGGAAGCGGCCGGGGCCGCGGGGGCTGCGGGGGCGCGGTCCGTCGGGGCCGGGTGCGGGGGACGGGAGGCCACGTTCTGCCCGTCGCCCGGGGGCACGGTGGAACCGGTCAGCGCGACGCCGAGCGCGGCCAGCGCCGTGCCCGCCGTGAGCAGGGCCCGGCCGGTGCGACGGGGGGCGCGTCCGGGCGCCGCGGGCCCCTCGGCCGGCGTTCCGGTGTCCGCGGGGCCGACGTGCTCGGCCCGGTGCCCGGCCTGGTAGGACAGGGTGTCGTGCGGGGGGACGTGGGCGTCGGCCGGGCGGGCCACCGGCGGGCCGGAGTCGCCGCCCGGCGCCAGGGCGGCCAGCGCCCGGCAGCAGGTCATGGCGTCCGGCCGGTCGTTCTCGTCGGCGGCCGTCATGGCCACCAGCAGCTCGACCAGCTCCGGCGGCAGGTCCGGCGGTATCACCGGTTCCCGGTGGAGGCGGGCTATCGCGGACTCCAGCGGGGGACCGCCGTACTCCAGTTCGCCCTTCAGGCACTCGATGAGGACCAGCCCGAGGCTGTACACGTCGGCGGCCGGCCCCGCGCCCCTGCCCATCACCTGCTCGGGCGCCATGTACGCGGCGGTTCCCATCAGCGCGCCGGTGGCGGTGTGGACGGTGCTGTCGAGCAGCCGGGAGATGCCGAAGTCGGTCAGGTAGGGGACCCCCGTCTCGTCCACCAGGATGTTCGACGGCTTGATGTCACGGTGGACCACTCCCGCCGCGTGCACGTGCCCGAGCGCCGACGCCAGGGCGGAGCCGATCCGGCAGGCCTCGGCGGGCGTGAGGGGACCCCGGGCTATGCGCCGGCGCAGGGTGGTGCCCTTGACGAGCTGCATCACCAGGAACGGCCGGCCGTCGTCCCGGCCGCAGTCGTACACGGTGACCAGGCCGGGGTGCTGGAGCTGCGCCAGCAGCCGGGCCTCGCCGTCGAAGCGGTCCTCCGCCTCGGCGTCCCCCTCCGGGCGGAACACCTTCACCGCGACGGGCCGCCGCAGCCGCAGGTCCAGGCCTCCGTACACATCGGCCGCGCCCCCGCGGCCCAGCGGATCGTCGAGCCGGTAGCGGCCGGCCACCACATGGGCCGTGAGCCGGAAGTCCGGTCGAACCGACCACGGGCGGACCCTCATCAGCACTCCCCGCATTCCTGTCGCCGCCTGTCCACGTCGCCTGTGCACGTCCGCGTGTTCATCCGCGCACCCACCCGGCACGGATACGACCGGATCGCCGCACGCACGGATTGTGTACGCCTGCCCCGTCAGCGGCCGGACATCCGTGCCACGTGCCGTACCGGCGCATCCCGGCCACCGGCGGCGGGCCGGGAACGGGCTCAGGAGGTGCCCGGAGCCTCCACGGGCCGGGCCCGCCGGGCGTCCCGCAGCGCGGTGAACACCGCCCACGCCACCGACACCAGGGGCACGGCCACCACCGCGCCGACGACACCGGCCGCGACGGCTCCCGCGATCACCGACACCGCCACCACCAGGGGGTGCAGACGGACCGCCCAGCTCATCACCAGGGGGTGCAGCAGATGCCCCTCGATCTGTCCGATGACCACGATCAGCGCGACGACGACGGCAGCCGTCAGCGGCCCCTTCGCCGCCAGGGCGACCACCGCCGCCACCGCGAGCGCCACCGGGGAACCCACCAGCGGGACGAACGCGGCGACGAACTCCAGCAGTGCCAGCGGCACGGCGAGCGGTACCCCGAGGAAGTACAGCGCCATCCCGACCAGGATCGCGTTGGTCGCGGCGACCAGCACGATCCCGTGCGTGTAGCCGGTGAACGTACGCCACGCCGCACGGCCCGTCAGGGTCCAGCGCGGCCGCAGCCGTTCCGGGAGCTGGGCGCAGAACCAGCTCCACTGACGGTCGCCCGAGTGGATGAAGAACACCGAGGAGAACAGGCCGAGCGCCAGGGCGGTCAGCACGTGCACCGCCTCGCTCGCCCCGCTGACCGCCTTGCTGAGGAGGGCCGAGCGATGGCTGGAGAGGAACTCGGCGATCCGGGAGTGCAGGTCGGACAGCGTGTCCGGACGCAGCCGGAACGGCGGCTTCTCCAGCCACCCCTCGATGCGGTCCACCCCCTGGCGGAACTCCCGCACCAGGGTGGTCGTCTCGCCGGCCACCGCCTCACCGACGAACGCCAGCACCCCGAGGACCAGCGCGATCCCGGCGAGCAGGGTGAGCGCCACGGCGACCCCGCGGGGCAGCCGGCGGGCCAGGAGATCGGCGACGGGCCGCAGCATCGCGGTGACCACCAGGCCCAGGAAGAGCCCGACCCCGATCTCGTGGAAGCGGCCCAGTACGGCGAAGACGCCGTACACGGCCGCGCCGACGACCAGCAGGCGCCACGCGTGGGCCGCGGCCGTGCGGAGGAACGGGGACACCTGGGGCTCCATGCCCATCGAGGTACCACCGCACGGCCGCCCCGCCACGCCCGGGGCCGGACGTTCGCCCGCCCGGGGGCCGTACCGGCGCGACGACGAAAGGCGCCTCCGCGGCCGCGGAGACGCCTCCCGTCGTCGCCCCGGTGCCGACCGCGCCGTGCGGCCCCGGGGCGCCGTGCGGCTAGGGAGTGTCCGGACCTAGAGCGCCGCGTAGCCCGGGCGGATGACCTCGTCGATGATCCGGCGGCGCTCCGGCAGCGGCAGGAACGCGGCCTCGACGGCGGCCACGGTGAACTCCTCGAAGACCTCGGGGCCGTAGCCGAACGCGTCCACCATGTGCTGGAACTCCCGGCTCATGGTCGTGCCGGACACCAGGCGGTTGTCGGTGTTGAGGGTGATGCGGAAGCCGAGGCGGCGAAGCTGGTCGATCGGGTGCGTCGCGTAGTCCTTCGCGGCGCCCGTCTGGAGGTTGGAGGTCGGGCAGACCTCCAGCGCGATCCGGTTGTCGCGCACGTACGCGGCCAGGTGGCCGAGCGTGGCCGTCCCGTCCTCGTGCACCTGGATGTCATCGGTGATCCGCACGCCGTGGCCGATCCGCTCGGCACCGCACACCTGCACGGCCTCGTGGATCGACTCCGCGCCGACCGCCTCACCCGCGTGGATGGTGAAGTGGCAGTTGTGCCGCTTGAGGTGCTGGAAGGCCGGCAGGTGACGGGAGGGCGGGTTGCCGATCTCGCCGCCCGCGATGTCGAACCCGGCCACGCCGCGCTCGCGGTGGGCGACGGTCAGCTCGGCTATCTCCAGTGAGCGGTCCGTGTGGCGCATGCCCGTCAGCAGCGTGCCGACCGTGATCCGGCCGCCCGCACGGCGCTCGCCCTCCCGGAAGCCGTCGTTGACGGCCTCGACGACCTCGTCGAGGGTGAGGCCCGCCGCCAGGTGCTGCTCCGGGGCGTACCGCACCTCGGCGTAGACGACCCCGTCCGCCGCCAGGTCCTCGGCGCACTCGGCCGCGACGCGGAACAGCGCCTCGCGGGTCTGCATCACCGCACAGGTGTGGGCGAACGTCTCCAGGTAGCGCTCCAGCGAACCCGAGTCGGCGGCGTCGCGGAACCACTCACCGAGGGCGGCCGGTTCCTCGGTCGGCAGTCCGGTGTAGCCGCACTCACGGGCCAGCTCGATGATCGTGGCGGGACGCAGACCGCCGTCCAGGTGGTCGTGGAGGACCGCCTTCGGGGCGCGGCGGATCCAGTCGGCGGTGGCGGGAGCGTCGGCGGGGACGTTGTCAGACAAGTGCATGCTGCGGGAGTGTACGCCACGCCGTGGGGCGGCGCCGTGACGCAGACGACAGCCCTTCCGGAGGGCCGCTGCCGGCGGTGATCCCCGCCGGACGGGCCTCCCGCACGCAGGCCCGGCACCGCGCACCGGACGCCCCCGGCCCCGCCCTCCGGGCGGACGGCGCCACTTTCGAAACACGACCTAGTTGGACTGGAGGACCGGCAGGGCCGCGGCGCCCGTCGGCAGCATGTGCTTGGCCGCCAGGACGGGGGTGTCCCCGGCCCGGACGACCTGGGTGACCAGCACGGCCGGGGTGTCGGCCGGCCGGCCGAGCTGCTCGCCGCGCCGCTGCCCCACCAGCGTGGCGGTCACGCCGCTGTGTGCGCTCAGCGGCACTCCGCGCGAGGCCCCGGCCAGGACAGCGAGCATCGACGTACGGCCCGCCTCCGGCCGGTCCGCGACCGCGTTCAGCGCCCGCGCGAACGCCGGGTGGGCGGCCTCCAGGACGTCCTCCGCGGCGGCCCACTCCTGACTGAGCGCCGCCGCCGTGCCGTCCGCCGCCAGCAGCGACTCCCAGAACCGCAGCCGGGCGCGGGAGGCCGCGAGCAGGTGCTGGGCGGTGAAGTCGGTCGGCTCCTCGACCGTCCGCAGCAGGGCGCGCACGCGGACCGGGACACCCGCGCCGATCAGCTCCTCCAGCGGCTGGATGTGCTCGAACCCGCGGCGCGGCGGGCGGTCGGCGACGGTCCGGCCGACGCCCCGGCGCACCGACAGCAGGCCGTCCTCCTGGAGCAGCAGCAGGGCCTCGCGCAGCGCCGGGCGGCTCACGCCCAGTTCGGTGGCGAGCCGGGGCTCGGAGGGGAGGGTCGACCCGGGCGGGTAGGTGCCGGCGTGGATGGCGTCCACGATCCGCTCGTACAGCACCACCACCGGTCTCCGCTGCTGTGCGCTGCTGCTGACCACCACTGCCCCTCCGTCCGCTCACTTGTCGGCAAGTGTTGCCCACCTCGGAGGGCCGGGCAACGGTGCCGAGGTCTCGATTCAGCCGCGCTGAGCTGCACAGATCCAGCCGCAACGGAAAAGTTGGCGGGAAGGTATTGACGTTTACGCGCGTAGATTCCAATCTGTCTCAGCGGCACTTGTCTGACAAGCAAGGGCCCGTTGTCCACGAACACGGCATGACATCCAAGGCAAAGGGGCCGACATGTCCATTTCGCTCGGCCGGACACGTTCCGGAGCCGGATCCGATCTCGCGGGCCGCGGCCCCATGCTGCTGGCGATGGTGCTGGCCGTCCTCGGCTACCAGATCAACGCGACCATGCTCAGCCCCGCCCTGCCGGACGTCATCGAGCGCCTGGGCACGACCACCGCCGCCGCCGGTCTGTCGCAGACCCTGTTCTTCCTGATGGCCGCCATCGGCCAGGTCACCCTCGCCCGCCTCAGCGACCAGCGGGGCCGCAAGCCGATGATGCTCGTCTGCGCCGTCGTGCTGATCGCGGGCAACCTGCTGTGCGTCTTCGCGCCCAGCATCGAGGTCTTCATCGCGGGCCGCATCCTCCAGGGCATCTCGGCCGCGATGTTCACCCTCGCCTTCCTCACCCTGAACCAGCTCCTCACGCCGGCCGGCTTCGGCAAGGCGGCCGGCATCATCACCGCCGTCAACGGCGGCCTCGCCGGTGTCGACGCCATCGCGGGCGGTCAGATCGCCGACACCATCGGTTTCCGCGGCATCTTCGTGTGCTCCACCCTGATCGCGGTGGCCGGCCTCATCGGCGTGCGCCGGTACGTCCCCGACGTGCCGCCCACCACCGACGCCGGCGCCCGCTTCGACTCCCGGGGCATCGCCGCCCTCGCCCTCGGCCTCACCGGTGTCCTCGTCGGCCTGGCCCAGGGCGGCGCCTGGGGCTGGACCTCCGCCCTGACGCTGCTCTTCCTGCTCGGCGGCCTCGCCTCCCTCGTCTTCTTCGTCGTCTCGCAGAAGAGCGCCCCCAACCCGGTCATCGACCTCGACGTCCTCGCCTCCCGCCGCGCCTGGCCGCTGCTGCTCACCACGGTCTGCACCCTCGGCGGCGCCTTCGGCGCCATCGCGCTGACCATCCCGCTGTTCTCCCAGGACGCCCGGGTGGGCCTCGGCCTCAGCGCCGTCACCGCCGCGGTCCTCTTCCTCACCCCGATCCAGCTCATCGGTGTGATCTCCGCGCCCCTCACCGGCCGCATCGGCCCGAAGGTCGGCTGGCGCACGGTCGTGGTGACCGGAGCCGTCGCCAACTTCGCGATCTTCGTCTTCGCCACGCTGTTCCTGCACAACGAGTGGATCCTCGTCGCCGCCCTCGCGGCGCTCGGCGTCACCTACGGCGGCTTCATGCTCACCGGCCTCAACGGCCTCGCCGTCACCACTGCCCCCAAGGACAAGCCGGGCTCCCTCTCCGGCCTCAACGGAGCCTGCTTCGGCATCGGCGCCTCGCTCGGCATCGCCCTCGCCTCCGCCATGATCACCGCGGGCAGTGACGCCGGGGGCGTCACCGAGGCCGGTTACCAGCACGCGATGTACGCCGCGCTCGCGCTGCTCGGCATCGGCGTCGTGACGGCCCTGCTCATCCAGCGGCCCGACCCGGCCGAGGTCGCCACCGACGAGCCGCAGCCGGTCGTCGCCCACCACTGAGCACGCGGACCCGCCGAGCACGCGGACCCGCCGAGCACGCCGAGCACGCCGAGCGTGCCGCCGGACGGGGGAGCCTCACCCGTACGGACCGCCTCACCGCCCCCGGTGGCCAGGAACCCCCCATCCTGGTCGCCGGGGGCGGCGGCGTTTTCCACCCCCAGGAGGCAGAAGTGAAGCGTGTGGCCACGGTGACGGCGGGACCGGCGATCGGGCTGGTCCTCGCCCTGACGGCCATGGGCGGCACGGCGGCGGGCGCCACGGCCGGCGCGGCCGCCGGCCGGCCCGTGCCGGACTTCACCGGCAAGGGACTCATGACCGTCTTCACCACGCTGGACCACCGCACCAAGGTGGAGGTGTACGACGCCAGCGGGTACGGCCGCACGGTGCTGTGGCCGTCGAACTGGAAGGTCTGCTCCCAGCACCCCGCCCCCGGCACGGACCTCGGCGGCCGCACCTTCTCGGTGGACGTGATGAAGAAGGGGGAGAAGTGCCCCCGCCGCCCCGAGACCACCCGGAACGCCGGACGATCCGGAGGGCCGAGGGAGGCACTCGGTCCGGAGGGCTCGCCGGGACCCAAGGACTCCCGGGGCCCGAAGGACACGCGCGACCGGGAGGAGACGCGCGACCGGGAAGACGCGTGGGACCGGCGGGACGTACGGGACCGGCCGGACACGCGCGACCGCGAGAACGCGCGGGACCGGGGGGAGCGGGTGCCCCAGGAGGGCGCCGTGAGCCCCCACGTCCCACCGGGCGCCCCGAACCCCACGACCTAGGGCCTGTCTTCCGGATCTAGCCGGGCTCGCGTGCCCTGGCACGCGCGTCTGCCGCGTTGTCGTCGGTCGCCAATGCTCCGCAGTGGCTCTCTCCTCCGCCTTGCATCCGCACGCACCAGACCCCGCTCCCTGCTCCGGCCTGATCCGAAAGACAGGCCCTAGCCTGAGCGGATGCGCGCGAACGATTCCCACGTCCCGTACCTCGCCGAGGGGCCGCGCGTCGGCATCCGGCACTTCACCCCCGAGGACGCCGAGGAGTTCACCGCACGGGCGCGGGAGAGCAGGGACCTGCACCGGCCGTGGCTCTTCCCTCCCGAGACCGCCGAGGCGTACGACGCCTACGCCCGCCCCCGCATCGAAAGCCCGGCCACCGAGCCGTTCCTGGTCTGCGAGCGCGGAGCGGGCGGCGCGATCGCCGGGTTCATCAACATCAACAACATCGTTCGCGGAGGCTTCCTCAACGGCACCCTGGGCTACGGCGCCTTCGCCCACGCCGCGGGACGCGGTCTGATGGGCGAGGGCCTCGGTCTCGTCGTCCGCCACGCCTTCGGCCCGCTCGGCCTGCACCGGCTGGAGGCCAACATCCAGCCGGGCAACGAGGCGTCCCTGGCGCTCGTGCGCCGCGCCGGCTTCCGTCACGAGGGTTACTCCCCGGCGTTCCTCCTCGTCGACGGCGACTGGCGCGACCACGAACGGTGGGCGATCACCTCCGGAGAGGTGATCGCCCGACCGGTCTGACGCGGCGGGTCAGTGCTTGAGCGTGTCCTTGCCCTTCTGCACCGTCTGCTTGGCGTCGCCCTTGATCTGTTCGGCCCGCCCCTTCGCCTCCAGGCTCTCGTTGCCGGACGCCCTTCCGGTGGCTTCCTTCGCCTTGCCCTTGGCGGTCCGCGCAACGTTCTTGGCCTTCTTGCTCATGGCCATGTGCGTCACCTCCTGGGCGGTCGCCCGCAGCGGCCGGTGCGCCGGGTGCGGAACCCGCCTCATGACAAGCTCTACCCGCCTGGAAAGGGGGCGAAGCGGGAAGAATTGGGATATTGGAGGTTTGTACGATCAGGGTGCTTCGTCGGGCGGGAGCAGTGTGCCCAGCGGGCCGAGGTCCAGGTTGAGGTCCGCCATGGTCAGTCCGTACCGCGCGCACAACCCGGTCATCCGGTCGTGCAGCACCATCAGGGTGGAGCCGAGCCGCTCTTCCTCCTCCTCGGTGAGGTCCCCGGCGTCGGCCCGGTGCAGGGCCTGCCGCTCCATGAGCTGCCGCAGCAGTTCCACCAGCGTCAGCACCAGCTTCATCAGGTCCCGCTCCACGGTGTCCGGGTCGGCGTTGATCCGCCGCGCCGGGCGGGACGCGGGAGAGCCGCCCGGCCGGGGCAGCTCGCCCGGGGCGGCCGGGAGGAGCCGGAACGCCCGGGCCGCCGCGTCGGCGACCTCCTCGTACCGGTCCCGGTCAGGCGCCATGACGACCGGGTGCGGATGCCGTGCCGGAGTTCCCCCAGGGGGCGGGATTCTCGGCGCTGATGGACACGATCAGTGCCCGCAGGGAGATCCGTACGAGATCGATGTCGGCGATCGACAGGACGACGTCGCCCGTGAGGACGACCCCACCGGTCAGCAGCCGGTCCAGCAGGTCGATCAGGGCCACCTGCCGCTGCGGCAGCTCGGCGGAGCCCGGCTCCGGGGGCGGTGCTGGACGCGTCATCCCGGCCTCGCCCCCTCCTGGCCCGGTGCGGGAGCCCCCTCCTGGCCCGGTGCCGGAACCGCCTCCTGGTCCGGGACCGCGTCGGCGGCGTCCGGAACCGCGTCGGCGGCGAACGAGTAGGGCGCCCAGGGGCCCGTGATCTGGGCCCGCACCAGTGCGCCGCCGGCCGCCTCCGCCTCCCGGACGGCCGCCAGGAAGGCCTCGGACCCCGAGGAGGGGACCAGGAACGCGTCATTGCTGACGTTCTCGCCGGTACCCCGTACCAGCGGGCCCTGCTGGACCCGGTGCCGCACGTGCTCCACGGAATGGGCGCGGGCCGCCTCCTGGATGCGCAGCGCCGCCTCGGCGGCCGCCCGGTGCGCCTCGTCCCTGGCCGTGCGCTCATGCCTCCGGCCGCGGAGGTAGGCCCGCCCCGGGGTCAGCTCCGGCGCGGCCGCCCCCGCGTCACCGGGGGTTCCGTCCGCCCGCGCCTCCGCCGCCGCGGAGGGCTCCGCGTAGACCTTGACGCCCCACTCGACGTGCCCGCTCAGCCGCGCGAGGCGGGAGCGGAACGCGGCCCGGCCCGCCAGGAGCATGGCCCGCACGCGCTCGTCGTCCCGGTAGATGGTGGCCAGCCGCAGCGGCAGCACGGTGGACCGGGCCGCCACGGCGTCGACGACCCCGTGGTGGGCCCGGGCGACGGCCTCCAGCCAGTCCAGGTCCTCCAGGTGAGCGGCCAGCGGCCCTTCCTCGAAGTCCGCGGCGGGCACGCTGCTCACCAACGCGGCCACCTCCCCGTCGGCCACCACGCGCACCGGCGCCCCGGCGACGCCCCGGAGGCCGCTCACCGCCTCGTGCAGCGCGGGGGCCGTCTCCGCGACGCCGTACAGGTAGCTGACGCTCCCGCTCATCGGTCGTCCTCGGGGGGCCGCCGCCGGGTGGGGCCGGAGCGGGACGAGGGACGGCGCCGGCCCTCGGCCGCCTCGCGGGTGGGCTCGGCCCGGTCGAGCGCCCGCGTACCGTCGCGGCGCAGGGTCTCGACCTCCTCGCGCAGGCGCCGGTTCTCCTCGGCGAGGCTGGGCCGGTCGTCCGCGCGGGAGGACAACGACGGGTCGTGCTCCCACCAGTCGATGCCCATCTCCTTCGCCTTGTCCACCGACGCCACCAGCAGCCGCAGCTTGATGGTCAGCAGTTCGATGTCGAGGAGGTTGATCTGGATGTCACCCGCGATGACGATGCCCTTGTCGAGCACGCGCTCAAGGATGTCGGCGAGGTTCGCCGACGAGCCCTGGCCGTACGCGGGCGCCGCCCGGGACGGGAACGAGCCGGGGTTGCTGGAGACGGGTTCGGTCACGGCGGGTCGACCTCGATTCGGCGTCGGTCAGCCCCGGGTTCCGGCCCGGCGGCTTGGGCGTTGCTCCTCGGCGGCTTCTTCCTCCTCGTCGTCCCAGCCTTCCTCGTCGTCCCGGGCCTCGTCGTCCTCCTCGTCCCAGTCCTCCGCGTCGTCCGCGTCCCGCTCGTAGCCCTCGTCGTCGTCCTCGTAGCGGTCGGCCTGCCTGCCGCGGCCGCCCTTCGCGGGGGCGCGGTCCTCGTCCTCCTCGTCCTCGTCCTCGGGTTCCTCCACGTCCTCCTCCTCGTCGTACGAGTCCTCCGAGCCCTCCTCGTCCTCGGGCCCGCCCTCGTCCTCGTCGCTCTCCTGGCCCTCCTGGTCCTCCTGGTCCTCCTTGGCCTTCTGTTCCTCCTCCTCCTTCACCGCGTCGTCGTGCTCGCGCACCACTTCGCCGTCGCGGATCTCACCGCGCCAGCCCTCGGCGGGCTCGCCCTTCATCGTGACGAACTTCCGGAAGAGCTTCAGGTCCAGCCGGGCCCGCCTGCCTTGCGCGCGCCAGATGTTGCCGGTCTTCTCGAACAGGCCCTTGGGGAAGTACTCCAGGACCAGCAGCACCTTGGTGAGGTTGTCGCCCAGGGGGTGAAAGGTCACCACACCCTTGGTGGTGCCCTTGGGGCCCTCGGAGCTCCAGACGATGCGCTCGTCCGGAAGCTGCTCGACGGTCTGCGCCTTCCAGCTCCGGTTGGACTTGGCGACCTTCGTCTGCCAGGAGGAGGTCGTCTCGTCGGACTTCTCGACGTTCACCACACCCTTGGCGAAGCGGGAGAACTCCTGGAACTGCGTCCACTGGTCGTACGCCTGGCGTACGGGGACACCCACGTCCACGTCCTCGATGATGACGACGCTCTTGCCCCGCGTCTCACCCTTGCCGCCCTTGCCTCCCTTACCGGTGATCTTGCCGACCAGGCCTTTCATCTTGTCCTTGATGCCCCCGGTCACCTGGTGCATGGCCATCGACCTGGCGGCGCCGCCTGGCGACTTGCCCTGCCCGAGTGCCTCACCGCCCTTGGCGAGCGTGCCCATGACGTTGCCCAGGGACCCGCCGCCTTCGCCGAGCTGCTTGGTGGCCTCTCCCAGGCGTTCGCCGATGGTGCTGACCGCCCGCTCGGCCCGGGCCTCCACGTACTGGCGCAGCTCGTCCTTGAGCCGGTCACCCACACCGGCCACCGCGCCCGTGCCCTTGGTGGTGTCGGTCATGACCCGGACCTCCTCGCCGTGCCGGTGCCACGCCCCTCACGCCGTGACGTGGACGTGTCGCCCTTCTTCTCGCGGGCCGCTCCGCCTCCCTTGCGGGCGGGCGCGCGGCCTGCCCGGCCGGACTCGCCCTTGGGCTTCCTCGCCTTGCCGGCCGGCTTCTCCGCGGCCGGTTCGTCGCCGTCCCCGCCGCCCCGGTCGCCGTCCGTGTCCTCCGCCGTGTCCTCGTCCTCGTCCGTCTCTTCGTCCGTCTCCTCGTCCCGGTCCTCGGCGCCTTCGTCCTCCTGCTGCTTCTTGGCCTTGCGGCCCTTGCGGGACGGCTTCTCCTCGGCTTCCTCGGCCCCCTCGCCCTCGCCGTCCCCGTCCTCGCCGCCCGGAGCACCGGGAACGTCGGGGAGGGTCTGCCGGAGCCCGGTCGTCCGCGAGTGCAGGGTGTCGGCGAGCTTGTCCGCGCGGGCGGCGACGGCCGTGGCCGCGGCCTCCTTGCCGGCGGTGAGGAGCTCGTTGCGTACCCGCTCACTGAGGGCGTCCATGGCCGGTGACCCGGTGACCGCCGACGCGATCTCCTTGGGATTGATCTTCTTCCTGAGCATCCAGGTCGCCACGCTGATGGCGAGCTTGCCCTTCTTGGTCCGGCCCAGCACATAGCCGCTGAGCAGTGCCGCACCGGTCGTCGCGTGATTCATCGTGGGGAGTCCTCCTCGCCCGTCATTTCTGCGCCGTCATGGTTGGCGGCCGTCCCAGAAGCTCTGGATCTCCTCGAGCCGGTCCAGTAGCTCGTCCTCGCGCCGGTCGAAGGTCTCCTGGTCGATCTCTCCGGACATCAGTTCCTGCTCCAGATCCGCGAGCGCCCGCACGACCGGCCGGGCGTCGTAGTACTCCTCCTCCGCCGCTTCGGTGACTCTCTGCACGACCCACCCGACACCCCGGACGGGGGCGAGGGGCAGGGTGATCAACTGGGTGATGAGGCCCATGTCCGCGCACCCCCTAGACGAAGCTGTACGGCGGGAGCGGTCCGTGCAGCCGGAATTCGAAGTCCTCGCCGTACTCCGCGGTGAGGTCCGCCTGCCGTTCCAGGAAGGCGCTCTCACGGGCCCGCTCCACGAGGAACGACGTGCTGATGAAGTCGTCGCCGGCGGCCTCCGACTCCCGGATCTCCCGGGCCAGCGGGAGCAGCGCGTCGGTGACGGCGGACGCCAGGGCCGCGCGCCGGGCCGTGACCTCGGTCGCGATCAGCTCGCCGAGGGAGATCTTCAGGTCCTGACCGCCCTGCCCGCTGCGGATCTCCTCGTTCAGGCGCCGGGCCTCCTCGGACTCCCGCAGCACCTGCCGCAGCAGGAGGTCCTCGTCGCAGGACGCCTTCAGGTGGAACTCCGCACAGCCGTCCAGGGCCGCGAGCCGCTCACGGTAGTTGTCGGCCCGTTCCTTCAGGGCGTCACGCACCGCGTCGTCGTCGGGTGCCAGGGCGCCGAAGCGCAGGGGGAGCACACCGGCCTGGCCCAGCAGTTCCTGGAGGACGGTCTGGTGCGCGAGGACGTCGCGGCGTTTGGCGCGCAGACCGTCGGGGGCGTCACTGACGACGGCGGCGAGGTCGCCCTCCGTCACGACGCGCAGCTCCTCGGCCGGCTCACCGACGCCCGTGACCCCGTCCAGCCCCAGGGGGTGGCTCGCCGCTGTGATCGCATAGACGTAGACCGCCATGACTCACTCTTCCCGGCGCCGGGGAGGACGGCGCGGCCGTGACCTCTCCCGCTCCTCTACCGGTTCTGGCTCTTCCTCGGACTCGTCGTCGCGTCCCTTCCGGAACGAATCGGAGAAGGCCTCCACCGCCCCCGTGAGCGCTCCCTTGCTCTTGCCCCGGGCCCCGCCCTCCGTCATCTCGCCCACCAGCTCGGGCAACTGCGTCGGGGCCTTGCGCCCGCTTTCGAGGTCGAGTCGGTTGCACGCCTCGGCGAAACGCAGATAGGTGTCCACACTGGCCACCACGATGCGGGCGTCGACCTTCAGGATCTCGATGCCCACCAGGGAGACGCGGACGAAGACGTCGATGACCAGCCCGCGATCGAGAATCAGTTCCAGCACGTCGTACAACGATGACGAGGACCCGCCGCCGCCTCCGCCACGGGCGACGGGGCCTCCGCCTCCTTGCGGCACCACCGTCATGGTGCCTCCTCTCACGGACCGCCTCTGCGCGGTCCGGATCCGATGCTCAGGCGCGCCGGTCGATCTGCCCGCGCGTGTAGCGCCGGATCCGTTCGTACGCCATGAGCTCACCCTCCGCGTCGAGCGTCACCCGGTAGCTGGCCAGCACACTGGTCGTCTCGGGGATCCGCTCGAGTTCGAGCACTTCCACCTCGGCCTCCCACCCGTCATCGGTGGGCCGGAGCGCGGAAATCGACTCCGGCGGCCTGCCCAGCAGCTCTTGCAACTGCTGGGAGGCGGAGCGCATGGCCTTCGGCGCCGACAGGCGTCGCGGGCGGTCGTCCCCGCCACCGCGGGGCGCGCGCCGTGGTCCGTCGTTCTGTCGTTCCGAAGGCATCGTCGATACTCACCTGCTGCCATAACAGACAAAGGCGTTATAAACCGTCTAACTAAGCATATCGGACTGGTGCTCGGTGTCCTGCGGGCACGGTGTCAGCGGCGCTGGTCGACGTACTCGAAGACGGATCCGTCGGGGTGCACCGCGATCAGGTTGCGCCCCACGGGCGTCGGCACGGGGCCCGCGAGCACCTTCGCGCCCGCCTCGGTGAGCGTGGCGTGCGCGGCGTCCACGTCCTCGACGGCGATCGTCGCCGCCACCTTGCGGAGGATCTCCAGCTCGCTCTCGGGGCCGCTCATCAGCAGGAAGCAGCCGATGGCCGCCACGGACACGCCGCCGCGCTCGAAACGGAGCGCGCGGCTGCCGGTGAGCCGTTCGTAGAAGACCACCGAGGTCTCCAGGTCGTCGACGCAGACACGCAGCGTGGTGCCGAGGATCTCCATACGGGGGAGGGTAGTTGACGGCGCGGGGGAGTGAGATCGGTTCGGCCGTCCCCGGAGCTCCGGGCCCGCGCCCTGCCGCCGCCGTCCCCGGAGCTCCGGGCCCGCGCCCCGCCGCGTCACACCCGGCACAGCACCTCGCCGTGCGGGACCAGGAACCAGCCGTCCTCGCGCCGGCCCCACTCCCGCCAGCCCTCGGCGATCGCGGCGAGGTCCCGCTCCGTGGCGTGTCCGCCGTCGACCGCGAGCCGCGCGTACACCGAGGCGGTCGTGCGGTCCGCCCACAGCCCGCTCCACCACGCGCGCTCCTCGGGGGTGGCGTAACACCAGGTGGAGCCGGAGGCGGTGACGTCCGTGAACCCGGCCCGCCTCGCCCAGGACAGCAGCCGGCGGCCCGCGTCCGGTTCGCCGCCGTTGGCGCGCGCCACCCGCCGGTACAGCCGCCGCCAGTCGTCCAGCACCGGTACCTCCGGGTACCACGCGAACGCCGCGTAATCGCTGTCGCGGGCGGCCACGACGCCACCGGGGCGGCACACCCGCCGCATCTCGCGCAGCGCCCGTACGGGGTCGGTCACGTGCTGGAGGACCTGGTGGGCGTGGACGACGTCGAAGGAGTCGTCCGGGAAGTCCAGCGCGTGGACGTCGGCGACCGCGAAGCGGACGTTGTTCAGGCCCCGTTCGCGGACGGTGGCGCGGGCCTGCTCCAGGACGTCACCGGCCGCGTCGACCGCCGTCACGCGGCCGCCCGGAGCGACCAGCGCGGCCAGGTCCGCCGTGATGGTGCCGGGGCCGCAGCCCACGTCCAGGACGTCGAGCCCGGGCCGCAACTCGCCGACCAGGTACGCCGCGGAGTTGGCGGCCGTCCGCCAGCGGTGCGAGCGCAGCACCGACTCGTGGTGCCCGTGCGTGTAGACAGCGTCGGCCATGGCCGTACTCCCTCTGGTCCAGCGGTCGTTGGTCCCGCCACCGTACGCGACCGTGTCGCATAGTGATACGCGGTTCTCACCAAATGAGACACGCGGGTGCGGTGCGGCGACATCCGCCCGATCGCGAGTGACCCGCCGTGGACCCGTGCGGCGACCGGAATGCCGCGTTTGGGCGGCAGGCTCCGGGGCACCGGGAAGGTCCGTCCGCATCACGCGGCCGTGCACGCACGCAGACATGACGCTGGAGGCCCTGTGACCCCGTCCGTCAGCCCGTCCGGCCCGTTCCCCGGCCCCGGCCCCGCCGGCCACCCCGGCCGCCCCGACGGCTCCCGCGCCCTGCCGCGCGTCGTGATCGTCGGCGCCGGCTTCGCCGGGTACCAGACCGCCCGAAACCTCTCCCGCAGCCTGCGCGGCCGCGCGGAGATCGTGCTGCTGAACCCGACCGACTACTTCCTCTACCTGCCGCTGCTGCCCCAGGTCACCGCCGGTGTCCTGGAACCGCGCCGGATCACCGTCTCGCTCCCCGGCACCCTCCGCCACGTACGGCTGGTGCTCGGCCAGGCCGACCACGTCGACCTCGACGCGCGCGCCGTCCACTACACGGACCCCGAGGGGACCGAGGGCACCCTCACCTACGACCGGCTCGTGCTCGCCGTCGGCAGCGTCAGCAAGCTGCTGCCCATCCCGGGCGTCGCCGAGAACGCCACCGGCTTCCGCGGCCTGCCCGAGGCGCTGTACCTGCGCGACCACATCACCCGCCAGATCGAGCTGGCCTCCGCCGCCGGCAACCCCGCCGAGTGCACCTCGCGCTGCACCTTCGTGGTGGTCGGCGCCGGCTACACCGGTACGGAACTGGCCGCGCACGGCAAGATGTTCACCGACGCCCTCGTCCGCAAGCAGCCCGCCTGGCCCACCGGGGTGAAGCCCCGCTGGATGCTCCTCGACGTCGCCGACCGCGTCCTGCCGGGCCTCGACGAGAAGCTCTCCCGCACCGCCGACGAGGTGCTGCGCGCCCGCGGCGTCGACGTGCGCACCAAGACGTCCGTCAAGGAGTCCACGGCGGAGGGGGTGCTGCTCGACGACGGCGAGTTCGTGAAGACCCGGTCGCTGATCTGGTGCGTCGGCGTACGCCCCGACCCGCTCGTGTCCCAGCTCGGCCTGCCCGTCGAACGCGGCCGCCTGGTCGTCACCCCGCAGCTCGGCGTCCCCGGCCACCCCGACGTCTTCGCGTGCGGTGACGCCGCCGCCGTACCGGACCTCACCCGGCCCGGCGAGTTCACGCCCATGACGGCGCAGCACGCCGCCCGGCAGGGCAAGGTCGCCGCCCGCAACGTCGCCGCCTCCCTCGGGTTCGGCGAGGCCGCCCCGTACAAGCACAACGACCTGGGCTTCGCCGTGGACCTCGGCGGGGTCAAGGCGGCCGCCAACCCCATGGGCGTCAAGCTGTCCGGCCCCGTCGCGGGCGCCGTCACCCGCGGCTACCACCTCGCCGCGATGCCCGGCAACCGGGTGCGGGTCGCCGCCGACTGGCTGCTGGACGCCGCTCTGCCGCGGCAGGCCGTGCAGCTCGGCCTGCTCCGGTCCTGGCAGGTACCGCTCGACACCGCCTCGCCCGAGCTGGCCCGCATCCCGGCAGGACCGGGCGGCGGACGAGGCAGCTACGGCGGCGACCACGGCCGCGACGGCAAGGAGTGACATGCACCACGAACAACTGGCCACTCTCGGACAGCAGTTGCGCGTCGACGCGGTACGCGCCGCCGACGCCGCCGGCTCCGGCCACCCCACCTCGTCCATGTCGGCGGCCGACATCGCCGCCGTCCTCCTCGCCCACCACCTGAAGTTCGACTTCGACCACCCCGAACACCCCGGCAACGACCGGTTCGTGGTCTCCAAGGGGCACGCCTCACCGCTGCTGTACGCCATGTACAAGGCCGCCGGGGCGGTCGACGACGACGAACTGCTCACCTTCCGCAAGCTCGGCAGCCGCCTCGAAGGGCACCCGACGCCCCGGCTGCCGTGGGTGGACGTCGCCACCGGCTCCCTCGGCCAGGGCCTGCCCGTCGGCGTCGGCATCGCCCTGGCCGGCAAACGCCTCGACGAGGTGCCCTACCGCGTGTATGTCCTGTCCGGCGACAGCGAGATGGCGGAAGGCTCGGTGTGGGAGGCCGTCGAGCACGCGGCGTACAACCACCTCGACAACCTCACCCTGATCGTCGACGTCAACCGGCTCGGACAGCGCGGCCCCACCCGCCACGGGCACGACCTCGCCGCGTACGAACGGCGGCTGCACGCCTTCGGGTGGCACACCATCGAGGTCGACGGCCACGACGTCCAGGCCCTCGACCGGGCGTTCGCCGAGGCCCGGTCCACCATCCGGCAGCCCACCGTCATCCTGGCCGCCACCCGCAAGGGACGGGGCGCCACCGCGGTGGAGGACCTGGAGGGATTCCACGGCAAGCCCCTCAAGGACCCGGAGGCCGCCATCGCGGAACTGGGCGGGCCCCGCTCCCTGCACGTCGACGTCCAGAAGCCGGCGGCGGCCACCGGGCGCAAGGCCACCCTCAACAGCGACGGCGAGCCGCCCGAGCCCCAGCTTCCCCGCTTCGACATCGGCGACACCGTCGCCACCCGCACCGCCTTCGGACACGCCCTGGAGGCCCTCGGATCCGCCCGCGCCGATGTCGTCGCGCTGGACGCGGAGGTCGGCGACTCCACCCGGAGCGAGTTCTTCGCCAAGGCCCACCCCGACCGGTACTTCGAGTGCTACATCGCCGAGCAGCAGCTCGTGGCCGCCGCGGTCGGCCTCCAGACCCGCGGCTACGTGCCGTACGCCTCGACCTTCGCGGCCTTCCTCAGCCGGGCGTACGACTTCGTCCGCATGGCCGCCGTCAGCCGGGCCGGCATCAACCTCGTCGGCTCGCACGCGGGCGTCGCCATCGGCCAGGACGGGCCCTCCCAGATGGGCCTGGAGGACCTGGCCATGTTCCGCTCGGTCCACGACAGCACCGTGCTGTACCCGTGCGACGCCAACCAGACCGCCCGGCTGGTCGCCACCATGGCCGACCTCAAGGGCGTCCGCTACCTGCGCACCTCGCGCGCCGACATGCCCGTCCTGTACGGGCCGGACGAGACGTTCCCGGTCGGCGGGTCCAAGGTGCTGCGCACCCACGGCGACGACGACCGGGCGACCGTCGTCGCCGCCGGAGTGACGGTCCACGAGGCGCTCAAGGCCGCCGACCTGCTCGACGAGCAGGGCATCCCGGTGCGGGTGATCGACCTGTACTCGCTCAAGCCGGTGGACACCGACACGCTCGCCGACGCGGCCGCCGCCACCGGCTGCCTCCTCACTGTGGAGGACCACCACCCGGAGGGCGGGCTGGGCGACGCCGTCGCGGAGGCCTTCTCCGACGGGCGCCCCGCCCCGCGCACGGCACGGCTCGCGGTCCGCGACATGCCGGCCTCCGCCACCCCCGAGGAACAGCTCCGGAAGGCGGGCATCGACGCCGAGGCGATCGTGGCGGCCGTCCAGCTCCTGGTGGAGCGGGCCGTCACCCCCTGAACGGCCCGGCCGCGGCCCACGACCGGCCCCGGGGCCCGCGCCCCGGGGCCGGCGGCCGCGCGCGCCCCGTGACCGGACCCCGGCGCGGCCAGGAGCGGCACCCCGGCGGGGTCACCCGCCCGCTCCGGCTTCCCGCCCGCGGCCGCCCGGCCACTCCTCGAGGGACAACGCGTACTCCACATCGCCCTGCTCGGACCCCTCGATCACCTCCGGCCACTCCTCGAAGAACGTCCGCACGAACCGCAGCCCGCACTTCTCCATCACGCGCCGCGAGCCCGCGTTGACCGTCATCGTCCGCGCGACCACCCGCCGCACCCCCAGCTCCCGGAAGCCCTTGTCGACCAGCGCCCGGGCCCCCTCGGTCGCGTACCCGCGGCCCCAGGCCGACCGGCGCAGCCGATAGCCCAGCTCCACCACCTCCCACCGGCCCGCCTCCCGCACGGGGTCGGGCTCCAGCGAGAACCACCCCAGCCACTCGCCCGAGTCACGGGCCTCGGCGGCCCAGAACCCCGGCCCCCGCAGCCGCCGCAGCGCCCCCGACCGCACCTCCTCGCGCGACACCGGCCGCCCGCCGTTGAGGTACCGCATCACCTCGGGATCGTTGTCCAGCGCCCACACCTCGTCCAGATCGTTCTCCGTCACGGGGCGCAGGACCAGCCGGGGCGTTCGCAGGAAGACACTCATGGCCCGGATGCTGCGCCCGCCCGCCCCGCTCCCGCAACGGGATTACGGCGTGTGGCGGTGGCCCGCCCGGGTAGACGCACGCGATGAGTACGAGCAGCACCCGGGCCGTCCGGGCCGGCCGCCGGACCGTCGACATCCACCGCCCGGACAAGGTCCTCTTCCCCGACGACGGCATCACCAAGGCCGGCCTGGTGGACCACTACCGCTCCGTCGCGCCCTTCATGCTGCCCCACCTGCGCGGCAGGCCCCTGATGCTCGAACGGCTCCCCGACGGCATCGGCGGCCCCCGCTTCATGCAGAAGGAGACGCCCGCCGGCTACCCCGACTGGGTCCACCGCGCCGAACTCCCCAAGGAGGGCGGCACCGTCACCCACACCGTGTGCGACGACACCGCGACGCTGGTCCACCTCGCCGACCAGGCTTGCGTCACGCTGCACCGCTGGCAGTCCAGGGCCGACCGGCCCACGACGCCCGACCGCATGGTGTTCGACCTCGACCCCGCGGAGGACGACTTCGACGCCGTACGCCGGGCCGCGCACCTCCTCGGCGAACTCCTCGACGCCCTCAGGCTGCCCTCCGCCCTGATGACCACCGGCTCCAGGGGCCTGCACGTCATCGTCCCGCTCGACGGGCACAGCGAGTTCGACGAGGTACGCGCCTTCGCCCACGACGTCGCCGAGGCCCTGGCCGCCGCCCACCCCCGCGAACTCACCACTGAGGCCCGCAAACAGCCCCGCGGCGACCGCCTCTATCTCGACGTCCAGCGCAACGGCTACGCCCAGACCGCCGTGGCGCCCTACTCCGTACGCGCCCGGCCGGGCGCCCCCGTCGCCACCCCGCTGCGCTGGGACCAGCTCGACGACCCGGCCACGCACGCCCGCCGCTGGACCGTCACCAACGTCCTCGAACAGGCCCGCAGCACCCCGTGGGACGGTGCGGCGGCCCGCCCGCGCGCCCTCGGGCCGGCGCGGCGGCGTCTGGACGCACTGCGCTGATCCGGCCTCAACCCACCACGGGCCAAGGGTTTGCGGATCCGAGTCACGGCAACCAGGAGAGCGAGGCATCCATGGCGAACACATCAGAGAACACAGAGAAGAACAGCAGCGCCCGGGCGACAAGCGCCCGGGCACGACAACAGCCCCAGGAACAGTCGCCGAGCCCCATGCAGGTACTGCGCGGCGCATGCGCCCAGCTCGCCGAACTCACCGGCATGGAGACCGAGTCGGTGTCGTCGTTCGAACGCACCGAGGACGGCTGGACGCTCAACGTCGAAGTGCTCGAACTGGCACGTGTCCCCGACACGATGAGCCTGCTCGCCTCGTACGAGGTCGAACTCGACGCCAACGGCGAGCTCAGCGGCTACCGGCGCGTCCGCCGCTACGAGCGCGGCAGGTCCGACCGTTCCTAGGGAGGGAGGCACCCCACCATGACCGTAGTTCCGGCACAGCAGAGCGGCGGCGGCAGCAGTGGCCTGTACGACGTCCTCGAACTCGTCCTGGACCGCGGACTCGTCATCGACGCGTTCGTCCGAGTGTCCCTGGTCGGCATCGAGATCCTGAAGATCGACGTCCGGGTCGTCGTCGCCAGCGTCGACACCTACCTCCGCTTCGCCGAGGCCTGCAACCGCCTCGACCTGGAGGCCGGCCCCCGCAAGAACCCCGGACTGCCCGACCTCGTCGGCGACATCACCGAGTCCGGTGCCCGCGGCAAGTCCAAGGGGGCGCTGTCCGGCGCCGCCGAGACCATATCCGACGCCCTCAAGGGCTCGTCCGGCAGTTCGTCCAGCGGCTCGTCCAGCAGCCGCTCGTCGTCCCGTAAGAAGGAGGAAACGGAGTGAGCACGTACGTCTACGGAATCGCCCGGAGCTCACATCCAGGCCTCCCCGAGAAGATGGGCGGCATCGGCGAACCGGCCCAGCCGGTACGGGTGCTCAAGCACGGCGCGCTCGCCGCGCTCGTCAGCGACGCCCCCGACGACCTCAGGCCCAAGCGGCGCGACCTGATGGCCCACCAGAACGTCCTCGCCGAGGCGGGCGCGGCCGGCGCGGTCCTGCCCATGCGCTTCGGCGGCGTCTCGCCCGACGACGACGCCGTCCTCGCCGTCCTCGGCGAGCGCGAGGAGCACTACCTCGAACGGCTGCGCACCCTCGACGACAAGGTCGAGTACAACGTGAAGGCCAGCCACGACGAGGAGGCCGTCCTGCACCGCGTCCTCGCCGACAACCCCGAGCTGCGCAAGCTCAGCGAGGCCAACCGCGCGGCGGGCGGCGGCACCTACGAGCAGAAGCTGGCTCTCGGCGAACGCGTCGCGGCGGCCGTCCAGCAGCGCGAGTCGAGCGACGCGGTCCACATCCAGCAGTCGCTGGAGACCGAGGCCGCCGACGTCCGCCCCGGCCCGGAGAGCGGCGGCTGGCTGGCCAACATCTCCTTCCTGGTGGAGCGCGACCGGGCCGACGCCTTCGTCGCCGCGATCGACAAGCTCCAGCAGGCCCACCACCACCTCGTGCTCCAGGTGAACGGGCCGCTGCCGCCCTACAGCTTCGTGGAGTGACCCACCCCGTCACGGGCCGTACGACCGGTCACGTGGCACAACGCGGCGCGGGACGCGCCGGAGGAACGACGGAGAGGGAGGACCGGGCATGGGCCTGCTGGGAGAGCTGCTGCTCCTGCCGGCGGCGCCCCTGCGCGGCACCGCCTGGGTGCTGCGCCAGGTGGTGACGGAGGCAGAGCGGCAGTACTACGACCCCGCCGCCGTACAACGCGAACTCGCCCGGCTCAACGAACAGCTCGAGGCGGGCGAGATCGACGAAGAGGAATTCGACCGCCGGGAGGACGAGCTCCTCGACCGCCTGGAGAAGGGCCCGAGAACGTCATGAGCACCCCACGCCCCAGCGGCCTGCCCAGCCCGTACGCCTCCGAGGGCAGCAGCGCCAACCTCGCCGACATCCTGGAACGCGTCCTGGACAAGGGCGTCGTCATCGCCGGCGACATCAAGATCAACCTGCTCGACATCGAACTGCTCACCATCAAGCTGCGCCTCGTCGTCGCCTCCGTCGACCGGGCCAAGGAGATGGGCATCGACTGGTGGGAGAGCGACCCGGCGCTCTCCTCCCGCGCCCGCGGCGGCGAACTGTCCCAGGAGAACGCCGAACTGCGGCGCCGCATCGCCGAACTGGAGGGACGCACCGCATGAGCACCGACCGGCTGCGTTACGTCTACGCCGTCACGCGCCCCTTCGACGGCGTCCTCCCCGAGGGCACCCACGGCATCGGCGGCGAACCGCCCCGGCTGCTGCGCCACGGCGACCTGGTCGCCGTCACCGGCTCCGTCGCCCCCGAGGAGTTCGACGAGGGACCGCTGCGCGCCCGGCTGGAGGACCTCGACTGGCTCGCCGCCACCGCGCGCGCCCACGACGCGGTGGTCGCCGCCCTGTCCACCGTCACCTGCCCGCTCCCGCTGCGGCTCGCCACCGTCTGCCGCGACGACAGCGGGGTGCGCCGCCTCCTGGAGGACGGCCACGACCGCTTCGTACGGGCCCTGGAGCGGCTGGACGGCCGGGTCGAATGGGGCGTCAAGGTCTACGCCGAGCCCGGCGCCGGAACGGCACCCGAGCCCGCCCCCGAGGCGCCCGCCACCGGGGCCGCCGGCCGCGACTACCTGCGCCGCCGGCTCCAGGCCCGCCGCACCCGCGACGGCGACTGGCAGCGCGCCGACGCGCTGTGCCGGCGGCTCCACGACGAGCTGTCCCGGTACGCGGAGGCCACCACCGTCCACCGGCCGCAGGACGCCCGGCTCTCCGGAGCGTCCGGCGTCAACGTGCTGAACGCCGCCTACCTGGTGGACCGCGCGCTCAGCCAGCGGTTCGTCGCCCTGGTCGACGAGACCCCCGAACCGGGTGTCCGCGTCGAGCTCACCGGACCCTGGGCCCCCTATTCCTTCGCCGGCATCGCCGACGAGGAGGCGCACGGTGACGCCCCCGCGCCCGCCCCCGACGGCGTCCGGGAGAGCCAGGAGGCCGGCCGGTGACCGCCGTGGAACCCCTGTCCGAACGCCGTATCGCCCTGGTCGACCTGCTCGACCGGCTGCTGGCGGGCGGCGTGGTGCTCACCGGTGACCTCACCCTCCGGATCGCCGACGTCGATCTCGTACGCGTCGACCTCAAGGCCCTCATCAGCTCGGTGAACGAGGACGTGCCCTCACCCTGGGGGCCCGGGGAGGCGCTCCCGCGGCCGGCGGCACGGGAGGTGCGCCTGTGACCGCGTCGCACCGCAAGGTGGAGCTCGACCCCGACACCGTCGAACGCGACCTGGCCCGGCTGGTCCTCACCGTGGTGGAACTGCTGCGCCAGCTCATGGAGCGCCAGGCGCTGCGGCGGGTGGAGGGCGGCGACCTCACCGAGGACCAGGAGGAGCGCATCGGGCTCACCCTGATGCTGCTGGAGGACCGCATGGAGCTCCTCCGCACGCGCTTCGGACTCGAACCGGAGGACCTCAACCTCGATCTGGGACCCCTCGGGCCCCTCCTCTGACCCGGTCCGCCCGAGCCCCGCCCCGGACCCGCCCCGGGCGGACGGCGCCGCTTTCGCCGCACGCCCTAGGTGGACCGGGGGAACTTCACGCGCGTCGCCCCCTCATCACCGCGCCCGGACGACCGGATCAGCAGATCATCGCCTGGTGGCCGCAGTCCACGCCGTACGGCCCCGGCGATGAGGGAAAGGTTCCGAGATGTCCGTCGTCAACCGAACGGGACGCCGCACGCTCATCGGCGCGATGTGCGCCGGGCTTCTCCTCACGGGATGCGCCGGCGCCCGCACGGCACCGGAACCCGCCGGCCGGCCCGGCTCGGCGACCGCCGGCACCGCGCACGGCGCGCCCGCACCCGCCCCGCCGGCCCGGATCCCCGGCCTGGGCCCCGCCACCCGCGCCCGCATTCCCGCCACCACGTCCCAGGCGCTCGTGGTCAAGGGCGACGGGCCGCACGCCTACCAGTCGACCGCCGTCCTGTACGAGCGCGACCCGGCGACCGGGTGGAAGACCGTCAGCCAGCCGTGGCCCGCCCACAACGCGCTCCGCGGCTGGACGGCCCACCACCGCGCCGGTGACCTCCGTACGCCCATCGGGGTGTTCACCCTCGGGGACGCCGGAGGACGCCTGCCCGACCCGGGCACCCTGCTGCCCTACGACCGCAGCGACGAGTTCGACATGCCCGGCACCGGCTTCCTGGGCGAACCGCTGGAGGGATCCTTCGACCACGTGGTGGCCATCGACTACAACCGCGTCCCCGGCACGTCGCCGCTCGACAAGGTCCGGCCCCTCGGGCCCGGCAAGGGCGGCGGCGTGTGGATCCACGTCGACCACGGCGGGCCCACGCGCGCGTGCATCGCCCTGCGGCGCGACGACATGCGGCAGCTACTGCGCGCCCTGGACCCGGCGAAGAAGCCGGTGATCGTGATGGGGGACGCGGGGACGCTCGGGCGGTGAGCCCGGCAGGCACGCCCCCCGGGGCGGCCCCGGCCGGGAGCCTCAGCGGCCCTGCTGGGGACGGTAGACCGTCAGGGCCTCGTCCTCCTTGTCGACGTACAGCTCCGGCGGTGCCCCGGTCACCTCGCCGTCGTAGGCCAGCGGCGTCCCGGGCGCCAGGCCCGAGATCCGCACCCGCCGCAACTGCTCGGCCGCGTGCACCGGGGACTTGCTGAGCGGCCCGGCCAGCGCCGCCGCCAGCAGCCGCAGCCCGGGCAGTCGGCCGCCGTGCACCACCCGCACGTCCAGCAGGCCGTCCGCCAGGTCGGAGCGGCGGCCCGGGGTGGGCCCCATGCGCCGGTAGACGCAGTTCCCGGCGAACAGCAGCCACATCGGGCGCCGCCGGCCGTGCACCTCCGCCTCCAGCGGATGCTCCCCGCGCAGCACCTTCCACGCGGCCAGGACCCCCGCGGGCCAGCCGCCGATCCGGGGCGACCAGCGCTCCCGCAGCCGCACCAGCTCCGGGTAGACACCCAGGCTGAAGGTGTTGACGAAGTAGCCGTGCGGGGCGCCGTCCGGGCCGGGGGTGAACCGTCCCAGGTCGACGCGGACCGCGTCCCCCGAGGCCAGCGCGCGGCACGTGTCGTCCACCGACTCGATGCCGAGGTCGTACGCGAAGTGATTGAGGGTGCCGCCGGGGAACACCGCGAGCGGCAGGCCGTGCCGGGCGGCCGTCGCCGCGGCCCGGTTGACCGTGCCGTCCCCGCCCAGGACCCCCAGCGCCCGGCACCGCCCGGACGAGGTGACCTTCTCCAGCGCCGCCGCCATGTCCTCCGGGTCGCACTCCAGCACCTCGGCGCCCGGCAGCGCGTCCCGCACCAGGGCGGTCGTGTCGCCGGAGCCCGAGCCCCGGTTGGCGACGACCACCAGGCCCTCACCGCCGGCCAGCGCGGGCGCGTCGGCGTGCGGCCGCCCCGGGGCCGGCAACTGCGACCGGGTCGGCACGATCCCGCGTACGGCGAAGGCGGCGCCCACGCCGAGCGCGGCGCCCACGAGCACGTCGCTGGGGTAGTGGACGCCCGTGTAGACCCGGGACAGCGCCACCGCGCCGGCCACCGGGACCACGGCCGCGCCCCAGCCCTTCGACTCCAGCAGCACGCCGGCCGCGAAGGCGGCGGCGGACGCGGAGTGACCGGACGGGAACGACGTCGTGAACGGCTGCTTCTTGAGCCGCCGCACCACGGGCACCGCGTCCAGCACCGGGCGGGCCCGGCGCACGGACCGCTTGCCCACCGTGTTGATCGCCGCCGACGCCAGCGCCAGGGACGCCACGCCGCGCACCGCCGCCCGGCGCGACCGGGCGCCGCGCCCGAGGACGGCCATGCCGGCCGCCGCGCCGAACCACAGCAGTCCGTGGTTGGCCGCATGGCTCAGCCGGGGCAGCACCTGGTCGCCCCCCGGCCAGTGCCGGGTCGCGACACGGTGGAAGACCTCCCGGTCCCAGGCGCTGAACCGGGCGGTGACCCGGCCACGTACGGTCTCGGCGGCCGGCGGGGCGGAAGTATCGAACATGCTGCGCGCGTACCCTTTCCGGTCGTCCCCCACGCGTAGACCCCCCGGTCGGCGGTGCGGGGGCGGCTCCCCGGCCGGGCGTACCGCCGACCGTACGCGACAGCGCTCCGGGCCACGGCTCCGGGTCACCCGCTCCGAAGCACCGCTCGGGGGCTCCCGGGACGGCCCGGCTCCGGGGGCACCCGTTCCCGGCCGGGTCACTCGCCTGGCGTCCTTCGCCGGGGCCGGGAAGAGTGGGCGGGTGACGCCGACCCATCCACGGAGGTGACCCACGGTGCCGAACCCCCATGTGCCCAGCACGCTCCTCACCCGGCACGGCGAGGCGCTCGACTTCTTCGGCGAGCGGGTGCACGCCGTCCGCCCCGACCAGTGGGACGCCCCGACCCCCTGCACCGATTGGTCGGTACGGGACCTCGTCAACCATCTGACCGTCGAGCAGTTGTGGGTGGCCCCGCTGGTGCGGGAACGGCGCACCAGCGAGGAGGTCGGCGACGCCTTCGCGGGTGACGTCCTGGGCGACGACCCAATCGCCGTGTGGGACCGGGCGGCGGCGGAGTCGCGCGCCGCGTTCCTGGAGCAGGGCGCCATGGACCGCACGGTCCACCTGTCCTTCGGACCGACGCCGGTCCCCGCCTACTGCTCGCAGATGGTCTCGGACCTGGTGGTCCACGCCTGGGACCTGTCCCGGGCGATCGGCGCGGACGAGCGGCTGCCGCGGGACCTGGTCGACTTCGCCGTACGGGAGGTGACCCCGTACGCCGACAGCCTGTCCGGTACCGGCCTGTTCGCCGCCCCGGTGAAGGCGCCGGCGGACGCCGACGAGCAGACGAAGCTGCTCGCGATGGTCGGCCGCGAGGCCTGAGACGGGCGCCGGCCCCGCACCGTCCGCGCCCACGACACGACGAGGCTCCTCGTCCGCCGCGCGGGACGAGGAGCCGGTCCGGGCGTGCCGCCCCCGAGGGGTCAGCCGCCCGAGACCTTGGCGAACTCCGCCGTGAACGCCTCGCAGAACGCCTTCAGGTCGTCCGGCTTGCGGCTGGTGATCAGGGTGCCGGGCCGCGCGCCGCACACCTTGACCTGCTCGTCCACCCATTCACCGCCGGCGTTGCGGATGTCGGTCCGCAGGCTCGGCCAGGACGTGAGGGTCCGGCCGCGCAGCACATCGGCCTCCACCAGCGTCCACGGTCCGTGACAGATCGCCGCGACCGGCTTGCCCGCCTCGAAGAAGCCCCGCACGAAGGCGACGGCCTTCTCGTCCGTCCGCAGGAAGTCCGGGTTGGCGACGCCACCGGGCAGCACCAGGCCGCCGTAGTCGCCGACGGAGGTGTCGGCGACGGCCCGGTCGACGGGGAAGGTGTCGGCCTTGTCGAGGTGGTTGTACGCCTGGATCTTCCCCGGCTCGGTCGAGACGAGCACGGGGGTGTCACCGGCGTCCTTCACGGCCTGCCACGGGTCGGTGAGCTCCACCTGTTCGACGCCCTCGGGCGCCACGAGAAACGCGATCTGCACAGTTGCTTCCTTTCCGGTCGTGGGTCGCTACGCCAGGTGCGGCGGCCGTTCCAGGGCCACGGCCACGTCCTGCACGCTGCGGTAGGTGCGGTCGCCGGGCAGCGTCGCCACCCGGTCCAGGAGCGGGTCCGGCGCGTGCCGCTCCCGCAGCATCCGCAGCAGGTCGCCCCGGTGCGCCGGGAAGGGTGTCCGGGCCAGGTGCCGGCCCAGTTCCAGGCGCAGTGCTTCGAAGGGCTCGGTGTGGCCCCGGGGCGGGGCCAGTTCCGGGTCGTCCTCGGCAACCGGCTCGGGGTCGTGCCACTCCTCGGTCCTCGTCGGATGCCCGGACCTGAGAAGCCCCTTGAGCTGGTGCTTCATCTCGTCGTCCTGGCGGCGGCTGAGCCGGTCGCTGCCTCGCTGCATGGCGCCCTCCACGGTCCTTCGCGTGCGGTCGCCGGGCGGGTACCCGACCGGGCGGGGGCAAACCCGGGTTTGGGATCCGGGGGAGCGGGGGACCCGCCGATCCGGCCGTGCGGCCGCACGGCCGACGGGTGACGGCCGACGGGTGACGCCCGATGGGTGACGCCCAGGGGGTGACGGCCGGCAGGTGACGGCCGGCGGGCGGCGGGGAAGGGGCGGTCCCGGCACGGACGGCGGGCGGCGGCCCCACACGGAAGGGCCGGGTCATGGGACTGCTGTCGTTGCTGGTTCCCCTGCTGCTGCCGCCCGCGATGCTCGGCGTCGTCCTCGCCCTGGGGCGTTACGAGGACTTCCTGCTGCCGGAGCGCGAGCCGGGCCTGCCGGAGCGCGAGCCGGGCCTGCCGGAACGCGCCGCCCCCGGGACGGTGGTGCCGGGCCCCGGGACCACCGCGCCCGCGGCGGGCCCGGCACCGGCGCCCGGCACTACCGCCGCGGCTTCCCTCCCGGCAGGAACTCCTGCACCTTCGCCTTCAGCCCCTGCTTCACGACCGCGCCACGCTCGGCGTCGCCCTTCACGAGTGCCGCGGCGGTCGACTCGAACTGCTGCCAGGTCGCATGCGGCGGGATCGGCGGTACGGAGGGGTCGGTGACGAACTCGACGACCGCCGGGCGGTCCGCCGCCAGTGCCATCCGCCAGGCGCTCTCCACCTCGTCCGCCTTCTCCACCCGCAGCCCGGTCAGCCCGATCGACTCGGCGAACAGCGCGTAGGGCACGTCGGGGAGCTCCTGGGAGGGCAGGAACGACGGGGCGCCGCCCATGGCGCGCAGCTCCCACGTCACCTGGTTGAGGTCACGGTTGTTCCAGACGCCGATCACCAGGCGCGGATCGTCCCACTGGTGCCGGTACTTGGCCGCGGTGATCAGCTCCGCCAGCCCGTTCATCTGCATGGCCCCGTCCCCGACCAGGGCCACCACCGGGCGGTCCGGGTGCGCGAACTTGGCGCCGATCGCGTACGGCACCCCGCCCCCCATGGTGGCCAGCGTCCCGGACAGCGAGGCGCGCATGTCGCCGCGCAGGGTGATGTGGCGCGCGTACCAGTTGGTGACCGAACCGGAGTCGCAGGTCAGCAGCGCACGGTCGGGGAGCAGCGGCGACAGGGCCCGTGCCGCGTGCTCCGGGTTCACGGCCTCGGAGCCCACCGCCGCGCGCCGCTCCATCACCTCGTCCCAGCGCCGCACCGACTTCTCGATCTTCTCCCGCCAGCCGCGCTTCCCGTTCCGCCGCAGCAGCGGGATCAGCCGGCGCAGGGTGGCGCGCGCGTCGCCGATGAGGTTGACCTCGTACGGGTAGCGCATGCCGGCCATGTGCGGGTCGATGTCGATCTGCACCGCCCGCGCCTGCCCGTACTCCGGCAGGAACTGGCTGTAGGGGAAGCTGGAGCCGATGGTCAGCAGGGTGTCGCAGCCCTGCATCAGCTCCCAGGAGGGGCGGGTCCCCAGCAGTCCGATCGATCCGGTGACGTAGGGGAGTTCGTCGGACAGCGCGTCCTTGCCGAGCAGCGCCTTGGCGACGCCGGCGCCCAGCAGCTCGGCGACCTCCTCGACCTCCGGGCGGGCCGCCGCCGCGCCCTGGCCGATCAGGAGGGCGGGCTTCTCGCCGGAGTTCAGTACGTCGGCGGCCCGCTCCAGGGCGTCGTCGGCGGGCACGGCCGTCCAGGCGCTGCGGTCCAGGCTGGAGGGCACCATCGTGAACTCGTGCGTCGGCGGCGTGTATTCCAGCTCCTGCACGTCGCCCGGCACGATCACCACGGTGGGGCAGCGGCGCGCGTACGCGGTGCGGATCGCCCGGTCGAGGACGTTGGGAAGCTGCTCGGGGACGGTGACCGTGGCGATGAAGTCGGAGGCGACGTCCTTGAACAGCGCGTGCAGGTCCACCTCCTGCTGGTACGAGCCGCCCATCGCGCTGCGGTGCGTCTGGCCCACGATCGCCACCACCGGCACGTGGTCGAGCTTGGCGTCGTACAGGCCGTTGAGGAGGTGGATCGCGCCGGGGCCCGAGGTCGCCACGCACACCCCCAGCCGGTGTCCGAACTTGGCGTAGCCGACCGCCTCGAAGGCCGCCATCTCCTCGTGCCGTGCCTGGATGAAACGCGGCCGGTTCTCGGCGCGGCCCCAGGCGGCGATCAGCCCGTTGATCCCGTCACCCGGATAGCCGAACACGCACTCGACGTCCCACTCGCGCAGCCGGGCGAGTATCCGGTCGGCGACATCCATGCTCATCTGCGGTCCTCCTGGCCTCGTACGGGGCTTCCGATCGGGCCGGGAACCCGTGTCGTACTCGTCGGTAACTACGGGGCGTCCCGGCAGCACGGCCCCGGGTACCGCGGCTCCGAGGAGCGGAAACGCCGGAAGGCGGCCAGCATGGAAGGAGGAGTTTGCCGGGGTCGGCCCCGGGCATGCGCATCTCGTGCTTCGGACCGGAGGCACGTCCCTAGGAGCGGCCATCCGTTCCGGGCGTGTCCCCTGCCCGGAGAAAGGAGCTCTCCTCGGGGTGACAGCCAACCGTCAGCACCGTTCAGGGAGCTGAAAAGCAATGCGTACCCTCGCTCACACCAAGCATCCGCACGACGACGCCCCCGACACCGCCGAGGCGTTCCAGCGCCTGGCCTCACTGCCGGAGGGCGAGGAACGGGAAGCCGTCCGGCAGGACATCGTCCGCGCCTGGCTCCCCATGGCGGACCGGCTCGCGGGCCGGTTCAGGAACCGGGGCGAGTCCCTGGAGGACCTCAAGCAGGTCGCCGCCCTCGGCCTGGTCAAGGCCGTGGACCGGTACGACCCCGAACGCGGCGCGGCCTTCGAGAGCTTCGCCGTCCCCACCATCACCGGCGAGATCAAGCGCCACTTCCGCGACCACATGTGGACCCTCCACGTACCGCGCCGGGTCCAGGACCTGCGTGGCCGCGTCCGCGCCGCCTACCAGGAGCTCTCGCACACGGTCGGAGGCCGCGCTCCCACCGTGTCCGAGATCGCCAAGAAGGCCGGCATGACCGAGGAGGAGGCGATGGCGGGCCTGGAGGCCCTGGACAGCTTCACCGCCCTCTCCCTGGACGCGGAGCTGCCCGGCACCGAGGACGGGTACACGCTCGTCGACGCGCTCGGCGGCCCCGACCCGGCCCTCGACGTCGTCATCGACCGCGAATCGGTCAAGCCGCGCCTGCGGAACCTGCCCGAACGCGAGCAGAGGATCCTCTACATGAGGTTCTTCCGCGACATGACCCAGAGCCGGATCGCCGAGGACCTCGGCATCTCCCAGATGCATGTCTCCCGGCTCATCAGCCGGTGCTGCTCCCAGATGCGGGAGGACATCATGCGGGACGTCGCCGCCTAGGTGTATTGCCCCGGGAGGTTGTGGACGGGACCTAGGGGCGTCTCGCCGATCTTGCCGGCCTGATCGACAAGACACCCCCTGGCGGCCGCGAGGTGGCGGACCCCGTACGCGGCGGTCCCGGCACGCCCCGCACACGGCCGCCGTCCCGGACGGCGGCCGGCCCGCACCGGCCCGTGGAGCGGCGACATGCGAGGAACCTCCGTATAAAGGGCTATGGGGCCGGGCACATGTCCCCGCACCCCAGCGGCAGCGCCGAGCGGGCGGAGGTGAGGACATGCGGCAGCCGGACCCCCGGGGACGCGGTCCCGTCCGCTACGGGCCGCACGCGCCGGAATCCGGCCTGCCCGTCCTGCCCGAACTCACCGCCGTCCTCGCGGCCGCCGCCGACCGCACCGAACCCGAACCCCCGGGCGGCGGCGCCGTGCTGCGCGACGCGGCCTGCGGCTACTGGTGGCGACGCGGACTGCGCTGCCACCCCGAGGACGTCGCCGCCGCACCCGGCGCCCAGCCCCTGCTCTCGGCACTCATGGCCGCCCACGGCGGCGACGTCCTGATGCCCCGGCCCTGCCCCGCCTGGTGGGCCCCCCAGGCCAGGCTCCTGGGCCGGCCCGCCTACCACGTGCCCACCCCCGCCGAGTGCGGAGGCGTCCCCGACCCGTACGCCCTCCTGGAGACCGTACGACGGGTCCGCGCCGAAGGCGGCCACCCGACGGTCCTGCTGCTCTCCGTCGTCGACGACCCCACCGCCACCGTCGCCCCGCCCGAGGTCGTGCTCGAGGCGTGCGAGGCCGCCGTCGAAGAGGGCCTCCACGTCATCAGCGACGAGACCTGGCGCGACACTCTCCACGACCCGCACGGCACCGTGCTCGTCAGCCCCGCCGATATGTGCCCCGACGACGTCACCGTCCTGTGCGACCTCGCCGGCTCGCTCACCCCCGCCGCCTGGCCCGCCGCCATCGCCCGCTTCCCGCCCGCGGGGCCCGGACGCGACCACCGCGCCCGCACCCTGGACCGGCTCACCGCCCTCGGCGCGCACGTCGCCGGCCCCGTCGCCGCGGCCGCCGCCCACGCGCTCGGCGAACCCGCGCCCGTCACCGCGCGCGCGACGGCCGCCGCCGCCCTCCACGGGCGCGTGGCCGCCGCCGCCCACCACACGGTGCTCACCGCCGGCGCGCTCGCCCTGCCCCCGGCCGCCGGCCGGCACCTGTACGCCGACCTCGGCCCCTTCCGCGGCCGGCTCGCCGACCGGGGGGTGACCGACTCCATGGAGCTCGAGGAGTACCTGACCGACCGGCTGGGCGTGCTCGTCCCCGGCGGCCACCGGTTCGGCGACGAGCTCGGCGCGCTCCGGGCGCGCCTGGCGACCTGGCCCCTGCTCGGAGCCACCCCCGAGCAGCGCGCCGAGTCCCTCACGGCGGCGGACCCGCTGGAACTGCCCCACGTGGCGGAAGCGTTGGACACGTTCGGCACCGCGTTGCGCGAACTGCGGTGACCACGGTGAACGGAGCTGACACATGACGACGGAACGGACGGCACCCACCGGCCGGCCCCCCGCGGACGGTGCCCCGTCCGGCCCCGCCGGGCACGGCGACGACCGGCACGAGGGCGATGGGCTCGGGGACGACGGGCACGGGGGCGACGGCGTCCCCCACCACGGCGGACCCCGCCCCCACGGCGGTCCCCATCCCCATGGCGGGCGCCACTCCCACGGCGGACCCCGCATCTGGCCCAGATCCTTCGCCGACCGGCTCACCGCCCCCCTCCCCGGCGTCCGGGCCATGGCCCGGCTCGCCCGCGAAGGCGCCGTACGGCCCACCGCCGAAGGCCTGCGGGACATCCCGCACCTGCCCTTCGAGCCCGGCCCGCTGCCCGCCGCGCCCCCCGGATCCGTCGCCGTCACCTGGGCCGGGCACGCAAGCTGGGTCATCCGCATCGGCGGGCTCACCGTCCTCACCGACCCCGTCTGGTCCCGCCGCATCCTCGGCACGCCCGCCCGCATCACCCCCGTCGGCGTGCGGTGGGAGGACCTGCCGCCCGTCGACGCCGTCGTCATCAGCCACAACCACTACGACCACCTCGACGCCCCCACCATCAGGAAGCTGCCCCCCGACACCCCCGTCCTCGTCCCGGCCGGGCTCGGCCGCTGGTTCCGCCGCCGCCGCTTCACCCGCGTCACCGAACTCGACTGGTGGGAACACGCCGAAGTGCGCGGCGTCCGCTTCGACTTCGTGCCGTCCCACCACTGGTCCAAACGCACCCTCACCGACACCTGCCGCTCCCTCTGGGGCGGCTGGGTACTCACCGACCCGCAGGGACACCGCGTCCACTTCGCCGGCGACACCGGCTACGGCCACTGGTTCGAGGAGATCGGCCGCCGCCACCCCGGCATCGACCTCGCGCTCCTGCCCATCGGCGCCTACGCCCCCCGCTGGTGGCTGCGCGACGTCCACACCGACCCCGAAGAGGCCGTCCAGGCCTTCCAGGACCTCGGCGCGCGGAACATGGCCCCCATGCACTGGGCCACGTTCGTCCTCTCCTCCGAACCCGTGATGGAACCAATCACCCGCGTCCGCGCCGCCTGGGAGAAGGCCGGCCTGCCCCGCGACCGCCTCTGGGACCTCCCGGTCGGCGGCTCACGCGTACTGTAGGGGCTCGGTTCGCCTCCGGGGCGCTCGTGCCGGTGCCGACGGTCGATCGTGCTCGGCCGTTCGTTCCTCACGGCCTCCGCGCGTTCTCCCTTTCGACACCGGCCGCGCCCCTTCGGCTCACGCGTACTGTAGGGGCCCGGTTCGCCTCCGGGGCGCTCGTGCCGGTGCCGACGGTCGATCGTGCTCGGCCGTTCGTTCCTCACGGCCTCCGCGCGTTCTCCCTTTCGGCACCGGCCGCGCCCCTTCGGCTCACTCGCCGCGCGCGGCGCGGGACGGCGAGGGGGAGGAGCGGCGGAGGCGGCGCCAGGCCCACGGGACCGCGCTGAGCAGCACCGTCAGGGCGATCGCCGCGACGACGCCCTGCCACGGGCGGGCGAACAGCGAGCCGCCCAGGATGCCGATCAACTGGTAGGTCAGCGCCCACGCCAGGCACGCCGGGAGGTTGCCGCGCACGAAGCGGCGCAGAGGCATCTCCGCCAGCAGGCACGCCAGCATCACGGGTATCCGGCCCGCGGGGACCAGCCGGGAGAGGACCAGCACCGACACCCGGTGGTCCCGCAGCTTGGCCTGCGCCTGCTCCAGCCGGTCCGGCGCCGCCCGCCCGCGCAGGGACCGGAGCCACCGCGAGCCGTTCCGCGAGTGCACCCCGCGCCGGCCCAGCCAGTACAGCGCCACGTCACCGAGGAACGCCGCGCCCGCCGCCAGCAGGAACACCACCAGCAGCGCCACCGGCGACGTCTGGTGGAACGCCACCACCGCGGCCGAACTGACGATCGCCCCGGTCGGGATCACCGGCACCAGCGCCCCCAGGGCCACCAGGAGGAACAGCGCCGGGTAGCCGACCGCCTGCTGGGTCGGCTCGGGCGGCAGCAGGGCCATCGCCCCGGTCACCCGGACACCTCCGGCCGTACGCTCTCGCCGTGACCCAGCCGGTGCACGGCCACCCCGGGCGCCAGCCGCGCGGCATGGCGTACGAACTCGTCGCCCGGGGCGTGGAACTCGTGCGGCCGCACCCCGTCCATCCCGATCGGCCAGTACGTGCCGTAGTGCACCGGGACGGCCGCGCGCGGCGCCAGAGCCGCCAGCGCCTCGGCCGCCCGTGCCGCGTCCAGGTGCCCGTGCCCCAGGAAGGGGCCCCAGCCGCCGACCGGCAGCAGCGCCACGTCCACCTCGCCGACCGCCGCCGCCATCCCGTCGAACAGACCGGTGTCCCCGGCGAAGTAGGTGCGCGCCGCCCCGCCGATCACGTACCCGAGCGCGGGGGACACGTGCGGGCCCACCGGCAGCCGCCGCCCGTCGTGGCGCGCCGGCACCGCCCGTACCACCAGCCCCTCCACCTTCACCTCGTCCCCGGCCACCACCTCCGTGATCCGCAGGCCCCGCGAGCCGCCCAGCCGCCGCAGCCCCGGCACCGCGCGCGTCGCGCCCCGGGGCACGACCAGGCGCGTTCCCGGAGCGAGCCGGGCCAGCGACGGCAGGTGCAGGTGATCGGCGTGCAGGTGCGAGATCAGCACCGCGTCCGCCCGGGCGGCGGCCGGTGGCGGCAGCGCACCGCGCCGCCGCCGCAGATGGGCCAGCCGGCGCACGAAGAGCGGATCGGTCAGCACCCGCACGCCCGAGTCCCGCACCGTACAAGTGGCATGACCCCACCACGTGACCTCCACCGGCACGCCCGCCCTCCTCGCTCCCGCGTCACTCCCGCACGCTCTTACGAGCGTAAGGGCGCGCCTCCTCGCCCGGACCCGATCGGAGTAGTGTCGGCGGCATGGACGACGTACGCGTGGCGGCGATCGCCAGCCTGACGCCGCTCGAGGAGCTGGACCGCGACCCCTTCCTGGTCGACACCCGCAGCCAGCACGCCATGTGCGAGCGCTGGGCGGCCGGCCGGGGCTACGTCGTCAGCCGGCAGCTCCTGTTCTACGGCATACGGCCGGACCACCGGATGCTGTGGGCCGACGTCGAGGCCGGGGCGGTCGACCTGTTCGTCGTGCCCAACGAACGGGTCCTGCACCGGGCGCTGACCTCCGCGCGGGACTTCACGGCGGAGTGCCGGCGCCGGGGCGTGCGCCTGGAGGAGGCCGGGCTGGACGAACCGGCCTACGACGCGGCGATGAAGGCCCAGGTGCACCGGCGGCTGTCCATGCCGACGGCGGGTTACGACGGCCGCTGAGCGGGAGCGGGAGCGAACGGCGTGGTACCGGCACGGTGGCGTACGGCGGGCGGTGCCCTGCTGCGGGTCGTCGTGGTGTGGGCGGTGTCCACGCTCACGATGCTCGCGCTCGCCGGCCTCCTGCCCGACTTCCGGCTCCAGTCCGACGACGGGGACAGCGCCACCCGTACCGCCGTCACCGCCGCCTGGGCCGCGGGCGCCTTCGGCCTGCTGAGCGCGCTGGTGTGGCCGCTGGCCGTCCGCGCGCTGCTGCTGGTGCCCGCCCTGGTGCTGGGCCTCCTCGCCTTCTTCCTCAACGGCTCCCTGCTGCTGTTCGCCCTCTGGCTCGTCCCCGACGGGCGGGGCGAGTCCGCCCCGGAGAACGCCGTCGTGGTGGCGGCCGTGATGTCCGCCGTCGCGTCCGCGACGTCCACCGCCCTCGCCGTCCGGGACGACGACGCCTACCGGCGCCGCCTGTACCGGCTCGCGGGGCGGCGGCGCTCCCGGCCCCGGGCGGCCGTCCCCGGCGGGCTGCCCGGCACGCTGTTCCTCCAGCTCGACGGCGTGGGACACCGGGTGCTGCGGGACGCGGTCGCCGACGGGGTCATGCCGACCGTCGCCGGCTGGCTGGGCGCCACCCACCGCCTCACGTCCTGGCGCACCGACTGGTCCAGCCAGACCGGGGCCAGCCAGCTCGCCATCCTGCACGGCACCAACCACGACGTCCCCGCCTTCCGCTGGTACGAGAAGGACACCGGCCGGCTCATGGTCAGCAACCGGCCCGCGAGCGCCGTCGAACTCCAGCGCCGCGCCATCGCCCGCACCGGCGACGGCGGGCTGCTCACCCTGGACGGCGCCAGCCGGGGCAACCTCTTCAGCGGCGGCGCCGACCAGCTCGCCCTGGTGCTGTCGGTCTCGGCGCGCCGCGGCCGCCGCAACCGCTCCCGCGCCGGGTACGTGGCGTACTTCCGCGATCCCGCCAACGCCGTCCGCACCGCCCTCTCGTTCGTCGCCGAGGTGTGCCGGGAGATCGGCCAGGCCACCCGGTCCCGGCTGGCGGGGGAGACCCCGCGGGTCGGCCGCGGCGGGCTGTACCCCTTCATCCGCGCCTTCGCGACCGTCGTCGAGCGGGACGTGGTGGTCGCCGCCGTCATCGGCGACCTGCTGGCCGGCCGTACCGCCGTGTACGCCGACCTCGTCGGGTACGACGAGGTGGCCCACCACTCCGGGCCGCACGGCCGTGACGCGCTCCAGGTGCTCCGCCGGCTGGACCGGTCCATCTCCCTGATCGCCCACGTCGCCGCCCACGCCCCGCGGCCCTACCGGATCGTGCTGCTCTCCGACCACGGCCAGAGCCCCGGCGAGACGTTCGCGTCCGCGTACGGGCTGACCCTGCGCGACCTGGTCCGGGCCGGCTGCGGGCTGCCCGTACCGCGCCGGGCCCGGCACACCCCCGGCGGCGCCGAGGCCCGGGGCGCGCTGCGCACCGCGGTGCACCTGCCGGAGGAGGAGCGCCGGGACCGCCCGGCGGCCCGCCCCTCCGACCCGGTCGTGCTGGCCTCCGGCAACCTGGGGCTGGTCTCCTTCCCCGACGTGGCTTACCGGCTCTCCCGCGAGGAGATCGACCGCCGGCACCCCGGCCTGCTGCGCACCCTGGCGGACCACCCGGGCATCGGCTTCGTGCTCGTCCGCAGCGAGGAGCACGGCTCGGTGGTGCTCGGCCCCGGCGGCGCGGAGGTGCCGGTCGACGACCTCACCGACGACGGGCCGCTCGCCCCCTACGGACCCGGCGCCGCCGACGCGGTCCGGCGCACCGACTCCTTCCCGCACGTCGCCGACATCATGATCAACTCCCGGTACGACACCGCCACCGGCACCGTGCACGCCTTCGAGGAGCAGATCGGTTCGCACGGCGGCCTCGGCGGCGAGCAGTCCGAGGCCTTCCTGCTCTCCCCGCGCATCCTGTCCGCGCCGGTCGTGGACGGCGGCCGACTGGTGGGCGCCGAGGAGGTGCACCGGGTGCTGCGGCGCTGGCTGCGCGAGACCCAGGGCCCGCAGGTGCCGCTCGGTCCGGCGGGCGAACCCGTGCAGGAATCCCCGTCCCGCCCCCGACCGGAAGAAGCATTTCCGGTCGCCGACCGCGTCGCACCGGACAAACACGGGTGATTTGGTGCAGCGTTCGCCGTACCTGACCATGTTCAGGTTTGTACGGCGAAAGGCGCACCACCCCCCATGACCAGCACCCCCCTGATCACCGACCCGACCCCCGACGAGCGGTCCAAGCACGCCCGGAGCTTCGGACTGCCCATCGCGACCGCCCTGGTCATGGGCAACATCATCGGGGGCGGGATCTTCCTCCTCCCCGCCTCCGTCGCCCCCTACGGCACCATCAGCCTGGTCGCCTTCGCGGTGCTCACCCTCGGCGCCATCGCCCTGGCGCTGGTCTTCGGCCGCCTCGCGCGGCGCCACCCGATGACCGGCGGGCCCTACGTGTACGCCCGGGAGGCCTTCGGCGACTTCGCCGGCTTCCTGGCCGCCTGGTCGTACTGGATCACCACCTGGGTCTCCAACGCCGCGCTCGCCGTCGCCGCCGTCGGCTACCTCGACGTCCTGGTGCCCGTCCACGAGTCCAAGGCCGCGACCATCGCCGCGGCGCTGGCCCTCCAGTGGCTGCCCGCCCTCGCCAACCTCGCCGGCACCCGCTACGTCGGCGCGGTCCAGCTCGTCGCCACCGTCCTGAAGTTCGTGCCCCTCCTGCTGGTGGCCGTCGGCGGCCTGTTCTTCTTCGACTCCGCCAACCTCGGCCCCTTCCAGGCCAGTGACTCCAGCGCCGTCGGCGCGGTCTCCGCGTCCGCCGCCATCCTGCTCTTCAGCTACCTGGGCGTGGAGTCGGCGGCCGTCAGCGCCGGTGAGGTCCGCGACCCGCAGCGCAACGTCGGCCGCGCCACCATCCTCGGTACGCTCGGCGCCGCCGTCATCTACCTGCTCGGCACCCTCTCCGTCTTCGGCCTGGTCGCCCACGACCGGCTCGTCGACTCCGACGCGCCCTTCTCCGCCGCCGTCAACACCATGTTCGGCGGCTCCTGGGGCGGCACCGCCGTCGCCTGCATGGCGCTCGTTTCCATGGTCGGCGCGCTCAACGGCTGGACCCTGCTCAGCGCCCAGACCCCGTACGCGGCGGCCAAGGACGGCCTGTTCCCCAAGGCGTTCACCCACAAGCGGCGCGGTGTCCCCACGTACGGCGTCCTCGTCACCGTCGTCCTCGCCTCCCTGCTGACCGTCTACAACTACACGGCCGGCCCCGAGGGCGTCTTCGAGGTCCTGGTCCTCGTCACCACCTTCACGGCCACCGTCCCGTACCTGCTGTCGACGGCCGCGCAGATCTACTTCCTGGCCTCCGGCCGGTCCGACCGGGTCGACCGGCCCCGCCTCGTCCGCGACGCCGTCCTCGCCGTGATCGCCTTCGCGTTCTCCATGTGGCTGGTCGCCGGCTCCGGTTACGCGGCGGTCTACCAGGGCGTGCTGTTCCTCTTCGCGGGCGTGCTCGTCTACGCGTGGATGTCCGCCCGCAAGCAGCGCGGCTGACCCCCGCCGGCCCGGGGGCGCCGGGCCTCCCCGCCGGCGGCCCCGCGGGGCGGGACCGGAGGCCCGGAAAACCGGCTGCGACGAGGGCGGCGGGCGATCAGACTGGACGGGTCCGACGTCCGTTCGGGCGCCGAACGGTCCGGGCGCGCCGCCGCGCCGGCCTCCGTACACCCCCGGGAGCTCGCCCTGCAGGCCGCCGTCACCGTCACGCCCGCCCGGATCCCCGAGCTGCTGCTCGGCCTCGCGACCGTCCGCCCCGTCTTCCTGTGGGGGGCGCCCGGCATCGGCAAGTCGTCCCTCGTCCGGGACTTCGCGGAGTCCCTGGGCCTGGAGTGCGTGAGCCTGCTGGGCACCCAGCTCGCTCCCGAGGACCTCATCGGCGTGCCGCAGATCCGTGACGGCAGATCCGTGTTCTGCCCACCGGAGGCCATCGCCCGGGACGAGCCGTACTGCCTGTTCCTCGACGAGCTGAACGCCGCGACGCCCGATGTGCAGAAGGCGTTCTACTCCCTGATCCTCGACCGGCGCATCGGGAACTACGAACTGCCCGCCGGGTCCCTCGTCATCGGCGCCGGCAACCGCGCCACCGACAACGCCCTGGCACGCCCCATCGCCTCCGCGCTCGTCAACCGGCTCACCCACGTCCACCTGCGGGCCTCCGTCACCGACTGGCTGGTGTGGGCGGGGGAGAACGGCATCCACCCGTGGGTCACCGACTACCTCACCGACCGCCCCGACCACCTCTGGTCGCAGCCGCCCAAGACGGAGGAGCCGTTCTCCACGCCCCGCTCCTGGCACATGCTCTCGGACGCGCTGCACTCCTTCGGGCACGCGCTCGACGAGGACACGCTGAAGATCGTCGCGCACGGCACCCTCACCCCCGCGCACGCTGTCTCCTTCTGCGGATACGTCAAGATCGTCCGGCACACGTACGGCATCGAGGCCATCATCAAGGGCGACGCGTCCTGGCCGAACCGCGTCGAGGACCGGGACCTGCTCTACTACCTGGCCGAGGCGTTCCGGGGGCGTCTGATCCGGGAACTGCCCGCGTCCAAGGACCGGATACCGCCCGCGCTCCGGCAGGCCGCGCACCGGGCCAAGTCGCTGCTCGTCCAGCTCGCCGAGATCTCCGTCGAGGTGGCCCAGACCGTCATCCGCGACGACGAGGACGGCCGGCCCGTACTGCCCGCGTGGTTCCTCGTCGAGGCCGCCCGCGACATGCCCCGGCTGGTGGAGGCCCGCCGGTGAGCGGCCACGCGCGGCCGAGCGAGCCCCGCCGGTGAGCCCGGCACCGCGCGCGAGGAGCAAGCGCGACGACCCGGCCGCCGAGGCGTTCCTCGCCGGGCTGGCCCTCGTCAAGCGCCACCCGGCCCTCGCCGCGCTGGACGCGGACGTCTGCCGTTCCCGCGACTGTGAACTGAGCCCCCGCCACGGGCTCGCCGCCGTCGACTCCAACGGTCGCGTCCACGTCCATCCCAGTCGCCGGGCCGAGCCCGCCGACTGGGCGTGGGCCCTCGCCCACTGCCTGCTGCACCTCGGATTCGGGCATGTTCCCGCCCACCAGGACACGCGCCGCCCGCAGCCCGACCCCTACGACCTCGCCGCCCGCTGCGCCGTCGTCAACCGCTTCATGCTCACCCTGCACATCGGCCGCGCCCCCGAGGACCATCCGCAGACCTACCCGGACGGAGACGAGGAGCAGTTGGCCTCGCGCTGGCGCAGGACGGGGATCCCCGCCGGACACGAGCACCGCGGCACGGCGGGTGACGCTCCCGACCAGGTCCTGGTCGCCTGGTCGCGGTGGCACTCCGCCCCCGACTGGCAGCTTGCGTTCGCGCAGGCCCTGACCCGTACCGTCTCCGCCACGATGGACGTCGCCGGCGGCCGGCGTGACACGCTGACCGGCGAGGTCAGGCCGAAGGAGCCGTGGGACCGGGCGCTGAGCTGGTTCGTCTCCTCCTACCCGCTGCTCGGCGGCATCGCCTCCGGGATGACGCTGGTGGCCGACGCCGGGTTCGCCCGCGCCCACGGCGTCTCGATCGCCGCCGTCGATGCCACACTGGGCGAGATCTACCTGAACCCGCTGCGCCGGTACGAGGACGAGGAGTGGCGGTTCGTCCTCGCCCACGAGATGCTCCACGCCGCGCTCCGCCACGGCGACCGGCGCGGTGCCCGCGACCCGTACCTCTTCAACGTCGCGGCCGACTACGTCGTCAACGGCTGGCTGGTGGAGATGGGCGTCGGCGCCATGCCCGAGGGCCTGCTGTACGACCCGGACCTTAAGGGGCTGTCGGCCGAGGAGGTGTACGACCGGATCGCCGCCGACGCCCGCCGGACGCGGCGCCTGGCGACCCTGCGGGGCAAGGGCGTCGGCGACATCCTGGGCGAGCCGCTGGGGCCGCGCCCCCGTGACCACGTCGATCTGGACGAGTTCTACCGGCGGGGCCTGGTGCAGGGCCTCGACCTGCACACGAGCGGGGAGCGCGGTCTGCTGCCGGCCGGGCTGGTCGAGGAGATCCGGGCGCTGGCGCACCCGCCGGTGCCGTGGGACGCCCGGCTGGCCCGCTGGTTCGACGAGTTCGTGCCCCGCCCGCACCCGGTGCGCAGCTTCGCGCGGCCGGCCCGCCGGCAGGCGGCCACGCCCGACATCCCGCGCGCCGGCCGGTACGTCCCGCCCGAGGAGATCGCCCGGTGCACCTTCGGCGTCGTCCTCGACACCTCCGGCTCCATGGACCGGCGGCTGCTCGGCAAAGCGCTCGGCGCCATCGCCTCGTACGCCGAGGCCAGGGACGTGCCGGCGGCCCGGGTGGTGTTCTGCGACGCGGCCGCGTACGACGCCGGGTACCTGGCGCCCACGGACGTAGCCGGGCGCGTCCGGGTCCGGGGCCGCGGCGGAACGGTCCTCCAGCCGGGCCTGGACCTCCTCCAGCGCGCCGGGGACTTCCCGCCCGGGGCGCCGGTGCTGATCATCACCGACGGGCACTGCGACACGCTCCGGGTGCGCCGCGAGCACGCCTACCTCGTCCCGGAGGGCGCGACGCTGCCCTTCACGGCACGGGGACCGGTGTTCCGCGTCCGCTGAACGGGCGGCCCCGGGGCCACGTCCTGGGCCGTGTCGTACCCGTCAGCCGCCCGGCGCGGACAGCCCGCGCGCCGCGGCCGCCAGCGCCTCCAGGACCGGCCGGATCAGCGGGTGCTCCTCGGCGCCCCGCCGCACCGCCGCGAAGACCCGCCGGAACGCCGCCGGGCCCGCGACCGGGCGGACCACCACGTCCTTCAGCTCGATGCCCCGCAGCGCCGAACGCGGCACCAGCGCCACGCCCGCGCCCGCGCCCGCCAGGGCGACCACCGCGCGGAAGTCGTCCGAGGAGTGCACCAGCCGCGGATCGAAACCGGCCAGCTCGCAGGCGAGGACCACCATGTCGTGGCACGGGTTGCCGGGGTACGGCGCGATCCAGTCGGCGTCCACGAGCGAGGCCAGCGCCACCTCCGGCTCCTGGCCCAGCGGATGCCCCGCGTGCAGCACCGCGTCGAACGGCTCCGCGTACAGCGGCACCCGGGCCAGCCGCCGGTCGCCCTCCCGCGGCGCGCCCCGGTACTCCACGGCCAGCGCCACATCGGCCTCGCCGTCCAGGACCAGCGGCAGCGACTCGTCGCCCTCCGCGTCCCGCACCCGCACCCGGATGCCGGGGTGCGTGCCGGCCAGCCGGCCGATCGCGGGCGCCAGCACCTCGGCGATCCCGGTCGCGAACGCGGCGACCGTCACCTCGCCCGCCGCCCCGCCCGCGTACGCCGCGAGCTCCGCCTCCGCCCGCTCAAGCTGCGCCAGCACCTCGTTGGCGTGCTCCAGCAGGATCTCCCCGGCCGCCGTCAGCCGCACGCCCTTGCCGCTGCGCGTCAGCAGCACGTGCCCCGTCTCCTGCTCCAGCGCGGCGAGCTGCTGGGAGACGGCGGACGGGGTCAGGTACAGCGCGGCGGCCGCGGCGGTCACCGTACGGTGGTCCGCCGCGGCCCGCAGGATGCGCAGCCGCCGGGGGTCGATCACCCTGCCATTGTCACCCAGCCGTCAGCCGGCCATCGCCGCCCGCGCGTCGGTGAACGCCGCCACCGCCCGCTCCACGTCCTCGGTCGAGTGCGCCGCCGAGAGCTGCACCCGGATGCGGGCCTGCCCCATCGGCACCACGGGGTACGAGAAGCCGATCACGTACACGCCGCGCTCCAGCAGCAGCTCCGCCATCCGCCCGGCCTCGGCCGCGTCGCCGATCATCACGGGGGCGATGGCGTGGTCACCGGGCAGGATCTCGAAGCCCGCCTCGGTCATGCTCGTGCGGAACAGCTTGGTGTTGGCCGCCAGCTTCTCCCGGAGGTCACCGGCCGACTCCAGCAGGTCGAGGACCTTCAGCGACGCGGCGGCGATCACCGGCGCGAGGGAGTTCGAGAAGAGGTACGGGCGCGAGCGCTGGCGCAGCAGCTCCACGATCTCCGCACGCGCCGCCACGTAGCCGCCGGACGCGCCGCCCAGCGCCTTGCCGAGCGTGCCGGTGATGATGTCCACCCGGTCCATCACGCCGTGCAGCTCCGGGGTGCCCCGGCCGCCCGGGCCGACGAACCCGACCGCGTGCGAGTCGTCGACCATCACCATCGCGTCGTACCGGTCGGCGAGGTCGCAGATCTCGGGCAGCGGAGCCACGTACCCGTCCATCGAGAACACGCCGTCGGTGACGATGAGGCGCCGCCGGGCGTCCTGCGTCTCCTTGAGCTGCTTCTCCAGGTCGGCCATGTCCCGGTTGGCGTACCGGTGGCGGCGCGCCTTGGACAGCCGGATGCCGTCGATGATGGAGGCGTGGTTCAGGGCGTCGGAGATCACCGCGTCCTCGGGCCCGAGCAGCGTCTCGAAGACACCGCCGTTGGCGTCGAAGCAGGACGAGTAGAGGATCGTGTCCTCCTGCCCCAGGAACGCCGACAGCCGTTGCTCCAGCTCCTTGTGCACGTCCTGCGTACCGCAGATGAACCGTACGGACGCCATGCCGTACCCCCAGCGGTCGAGCGCCTCCTTGGCGGCGGCGATCACCTCCGGGTGGTCGGCGAGGCCCAGGTAGTTGTTGGCGCAGAAGTTCAGCACGTCACCGGAGGGGACGGACACGGTGGCGCTCTGCGGGGTGCCGATGACCCGCTCCGGCTTGTAGAGACCCGCGTCGCGGATCTCGTCGAGGGTGGCGCGCAGCTCGTCGCGGACGGACGCGTACATCAGAGAACTCCTTGGGGGTGGGTCAGACGGTCCAGTCGAGGATGATCTTGCCGCTGCGGGCCGTGGCCGCCTCGTCGAAGGCGGCGTCGAAGTCCTGGTAGCCGTAGCTGCCGGTGATCACCGGGCTGAGGTCGAGACCGCCCTCCAGCAGGACGGTCATCGCGTACCACGTCTCGAACATCTCCCGGCCGTAGATGCCCTTGACGGTGATCATCGAGGTGACGATCTTCGACCAGTCGACGGCGAACTCCTCGGCGGGCAGGCCCAGCATCGCGATCCGGCCGCCGTGCGTCATGTTGGCGACCATGTCCCGCATCGCCTCGGGCCGCCCGGACATCTCCAGACCGATGTCGAAGCCCTCCCGCAGCCCGAGCTGCCGCTGCGCCTCACCGATGGAGCTCTCCGCCACGTTCACGGCGAGCGTCGCGCCCACCTTGCGGGCCAGCTCCAGCCGCGACTCGCTCACGTCGGTGATCACCACGTTGCGGGCACCCGCGTGCCGGGCGACCGCCGCCGCCATGATCCCGATCGGGCCGGCGCCCGTGATCAGCACGTCCTCGCCGACGAGCGGGAAGGACAGCGCGGTGTGCACGGCGTTGCCGAACGGGTCGAAGATCGCCGCCACGTCCAGGTCCACCTTCGTGCGGTGCACCCACACGTTGGACGCCGGCAGCGCCACGTACTCGGCGAACGCCCCGTCCCTCCCGACGCCCAGACCGATCGTCGACCGGCACAGATGACGGCGGCCCGCCAGGCAGTTGCGGCACTTGCCGCACACCAGATGGCCCTCACCGCTGACCAGGTCGCCGACCGCGATGTCCCGCACGTCCGAGCCCACGTGCGCCACCTCGCCGACGAACTCGTGTCCCAGCACCAGGGGCGTCGAGACCGTCTGCCGCGCCCAGCCGTCCCACGAGCGGATGTGCAGGTCCGTCCCGCAGATGCCGGTGCGCAGCACCCGGATCAGCACGTCGCCGGGGCCCGTCTCGGGCTCCGGGACGTCCATGAGCCAGAGACCGGGCTCGGCCTTGTGCTTGACGAGTGCCTTCATGGTGCGGCTCCAGGCGGGGGGAGGGGGTCTGCGGACGCGGAGATCGCGAACGGGACCAATCTGCCGACCCGGACCCGCCGCGTCCATCGAGGTTTTCTTAAGCGGGTCAACAGCGCAGCTTCACGCGCCGCGCCCGTTACGTTCGAGGCATGACGACGGAGGTCTGGTACACGTCCTACGGCTCCAACACGCACGTCGACCGGCTGGCCCACTACATCCTCGGCGGTACGCCCCCGGGCGGGGCCCGCTCCTACCCCGGCTGCCGCGACCGCCGGCTGCCCACCGCCTCCGTCCCCGTGGAACTGGACGGCGTCCTGTACTTCGCCACCGAGTCCCCGGTGTGGACCGGCGGCCGGGCGTTCTACGACCCGGCCGCGGAGGGCCGCGTCCTGGCACGGGCGCACCGGATCACCGCCGGGCAGTTCTCCGACATCGCCGCCCAGGAGATGTACCGCGAGCCCGGCCCGGACACCGACCTCGACCTGACCGGGGTCCTCCGCGACGGCCGGGCGGTCCTGGGCGGCGGCCGCTACGAGACCCTGGTCCGTCCCGGCACGCTCGACGGGCTGCCCATGCTCACCTTCACCGCCCCCTGGGGCCTGCACGACGTCGAGTGGAACAGCCCCTCCGCCGACTACCTCCGCCACCTCGCCGCCGGCCTCCTCGCGGCGGGCGCCTGGGACACCGGCACCGTCACCGGCTACCTGGCCTCCTGTCCGGGTGCCGCGGGCCACTGGACCGAGCGGCGCGTGCGTGACCTCGTCGCCCCTTGACGGGAACCGGGGCCACCACCGCAGCCGGGGCACCGCCTCCATGACCCCGTGGCCGGGGAACCGCTTCCATGACCCCGCGTCCACGACCCCGATTTCCGGGGTTCCATGACGTCCGCGGTAATCGACCCCCGCCGTCGCGGACGCCATCGTGGTGGTCACCGGAACCCGGGCGGTCTCGCACTCCGGCCGGGCTCCGGGCCCATCACCGAGGACCTTCACGGAGGCTGATCCGCCATGTCCCAGGCCCTGCTCACCGGCATCTCGCGCACCACCCGGCCGCAGACAGCGCTGCGTCGCTTTCTCGCCCTGGACGCCGTCGTCACCGGCGCCAACGGCCTGGCGTACGCCCTCGCGCCCGGGGCGCTCGGGCGGCTCCTGGGAGTGGACGCGACGCTGTTGCGCGGCCTCGGACTGTTCCTCACCGTGTTCGCCGCGGCGGTCGGCCACCTGGCCTCCCGGCCGCAGCCGTCCGCCACCGCCGTCCGGCTGGTGGTCGACGCCAACGCCCTCTGGGCGGTGCTCAGCGTCGCCGCGCTCGCCGCCTGGCTGTCGCCCAGCACCGCCGGGACCCTGTGGATCCCCGCGCAGGCCGCGACCGTCGCCGGGTTCGCCGCCCTCCAGTGGACCGCCCTCCGGGCGGTGGGCCGCCGGGGCGGGGCCGTGTGACGCAAGCCCGGCACGACCGGCGCGACACCGCGGGCCAGGCGAGACGTTGCGGACACGACCTAGAGCGAGCGGAGGTACGCCACCGTCGCCGGGTCGGCCGGGAGGAAGGTCTCGATGGCCAGCTCGGCGACCGTCACGTCCATCGGTGTGTTGAACGTCGAGATCGACGAGACGAAGGACAGCACCCGTCCGTCGTGCTCGATCCGCAGCGGCAGCGCGAAGTACGGGTACGGCTGCGGGTCCTCCCGGTCCTCCCGGTCCTCCGGGCCGGTGTCCGCCGGCGCGGGCAGCGGGTAGGCCGTGACCTCCGCGTACAGCCGCCGCAGCGGCTCCGACCGCGACAGCGCGATCTGCCGCTCCATCTGCGCCAGCAGATGGCCGCGCCACTCCCGCAGGTTGCGGATCCTCGGGGCCAGGCCCTCCGGGTGCAGGGTGATCCGCATGGCGTTCATCGGCGGCGTCAGCAGGTGCCCGGGCAGCCCGTCCAGCAGCAGGGAGATCCCCCGGTTGGCGGCCACCACCGTGTACGAGCCGTCCACCACCAGCGCCGGGTACGGGTCGTAGCCCGCCAGCAACTGCTCGATGCCCGCCCGCAGGGTGCCGAGCGACGGATCGTCCAGGGACGTCTCGGAGTAGCGCGGGGCGTACCCCGCCGCCAGCAGCAGCACGTTGCGCTCCCGTACGGGCACCTCCAGGTGCTCGGCGAGGCGCAGGACCATCTCCTCGCTCGGGCGCGACCGCCCCGTCTCGACGAACGAGATGTGACGGGCCGACGAGTCTGCGCGCAGCGCCAGTTCCAGTTGGCTCAGCCGCCGTCGCTCACGCCAGCCGCGCAGCAGCGGCCCTACTCCCGTACCGGTGGCGACAGTTGTCATACCGCAGACGGTAACCCACGTGTTGACCGCGCGGTCGTCCCGCCGGACCGTATCGTCACGGTCACCCGTACCGACACGCACCGACCGGAGGGAGCACGGATTCATGCCCACTGAGCCGCTGTCGCAGAAGGAGATCGAGGACCGGCTGCGGGAACTGCCCGGCTGGTCCCAGGAGGGCGACCGGATCGCCCGTACCTACCGTCTCGGCACGCACTTCGCCGCGACGGCCCTGGTGGTCCACGTCGCCCGCATCCAGGAGGAACTGAACCACCACTCCGACCTCACCCTCGGCTACAACACCGTGAACCTCACGGTGAACACCCATGACGCGGGCGGCGCCATCACCGAGAAGGACTTCACGCTGGCGTCCCGCGTCGAGTCGATCGCGGCGGGCCACGGCGCGGAGTGAGGGCGCCGGGCCCGGGGTCCGGCCGTTTTGCCGGAACGGCAACAAAGCTCGCCACGGGCCCGACCCCGCCGCCACGCTTGCGGCATGAGCGAACACCACCACGGCCACCACGCCCACACCTCCTCCGCCACCGCCCCTGCGCATGACCACACGCACATGGACTGGTCCGAGATGCTGCCGCTGCTGGAGAACGGCGCGGAACTCCAGAGCCCGCTGTACCGGCGGGCCGCCGCCTGGCTCGGCGAACTGGTACCGGCGGCCGGCGTGCGCCGGGTCCTCGACGTGGGCAGCGGGCCGGGCGTGCTGACCTGCCTGCTCGCCGAGGCGTTCCCGTACGCGGAGGTCGTCGCCGTCGACGCCACGCCCGAGCTCCTGGAACGCACCCGGGAGCGGGCCCGTGCCGCGTCCCTGGGCGACCGGGTCACCACACTGCGGGCCGAACTCCCGGACGGGATCGCCGGGCTGGGTGACGCGGACCTGATCTGGGCGGCCGACTCCCTGCACCACCTGGGCGACCAGCGGGGGGCCGTCGCCGGGCTGGCGGGCCTGCTGCGGCCGGGCGGCCTGCTGGCGGTCGTCGAGGGCGGGCTGCCCACCCGGCGCCTGCCGCAGGACTGCGGCATCGGCAGCCCCGGCCTGGAGGCCCGGATGGACGTCGCGCACGCCGGGTGGTTCGGCGAGATGCGGGCGGAGCTGCCCGGCGCCAAGGAGGACGGCGACGACTGGCGGGGCATGCTGGCCGGCGCCGGGCTGCTGCCGAGCGGCACCCGCTCGTTCCTCCACGATGTACCGGCCCCCGTCACCGATGCCGTACGCCGGCAGATCGTGGCCGGGTTCGCCCGGCACCGCCAGTCGCTGGGCGACCGCCTCTCCGCCGAGGACCGGGCGACGCTGGACCGGCTGCTGGACCCGGCCGAACCGCTGGGGCTGCACCGGCGGGCGGATCTGTTCACCCTGACCGCCCGCACCGTGCACACCGCCCGCCGCGGCTGAGCCGGCACGGCCGCCGGGGCGCCGGACCGCCGGGCGGCCCGGCGGTCACCGCGGCCGGGGCGTGGTGTCCTGGTACGGGTTGACCGGCTCCGGCACCCGCTCGACGGTCCGGGCGTCCACCGCCACCGGTGCCGGCCCCGTCGCCGGGGGGCCGCCGGCGGGGCGCCACGTGCCCGTCACGGTGACCCAGGTGTCGGCGGGGGGCGCGGGCGCGCCGTGCACCAGGACGCGCAGCGACCGGGAGTCGGCCGCGCAGCAGCTCACGACGAGCCGGGTGAGGTGCCACGCTCCGGGGCGGTCCTTCGCGGGCGTGACGAAGCCGGTCAGCAGGACCGTGCGGCTGGTGAGGCCCCGGGCGCGGTCCTGCTGCACCCGCGCGATGAACGCGGACAGGGCGAGCGGGACGGGGTCGCCCGTGGGGAGCGGGCCGAACTCCTCGACCCGCGCCACCGCGTCGTCCGTCTCGCGCCCGGCCGTGTACGAGCCGAGCGCGGGCGGGGCGTACAGCAGGAGCGCCAGCACGGGCAGGAAGAGCATCCAGGCCACCCGGGGGCCGCCGCCGTGCCCGTGGCCGTGGCCGTCGTCCGTCTCCTCCCGGTCCGGGTGCCGTGGGGCGAACGGCAGACCGTCCCGCACGGCGCCGGTGACCCCGAGGACGAGCAGCAGGACGGCGGACACGACGAGGAAGGGGCGCAGGCCCTCCTTCACGTACCGCAGGTAGACCTGGCTCAGCAGCGAGACGTGCAGTACGGCGGAGCCGGTCAGCAGCAGCAGGGCCGCCTGGACGTTCCGTTTCACAGCAGGCACCATCCGGTCACGCCGGCGCACACCACGGCGACGACCGCCGTCGCGGCGGAGAAGCGGGCCGCGAAGGCCCGGCCGAAGGTCCCCGCCTGAAGGGCGATCAGCTTCACGTCCACCATGGGGCCCACCACCAGGAACGCCAGCCGGGCGGTGGGGGAGAAGCCGGTGAGCGACGCGGCGACGAACGCGTCGGCCTCCGAGCAGACGGCGAGCACGACGGCGAGCCCGGCGAGGAACAGCACCGACAGCCACGGGGAACCGGCGAACGTGTCCAGCACGGAGCGGGGGACGAGCACGTTGAAGCACGCCGCCGCCATGGCGCCGACCACGAGGAAGCCCCCCGCGTGCAGGAAGTCGTGCTGGAACCCGGTCCGGAACTCCTCCCACCGGCTGTGCCCGGTGCGGTGGCCGGTGTGGCGCGCGGACGGCTTCAGCCACTCGTCCCGGCCGAAGCGCAGCCACAGCCAGCCCATGGCGGCGGCCGTCGCCAGCGAGGCCACCAGCCGGGCGGCGACCATCTCCGGTCGTCCGGGGAAGGCGACGGCGGTCGAGACCAGCACGACCGGGTTGACCGCCGGGGCGGAGAGCAGGAACGCGAACGCCGCCGCTGGGGCGACCCCGCGCCGGACGAGGCCGGCGGCGACCGGCACGGAGGCGCACTCGCAGCCCGGCAGCACCACACCGGCCGCCCCGGCCACCGGTACGGCCAGCGCCGGGTTGCGGGGCAGCGCCCTGCTGAACACCCGCTCCGGGACGAAGGCGTTGACGGCGCCGGAGACGAGGGTGCCGAGCAGCAGGAAGGGCAGCGCCTGCACGGTGAGCGCCACGCAGATCGTCTGCCAGGCCCGGAAGCCGGGGTGTCCCAGCAGGGGCAGGGCGAGTGCGGCGACCAGCAGCAGCGACACGGCCCCGGCGAGGGTGAGGGACGGCGGTGCGGTGCCGGTCGGCCGCTCCCGCGCCCAGGCGGCTCGGTTCATGGGGCCACACCTTAGCCGAACATGACAATCGTTTCATCATCACGGTGGATCACGGTGGCCGGGCTTCCGTTCCCTGCTGGACGGCGGAGGGATACCCTTAATTCGGGGCATATTGGACATTTATGAGGGGTTGGACCCCATGTCGACAGGAACGCTCCTGGCCATCGTCATTCCCGTCGCGGTGGTCCTGGCCGCCCTGGCCGTGATCGCCTTCCTCGGCCTCCGCAGCCGGCGCCTGCGACAGCGCTTCGGACCGGAGTACGACAGGACGGTCGAGGACACCGGCAGCCGGACCGCGGCCGAACGCGAGCTGAGCGCCCGCGAGAAACGCCACGAGGCACTGGACATCCGGCCGCTGCCGGGTGAGGTCCGCGACCGCTACAGCCGCGACTGGGACGACGTGCAGGGGGAGTTCGTGGACCAGCCGGAGGACGCCGTGCAGGACGCGGACCTCCTGGTGACCTCCCTGATGCGGGAGCGCGGCTATCCCGTGGAGGACCTGGACCAGCGGCTGCGGGACCTCTCGGTCGAGCACGGACGCACGGTGGAGCACTACCGCGCCGCGCACGAGGTCAACCGGCTGAGCATGCAGCACCGGGCCACGACCGAGCAGCTCCGCGGGGCGATGGTCCACTACCACGCCCTCTTCGACGAGCTGCTGTCCGACGGCGGTCAGTCCCGCCGGACCCCGGCCTGACCCGCGGGCGAGCTGGCAGGAGATCCAGATCCAGTTCGTCGACGACCCCCGCGAGGCGGTGCACAAGGCCGACGCCCTCGTCGCCGACGTCATGCGGCGGCTCGCCTCGACGTTCGCCGACCACAAGAGGGACCTGGAGGGTCAGTGGAACCGGGGCGAGGAGGTCGACACCGAGGAACTCCGCCGGGCGCTGCGCCGGTACCGGTCGTTCTTCAACCGCCTGCTGACCACCTGAAACCGGGTCCTCCCCGGGGACGGCACGCCCTCCTCGGGCGTCCGTGCCGTCCCCGGACGGCCCGCGATCACTTGTCGCCGAACGTGTCCGGGTGCGGGCCCAGGCGCTTGCCCTCGTCCAGGGCGGCGAGGGCCGCCAGGTCGTCGGCGTCCAGCTCGAAGTCGAAGACGTCGATGTTCTCCTGGATCCGCGACGGCGTCACGGACTTCGGGATCACGATGGTGCCGAGCTGGAGGTGCCAGCGGAGCACCACCTGGGCGGGGGTGCGGTCGTGCTTCCGGGCGATCGCGATGATCGTCGGGACCTCCAGCAGGCCCCTGCCCTGGCCCAGCGGCGACCAGGCCTCGGTCAGGATGCCGTGCCGGGCGTGGAAGGACCGGGCCTCCGCCTGCTGGAGCTGCGGGTGCAGTTCGATCTGGTTCAGCGCGGGGACCACGGAGGTCTCGCCGAGCAGGCGCTCCAGGTGCGCGGGCAGGAAGTTGGAGACGCCGATCGCCCGGGCGCGGCCGTCCGCCTGGATCTTCTCCAGTGCCCGGTAGGTGTCCACGAACCGGTCCTTCGAGGGCACCGGCCAGTGGATCAGGTACAGGTCGACGTAGTCGAGACCGAGCCGGGCCAGCGACTCGTCGAACGCGCGCAGTGTGGCGTCGTGTCCGTGCTCGCTGTTCCACAGCTTGGTGGTGACGAAGAGCTCGTCCCGGGGGATGCCGGAGGCGGCGACGGCTTCGCCGGTGCCCTTCTCGTTCCCGTAGATCGCTGCGGTGTCGATGCTGCGGTATCCGGCCTCCAGGGCCGTGCCCACCGCCTTCGCCGCCTCGTCGTCGGGCACCTGCCAGACACCGAAGCCGAGCTGCGGCATGGAGACGCCGTTGTTGAGGGTGATGGAGGGGACCTTGCTCACGAGCGGTCGATTCCTTACGTCGTCGGTCGTCGGTTGTCACTCAGCGGTTGTCGCTCAGCGGTTGTCGCTCCACGGATCAACGTCCACGCTCCCGCACCTGTTCCCCGGACCGCCCCGCATCACCCGTACAGGGCGTCGACCTCCGCCGCGTACGCCGTCTCGATCGCCTTGCGCTTGAGCTTCAGCGACGGGGTCAGCAGACCGTGCTCCTCCGTGAACGGGTGCGCCAGGATCCGGAAGGTACGGATCGACTCGGCCTGCGACACCAGGGTGTTCGCCGCCACCACCGCCCGGCGTATCTCGGTCTCCAGCGCCGGGTCGCGCACCAGCTCGGCGGGGGGCAGCGGCGGCCGGTTCTGCATGGCCAGCCAGTGCTCGACCGCCTCCTGGTCCAGGGTCACCAGCGCCGCGATGTACGGCCGGTCGTTGCCGACCACGATGCACTGCGCCACCAGCGGGTGGGACCGCACCCGTTCCTCAAGGCCGGCCGGCGGCACGCTCTTGCCGCCCGACGTCACCAGCATCTCCTTCTTCCGCCCGGTGATGGTCAGGTAACCGTCCTCGTCGAGCGCCCCCAGATCACCGGTCGCCAGCCAGCCGTCCCGGAGCACGGCCGCGGTCGCGTCGGGATTGCCCAGGTACCCGGAGAAGAGGTGCGGGCCGCGCAGCCACACCTCGCCGTCCTCCGCGATGTGCACCGTCGTCCCCGGGATGGGCGGCCCGACCGTGCCGTACTTCGTCCGCTCCGGCGGGTTGGCGGTGGCCGCGGATGCCGACTCCGTCAGCCCGTACCCCTCGTACACCGTCACGCCCGCGCCCTCGAAGAACAGCCCGAGCCGCCGGGCCATCCCCGACCCGCCCGACATCGCGTGCCGGACCCGCCCGCCCAGCGCGTCGCGCACCTTCCCGTAGACGACCTTGTCGAAGAACTGGTGCTGCACCCGCAGCGCCGCCGACGGCCCGGGGCCCTGCCCGAAGGCCTTGGTCTCCAGCGCCTCCGCGTACCGCACCGCCACCTCGACGGCCTTGTCGAAGGGCCCTTCCCTCCGCTCGGTCTCCGCTCTGCGCCGCGCCGCCTGGAAGACCTTCTCGAAGATGTACGGCACGGCCAGCACGAACGTCGGCCGGAACGCCGCCAGGTCCGCCAGCAGCGGGCCGGCCGCAAGCTGCGGCTGGTGGCCCAGCTTGACCCGCTTGCGGATCGCCGCCACCTCCACCATCCGGCCGAAGACGTGGGCCAGCGGCAGGAACAGCAGGGTCGACGCCTCGTCGCCCGGCTTGGAGTGGAAGACCGGCTCCCAGCGGCTGACCAGGGTGTCCGCCTCGAACATGAAGTTCGCGTGCGTCAGGACGCACCCCTTGGGGCGGCCCGTCGTCCCGGACGTATAGATCACCGTGGCGACCGACTCGGGCGTCACCGCCCGCCGGTGCCGGTGCACCACGTCCTCGTCGATACGCGCCCCCAGCTCCACCAGCTCGTCGACCGCCCCGGCGTCGAGCTGCCACAGCCGCTTGAGCCGGGGCAGCCGGTCGATCACCGACCCGATGGTCATGGCGTGGTCCTCGTGCTCCACCACGCACGCGGTCACCTCGGCGTCGAACAGCATCCAGTGGACCTGGTCGGCGGACGAGGTGGGGTACACGGGCACGGACTGGGCCCCCACCGTCCACAGCGCGAAGTCGAACAGCGTCCACTCGTAGCGGGTGCGCGCCATGATGGCGACCCGGTCCCCGAACCGGACCCCGTCCGCGAGCAGCCCCTTGGCCAGAGCCAGCACCTCGTCCCGGAACCGCGCCGAGGTGACGTCGGTCCACCGGCCGTCCGCCTCCTTGCGTCCGAGCGCGACACGGTCCGGATCGTCCCTCGCGTGCTCGAATACGGAATCGGCCAGTCCACCGACCAGGGGAGCCGTCGCCACGGGTGGGACAGTGAACTCGCGCAATGGCCTGCTCCTTGGGGGCGCTCCGCACAGCGGAGGGTGACGGTACCTCACGCAAGACCCGTTCGGGAGGCCCTTCGCGAAGCCTGTCCGTACGGCAACGCCACAGGTCAGAAGCCAAGTGCCCACGCGGGGCGGTGGGGTGCGCGCGCCTTACTGACCGCCGGGTAAGTAACGGCGGGCGGAATCTCCACGGAATCTGTACGCCGCGCCCACGGGCCCCCGGGGCGGACCGGGTCGGACACGGCCGGGCGCGCCCCCCACCGCCGGTACCGCGCCATCACGCACCCCACCGGCCCGGGATGATCACCCGGGTCGATACCGTGAGGCCATGCCCTCATCCGACGCCCCGGACGCCGCCCGGTGAACCACACCTGGATACGCCCCGGCGCCGCCCGCCCCTGTTCCCTGGTCGTCTGCCGTGGCTGTTGCTGCGGCGACGCCCGCAAGCACCCCGGCACCGACCACGCCGGCCAGCTCGACCGGCTGCGGGCGGCCGCCGCCGCCTCCGGCGGCCGGCTCGCCGTCCGGACCAGCGACTGCCTCGGGCCCTGCGGACAGGCCAACGTGGTGGTCGTCCAGCCCTCCACCGAGGCCCGGCGCAAGGGCGCCCGCGCCGCCTGGATCGGCTGGGCGCTCGACGACGACTGCCTCGACGACATCCTCGCCTGGGTGGAGGCGGGCGGACCGGGCGTCGCGCCACCCCCGGACACCCTGGCGCTCCAGATGATCGACCCACCGGGGAAGTGAGGAGCGGTACGCCGGACAGGAGGCCGGCACCGGGCCGGCGGGCGGACGCGCTCCCGCCGGACGCCCGTGAACCCGTCCGCCGGCCGGGGGCGGTCAGCCGCCCGGGGTGACCCCCGCCTCCAGGGCGATCCGCTCCTCACCCGCGTACACGTTCATGTTCCGGCCGCGCAGGAAGCCGACCAGCGTCAGGCCGGTCTCGGCCGCCAGGTCCACCGCGAGCGACGACGGCGCCGACACCGCCGCCAGTACGGGGATCCCCGCCATCACCGCCTTCTGCGCCAGCTCGAACGACGCCCGCCCCGACACCAGCAGGACCGCCCGGTCCAGTGGCAGCCGGTCCTCCCGCAGCGCACGGCCCACCAGCTTGTCCACCGCGTTGTGCCGGCCCACGTCCTCCCGCACGTCCAGCAGCTCACCCGTCCCGGAGAACAGCGCCGCCGCGTGCAGCCCGCCCGTCCGGTCGAAGACCCGCTGCGCCGCCCGCAGCCGGTCGGGCAGGGCCGCGAGGAGTTCCGGTGTGACGACGAGCGGGGGAGCGCCGGCCAGGGGGAAACGCGTGCGGGTGCGGACCGCGTCCAGACTGGCCTTGCCGCACAGGCCGCACGACGACGTGGTGTAGACGTTCCGCTCCAGCGTGATGTCCGGGACGGCCACACCGGGCGCAAGCTGCACGTCCACCACGTTGTACGTGTTGGACCCGTCCTCCCTGGCACCGGCGCAGTACACGATGTTCCGCACGTCCGCCGCCGAGCCGAGCACGCCCTCGCTCACGAGGAAGCCGGCGGCCAGCGCGAAGTCGTCGCCCGGTGTGCGCATCGTGATGGCGAGGGGCTTGCCGTTGAGCCGGATCTCCAGCGGCTCCTCCGCGACCAGGGTGTCGGGACGGGCCGATGCGGCCCCGTCCCGGATGCGGATGACGCGGCGGCGCTCGGTGACCCGTCCCATGCTGATCAGTCCCGGTTCGTGACGTGGTGGCAGCCGCAACGGCCCCGGCTGCGGAGGTCGCCGTGGACCACCGGGCCGTCGTGCGGCGAGGTGACCCCGACGCCCTCATTGTCCTGCACGGACGGGACGCGGCCGCGCCCGGCTCCACGGAACGCCCCACCGCCCCCGGGCGGCCGGCGGGCCCTCCGTGGCGGCACCCCGCGGAGGAGGGACGGACAGCATTTCACGGCGCGCCCGCCCGCCACCGGTGATGTTGCGGACTCTCCAAGAGGAGGGCGTGAATCCTGTCGATTCGCCCGACCGGTTACTCGCCAGTCGCTGACGAGACTGGGGGCTCCTGTACATCGCCAGCCAAGGGGGGTCCCGAGCATGACGGGCACTCGAATCGCCGCGCTCGGGCACTACCAGCCCGCCAAGGTCCTGACCAACGCCGACCTGGCCGCGCTGGTCGACACCAGCGACGAGTGGATCACCAGCCGGGTCGGCATCCGGACCCGGCACGTCGCCGGCCCCGACGAACCCGTCGACGAGATGGCCGCCCACGCGGGCGCCAAGGCGCTGGCCGCCGCCGGGCTCACCCCCGCCGACGTGGACCTGGTCCTCGTCGCCACCTCCACGGCCGTCGACCGCTCCCCGAACACCGCCGCCCGCGTGGCCGCCCGGCTGGGCATGGGCTCGCCCGCCACCATGGACCTCAACGTGGTGTGCGCCGGCTTCACCCACGCCCTGGCGACCGCCGACCACGCCGTGCGGGCGGGCTCGGCGAGCCGCGTGCTGGTGATCGGCGCCGACCAGATGACCGCGATCACCGACTGGACCGACCGGACCACCTGCGTCCTGGTCGGCGACGGCGCCGGGGCGGCGGTCGTCGAGGCCGCGCCCGACGCGGGCATCGGCCCGGTGCTGTGGGGCTCCGTCCCGGAGATGGGCCACGCCGTCCGGATCGAGGGCACCCCGCCGCGCTTCGCCCAGGAGGGCCAGACCGTCTACCGCTGGGCCACCACCCAGCTACCGCCGATCGCCCGCAAGGTGTGCGAGCGGGCGGGCATCGCGCCCGAGGACCTGGCGGCGGTGGTGCTGCACCAGGCGAACCTGCGGATCATCGAGCCGGTCGCCCAGAAGATCGGCGCGGTCAACGCGGTGATCGCCCGGGACGTCACCGAGTCCGGCAACACCTCGGCCGCCTCCATCCCGATGGCGCTCAGCAAGCTGGTCGAGCGCGGTGAGGTCGCCTCCGGCGCGCCCGCCCTGCTGTTCGGGTTCGGCGGGAACCTCTCGTACGCCGGGCAGGTCGTCCGGGTCCCGTGACCGGCGACGGGCGAACCCCGCACGCTCCGTGACCGTGTACGGACACCGCGTACGCCGTGCCCCGATGTCTCCGCCCGCCCCCCGCCAGGCCGCCTGACCACGGGATATGTGGGTGAAGGGCACCTCGAACCCCTGGTAGAGTTATCCATGTCGCCGCGGGGAACGCCCCGGAGCGACAGACACCTTGTCCGGGTGGCGGAATGGCAGACGCGCTAGCTTGAGGTGCTAGTGCCCTTTATCGGGCGTGGGGGTTCAAGTCCCCCCTCGGACACCACGGAAAATGCCGATCGGGATCATCCCGGTCGGCATTTCGCGTTCCCCCGCCCGGCCTGGACGCTGTCCGGCGACCGCAAGCCGGCCCAGATTCGGAGCGGCGACGGTTCGGATGCGGGTACTGACCCGCTGACGACGGCGGCCGCCGGGACGACCACGCTGTCGTCCCGGCGGCCGTCGTACGACGGGTCCGTCGGCTACCACTCGGCGCCGATGGCCCCGCCCTGGTTGAACCCGCCTGCCGCGATCTTCGAACCGCCTGCGGACTCCAGGGCCGCGAACTTGCCCTTGCTCCACTCGACGGCGTGGAAGCTGCCGTGGTCGTCCTTGTCGTTGTCGCCGTGGGCGGCGGCGGGGACAGTACCGACCGCCATGGCAGCGGCGACGAGGGCCGCGCAGGCGAAGGCCTTCCTGAGCATGTGTTCCTCCGTGGACGCGCCGCCCGGTCCGTCCGGGCGGGGTTCGTAGGGAGGGGTTCCCGCGTTCCCGGGGACCGGCGCGCCCCCGAGGGCCGATCCCACCCTTTCGAGGGGCCCCGGGTCAGCGCATTTGGCGGCGTACCAGCGCGTACAGGTGCCCGTCGGGGTCGGCGAGCAGCGCGGAGGGGTGGCCCTGCTCGACGATCCGGCCGGCCGACATGACGATCACCCGGTCGGCGTCCATGACCGTCGACAGCCGGTGGGCGATCACCAGCCGGGTGGCGTTCAGCCGGCGCGTGGACTCGATGACGACGCGCTGCGCCTCGTTGTCCAGCGCGCTCGTGGCCTCGTCCAGGAACAGGATCCTGGGCCGGCGGATCAGCGCCTGGGCGATCATCAGGCGCTGGCGCTGGCCGCCGGAGACGGCTCCGCCGCCCGCGATCATCGTGTGCAGCCCCATCGGCATCCGCCGGATGTCCTCCGCCAGACCGGCCATCTCCGCGGCCGCCCACACCTCCTCCTGCGAGAAGGACTCCGCCCCACTGATGCAGTCCATGATCGAGCCGGTGAGGGGCTGGGCGTTCTGGAGCACGACCCCGCACTGGCGCCGCACCGCGGACCGGTCGAGGGCGCTCAGGTCCTGCCCGTCGTACAGCACACTGCCCGAGACCGGGCGGTCGAAGCCGATCAGCAGGCGCAGCAGCGTGGACTTGCCGCAGCCGCTGGGGCCGACGACGGCGACGAACTCGCCCGGCCGGACGTCGAGCGACACGTCGTCCAGCACCAGGGGCGCGTCGTCCGCGTAGCGGAAGGACAGGTTGCGGGCCTCCAGGGCCCCCGACAGGACGCCGGGCGGCGTGGTGGAGCCGCGAACCTCCGGAGCCTCCTCCAGCACCGGTCGGATCTGCTCGAACAGCGGCAGCGCCGCGGCGGCGGAGACCAGCGCCCCGGTGAGCTGCGTGACCGACGTCAGCAGCATCGTCACCGAGGTGCTGAACGTCAGGAACTCGCCCGCCGTCATGCTCCCGCGCGCCGGACCCGCCAGCAGCATGAACATGACGAGCGAGCAGAGCGGGAGGTGCACCGCGTCGAGGACGGTGGTGACGTTGCGGATCCGCCCCGCCCGCCGCTGGAGTTCCCGCGAGCGGGCGAACTCCCTCGCCCACGCGGCGTACGCGAAGCTCTCCGCCGCCGCGACGCGCAGCTTCGGCAGACCCCGCAGCGTCTGGAAGGCCTGGTTGTCGAGCTTGTTGTTCAGCTCCACCAGCCGCCGCTGCCAGCGCACCTGCCAGAGTCCGAGGCCCAGGAACACCACCCCGACGACCAGCAGCATCGCCATCGCCGCCAGCGCCAGCGGCACGCTGTACCAGAGCAGCAGCACCAGGTTCACCGCGCCCACCGTGCCCGCCTGCACGGCCACCGGTCCGACTCCCGCCATCACCCGGCGGATGGCGCTGATCCCCATGGCCGCGCTCGCCAGCTCCCCGGTGGAGCGCCCGGCGAAGAACGCCGTCGGCAGCCGCAGCAGCCGGTCCCACACGGCGGGCTGGAGGACGCTCTCGATGCGCCCCTCCATCCGCAGCACCGTCAGGTTCTGCATCAGCATGAAGGCCGCCGACACCACACCGGCAACCATCACGGCCACCGCCAACTGCACGATCGGGCCGGTCCGGCCGGCCGGCACGTACACCCCGAGGATCCGGCCCGTCGCCAACGGCACGAGCGCGCCCAGCCCCACCGTCACCAGCCCGGCGAGCGCCAGGTTGCGCGCGTCGCCCCCGGCACCGCGCAGGCTGAAGCGCAGCAGCCCCGCCGGCGACAACGGCCGCTCCGGCAGCGGACGGTAGAACATCACCGCCCGCGGCTCCAGCTCGCCGGCCCGCGCCCGCCCGATCCGGATCCGCAGCCCCGAGGCCGGGTTCACCGCCTCGTACCGGCCGCGCCGCCACAGCAGCGCCACCGGGGCGCCGGACTTCGCCCAGTGCCCCACCAGGGGACCGGAGTCCGTACGCCACCAGCGCCCCTCCAGCCGCACCGCGCGGGTGCGCACCCGGGAGGCCAGGGCGATGCGCTCCACGGGGCCGGTCCGCTCGTCGGACACGCCGCTCGCGGACGGTTCGGCCAGCGTGATCCCGGCCGCGCGGGCGACCTGCCGGCACACGGCGAACGTGGCGTCGTCGGACGCCGTCGCGTCCTTCTTCCGGGCGGTGCGGTCCGGCCGGCCGATCGAGGCCAGCAGCGCCCGGTCGGCCCGGGCGCGGACCGTCTCACCCGCCTTGACACCGGCGGCCGCCCGGTCCTCGTGGGCGCGCTCCAGTTGCTCGATCCAGCGGTCCACGGCGGACAGCAGCCGGTACTGCTGGTTCACCATCCGCCGCCACAGGTCCCCGTCGACCAGCAGGCCGGCCGCCCCGTCGGGGCCGTACGAGCCGTCCGCGGCACCGTGGCGCACGCCGCCGGGGGGCACCGGCATCCACAGCATGTCGTCGGAGGCGATCGCCTCGTCCCCAGGGGCGCGCCCGTCGCCGAGCGGCGCCTCGAACAGCACGCCCAGGCTGCGGGCGGTGCCGAGGGCGAAGGCGTGCTCCAGGGGCGTGGCCCCGCCGTACGGGTCGTGCGCACCGGCGTACTCGCCGTACGGGTCGTACGCGCCATGGCCGCCGTACGGGTCGTACGCGCCATGGCCGCCGTACGGGTCGTGCGCGCCGTACGGGTCCTGCCCGTGGCCGGGGTGCAGCTCCCGCAGCCCGATCCGGCGCACCGCGCAGTCCCGCGTCGGGCGGCCCACCAGGGTGTGCCGCGGGCCCTGGACCGGGCCGAGGAGCAGGCTGCCGGCCTCCAGCCGGCCCAGGAAGTGCCAGTGGCCCCGCTCGGCGGCGTCGACCGCGAACAGGTCCAGCCCGCCCGCCACGACCAGCCACAGCACGTGCGGCCCCTCCAGCGGCACCGTGCGCAGGCCCGCGCAGTCGACGGGGGAGCCCAGGGTGCCCAGGGCGTGGACCACCGGATCGGCGGCGGCCACCTCGGGACGGACGGACATGTCAGCGCTCCTTGACCAGCTCGGCGTACGCCCCCGAGGCGGCGAGCAGTTCCTCGTGGCGGCCCCGCTCGACGACCCGGCCGTGGTCCAGGACCACGATCTCGTCGCTGTCGCGGACCGTGGACAGCCGGTGGGCGATGACCACGCAGGCGCAGCCGCGCCGCCGCAGGTTGTCGATGATGATCTGCTCCGTGCCGGCGTCGAGGGCGCTGGTCACCTCGTCCAGCACGAGGACGCTCGGCCGCCGCACCAGGGCGCGGGCGATCTCCAGGCGCTGGCGCTGCCCGCCCGAAAAGTTCCGGCCGTCCTGCTCGACGCGGCTGTGGATGCCGCCCGGCCGGCGGGCGACGACGTCGTCGTACACGGCGGCGTCCCGGAGCGCGGCGACGACGGCGTCGTCCGGTACGGACGGGTCCCACAGGGTCACGTTGTCCCGGACGGTCCCCTCGAACAGGAACACGTCCTGGTCGACGAACGACACCGAGGCCGCCAGCGCACCGCGCGGGATGTCCTCCAGCCGCCGGCCGTCGATGCGGACCGTCCCCTCCCAGGGGGCGTACAGGCCCGAGATCAGCCGGGACACCGTCGACTTGCCGCTCCCCGATCCGCCGACCAGCGCCACCTGCTGTCCCGGACCCACGCGGAGGGAGAAGCCGCTCAGCAGGGGTTCGTCCAGCGGGCTGTAGCCGAAGGTGATGTCCGCCAGCTCCACATGCCCCGTGAGGCGGCGGGTGCTCCCGTCCGGCTCCACGCGCGCGTGGAGGGCGTCGACGGGGAAGCTCTCGACGTCCTTCAGCCGGACCACGTCGGCGGCGAAGTCCTGGATGCGGCCCGCCACCCCGTTGAGCCGGGTGATGGGCGCCGTGAAACGGGTCACCAGGGCCTGGAAGGCGACGAGCAGACCGATGGAGAGGTGGCCCTCCACCGCCCGCAGCCCGCCGATCCACAGGATCAGCGCGCTGTTGAGCGTCGCCAGGGTGGGCGCGACCACGGCCAGTGCGGCGCTCGGCACCCCCAGGCGCTGCTGCACCTCCAGGGTGGTCGCGTGCTGTCCCGCCCACCGGCGGAAGTAGCCGTTCTCGCCGCCGGTCGCCTTCATGGTCTCGATGAGCTGGAGACCGGTGTACGAGGTGTTCGTCAGCCGTGCGGCGTCGGCGCGCAGCTTCTGCGTGTGCGTCGCCCGCAACCGGATCACGATCCGCATGGCGACGATGTTCAGGAGCGCCATCAGTACGCCGACGACCGTCAGTTGCGGGTCGTACGTCCACAGCAGCACCGCGTAGAGGACCACGACGACGCCGTCGACGCCGGCGGCCGCGAGGTCCCTCGCGAGCGTCTCGGCCACCGCGTCGTTCGACCTGAGCCGCTGCACCAGGTCGGCCGGGCTGCGCTGGGCGAAGAACGTCACCGGCAGCCGCATCAGGTGCCGCAGGAAGCGGGCGCTGCCGAGCGTCGAGGAGATGAGGCGGCCGCGCAGCAGGTTGGCCTGTTGCAGCCCGGTCAGGACGGCGGTCAGCGCGACCGTCGCCGCCATCGCCCCGAACAGCGGGCCCAGCACCGAGGTCTGTTGGCCGATCAGGAACATGTCGATGTACGTCCGGCTCAGCGCGGGCACCGCCGCGCCGACCGCGACGAGCAGCAGGCTCGCCAGCAGCGCCACCAGCAGGGTGCCGGCCGTGCCCCGCAGCCGCGCGGGCACGGCGCTCAGCACACCGGGCCGGCGACCGCCCCGGCGGAAGTCCGGGCCCGGCTCGAAGACCAGGGCCACCCCGGTGAAGCCGGTGTCGAACTCCTCCGGCGAGACGAAGCGCCGGCCCTTGTCCGGGTCGTTGAGGTGCACGCCCCGGCGGCCGAGGCGGCGGCCCGTCCCCTCGTACACGACGTAGTGGTTGAACTCCCAGAACAGGATGGCCGGGACCGGCACCCCGGCCAGGGCCTCCGGCTCCATCTGCATGCCCTTGGCCTTCAGGCCGTACCCCCGCGCGGCCTTGAGGAGGTTGCTGGCGCGTGAGCCGTCGCGGGAGACGCCGCACGCGATGCGCAGTTCCTCCAGCGGGACGTGCCGGCCGTGGTGGGCCAGCACCATGGCGAGGCAGGCGGCGCCGCACTCCACGGCCTCCATCTGGAGCACGGTGGGTGTCCGGACGGCCCTGGGCCGCTTCGCGTTCCCCCTGGCCCTGGCCCGAGCCCTGGGCGCTGCCGGCCGGGCGCGGCGGCGGCCGCCGGGGGCGCTCACGGGAGGAGCCAATCGGCCGGGTGCTGGGAGGCCAGGTGCACGGAGGCGCTCACCGGGGTCATGGTGTCGAGCGCCTGGCCGGGTCCGTCCGGCGTCGACCAGGCGTACCCCGTCCGGGTCGAGGACGTCCGGCGCAGCTCGACCAGGACCGCCACGGGCTGGCCGGCGCGCGAGAACTGCTCGGCGAGCTGGCTGCTGCCGAGGAAGGCGGTGATGTGCCTGCGGGTCTGCGGGGTCCGGCCGACGGCCTTCACCCGGCCGCGCAGCACGCCGTACGTGCGGGCCGGCACCGACTGGACGGTGAGGTCCACGGAGGCGCCCACGGGGACGGTCGCGCCGCTGTCGGCCGGTACGTAGACGGTCGCCGTCAGGGGCGCGTCCTCGCTCTCGACGCGCTCGACCGACGCCACGTCCGAGCCGACGGTGACCACGGAGCCGATGGTGGCGACGAGGGCCGTCACCCGGCCGGCGGCGACGGCCCGGACGACGGAAGTCCCCTGTGCGGTGCGGACGTCGAGCAGGGGCGCGCCGGCGGGAAGGTGCTCCCCCTCCTCGGCGCGCACCGCCGTGACCTGTCCGGCGACCGGGCTCTGGAGGACGTAACTGCCCCTGCCATGGGTCAGGATGCCCGGCGCCGTGAGTGTGGAGGTGACCGTTCCGGTGACGGCCCAGACGGCCGCAGCGGCCATGGCGACGACGGTCACGGCGAGCACGAGAAGACCCTGGGGCCGGGCGAAACGCACCGGCAGGTCCAATTCCTCGGGGGATTGCAGCTTGGAAAGGGCCTTTTGGCGGAACTGCACGTAACTCTTCCCTCAACTGCGCACAAAGGATCGTGAAGTGAACAGCGAGACGAGCCCCGGAACGGAATGGTCCCGGGGCTCACTCGCGCGGTCTCAGAGACCGGCGACGAGACCCGTGACGGCCGAGGTGTTGAGGCCGGCGAAGGACTCGACCGCACCGACGGCCGAGGTGGCGACGGAGGAGACCGGGGCGACCGAGTCGAGCGTGGCGGTCGCGGTGCCGACGACACCGCCGACAACGGCGCTGTGCAGACCGCCGGACACGGCGTCCAGGTCGGCGTCGGAGATCTCCTGGGTCTGGATCTGGGGGTTCATGCTGTGAGGTTCCCTTCACACGGACAACTCGAAATGACTACGGAGCGAGCCTTTGTGCGACCGCCGCAGTGCGATGGATCAAAGCACGGGGGCGTGTTGCTCAGCCAATCCGGCGGGTACCCGCAACGGCGTTCCGCCGGTGCCGAATTACCTCGATGTGCAGGTGCGTCCATGGCTTGGTGGCAGCTTCTTCACAGGGCCGGCCGGGTGCCTTTCCGGCGGCTGCGGCCCGGCCATTTCGGAACGGTACATTCCGGTACCAACGGCCGGGCCGCCTGGCCGCTGTCATGAGGACCCGTGGGAGGCGGTGTGACGCCTGTACATTCGGTGTGCAGATTCGCTGACATTGCCTCAAAACGGATGCCCGCGCCGGAACGCGGCACCGGCGGCCCGCCGGCGCACCGGTGCCGCGGCCCCCGGCGGGGCCGTTGCCCGGGGGCCGGGCGTCACACGACGCGGCCCACCACGTACGGCAGCAGCGCCAGCAGCCGGCCGGCCGGCTCCGGCGCCAGCGGGACGCCGCACAGGGCCGCCCGCGCCAGGTCGAGGCGCCCGCGCGCCTCCGCCATCGCCGCCTCGCGGCCACCCGCCTCCTCGACCAGGTCCGCCGCCCGCCGCAGCTCCGCCCCTTCCAGCGGCCCGGGTACGGAGAGCAGGGCGGCCAGCCGCCCGGACGCCGGGGTGCCCGCGGCGAGGGCGGCCAGCACCGGCAGGGTCTTCTTGCGGCGCCGCAGGTCACCGTGGACCGGCTTGCCCGTCGACGCCGGGTCGCCCCACAGTCCCAGCACGTCGTCGACCGCCTGGAAGGCGACGCCGAGCTGCCGCCCCGCCGTCGACAGGGCGTCCACCGTCGTCGCGGGCGCCCCCGCCAGCAGGGCGCCCAGCGCGGCCGCGCAGCCCAGCAGGGCACCCGTCTTGTGCTCGGCCATGCGCAGGTACGCGCCGACCGGCACGGCGCCAGGGCCGGTCCACGGCCGCCCCTCGAACAGCAGGTCCTCGGCCTGCCCGTCCACCAGGTCCGCCAGGTCCCGGGACAGCCGCCGCACCGCGGCCCCGCCGTGCGGACCGGGCGAGCCGGCCAGGACCTCGAAGGCCAGCGCGAACAGCGCGTCCCCGGCCAGCACGGCCGGCCCCGTGCCATACGCCTTCCACGCCGCCGGGCGCTGCCGCCGGGTCTCGTCGCCGTCCATGATGTCGTCGTGGAGGAGGGAGAACGTGTGGACCAGTTCCACCGCCACGGCACCGTCGACGGCCGCCTCCGCCGGGGCCCCCGCCGCCTCGGCGCACAGCACGGCCAGCGCCTGCCGCACCCCCTTCCCGGACGATCCGGTACGCGGCTCACCGCCGTGCTCGCACCACCCGAAGGCGTACCCGGCCATCTCGGCGGGCCACGCGTGCATCCCCGCGACCCGGGCCCGCAGCACCGGCTCCACCATGTCCCGGCAGCGCGCCAGCACCTCCGCCGCCTCCGGCCCCGCGCCCTCCGCCGCCTCCGGCCCCGCGCCCTCCGCCGGCTCCGCGCCGGCGACCCGCGGCCCGGGTGCGGCGGCTTTGGTCACGGCCCCGCTCGTGAGCGTCATCGTCGGGCCTCCCGCGGAGCCGGCACCGCCGCCGGCCCCGGCACCGAGGCCGCCGCCGGTTCCGGTCCTCCCGCCGCCACCGGCGCCAGGCCGAGTTCGGCGTGGGCCTTGTCGACCATCGCCCGGGCGTGGCGGAGGCCCATGCGGTCCAGCACGACCCGCAGGCCGGCCAGCTCGGCGGCGGTACGGGCGGGATCCGCGCCGAGGCGGGCGCGCGCCTTGACGGCACCCAGCCGGGACAGCGCCTCGCCGCGCGGCTCGTCCATCCCGCGGAACTCCGCCAGCGCCTGCTCGTACGTCTCCAGCGCCTCCGCGTACCGCCCCGCCCGGTACAGCACGTTGGCCCGCATCTTGTGGTTGTAGGCCAGGGCGCTCGTCAGGTCCATCGACCGGCAGCCCGCCTCCGCCCGGCCGAGGAGCTCCAGCGCCCGGGCGGTGTCGCCGTCCCGTACCGAGACGATGTCCGCCAGCCCCCGCAGCGCCCAGGCGTGACCGCGCCGGTCGTCGGCGGCGGCGGCTATCTCCGCGGCCTCCTCGAACAACGCGTACGCCGTGTCGTACCGCCCGCTGTTGCGGTGCATCTGCGCGATGCCCTCCAGGGCCCACACCGTGTGCCGCGCCTCGCCCCGCCGGCGTGCCTCGGCGAGCAGCTCGTCGTGGAGCGCGCCGACGGCCTCGTAGTCGCCCTGGATACGGCCGGTCTCCGCGAGCCCGGCCAGCGAGTAGCCCTGGGCGACGATGTCACCGCCCTGTTTGCCCAGGTCAGCCGCGTACCGCAGCAGCCGGAAGGCGAGCCTGAGCGCCCCCCGTTGCCGGGCCAGCGTGCCACCGCTCCACAGTGCCCACGCCATCGCCGGTACGTCCCCGGCGGAGCGGGCCGTGCGGTAGCTCGTCTTCCACGCCAGGTCCGCCGATTCCACGTGGCCGAGCCGGCGGTGCGCCTCCGCCACCGCGAGCGCGGCCCGCGCCATCTCATGGGCGTCCCCCGCGCGCCGGGCGGCGACCAGCTGATCGGTCGCCGCGGCCAGCACGTCCGTGAGCGAGGAATTCACCGACAGCGCGCTGAGCGCGCCCTGGTACTCCGGCGCGAGTGCCTTGCTGAACATGACTGCCTTTCCCCGAGGGGCGGCCGCGGACCGTACGGCGGATGGGCCATCCGGCGGCACCCCTTCCTGTCTCGTCTTCTCCGGCTGACTGCGCGCGCTGCTGGGAGGGAAGAGGATCAAGAGACCGGTGGGGTTCCACTTCCGGGTGACGGATGGTGACCGATCCCGGCGTACGCCGGCCCTGGCCGGGAACCCGCCGAGGTCCGGAGCACGACGCTGGAGGACCGCCCATGACGGATCTGGCTCCCGCCCACCGGCTGTGGGCGACGCGTGCCGTGGTGTTCGACACCGACGGCGTGATCACCGACACGGCCCGGGTGCACGCCGCGGCCTGGAAGGCGGCCTTCGACGCCCATCTGCGCGCCCGCGCCCCCCGGCCCGCCGCCACACCGCCGTCCCCCCGGCCGCCCGCCCCGCAGGACGCCCCGCGGCCGGCCGCCGCACCCGCCGGCGACCCGCGGTTCGCGCCGTTCGACGAGGTGGCGGACTACCTCCGGTACGTGGACGGGAAGTCCCGCCTCGACGGCGCCGCCGCCTTCCTCGCCGCCCGCGGCACCGCTCCGTCGCCTGCGACGGTCCGGGCGGTCGCCGCGGAGAAGGAACGGCTGTTCACCGAACTGCTCCGGGAGCGGGGCGTACGCACCTTCCCCGGCACCGTGCGGCTGGTGCGCGCGCTGCGCGGCGCCGGCGTCCCGGTCGCCGCCGTCTCCGCGTCCCGCCACGCCCGCGAGGTGCTGGCCGCCGCGCGGGTGGCGGACCTGTTCGACGTGTGCGTCGACGGCGACGAGGCGGCCCGGCTGCGGCTGCCCGGCAAACCCGACCCCGCGCTCTTCCTGGAGGCCGCCCGCCGGCTCGCCGTGCCGCCCGCCCGGTGTGCGGTGGCCGAGGACGCCCTCGCGGGTGTCGAGGCGGGGCGGCGCGGCGGCTTCGGCCTCGTCGTGGGCGTCGACCGCGCGGCAGGCCCCACCACCGGGGACGCGCTGCGGCGCGCGGGCGCCGACCTCGTGGTGCACGACCTCGCGGAACTGCTGCCGGCCCCCCGTGAAGGAGTGCCGTCGTGACGGACTGGACCTGGGAGTACGAGGGCTACGCGCCCGCCGGGGAACGCCTCCGGGAGTCCCTGTGCACCCTCGGCAACGGCTACTTCGCCACCCGCGGGGCCGCCCCCGAGTGTTCCGCCGACGGGGTCCACTACCCCGGCACGTACGTGGCGGGCTGCTACAACCGCCTCACCTCCGACGTGGCAGGCCGCACGGTCGAGAACGAGGACATGGTCAACCTGCCCAACTGGCTGCCCCTCCGCTACCGCGTCGGCGACCCCGCGGAGCCCGGCGCCTGGCTGGGCCCCGACAGCGACCAGCTCATCGACCACCGCCAGACGCTCGACCTGCGCGCCGGCACCCTGGAGCGCCTGGTGCGCTACGAGGACGACGACGGCCGGCGACTGGCGGTGCGCCAGACCCGGCTGGTGCACATGGCCTCCCCGCACCTGGCCGCGCTGCGCACCGAGTTCACGGCCGAGAACTGGGCCGGGACGCTGGAGGTCGAGGCCGGTCTGGACGGGAACGTCGCCAACACGGGGGTGGCCCGCTACGGCCAGCTCGCCTCCCGCCACCTCACCCACGGGCACACCGGCGACGCCTCCGCCGACACGGTGTGGCTGCGCTGCCGCACCCGTACCTCCGACATCCGTGTCGGCCTGGCGGCCCGCACGACCACCACGGGCGCCGAGGACACCACGCGCACGGTCCGCCACGCCGACCGCCGCGTCGACCAGTGCCTCCGCCTGGAGCTGCGGCCCGGCGGCACGGTCGTCGTCGACAAGACCGTCGCCCTGCACACCTCCCGGGACGCGGCCATCAGCGACCCGCTGCACGCCGCCGTCGACCGGGTGCGCCGCGCCCCGGGCTTCGAGGCGCTGCTGGCCTCCCACCGCGCGGCCTGGCGGCAGCTATGGCGGCGCGCCGCCCTGGACGTTCCGGACGAGGCGGGCCGCATCCTGCGCCTCCACCTGTTCCACGTCCTCCAGACGCTCTCCCCGCACACCGCCGACCTGGACGTCGGCGTCCCGGCCCGGGGCCTGCACGGCGAGTCGTACCGCGGGCACGTCTTCTGGGACGAGCTGTTCGTCCTGCCCTACCTGAACCTGCACTTCCCCGAGGTGTCCCGGGCCCTGCTCACCTACCGGCACCGGCGGCTGGAGCGGGCCCGCTTCACCGCCCGCGACGCGGGCTGCACCGGGGCCATGTACCCCTGGCAGAGCGGCAGCGACGGCCGCGAGGAGACCCAGCTCCTCCACCTCAACCCGCGCTCCGGCCGCTGGCTGCCCGACCACTCGCACCTCCAGCACCACGTCGGCTCGGCCATCGCGTACAACGTGTGGCAGTACTGCGAGGCCAGCGGCGACACCGAGTTCCTGCACACCAAGGGCGCGGAGATGCTGCTCCAGATCGCCCGCTTCTGGGCCTGCCGCGCCGCCTGGGACCCCGGCACCGGCCGCTACCGCATCCGGGGCGTGCTGGGCCCGGACGAGTACCACGACGCCTACCCGGACGCCGACCACCCGGGGCTCGACGACAACGCGTACACCAACGTCACGGCCACCTGGGTGCTGGCCCGCACCCTCCGGCTGCTGCGCGACCTGCCCGAACCGCGCCGGCGCGAACTGGCCGAGCGCACCGAGCTGCACCACAGCGAACTGGAACTGTGGGAGGACGTCTCGCGCAAGCTTCACGTCCCCTTCCACCGGGGCGTGATCAGCCAGTTCGAGGGCTTCGGCGACCTGGCCGAGCTCGACTGGGAGGGGTGCCGCCGGCGCTACGGGGACATCCGCCGGCTCGACCGGATCCTGGAGGCGGAGGGCGACTCGGTCAACCGCTACCAGGCGTCCAAGCAGGCCGACGTGCTGATGCTCGGCTACCTCTTCTCACCGGCCGAGCTGCGTGCCCTGCTGCGCCGGCTGGGCCACGAGCTGGACGACGGGACGTGGCGCCGGACCGTCGACTACTACCTGTACCGCACCAGCCACGGCTCGACGCTCAGCGGTCTGGTGCACGGCTGGGTCCTGGCCCGGGTGCGCCGCTCGGAGGCGTGGCGGTTCTGCCAGGAGGCCCTGGAGGGGGACATCGCCGATCTCCAGGGCGGCACCACCGGGGAGGGCATCCACCTGGGCGCCATGGCGGGCACCCTCGACCTCGTCCAGCGCGGCCTGACCGGCCTGGAGACCCGGGACGGCGTACTCCGCCTCGACCCGGTGCCGCTGCCCGAGCTGTCGCAGTACGACTTCACCCTCCGCTACCGGGGCCACTGGGGCGTACGGCTGCGGATGACGCCGGGCCACCTGCACATCGCCGTCCCCGGCTCCGGCAGCGAACCCATCACCATCGAACTGGCCGACGGGGCCGTCGTGCCGGTCGAGCCGGGCGAGGTGCGCGAACTGCCGCTCCCGGCCTGAGGCCCCCCGGGCCTCACCCCGCCCCGCGCGAGGCCGACCGGGGCCGCCGTCACGCGGCGGGCGTCACAGGTGGTGCTGGACGTGGGCGTAGGGCACGTCGACGCGCCTGCCGCTGACCCTGGCGGGCGTGACGGCGACCCAGCAGGCCTCCGGTCCGCCGACCCACGGCGTGCTGTACGCCAGGTCGTCGAGGCCGCGCACCGCCTCGGGGTCGGTGACCCGGTGCGGGGTGCCCACCACCAGGACGCTCCAGCCCCGGCACAGCGCGTCGTCGATGTGGTCCACCTCGAACGCCATCCGGCTGTCGCCGGTGAGCGGCGCCAGCGCGTCCGGAGCCACCCGGAAGGCGACCTCGCCGTCCGTGACCAGGTAGTTCACCGGCAGGATCGCCGGCCCCTCCTCCGTGGTCACGGCCACGTGTCCCACCCCGTGCGTGCCCAGCAGGGTGCGGCACTCGTCCAGGTCGAGGTCGACCAGCTCGGGGTGGAGCGGGGCGTGGCCGACCCCGGGCGGCAGGTCGGCGGTGCCGCCGGTGAGCTCGACCACGCTGGTCTCCAGCGCGTCCGCCAGCCGCAGCAGGAAGCCGATCCCCGGAGTGGCCGGCTGTTCCTCCAGGTACTGGATGTACCCGGGCGCCGAGCCGGCCCGGACGGCGACCTCCTCCCGGCTCAGGCCGAGCAGCTCCCGGCGGGCGGCCACACGACGGCCGATGTCCCCCCGGCACGGTCCATGGGCGTGCGTACCGGTCGCACGCCCCCGCAACGGCGAATTCTCGGGCATGGGAGGCACCGTCCCTTCACAGGTGCGCCACCGTGGGCTGCCTACCAGCCCACGGTACGCCTCGGAGCGCTCCCCCACCCGTGCGGTGGATCCCGGTGCCTCAGACCCGGTCCGCGGCGATCAGCAGGTAGTGGAAGCTGCCCTCCCGGTACGCCGTGAGGAACGGCTCCTCGATGCCGGTGGCCAGCGCGGACCGGGCACGCAGCTCCCAGTACGGGATGGTCCGGGCGGTGAGGTCCACGACGGTGATGGGGACGAGACCGGCGGCCGCCATGGCCTTGAAGTACTCGCTGCGCGGGTGGATGTTGCAGGTGTAGTGCTCGTCGATGCGGCTGACGGCCTTGGAGCGGCCGCCGGTGAGGTCGTTGTAGCAGCCGGTGACGCACACGTAGCGGCCGCCGCGGCGCAGCACGCGGGACATCTCCGCGTACAGCTCGAAGAGGTCCACGTACATGGTGGTCTCGTTGGTCCAGGCGGCCCGGCGGGAGCCGGTCTCCAGGCGGGTGTCCAGCATGTTGCGGAAGTGGAACCGCACGCGGTCGGAGACGCCGCGCTCCTCGGCCTGAGTGTTGGCGAACCCCACCTGGTACTCGGAGATCGACACCCCGTCGACGTAGCAGCCGAAGCGCTGGTTGGCCATGAAGCCGGTGCCGCCGCGCCCGGAGCCCGCGTCCAGCAGCCGGTCCTCGGCGGTGACGGGGCCCAGGTGGTCCAGCAGCACGTCGGCCTGCGCGGTCTCCAGGCGGTGCAGCTCCCGGACGATCCGCTCCTGGCGGGTGTCCTCGGGGCCGGTCAGGACGGAGGGGTCGTAGTCGCCCAGGCCGTAGTGGTGGTGGTACAGGCCGTCGACCTCACCGAGCCGCAGGTTGACCGGGTCCTGCCGGTTGGTGTTCCAGTACGCGGCGACGGACTTCTGGAAGTCCGTCCGCAGCACCTCCTCCGCGGAGGTGGTCGTGGTCATGCTCGGGTACTCCTTGCCGGTCCGTGGGGGGTCGCGCCGGGCGCGGTGGGGCGGCTACTCGGCACGGGGCCGGACCTCGACGTTCTCCAGGATGCCGACGGCGTCGGGGACCAGGACGGCGGCCGAGTAGTAGGTGCTGACGAGGTAGGAGATGATCGCCTTCTCGTCGATGCCCATGAAGCGGACGTTCAGCCCGGGCTCGTACTCGTCCGGCAGACCCGTCTGGTAGAGGCCGATGACACCCTCGTTGTCCTCGCCGGTGCGCATGGCGATGATCGAGGACGTGTGGTGCTCGGTGATCGGGATCTTCCCGCACGGCAGGAGCGGGATGCCGCGCCACGCGGGGATCTGGTGGCCGCCGACGTCGACGCTGCCGATGTACAGGCCCCGCTTGTTGCACTCCTTGCCGAACGCGGCGATCGTGCGCGGGTGCGCGAACAGGTACTGGGTATTGCGGCGCATGCTGATCAGGTCGTCGAGGTCGTCCGGGGTGGGCGCGCCGGAGTGGGCCTGGATGCGCTGGTCGTACTCCGTGTTGTGCAGCAGCCCGAACTCCGGGTTGTTGACCAGCTCGTGCTCCTGGCGCTCGCGCAGCGCCTGGACGGTCAGCTTGAGCTGCTGCTCCGTCTGGTTCATCGGCTGGTTGTAGAGGTCGGCGACGCGGCTGTGCACCTTGAGCACCGTCTGGGCGACGCTCAGCTCGTACTCACGGGGGTCGAGTTCGTAGTCCACGTACGTCGTGGGCAGGTCCGGCTCGCCCTCGTGGCCGGAGAGGAAGCTGATCTCGACCTCGCCGTACTTGTTCGTCGGCTTGTGCCCGTTGGAGGTGAGGCTCCGCACATGGTCGCGCAGCGTCTCGTACTGGCCAGCGACCTGCTTGTAGGCCGTCTGCGAGAGCACCAGGGCGGTGGTCCGGGTCACGGCGCGGACGGTGAACTCCCACTTCGCGCCGGTGTCGCCGGCCAGCATGCGGCCGCCGATGGAGTCGCCGTCGGCGAGCATGCCGAGGCGGGTCTCGCCGTCGTCGTACTTGGCCCTGCCGATCTTCTCGACCTTGCCGTGCGCGATCAGGACGACCTGGTCGGCCTTGCGGCCCGCCTCGACCAGGACCTGGCCGGGCTCGAACTCCTTCTGGACGAACTTGTCGGCCATCGCGGCCAGCGCGGTGGGGTCGCCGAACCCGCGCAGCAGCGGCAGTTCGGCGAGTTCCGCCGGGACGACCTGCACCTTGGAGCCGGTCTGGACGAAGGTCATCCGGCCGTCCCCGACGGCGTACGACAGCCGGCGGTTGACCCGGTAGGTGCCGCCGGGCACGTGGACCCAGGGCAGCTTGCGCAGCAGCCAGCGCGAGCTGATCTCCTGCATCTGGGGCTCGGACTTGGTGGTCGTGGCGAGGTTGCGCGCCGCGCGGGTGCTGAGGCTGAGCTGGATCCGCTCCTGCGTCTGGATCTTCGGCTCCGCGGGGGCCGGGCGTGTCTGGACTGCCATGAGCTGCTTTCCCTTTCGTATGGTGATCCACGTGGCGGGCGGCCGACCGGACGGGCGCGCTCCTCGCCAGGAGTCATCACGCGTAGTGAATATGCGTGACGTACAGTGATGGCGGATTGGCGTGGCTGTGCGCGTGTCGCGCCGCAGCGCGCGGCGGGTCCGCGCGCCCCCCCGCTCGCGCAACCGCCCACTCTCCGCCTCCCGCGCCCCCTCGGGCACCCGCGTGGGGAGGCGACGCATTCCGTCGGCCGGCGCGCCACCGCGCCCGGCGCCCGCTCAGCCGGCGGTGAGGAGGACGACGACCAGCGTGCGGGGCCCGTGCACCCCTTCCACCCGGTCGAGTTCGATGTCGCTGGTGGCCGAAGGGCCGGAGATCCAGGTCAGCGGCCGTGCCGGGGTCAGCCTGGGCAGCGCCCGGGGCAGCGAGGCGACGACCTGGCCGGGCGCGCGGACGACACACACGTGCAGGTCCGGTACGAGGCTCAGGGCGCGGCGCCCCTGGCCCTGCGACGCGTCCAGCACGATCGTGCCCGTCTCGGCGATCGCCAGCGCGCAGGCGGTGACGACGGCGTCGGTGGCGTCGAGTTCGTCCGGGGACAGCGGGCGCGCGGCCGTGTCGTACCGCAGCTCCGCACCCGTGCCGGAGAGCCAGGCGGCCGGCAGCCCGGGCGGCACCGCCACCGAAGCCGCCCCGCGCTCGGCGAGCGACCGGGCCACCAGCGCCGGGAGTTCGGCCTCCGTGGCGCGGTGGACGTGCGCCCGGTAGTCGGCCAGGTTGTGGTGGAGGAGGTCCAGCAGGGCCGCCGGGTCCTCGGGGGAGTGGCTCACCCGGTAGTCGCGGGCAGGCTCGGGGGCGTCCGGCGCGCCCGCCACGGCCGCCCGGACCCGGGCCAGGATCCGCTCGCGGGCGCTCATCCGCGGTTCCTCCTCCACCAGTCGCGGAACGACCGTTCCGGCAGCTCGGGCAGCTCACGCCCGTCGGTCCACGCCCCCGCGCCCGGCGGCCGGGACGGCAGCACCCCGCGGACCGCGGAGGCCGCCCGCTCGGCGGCCGCGAGAGCCCCGGGGTGGTCCAGCAGCCAGGTGGCCGCCCCGACCGCCGCCCGCTCCGCCCGGTGCCCACGGCCGCCCCGCCCGGCGACCTCGCCGCGAAGGTGGACGAGCACCTCCGGGATGTCGATCGCGACGGGGCACACCTCGTAGCACGCCCCGCACAGCGACGAGGCGTACGGCAGCGAGGCGTCGATCTCACTGGCCGTGCCGCGCAGTTGGGGCGTGAGGATGGCGCCGATCGGACCCGGGTAGACCGAGCCGTACGCGTGGCCGCCGGCCCGCTCGTACACCGGGCACACGTTCAGGCAGGCCGAGCAGCGGATGCAGCGCAGCGCCTGGCGGCCCACCTCGTCGGCGAGCGCCGATGTGCGGCCGTTGTCCAGCAGGACCAGGTGGAAGGCGCGCGGCCCGTCCGCGTCCGTCGTCCCCGTCCACATGCTGGTGTACGGGTTCATCCGCTCGGCCGTCGACGAGCGCGGCAGCGTCTGGAGGAACACCTCCAGGTCCCGCCAGGACGGCACCACCTTCTCGATCCCGACGACCGAGATCAGGGTCTCCGGCAGGGTCAGGCACATCCGCCCGTTGCCCTCCGACTCGACCACCACCAGCGTGCCGGTCTCGGCGACCATGAAGTTCGCCCCGGAGATCCCCACCTTGGCCCGCAGGAACTTCTCCCGCAGGTGCAGCCGGGCCGCCTCGGCCAGGTCGGCGGGGGCGTCGGTCAAGCCCTCCGGCGCCGGGCGGCCCCAGTCGGCCATCCGGTCGCGGAACACGTCCCGGATCTCCCCGCGGTTGCGGTGGATCGCCGGGACCAGGATGTGCGAGGGCCGGTCCTCGCCGAGCTGCACGATCAGTTCGGCGAGGTCCGTCTCGTACGCGGCGATGCCCTCGGCCTCCAGCGCCTCGTTGAGGCCGATCTCCTGGGTGGCCATCGACTTGACCTTCACGACCTCCCGTTCACCGGTCGCCCGCACCAGCGAGGTCACGATCCGGTTGGCCTCCGCGGCGTCCTCCGCCCAGTGGACCGTGCCCCCGGCCGCCGTGACGGCCTCCTCGAGCCGCAGCAGATGGGTGTCCAGGTGGCGCAGTGTCCGGTCCTTGATCCGTTTCCCCGCCTCGCGCAGCAGCGCCCAGTCGTCCAGTTCGGCGACCGCCCGTGCCCGCTTCTCGCGGATGGTGTGCGTGGCGTGCCGCAGGTTGGCCCGCAGCACCGGATCGGCCACCGCGTCGGCGGCCGCCCTCGGGAAGGCGGGCATGCCCAGGTACGTTCCGCTCATCGCGGTTGCTCCTCCTCCGTGGCGGCCAGGATCTCGGCGATGTGCAGCGCCCGCATCCGCTCGCCCTCGCGCCGGAGGACGCCGTCGATGTGCATCAGGCACGAGTTGTCCCCGCCGCACAGCACGTCCGCCCCGGTGCCCACGGCGTGGCGCACCTTGTCGCGGCCCATCGCGACCGACACCGCCGGGTTCTTCACCGCGAACGTCCCGCCGAAGCCGCAGCACTCCTCGGCGCCGGGCAGTTCGACCAGTTCGAGGCCCCGGACGGCCTCCAGCAGCCGGCGCGGCCGGTCGCCGAGCCCCAGCAGCCGCAGCCCGTGGCACGACGGGTGGTAGGTCACCCGGTGCGGGAAGTACGCCCCGACGTCCGTCACGCCCAGGACGTCCACCAGGAACTCCGTCAGCTCGTACGTCCGGGGTGCCAGGTCCGGTTCGCCGAGCCGGGCGTAGTGGTCGCGCACCATGGCCGCGCACGAGGCCGAGGGGGTGACGACATACGTGTGGCCCTCGAAGGCACCGGCCGTGCGGCGCGCCAGCCGCCGGGCCTCCGGGCGGTAACCGGTGTTGTACTGGGGCTGGCCGCAGCAGGTCTGGGCCGCCGGGAAGTCCACCTCCACGCCCAGGCGTTCGAGGAGGCGCACCGTGGCGATCCCGGTCGAGGGGTACACCGCGTCGTTGACGCAGGTGACGAACAGCGCGACGCGCATCGCCGCTCCTTCCAGCCGCTGCCCGGACGAGGATAGGGCCCGCGCGGCGGGAGCCGGTGGCCGGGCGCGGATCCCGGCCACCGTGTTCCCGCGCCACGGGCCCCGGCCGTCGGCGGTCCTCCGGCCGGGCGGCCGGCCGGGACGTCGCCGACCCGACCTAGTCCTCCGTCGCGTCCAGCGCTTCCCGCGCCGCCCGCGCGGCCGCCGCCGCGGCGGCCGTCACATGGGCGGCGGTGGTGGCCTTGTCGATGCCCAGGCCGGTGAGGACGCCCCGCCCGTCCTCGAACTCCAGCAGCGCGAGCAGGATGTGCTCGGTCCCGACGTAGTTGTGGCCCAGCAGCAGGGCCTCGCGGAAGGTCAGTTCCAGGACCTTCTTCGCGCCCGCGTCGAACGGAACGAGATCGGGTACCGCGTCCGCCTTCGGCGGCAGGGTCGCGGCCGCCTCCTGCCGGACGGTGTCCAGCAGGACCCCTTGGGCGACGATCGCCCGGGCGGCGAGCCCCTCGGGCTCGTGCAGCAGCCCGAGGACCAGGTGCGCGGGGCGGATCTCGTCGTTCTCCGCCGCGTGGGCCTCGTTCTGCGAGGCCATCACCACGTTGCGGGCGCGGTCGGTGAAGCGGCTGAAGCCCTGGGCGGGGTCCAGGTCCGCGGCCTCGCCCGCCTTGGGGACGAAGCGCTTCTGGGCGGCCTGCCGGGTGACGCCCATGCTCTTGCCGATGTCCGTCCAGGAGGCGCCCGAGCGCCTGGCCTGGTCCACGAAGTGGCCGATCAGATGGTCCGCCAGGTCCCCCAGGTGGTCCGCGGCGATCACGGCACCGGAGAGCTGCTCGAGCGCGTCGCCGTGCGCCCGCTTGATGGCTTCGATGAGGTCGTCGAGGCGTACGGGATGTGTCATGCCGACTGGTTGCGTCATGCGTCAACCGTAGGTTGACACTCGCCAACTGTCAACGGCGAGTTGACATTTGGCGGGTGGGCGGGGCGTCCGGCGGGTCACCGGTCCGCGTCCACGGGCAGCAGCTCCCCGCCCACCGGCAGGCCCTCCACCCGGCGGTTGTCGACCACCACCAGCTCGTACGGGTGACGGCGGCCCCGCTGCCACTGGCCCCCCGACAGCCGCACGGTCGCGATGTGCGGCACCGGACCCGAGGTCCAGTCGAGCGGACCGGCCACGGTCCGGAGCCGGGTCGCGCCGAGCGCCTCCGCCACGGACGCGGGAACCGTCGGGTCGGCCGCCGTCGCCAGGGCGTGCGCGGCCACCTCGACCAGGGCGTACGCCAGGCCCAGCGGCTGGAGCCACTGGTTGCCGGTGGCCCGCTCGTACCCCTCGGCCAGCTCGGCGGCGGTCATGCCGTCCAGGGAGGAGCGGTAGGGGTGCGCCGGGGTCCAGTAGACGAGCGTCGCCACGTTCGCCACGGCCGCCGCGCCGTCGTCCCCGGCGGGCGGGTACGCCAGCCAGCGGGAGCACGTGATCATCCGGGGGCGCAGTCCCTGCCGGGCGGCCTCCCGGCGGAACACCCCGAGGTCCTCCCCGGTCGCCGCGCTCGTGACGACCTCCACGCCCGCATTCCGGAACGCCGTCACGTGCCCGGCGAACGCGGCGGCCGGCTCCCGGTACCCGGCCGGGTCCAGCAGCCGGTGGCCGCGCGCGCGTGCCGCGGGCAGGAAGCCGTGCGTCCCGTGCCGCGACCAGCCGCCCTGCGGGCCGTCGTTCCACAGGCACCCGACCGTCCGCCCGGGCCCGCCGTCCGCCTCCCACAGGTCGGCGAAGGTCTCCGCGATGTCGTCGAGCCCCCAGCAGAAGTGGTACGTCCAGCGCCGCGGCCGGCCCCCGTGGACGTACACCTGCCACGGGAACGTGCTCGACAGACAGGGCACCCCCGCCTCCTCGCAGGCGTCGGCGACCGCCGGCAGTACCTCCGTGCCCGCCAGCGTGAGCACCATCCGCGCCCGCTCCACCTCCACCAGCTCCCGTACCGCGCGCCGGGCGCCCGCGGCGGAGGAGCGGCTGTCGCGCCCCACCAGGCGCAGCCGGCCACGCAGCTTCGGCGCCAGCAGATCCATGGCGTACGCCAGCGGGTCGCCCAGCCGCGCCAGCCGCCCGGTGCGCGCGACGACCACGCCCACGGTCGGCGGCTCGGGGGAGCAGGTGCGTTTCTCTTCGGTGTTCGTGCGGTCCATGCCCCGGACAACGCCCCAGCCGGTCAGGTGTCACGCCCCGCCGCACGCCCGCGCCCACGCGGCCTCTCCGGCCGCCTCCGGGGGCGGGTACGCCGGGGCGGACCGGCACGGGGCACGCCGACGCGTCCGGCCCCCGGGCGGGGGCCGGACGCGGTCGGCGGCGGAAGGGCGCGGTGGCGCCGGGTCAGTCGACGGTGAGGACCAGCTTGCCGGCGGTGCGGCCGGTCTCGCCCAGCGCATGGGCCTTGGCGGCGTCCGCCAGCGGGAAGGTGCCCGCGATCGCCGCCCGCAGCCTGCCCTCCTCGGCCAGCCGGGCGATCGCGTTCATGCCCGCGTGGTCCGCCTCCACCAGCAGCAGCTCGGTGCGGACGCCGTGCCGCTCCGCGTGGGCGGCCAGCTCCTCCCCGCCCATCGGCAGGATCGACACCAGCAGGCCGCCCCGGCGGAGCGTGCGCAGCGAGCGGACGCGGTAGTCCTCGTCGCCGATGGTGTCCAGGACGACGTCGACGTCGCCGACCTCCTCGGCGAAGTCCGTCTCCCGGTAGTCGATCACCTCGTCGGCGCCCAGGTCCTTCAGGAACGCGTGCTTCCCCGCGCTGGCGGTGCCGATCACGTACGCCCCGCGCGCCTTGGCGATCTGCACGGCCAGGTGGCCGACGCCGCCGGCCGCCGCGTGGATCAGCACGCGCTGCCCCGCCTCGACGCGCGCGGTGTCGACGAGCGCCTGGTAGGCCGTCAGCGCCGCCAGCGGCAGGGCGCCGGCCTGGACGTGGTCGAGGCCGGAGGGCTTGCGGGCGAAGGCGCGGGCGGGGCCGGTGACGTACTCGGCGTGGGAGCCGACGCCGTACGGGTACGGCAGCATCCCGAACACCTCGTCGCCGGGCTTGAACAGGGTCACGCCCATGCCGACCGCCTCCACCACCCCGGAGACGTCCCAGCCGAGGACGTAGGGCGGGTCGCCCAGGAACATCCGGCCGCCGCGGTGCTTCCAGTCGGTCGGGTTGACCCCCGCCGCGCGTACGCGTACCAGTACCTGGCTCGGGCCCGGCTCGGGGCGCCGCAGTTCCACTTCCTTGAGCACCTCGGGGCCGCCGAGGACGTCCTGACTGATCGCGCGCATGGTCGTTGTCGTTGTCATGCGGACCAGCCTGCCGGGGGAGGACCGGCCGGAAAATGGCACGATTGCCAAGGTCCGATAGGATCGTGCCATGCATCGTGTGGTCGTCCTCGCCCTCGACGGCGTGTATCCCTTCGAACTCGGCATACCGAACCGCGTCTTCGGCTCCGCCGGCGGCCGGTACGAGGTGATCACCTGCTCCGTCGACGGACGTCCCGTGCACACCGGCTCGGACTTCTCGATCACCGTCGACCACGGGCCGGAGGCCCTGGCCACGGCCGACACGGTGGTCATCCCGCCGTACGACATGGGGCTGATCGCCGCCGAACCGCCCGCGCCGGCCGCCGCCGCGCTGGCGCGGATCCGCCCGGGCACCCGGATCGTCTCCATCTGCACCGGGGCCTTCCTGCTGGCCGCGGCGGGCCTGCTCGACGGGCGGACCGCCACCACGCACTGGTCGCTGGTGCCGCACTTCCGGCGGCTCTACCCGCATGTGGCGCTCGACCCCGACGTGCTCTTCGTCGACAGCGGGGACGTCCTCACGTCCGCGGGCGCCGGCTCGGGCGTGGACGTCTGCCTGCACATCGTGCGCGAGGACCACGGCAGCGAGGTGGCCAACCACGTGGCCCGCGCCTGCGTGGTGCCACCCTGGCGGGACGGCGGCCAGGCCCAGTACATCGAGCAGCCGGTGCCCGAGACGTCGGACAGCGGGACGGGCGCCACCCGGCAGTGGGCCCTGGAGAACCTGCACCTGCCGCTCACCCTGACCGACCTCGCCCGGCACGCGCGGATGAGCACCCGGACCTTCGCCCGCCGGTTCGGCGAGGAGGTGGGCATGAGCCCCGGACGGTGGCTCATCCAGCAACGGGTCGCCCGGGCGCGGCAGTTGCTGGAGTCCACCGACCTGCCGGTGGACCGGGTCGCGGGCGAGGTGGGGTTCGCCACCGCCACGTCCCTGCGGCAGCACCTGCACGCCGCGATCGGCGTCGCCCCGCTCGCGTACCGCCGTACCTTCCAGGCCGCCGACCGGGACCTGTCCAGGCCCCGGGTGTGACCGCCCGGGGCCCCGCTCCGGTCCCGCTCCGGTCCCGTCCCGGTCCCCGGGGTCCCGCCCCGGTCCCGTCCCGGGTCCCCGGGTCCGTCCCGGTGACGGCCGCCCCGGGACGGCTCAGCGCAGCCCCGCCGCCAGCTCCGCGATCATGTCCGGCCCGACCCGGCAGCAGCCGCCGATCAGCCGCGCTCCCGCCCGCCGCCAGCCCTCCGCCCGCCCGGCGGTGAACGTCGGACGGCCGCGCCAGGCACGGGCCCCGGCGTCCCACCGCTCACCACTGTTCGGGTACACCACCACCGGCTTGCCCGTGACGCGCGCCGCGACCGCGACCGCGTGGCCGGCGTCCTCCGGGGCGCAGCAGTTCACCCCGACGGCGACGATCTCCTCCGACGCCGCCACCACCGCGAACGCCTCCTCCAGCGGCTGGCCCGCCCGCGTCCGGTCACCGGCGACGCTGTACGACAGCCACGCCGGCACGCCCAGGCCGCGCACCGCCCGCACCAGCGCCCGCGCCTCGTCCGCGTCCGGCACGGTCTCCAGGGCCAGGACGTCCGGCCGGGCCGCGGCCAGCACCTCCAGGCGCGGGCGGTGGAACCGCTCCAGCGCGGTGACGTCCAGCCCGTACCGGCCCCGGTACTCCGAGCCGTCGGCCAGCATCGCGCCGTACGGCCCGGCGGACGCGGCCACCCACAGCGGCCGGCCGGACGCCCCGGGGGCGGCCCGGCGGGCGGCCTCCCGGCCCAGTTCCACACCGAGCGCGAGCAGCTCGGCCGCCCGCTCGTGCCCGGTGCCGTGGCGGGCGAAGCCCTCGAAGGTGGCCTGGTAGCTCGCCGTCGTCGCCACGCTCGCGCCCGCCTCGTAGTAGGCGAGGTGCGCCGCCACGATCGCCTCGGGCCGGTCCGCGAGCAGCCGCGCCGACCACAGGTCGTCCCCGAGATCGTGCCCGGCGGCCTCCAGCCGGCCGGCCAGGCCCCCATCGAGGACGAGGGGGGAGGACGCGGTGGTGAGCGTGTCGGCGAAGGACGGCGTCGCGGCGCTGGTCATGGGGGTGAAGCTAGCCCAGGACGTCCGGGCATGCGGAACGGATCACCGGGTAGCAGGGCTCCACGCCGACATCCGGCGCTCGTGGAGGAAGGAGACCCGCTGTGCTGATGGCCCACCCCGCCGTCCTGAACAACCTGGTCGAGCAGTACGAGACCCTGAGGGTGCTGCACGCCGAGGCGGGCACCCCGGAGGTCCGGGAGCGCATGGACGAACTCGCCCGGACCCTGTGCGTCGCCACCGGCACCGCGGACGTGGACACCGCCCTGGTCGCCGCCCGTCACCGGCTGCCGGGCGCCCGCCCGGAGGACGACTCGCTGCTGACGTCCTGACCGGCGGCCGCGCCTGACCGGGGCCGCGCCTGACCGGCGGCCGCGCCCCCGCCGGACACGCCGGGCGGTCCGGCCCGGCGCGGGACGGGCCCCGGGCCGCGACGCGTGGTGCCCCCGCCGGCCGCGTACGGGCCACGCGGCCGGCAGCATGGCCGGGTGGGTCAGTCTTCCGCTACCACTCCGAGCTGCCGCATCAACCCGAGGTCGTCCACGTTCCACCAGCTCTCCGCGATCCTGCCGCCGGTGCAGCGGAAGGTCGCGTGACCGGTGCCGGACACGTCCCGGCCGGTGGGCTCGATGTCCCGGTACCTGCCGACGTGGCGGCCCGTGAACGACATGCGCAGGCACACCGTGTCACCCTCGGCGACCAGCCCCTCGATGGTGCACCGCGGCCGGAACGCCTCCATGATCTCCCGGTTCTCCGCCTTGGCGGTCTCCAGGTCCACGTCGTACGAGGTCAGCGAGGGGTCGTGCTCCCGGTAGTCGCGGGTGCACAGCGCGTCGGCCGCGTCGGTGTCCCCCTGGTTGATCACCTCGTCCACGAACTTCCGGACGACGAGCTTGTTGAGCTGCTCGTCCCGGACGACGTCCAGGTCCGTGAAGGTGGGTTCACCGTCGCAGAGGGCCGTCATCTCCTGGAAGATCCGGTCGGTCTCGGGCAGCTTCGAATTCTCCATCGCCTCCTCGTAGGAGGGGAATTCCACGATCTCCAGCACGTGCGCGGAGTCCGAGCGGTCCCGGCCCATCACCGCGTGCGTGGCCGTCCGCTTGCCCTGGGTCGCCTCGGCCCAGATGTCCAGCAACCGGTTCATCTCGTCGACCCGGTCGGTTCTGCAGTCGATGATCTGGACGAATGTCATGACGCCTCCCGCCGTTGGAGCGACTGCTGTTCTCAGCGTATGCCGCTCGGAGGAGCCCGGCAGAGCGGCCCGTCCCGGCCGTCAGCGCACTCCCGCGGCCGGTCCGTTGAGCGCCGTCGCAAGCTGGGCGCGGGAGCGGACGTCGAGTTTCTGGTAGATGCGGGTCAGCCGCGCCTCGACCGTCTTCACGCTCAGGTACAGCTTGGCGGCCGCCTCCTGGTTGCTCGCTCCCTCCCCGACCAGCCGGGCCAGCCGCAGCTCGGCGTCGGTCAGCCGGGACAGGGCGCTCCCGGCGGCGGGCACCGGGGAGGAGTCGGCGGGGGACGGGCTCTCGGCGGTCAGCCCGAGCCACGGCACCGCGCCCGCCCGCTCGAACACGGCAGCCGCCGCCTGCATCGCCGCCTGCGCGGCCGACCGTCTGCGCCGCCGCCGCTCCACCCGCGCCAGGGCGATCAGGCAGCGCCCCTGCTCCAGCACCAGCCCGAGCCCCGCGAACCGCTCGGCGGTCTCCACCAGCAGGCCCACCGCCTCGTCCGTCTTGCCGCTCGCCGCCAGGCACAGCGCGTACACCCGGTCGCAGCCCAGCAGCACCGTCGTACGGCCCAGCCGCTCCGCCACCGGGCCCACGTCGGCCAGCAGCGCCTGGGCCTCCTCCAGGGCGTCCCCGGCCAGCAGCGCCTCCGCCAGCTCCTCGTGCCAGCGCAGCATCGACGGGTCGACCGTGCACTGCGCGTTCTCCCCGTCCCGCACCCGGCGCAGCGTCTCCAGCGCGCCCGCCACGTCCCCGGTCACGAGCTGCACCCGGCCGAGCGCGTACAGGCTCCGCGAGAGGAAGACGTGGTCGCCCTCCTCCTCCGACGCCCGGACGCTGCGCCGCGCGTACCCGGCCGCCCGCGCGAAGCTGCCGCCCGCCGTCTCGGCCAGCGCCAGCGCGTACCAGGCCGGTCCCGGCGACAGGCCCGCCTCCAGCGTCAGGGCGAGCGACCGCCCGGCGTGCGCCAGCGCCGCCGCGCACTGGCCCCGCCGCGCCTCGACCTCGGCGAGGGTACGGAACAGCTCGATCGCGTCCTCGACCGGACCGCGCCGCTCCACGAGCGGCAGCAGCGCGTACAACTGGTCACGGGCCTCGGCGAGCCGGTCGTCGAACAGGGCGTGACGGATCGTGAGGATCTGGGCGGTGTTGTGGACCCCGAGCGGCCGGTCGGTCATCTCCAGGGCCCGTGCCTCCGCCAGCGTCCGCTCGGCGTCCGGCGAACCCAGCACCCGGTCCATCCGGGCCTGTTGGGTCAGCGCCCGCGCGGCCGTGTGCCGGTCGCCCACCGACATGGCCAGCGCCGCCGACTCGACCGCCGCCGCCCGGGACCGCACCGGATCGCCGTCCGCGAGGACGTACTTCACCGCCAGCCGCAACTGCACCGCGGCGCGCAGCGCCGGCTCGTGCTCGGAGTCCTCCGTGGCGTGCACATAGATCTCGTCCAGGTCGGTCAGTCCCTGCCCCGCCGTGTCCAGCACGGCGAGCCGCGCGCGGACCCGGTCGGCGGGCGTCGCGTCCCGGGCGAGCAGGTCGGCCGCCGCCCGCATCGCCAGGTCCGCCCGGGCTGCCCGGGCGGCCTCCTCGGCCGCGTCCACCAGCCGCTCCAGCCGCCGCCGCCCCAGGTCCGCGGGGGTGGTCTCGGCGGCCAGCAGCGCCAGTTCGGCGGCGAGCGCGCTGTTGCCGCGCCGCCGCGCGGTGTCGGCCGCCTCGGCGACCTCGGCGGCCAGGTCCTCGTCGGGCACGTCGTTGGCGAGCGCCCGGTGCCGCACCGCCTCCACCGGGTCGTCCACCACCCCGGCGAGCGCGGCGTGCCCCCGGCTGCGCTCGGTCCAGCAGGTGTCGTGGACGAGCGTGGAGGGCAGCAGCCCGGCCGTGAACGCGACCGTCCCGTCCTCGGTCAGCGATATCAGCCCGGCGCGTTCCGCCGCCGCCAGCTCCGCCTCCGCCGTCGGGCGGCCGGCCCGGCGCAGCAGCGCGGTGGTCGGCCGCAGCGCCAGGGCGGCGAGGAGCAGCGTGGCCCGTACGGGGGCGGAGGCGGGCGCCAGCATCCGGCGCGCCACGTCCCGGGCCCGCCCGGACAGGGGCAGCGCCTCGGCGTGGTGCACCGGGGCGGTGGCGTCGGCCAGCGACCGGCCGACCGCCAGGGCCAGGCGCGGGTTGCCGCCGCTCGCCCGGTGGATGCGGCCCGCGAGCCGGGACGGCAGCCGGTGGTGCACCAGCAGCTCCGCCATCTCGTCGGCCTGGAGCGGCGGGACCAGCAGCACGTCGGCCTCGGACGCCACCCACAGGGGCATGGGCGCGCCCCCGCTGTCGGCGCCGCCCCCGGCGTACGGGGCGGGCGTCTCGACGGCGACCACCCGCAGGGCGGGCGGGGCGAGATGCAGGGCGAAGCGCAGCAGGTCGGCGCTGTCGGCGTCGATGCGCTGGGCGTCGTCGACGACCAGGAGCACGGGGGACCGTTCGGCGAGGGTGCGCAGGATGCCCGCGATGGCCAGCCGCAGGGCGATGGGGTCCCAGCCGACGGCCGGCGCGGCGGACTCGCGGCAGAGCACCGCCACGGCGTCCCGCTGCGGCCCCGGCAGGCCGTCGAGCGCGACGGCGGGCACGGAGGCGACGAGCGCGGCCGCCGCCGCCCCGGCCATGCCCTGGTCCGCCGGCTGCGGGGCCAGCCACACCACCGTCTCGCCGCGCGCCCCGGCCTGTTCCGCGGCCGCCTGCGCGACCTCCGTCTTGCCGACGCCCGGGGGCCCGGTGAGCAGCGCCCGTCCACGGGCCAGCAGGACCCGGTCCAGCCGCGCGAGCAGTTCGTCCCGCCCGACGGGCGCGGCCCGGTCGGTCTGCCCGGGGCCGTACGGCATGGGGGCGCACGGCGTGGAGGGGTACGGCGCCGACCTCACTTGCGACCACCACCCTCCGGCGCGGACCCCCTGCCCGCGCCCTGCCCGCGATCCGTCTCGCGGTTCTGTCCCGCGAGCGCAGGATACGAACTCGGCCAGGGGAGTCCAGGTGTCCTGTCCGGTATGTGGACGAACACACAAGCGGGCGTGCCCGCGGCGAAGTACCGCGAGCACGCCCCTGACCTGTGAAGATGTACGTCCTGCCGGAGGATCAGAAGGTCAGGCTCCACGAGTCGATGTAGCCGGTGTCACCCGACGCCACGTCGCGGACCTGGAGCTTCCAGGTGCCGTTGGCGACCTCCGAGGAGGCGTCGACCGTGTAGGTCGCGAGGACGTTGTCGGCCGAGTCGTTGCTGCTGGAGTTCTTCAGCCGGTACGCGGTGCCGTCCGGGGCGACCAGGTCGACGACCAGGTCTCCGCGCCAGGTGTGCTTGATGTCCACGTCCACCTTGAGGGCGGCCGGGGCGTTGCCGGTGCGGCCGGTGACGGCGATCGGGGACGTCACGGTGGCGTTGTCCGAGATCGTCACGTTCGTGCTGTTGGTGAACGCCGCTCCGGTACCGGGGGTGGTAGTACCGGTCACGGCGTTCACGGTCTTGGCGGCGTCCGCGATACCGGTGCCGCAGCCGCCGGTGCAGGTGCCCGGCAGCGGTCGGGCGTTGGCCTTGATCGCGGACTCGATCTCGGCGGGGGTCAGGCTCGACTTGGCCGACTTCAGCAGCGCGGCGAGGCCGGCGATGTGCGGGGCGGCCATCGACGTGCCCTGGTAGGGCTTGTAGTTCTCCAGCGACTGGGTGGTGGTGCCCGAGTTCAGCGTGGAGAGGATGCCGTTCTCGGGGGTGGTGACGGTGCCGGGCGTGTCGGTGGCGCGGCGGGTCTCACCGCCCGGGGCCGAGACGTCGATGATGGAGCCGTAGTTCGAGTAGTACGAACGGTTGCCCTCGCGGCTGGTGGACGCCACGTTGATGACGCCCGCGCAGTTGGCGGGGGTGAAGCCCGAGGCGTTGGCGTTGCTGTTGCCCGCCGCGACGACGACGGTCGTGCCGCGCGCGACGGCGCCGTCGATGGCCGTCTTGTAGACGGACGGGCAGGTGGAGCTGGCGCCGCCGAGGCTCATGTTGATGACCTTGGCGGGGTTCGGGTTCGCCGGGATGCCCGGGACGCTGCCGCCGGAGGCCCAGGTGATGGCGTCGGCGATGTCCGAGGACGCGCCGCCGCACTTGCCGAGCACCCGGACGTGCTGGACCTTCGCCCCGTACGCGATGCCCGCGATGCCCTTGGCGTTGGACGTGGTCGCGGCGATGGTGCCGGTGACGTGCGTGCCGTGCCAGGAGGAGTTGCTCGCCTTGGAGCCGGTGCCGCACTCCCCGTCGGTGGCGTTCCAGTCGCCCTCGTCCTTGGGGTCGGCGTCGCGGCCGCTGCCGTCGCGGGCGTCGGCGGAGCTGGAGATGAAGTCGTAGCCGGGCACGATGTTGGCGCTCAGGTCGCTGTGCGCGGCGTACCCGGTGTCGATGACGGCGACGGTGACGCCGCTGCCGGTGGTCTTGTCCCAGGCGCCGGGCACGTTCATGCCGCCGGTGGGCTCGAACAGGTCCCACTGCTTGGCGTATTCGGTGTCGTTCGGCGTGACGGCCATCGCGTAGGCGCGGAGGTCGGCCTCCACGGAGGCGACCTGCGGGTCGGCGCGGAAGGCGTCCATGACCTCCGCGACGTCCTGCTTGGAGGCGTCCGCGCCGAGGTCGACCAGCGCGGCGCCGGTGGCCAGGCGGCGCTCGAAGCTGAGCTTCTCGCCCGTCTCGGTGGCCTTCGCCGCGGCGTCGCTCTTGGCGGCGCTGTTCGACGTGGCCTCGGCGGTACGGGACTTGTAGGTGACGATGACCTTGTCCACGGGCGCGCTGGGCAGCGCCGCCGGGGTCATGGCCTGCGAAGCCGGGGCAGCGGGCTTCGGGGTGGGGGTGGCCTCTCCGGCGAGGGCCACCGCGGAGGTGGTGGTCACGCCGAGGATCGTGGCGCTCGCCGCCACGACGGATATGAGTCTCCGCCTGGAACCGTTCAAGGTGTTCCCTTTCAGGGCAGCTCCGGCGACTCCCGGAGCGGCTGACGGTGCAGGGCGCGACGGGCGGCGGGCGCATGGGGACCGCGGACGTGCCGTGGGGGTGGCAGTCCGTGGACCCCGGGCCGGGTATGCCCCTTGCGCCGCCGCCGACGCGACGGCCCCTGGGGCGGGGCCGTCACCGGAGGATTCGCGTTACATGCACCTGACATCGAGGTGGCCGAGAACCTCCGGTGCGGCAGACAGTAGGGAAACCGGCCACGACCCCGATACGGGGAAAACCCTTGTCACCCCCCGCCCCCCACCCCCCTGCCGCCACCCACCGGGCGCCGGCCCCCCCTCCCGCACGGCCCGCGCCGGGCCCCGGCCCGGCGTACGGCAGGCACGGCGAAGCCCCCGGGCACGGGCACCCGGGGGCGACGGTCGGAACGGAAGGCGCGGGAAGGACACCCGCGGCTCGCGCGGCCCGGCCCCCCAGCCGGGGCCGCGCGAGCCGGCCGCCATGGCTGGGCCACGGCGGTCAGGTGGGTCAGAGACGGGTGCCGACGCCCGGAACGGTCCAGGCGGGGGCCACCCCGGTGAGCTGGCAGATCATGAGGTAGAGCGGGATGGGCGGGGTGTACGGCGACGTCGTGCCCGGCCGGTGGATCAGCCGCGGCCGCCGGTCGGGGACGTACGCCCCCGCCGCGTAGCAGGAGGGCAGCGGCCAGCGCAGGTCCGCGTCCGAGCCGGCCGGGACGATCCACCACCACCAGTCGGTGTCGGCGAACACGCATCCGTCGCCGGGCAGCCGGGACAGCAGCCGGAAGCCGTACCGCGCCGGTACGCCCACCGCGTCGCAGCCCAGGGCCGCCGGCAGCGACGCGGGCAGCGGGAGCCGCACCTCGCCCTCGGGCCCACCCCGCCGGGCCGGTTCCCGCCGGCCGCGCGCCGACAGGAGCGTGGCCATCGTCCTCAGCACGGGTCCGCCAGGCCGCCACCGCCGTGCGCCAGCTCCGCCCATACGACGCGGCCCGCCCCGTGCCGCGCGTCATGGGCGCCCCACGCGCTGCTGACCGCGTCCACGAGCATCAGTCCCCGGCCGCCTTCCTCCGGTGAGCCCCGCCGCAGCCTCGGCGCGGCGGCAGGGCACCCCTCGTCCTGGACCGAGACGCGCAACCGCTCGCCGCAGTCCCGGAGTTCGCAGACCACCCGGCAGCTCGCCGTGTGCACCACGGCGTTGGTGAGGAGCTCGGAGACGACCAGCGTCACCGACTCGCACACGGTGCCGTCCACCTCCCACAGCACCAGCCGTTCCTCGACGAGGTGCCTGGCCCTGGCGACCGATTCCGGGCTCGCCGCGAGTTCGAACGAGAAGCGGCGGACATCGGCGGAGATCGGGGGTCGTGGGGCTATGAGCCGGGGGGTGAGCGCGTTACCAGGAGCCACGACCGATTCCTCACATGGGGGAGCGGCGCCGTACGTCGCCTCTCCCGTGGCGGAGCGCGGCAGCCGCGTGAACTGGTTCACCAACTGGTTCACCGGAATACTTTCCTCCCGACTCGGACACTTGGCAAGTGGCACTCTGAAAGTTGCAGAGTGTGGTGTTCTCTGTGCCCGCCGCATGGCACACTCGTCGAAACAGCGCGTGGGGAGGTCTTAAGTGAGCGAGCCGCGGTCCGCCCCCACCGTGGGACAGGTCGTACTCGGCAAGCGTCTGCAGGATCTGCGGGAGCGGGCGGGGCTGAAGCGGGAAGAGGCCGCCAAGGTGCTCCGCGTGGCACCGGCCACGATCCGCAGGATGGAGACCGCGGAAGTCGCGCTGAAGATCCCCTACGTCCAGCTCCTGCTCCAGGCGTACGGGGTGACGGCCGACGAGGCGGAGGGCTTCGTCCGGCTCGCCGAGGACGCCAACAAGCCGGGCTGGTGGCAGCGGTTCCACGACGTGCTGCCCGGCTGGTTCAGCATGTACGTCAGCCTGGAGGGCGCCGCGAGCGTCATCCGGGCCTACGAGCCGCAGTTCGTCCCCGGCCTCCTCCAGACCGAGGACTACGCCCGCGCCATCCTGCGCGGCGGCGCCGTGGGCCAGGTCCGGCACGACGACATCGAGCGCCATGTGGCCCTCCGGATGGAGCGGCAGTCCCTGCTCGCCCGCCCCGACGCGCCGAAGTTCTGGGTGATCATGGACGAGACGGTGTTCCGCCGTCCCGTGGGCGGCGGGCCGGCCGTGATGCGGGCCCAGGTCGACCGGCTGCTGGAGGCCACCGAGCTGCCGAACGTCACGCTCCAGGTCGCCGAGTTCGCCTCCGGGCACCACCCCGGCACCTACGGACCGTTCGTCCTCTTCCGCTTCGCCGTGCCCGAACTCCCGGACATGGTCTACAGCGAGTACCTGACCGGCGCGGTCTACCTCGACGCGCGCCCCGAGGTGGCCTCGCACCTCGAGGTCATGGACCGCATGGCGGCCCAGGCCGCCACGGCGCAACGTACGAAGGAAATCCTCCGGGATTTCCGCAAGGAGCTGTGAATGGATAGCGCAGAGCGCATATACAACGGCATGCCCGCCGCCGAGCTCGGCGCCGAGGGGTGGCACAAGCCGTGGAGCGGCGGCAACGGCGGCAACTGCGTCGAGGCGATGAAGCTGGCCGACGGCCGGGTCGCGGTCCGCCAGTCCGCCGACCCCGACGGACCCGCGCTGATCTACACCCACGGGGAGATCGCCGCCTTCATCCAGGGGGCGAAGTCGGGCAAGGCCGACTTCCTGCTCACCTGACCGTCGGCCGCCCGACCGCCTTTCCGCTCACCCACCGCCCGTCACCTCGACCTTCCGTCACCTCACCTTCCGCTCAGCAGCATCCATGTCCGTCCACATCGCCAGGGGGAACGCCGGATGACCCGGATCGACACCAGCAAGCCGCACCCGGCCCGTATGTACGACTGGTTCCTGGGCGGCAAGGACAACTATCCGGTCGACGAGGAGATGGCCAGGCAGTTGCTGACCGTCGACTCCCGGGGGCGCGACATGGCCCGGGTCAACCGTGCCTTCATGCACCGGGCCACCCGCTGGCTCGGCGCCAACGGTGTCCGCCAGTACCTGGACGTCGGCAGCGGCATACCGACCGAGCCGAACCTCCACCAGATCGCCCAGCAGGTCGCCCCCGAGTCGCGGATCGTCTACTGCGACAACGACCCCATCGTGCTCGCCCACGCCGAGGCGCTGCTCCGCTCCACCCCCGAGGGCGCCACCGCGTACATCCAGGCCGACGCGCGGGAGCCGGGGGACATCCTCGAACGGGCGGGCGAGGTCCTGGACTTCACCCGCCCGGTCGCCCTGTCCCTGCTCGCCCTGCTGCACTTCGTGGACGACGAGGACGGGGCGTACGAGCTGCTCGGCCGGCTCGTCGAGCGGCTGCCGTCCGGCAGCTACCTCGTGCTGTCGCACGTCACCGGGGACTTCGACCCGGAGGGCGCGGCCAAGGCGCGCGCGCTGTACCGGAGCCGTGGCCTCACCCTGCGGCCGCGCACCCGCGAGGAGTTCACGCGCTTCTTCGACGGCCTGGAGCTCGCCGAACCCGGGGTGTCGCTCACGGCGGACTGGCACCCGGAGCTCGGCGAGGCCGTCCCGGTCGCCGGCGACGACCCGATCCCGGGCTACGCCGGCGTGGCACGCAAGCCCTAGGTCGTGTCCGCGAAGTCTCGCCTGGCCCGCGGTGTCCCGCACGCGCGCTCGCGGCGTTGTCGTCGGTCGCCATGGTCCCCCGTAGCCCTCCGGGCACGGGAGGTGCCCCCACCGCCATGACTCCCTCCTCCGCCTTGCGATCGCACGCACCGGACACCGCGGCCCCCGCCCTCCGGGCGGACGCCGATACTTTCCGGACACTCCCTAACGTGCCGCCGGGGGCATCAGTGTGACGAGGAACCTCTTGGCCGGGCCGGTGTTCCCGGCCGAGTCGATCGTGCGGTACTCCACCGTGTGCGTGCCGTACTCGGGCGTCGCGTCGTCCCAGGGGACCACGCGCGGGGTGCCGAGCTTGCCGTAGACCAGGCCGTCGATCTCGGTGCCGCCGGGGGTGAAGCGGAACGGCGCGTCCGCGTCGGTCGGCCAGCCGTAGTACGTGTACCAGCCGTCGCCGTCGACCCGGAACTGGCTGACCACGTACCCGTCCTGGTCGTCCCGCGCGGTCAGCCGCATCGTGAACGGACCGTCGTACACGTACTCCACCGGGCGGCCCGGGCGGCGGACCGTGCGCAGCGGCTCCGACAGCTCGTACGCCCCGGTGGCCGGTGTCGCGTCGACCGTCCAGCGCAGCTCGTGGCCGGTGCCCGCGATCCGGGCGGTCAGGGTGTGGGTGACGCCGGGGCGCATCCGCAGCGCGGACAGGTCCAGGTCGCGGTCGTTGCCGGCGCCGGCCACCCGCCGGCCGTCCAGCCGCCACTGGACGGCGAGGGTGCGGTCGGCCGGGTGCGTGGTGTCGGCGTACACGACCGAGCGGGCCCCGACGGGCGCCCCGGTGGCGGTGTGCCCGGTGAACGCGGCGGCCACCGGTTCGGGCCGGGTGGTGACCGCCGGGTCGACCGTCCAGGTGACCTTGCGGGTCAGGGCCGCCGAGCCCCGCACCGCCGGGTCCCGCACGAACGGCGTGGGATCGGTGACCGTCGCGGTCAGGGTGTGCCGGCCGGGTGCCACGTCCAGCCGCCGCAGGTCGACCGTGCGGGCCCCGGCCGTCCCCACGGGGCGCCCGTCGAGCCGCCAGGTCACGTCCAGTTCACCGCCCACCGGGTGCAGCGTGTCCACCCACACCGTCCGGTCGGCGCCCAGCGGCGCGGTGTTCGGGGTGTGCGCCCGGACCAGGTTCACCTTCGACGAGATCGCCCGCACCATGACCTCGCGGCCCACCTGGTCGAAGGCGTACCCGAGGGTCTTCATGATCGAGTGCCGGCTGGGCCGCCACACGCCCTTCGTGCTGTAGAGCCCGCCCTCGTGGCGGCCGATGACGCCCCCCGACTCGCTCTCCTCGCCCAGCCACCGCCACCACTTGGCCCGCTGGTCCCTCATCCGCCGCTCGGTGAGCACGGTGTGGTGCGCGGACGCCGGTTCGCCGCCCTCGTACGCACCGCCGGGGACACCGCGCCCGTAGTAGTCGTACTCGTCCTGGAGCCCGCCCAGGGAGTGGCCGATCTCGTGCGGGGTGATCAGGGAGGACAGTGCGTTGCCGCCGGACGCGGTGGCGTGGGTGCCGCCCGCGCCGCCGTAGGTGTCGCTGTTGGCGAGGGCGACGATCTGCCGGTTGGCCGCCGTCGTGCCCGGTACCAGGCCGGCGAGCGCGTCGGCCGCGTCGCCGTCCACGGTCAGCAGCCGCTGCACGCTGCCGGGGTCGCAGCCGCCCCAGAAGCCCATCCCGAGCGGGGTGTCCCGGCGCGGGGCGTCCAGCGCGGGGTCGCAGTCGACCCCCGACTCGGCCGAGGGGACCTCCACCGCCCAGACGTTGACGTAGGAACGGTAGGAAGCGAACGGCTCGATGCTCCACAGCACGTTGAGGTGCTTCTCGACGTCCGCCCGGAACTCGGGAAGCTGTTCCGCGGTGTAGCCGTCCCCGAGCAGGACCAGGTTGAACCGTTCGTCCGCGGGGCCCGTGGTCTGTACCGGGACGACGGTGGCGTTCTCGGTGACCGGCGGGCGCTCCCCGGCGGTGGCCGGTCCGGAGCCCACCAGCGCGGTGGTGAGGAGGCAGGCCGCGCCGGTCAGCGCGGCGGCTCGTCCAAGGCGTTGAGGAACCATGGGGCCGGAGCGTACGGTGCGACCAACGAGCCGTAAAGACACCGCTGTTGGCCATCGCTACGCCAGATAGCGCAGCCCCGGGTGTTCGCTCACGTACGCGTCGAGGAGCCGTCGCGCCACCGACACCGAGTCCACCAGCGGGTGCAGGGCGAACGCCTTGACGGCGGCCGCCCGCGACCCGCCCTCCGCGGCCGCCAGCACCTCCCGCTCGACCGCCTTGACCGTGGTCACCAGCCCGGCCGCGTGCCGGGGAAGCGGTGCGGCCGACACCGGGTGGGCGCCGTTGGCGTCGACGAAGCAGGGCACCTCGACGACCGCGTCCGGGTCCAGCTCCGCGAGGGTGGTGCGGTTGCGGACGTTCAGGATCAGGGTGGTGCGCTCGTCGCGGGCGACGGCCCGCATCAGCGCCAGGGCGACCTGCTCGTACCCGCCCGGCTCCAGGTCCTCCTCCGCCCGCTCCCCGGCGCCGGCCGCCTCCCGGTTGGCCGCCATGTAGGTGGCCTCGCGCTCGGCCAGGGTGGCGTGCCAGGTGTCCAGGGAGGGGGAGCCGTAGAACCCGGCCTGCTGTTCGCGCAGGTAGGCGCCCCGGGTCAGCCCGGCGTCGCGGTAGGCGTGCACCGCCTCACGGTTGAAGTAGTAGTAGTGCAGGTACTCGTTGGGGATCGCGCCCAGGGAGCGCAGCCAGTCGGCGCCGAACAGCTTGCCCTCCTCGAAGGAGCCCAGCGCCCCGGGGTCCGCCAGCAGCCGGGGCAGCTCGTCCCGCCCCGCCACCCGCACACCGCGCAGCCAGCCCAGGTGGTTGAGGCCCACGTAGTCGAAGAACGCCTCGTCCGGGTCGGCCCCGAGCAGCCGCGCCACGCGCCGCCCCAGGCCCACGGGCGAGTCGCAGATGCCGATCACCCGGTCGCCCAGGACCCGGGACATGGCTTCCGTGACGAGCCCGGCCGGATTGGTGAAGTTGATGACCCAGGCGTCCGGGGCGACCGCCGCGACCCGGCGGGCGATCGACACGGCCACCGGGACCGTGCGCAGCCCGTACGCGATGCCGCCCGCGCCCACCGTCTCCTGGCCCAGCACGCCCTCGGCCAGTGCCACCCGCTCGTCCGCCGCCCGCCCTGCCAGGCCCCCGACGCGGATCGCCGAGAACACGAAGTCGGCGCCCCGCAGGGCCTCGTCGAGGTCCGTGGTGGCCGTCACCACGGGGGCGTCCGGGACGCCCGCCGCCTGCTCGGCCAGCACACCGCGGACCGCCCGCAGCCGGTCCGCGTCCACATCGTGCAGGGTCACCCGGGTGACCCGCCCCTCCGCGCGGTCGCCCAGCAGCGCCCGGTACACCAGCGGAACGCGGAAACCGCCGCCACCCAGAATCGTCAGCTTCATGCGGTCACGCTACTCGGCCGCGCGGGAGCGCCCGGAAAGGCTTGACCACGGCAGGACCGAGCGAGACGATACGTATCGTCTCGTCCTCATGGAAGGGAACCACCCGTGCCCCAGCCCCACGTCCGGTACGTCCGGACCGCCCCCGGCGTGGGCCTGTGGACCGAGTGGCGCGGTGACCCGGACCCGGACGCCCCGCGCTGCTCCTGGTCATGGGTGCCCAGGCGTCCGGCCTCGGCTGGCCCGACGAACTGTGCGACCTGCTCGCCGCCCACCACCGGGTCATCCGCTACGACCACCGCGACACGGGCCGCTCGACCTGGTCCTACGACAAGGAGCCCTACGCCCTCACCGCCCTCGCGGAGGATGTGGTCGCACTGCTCGACGGCCCCCGCCGCCCCACCCCCGGCACCTGGCGCAGGTCACCGGCGGCGCCGACCTGGTCGAGGCCCCCGGGATGGGGCACGCCCTGCCGCGCCAGGTCCTCGCGCCGCCGGCCGAGGCGGTCCTGGGGCGCACCGCGCGCCCCTGAGCGCCCTCAGCCCACGTCCAGCGCGTTCCGCAGCCCCAGCCGGTACCGGACGCGGTCGTGCCGCTTCAGGGCCTCGATCTCCGGCGCCCGGAACAGGGGCTTCACCACGCACCGGGGGGCGTCGGAACCGGTCCGGTCCAGCAGGGCGTTGACGGCCTGGCGGGCGGCGGCGTTGGCGCCCTCCATCGTCGCCAGGTCGATGGCGACCGACACGTAGTCGCCCGCCAGGAAGAAGTTCGGGACCGCCGTGGCCGCCGGCGGGCGGAGGTGGAACGTGCCGACCGGGTGGATCAGCAACTCGTCCTCGTTGGTGGGGTGCGGGGTGCCGAGACCGTCCACGCCCGGGTCCAGGAACCACGAGTGCAGGGCACCGTCCTTGAGCACCGTGCGGCCGGTGTCGTTGAGGGCCGCCTTGAGCTGGGCCCACACCTCACGGGCCACCTGCTCGCGCGTGCACTGCTTGGCCGTCCGGCCGTACAGGATCCCCGGCCTGTCCCACTCCGAGATGTCCACGGACAGGCACTCCACCGCCACGCCGTCGCCGTAGTCGGCCGGGAAGTCCCGCCGCGGCCAGTGCCCCGCCTGGGCGATCGCCGTCAGCGCCCACGGCGAGTCGATGCAGTTGACGTGGCCGCGCACCATGGGCGGACGCTCGGTCAGATAGAACTGGATGCCCGTCATCCAGTCGGTCCGGAGCCCGTCGCACCGCGCCAGCCGGGGGTCCGCCGCCCGCAGGGCCGCGCCCCAGGTGCGCCGCGCGTGCTCGACCGGCAGGGCGCACACATAGTGGTCGGCGCGGACCGTGCCGCGGACGCCGGCGGGGTCCTCCACCAGCGCGCCGGTCACCTCGCCCCCTCCGTACAGCACCTCGCGCAGGCTCCAGCCGATACGGAACTCGACGCCCAGCGACCGCAGGTGGGCCTCCCACGGGTCGATCCACGCCTCGTTGGTGGGCGCGTCCAGGATCCGGTCCGGCGGGCCGTCCGCGCCACGGCCGAGCGCGTTGAAGACGAACGCCTCGCCGAGCGTGCCCACCGTGCGGGTGCTGGCCTCCTCCGCCTTGGTGGCCACGATGTTGCGGGTGACGCCGATGGCGAGGATCCGCTGGTACGTCTCCGACATCCGCGCCGCCCGGGTGAACTCCCACCAGGGCATGTGCTCCCACACCTCGTCGCGCCGCTCGTCGCAGCTCGTCAGGAAGACCAGCGCGCGGTTGACGAAGTACGCGCCCTCGTGGAGCGGCAGCCCGGTCGCCGTCTCGACCAGCGCGGTCAGGGCCCGGCGGATGTCGTCGAGCGTGAGCCGCTCCGGCTGGTGGCCCGGCCACGGGATGGGCATCCGCAGGTCCTCGCGGCCGGTGCGGGCGAACGCCATCTCGCGGGGCGCGACCAGGTTGTCGTACACGCCGTGGGCGTTGCCGGGGAACGGGATGCGCCGCATCGTGTCGGGGAGGTTGTGGTAGATGCCCGGGATGAACCGGAACCCGTGCTCGGCCGGCAGGGGTCTGCGCCCGCCCCTGGAGCTGCCGGGCACGTCCATGCTGCGCGCCTTGCCGCCGAGCGCGCGCCGCTCGTAGAGCGTGACCCGGAACCCCCGCTCGGCCAGCTCGTGCGCGGCGGTCATCCCGGCGACCCCGCCGCCGAACACCGCGACGGCCGGGCCGCGGGGCGCCGGGGCCGCCGCGGCCGCCGGGCCCGGCAGCGCGCCCACCCCGACCGCCCCGGTGACGGCGGTGGCGCCCGCCATGAAGGTGCGTCGTGTCGTACCCGTACGGTGCATGCCCCACCCAACCCTTACCCGAGGTAACCAGCCCGTCGGTCGCAGGAGCTTAGGGCCGCCCCGCGCGACCCGGAACCACCGTGCGCCCCGCCACCGCACAATGGCCGGTTCCCGCCACCGGCCTCGCGCCGGCACCACCCGCCGGCCCCCGGCCCCCCGGGCCGCCCGGGCCGGGGAGAGACGCGGGCTCAGGTGTGCGCCGGGCCGGGAGCCGCCAGCCAGGACGCGACCGCCCCGGCGATCGGCAGCCCGGTCTCCAGCTCCACGAACCCGAACTGCCCGCCCTGGTTGCACTCCAGGAACCACCACAGGCCCTCGGCGTCCTCGGCGAAGTCGAACGCGGCGTACACCAGACCGGCCAGGTCCATGAACTCCCGCACCGGACGGGCGATCCGGTCCGGCACCCCGACCGGCTCCCACGCGTGCCCGGTGTCGCCGTACCGCCCGTCCACCTGCCCCTCCGCGGACGCCTTGCGCGCGGCGAACAGCCGGCCCCCGACGCAGGTGAGCCGGACGTCCGCCCGCTTGGGCACGTACCGCTGGAAGAGCGTCGGCCCGGCCGCGACCCCCGCGAAGTCCGCCCCCGGCTCCACCAGCGTGGTGGGCAGCGCGACCGGCGGATCGGTGCGCGGCGGCCCCGACAGGGACTTCACCACCACCCGCCCGTAGCGCTCGGCGAACTCCTCCGCCACCCGCGGGAACGTCGTGATCAGCGTGGGCGGCACGGCGAAGCCGCTGTGGTGCGCGACCCGCAACTGCCAGGGCTTGTACCGCGCCTGCGCGGCCGGCCGCGGATGGTTCATCCAGCGCGCCGTGGTCGAGTACAGCATCCCGTACAGCGCCTGCCCGGTCTCCGCGCCCAGCCACGCCGACGTCCCCGGCGCGTGCGCCGCCGGCTCGCCCGGGCGGCGCACCCACACGGAGCGCAGCGCCCGGGAGCTGACCATGCGCCCCTGTGCCGAGAGGTAGCAGTGGAAGTCCCCGTGCACGTACTCGGCGGACAGATCGGCCCCACCGGGCAGGTCGGCGGGGTCCAGCCGTACGAGCGGCACACCCCGCTCGTGCAGCTCGGCCACCACCATGTCCGCCGTGACGTCCTGAGGGCTCGTCAGGACCAGAACGGTCATCAGCTCGCGCCGGCCGTGCTTCAGTCGTCGAAGTGCGTCTGGGAGCCGGCGGTGGACGTGGTCGTGCCCGCGGCCAGCAGCAGCGCCCGGTCGCTGATGGCCGGGCGCCCGTCGGGCAGGACGTTGAGCTGGAGCGCCGGGTCGTAGGTGTAGAGCGCGGTGACGTCCTCCGAAGCCTTCTGCGGACGCGCGTAGCTGCACGCGAACGGCTGCATGATCCCCTCCATCATTCGTCAACTCCGGTACGAGTGACGGTACGCGGGGGCGTGTGTAGGGGGCTCACTACGCTCCGCTGCGCACCGGACGCGCGGCCGGCCGGGCCCCCGGCGACCGGCACAATGGAGGCATGTCCCGACGCACCCCCGCCCGCCGCGCCACCCCCCGCCCCACCTCGCGTAACCCCCGGTCCGCCGCACACCCGCGCACCGCCTCCGAGGTGCGGGACGACAGCCCCTGCCCGTGCGGACTGCCCGCCGCCTACGGGGCCTGTTGTGGCCGGTTTCACACGGGCGGGGCGCTCGCGCCGACCGCCGAACTGCTGATGCGCTCCCGCTACAGCGCCTTCGTCGTCCGCGACGAGCCGTATCTGCTGCGCACCTGGGCACCGGCCACCCGGCCGCGGAGCGTGGACTTCGACCCCGCCATGCGCTGGACCGGCCTGGAGATCACCGGTACCACCGACGGCACCCTCTTCCACACCACCGGCACGGTCTCCTTCGTCGCCCGCTACACCCACGGCGGCGAGCCCGGCGCGCTGAGCGAACGCAGCCGCTTCGAGCGGACCGACGGCGCCTGGGTGTACGTGGACGGCACCTTCACCGAATAGGCGAGCGCGGCCGGCAGGAGGACGCCTCGGCGCCGGCTCCAGTGACGGGCCGGCGCGCGGCCGGCCGCGGCGGGAGATCAGCGCCGGGCGGCGCCCCGGGCGGAGGATCAGCGCCAGGACGCGCCCGGGCGGAGCAGCAGGCCCGGGTTGTAGGCGCCGAGCACCTTGTTGGCACGGGCCAGCGCGGCCAGGGCGTGCTCGCGGTCCGCCTGGTCCTCGGTGCACAGGGGTGCCCGGAACCGGTACACCTCGCGCGCCGCGCACTCGGCGTCGACCTCCGCCTGAAGGATGCCGATCGGCATGCACGAGCCGATGAGGGCGGCCACCCGGTCGGGGATCGGGACGGGGACGAGGGGCGACGCGGTCACGTGGAGTCCTTCACTGCTGAGCGCTGCTTGTGGCAGCCGTCTGTTTGCTGTGCTCCCTCCATGGGTACAGCATCAGGTTCGCGTTTACCCCAAGGGTTTGTATCTGTGCTGCAACCGTTTGCTCCGCGACCGGTGATTTCCGTCGCACGAACGCCCGAAGTCCCCGCCGGACGGCAGGTGTTGATCTTCCCGGCCGCGGTCAGCCCCGCCGGCCCTCGGCGGTGCCCCGCCGGCCGCCGGACTCCGCGGCACGCAGGTGCAGCGCCCGCAGCACCGCCTCCGTCGCGAACCTGGACCGGGGGTCGGCGAGCCGTCCGCCGAACCGGGCTTCGAGGTTGCGCATCCGGTAGCGCACGGTCTGCGGGTGCACGTCGAGCAGCTCGCCCATCTGCGCGGCGGTGCCGCGGGTGTCCAGCCAGGTGCGCAGGGTATCGATGAGCCGGTCGCGGCGGGTGGGCGTGAGTCCGGCGAGCGGGGCCAGCTCCCGCTCGGCGAGCTGGTCGACGAGGGCGGGGTCCGCCAGCAGCCAGAGGGTCACCAGGTGGTCGGCGCAGAAGGTGAGCGGGGCGTCCTCGACGACACCGGCGTCGATCAGTTCCAGGACGCGGCGGGCCCAGCGGAGCGAGTCGGCCGCGGAGGCCAGGGGGACGGTGAGGCCCACGGCCGCGCGGTCCGCCGGGAGGGCCGCCTCGAGCGACCGCCTCCGTGTGTCGTCCAGCGGGCCGGGGAACAGCAGGTGCGGCTGAGGGTCGCTCGGGTCGACCAGGACATCGTTGTCGGGTTTGCCGCGGAGGGAGGGACGGGCCGGAGGGCGCAGCGCGACGAGCGTGACCCGGTCGGGCAGCGGCCAGCCGGTCTGCTCGGCCAGTTCGGCGAGGGCGGTGCGCGGGACGGGCGGTCCGGCGAGGATCAGGTGCAGCAGCCGTCTGCGTAAGGACTCGGCCTGTTCGACGGTCTCCGCCCGGACTTGCAGATAGCCCTCCCGGGACAGCGCCTCCAGCTCGTCGACGTAGGCGAACAGCGCGTCGGCGAAGCTGAGCATCAGGGTGGGGGAGAAGTTGTAGCGCCTGCCGACCTTCTTGGCCCGCCGCAGCGCCACCCGGGCGCCCAGGCGGTAGGCCCCCAGCAGGGTTTCCAGGCTGCGGCCCTCGTACGCCTCGAACCGGCCGAACCGCCGGCACATCTCGTCGCGCAGGGTCGTGGGCGCCGAGGGGGAGGCGACCTGGTCGACGAAGGCGGAGATGTTCTCCTCGACGCCGAGGCGGATCGCCTTGCCGTAGGGGCCGCCCAGGAGGCGGGCGTACTCGGGGTAGGCGCGCGTGACCTCGATGCCGATCTCCTGGACGAGGCTCGGCAGTTCGGGCCGGATGATGGCGGCGAACTCCTGGGGGAGCGGCCCCAGTGGCTCGCCCACGTCCGACGGCTGGGTGGTGGATCGGGGCATGGCGGGTGGCCCCTCCTTCTCCGGGTGCGGCCGGTGGGGGGAGGTGGTGCGGGGGCGCTGTGGGGGGAAGCGCTCCCACGTGCGGGCGGGGTCGAGCACTTCGTGGGTGCCGAACATAGACCAGGAGTCGCCGGGCGCGCACCAGTACGGACCAATGGTCCGGGCGCGGTGCACGGATCTGGCCGAAGCCCGACCGTCTTCCCGGTCCGGGCGGGGCCGGCACCCGGCCGAAGGGGCGGGAGTGCTCACTTCCGTACAAGAAACCCCGGCGATCTGTGGCCCGTACGACAAGAAAATACCCGTCGGTAAGAATGCCGGGGAAAACTTACGGGCGCGTATTGCGCGGCCGGTTACTCGCTCGTAGCGTCAATCGCGCAAGGTGCTCGACCTGGTGGCCGTACGCAATTGGCCCCGTGTTCCGTGAAGTGAGCCGCCACCGCTTGTCCCCGGCGTGTACGAGCCGCATACGCGTGGGGGAAAGCGGTCATCAGGTACGCCCCATCCCCTCAGGAGGGAACAGCCCGTGCGACCCGTTACCAGAATTTCCGCCATTTCTGCCGCCGCGTTACTGGCCGCCGCCGGAGTGTCCGCGACGACCGCGTCGGCCGCCCCCCAGGCCACCTGGACCGTCAGCAACCCGGCCGCGGACGACGTGTTCACAGCCACCAACGTCCCGGCCGCCAACGCCGTCCTCACCAACGTGACCACCGGCGCCACCATCACGTGTTCCGTCTACGCCGCCTCCGGGACCGCCGTGGACGGCGCCTACGCCAGTGGGGCCGGCCTGGCCACCATCGGCACCGCCACCTTCGGCACCTCCGCCACCAAGTGCAACGGCCCGCTCGGGTCCAAGTGGGTCTCCTCGTCCGTCCAGGCGATGAAGCTCAACGGGGTCACCTACGCCGCGGGCGTCACCAAGGGCACGCTGACCGGCGTGAAGGTGACCCTCACCGGCACCAGCCTGCTCGGGACGTGCAACGCCACGATCGAGGGGTCCGCCAACACCGGCAGTTACACCAACGCCACCGGCGTCCTGGAGATCGTGCCCGACGCCACCCCGGCGCTGACCGTCACCAGTGCGTCCGGGTCGTGCGCGGGCCTGATCAAGACCGGCGACAAGGCCAAGTTCGGCGCCAAGTACCAGGTCTCGCCGGTCCTCACGGTCACCAGCCCGTAAGCACCGGGCGGGCGGCCCCGGGGCGGGGGGCCGGCGGGGCGGGGGGCGGGGGGCGCCCCCTCACCCGGGGCTGGGCCGCCCCCCCCGTCCCCCCCGCCGTTAGCGCGGGCGGGGCGGCGCGGGGGGGGGGGGGGGGCGGGGCCCGCCCCCCCCCCCCCCCCCCGGCGCGGGGCGCCCACCGTGGGACGGACAGCAGCGGGCGATGTGGGGGTTGACCGATGGGCAGCAGCACGACCGGCGGGCCGGGCCGCCGGCGCACCTGGGCGCGCACCGCGTCCGTGGGGGCCGTGGTGCTGGTGGCGGGGCTCGTGCCCGGCACCGGTACCGGGGTCGCGGTGGACGAGGGCGCGCAGCCCGCCGGCGGGGTCTTCGGCTACGCCTGCCGGCTGCCGGGCGGGGAACACCCGGCGGAGGTACGGGTCTCGGCCACGCTGCCGCGCCAGGTCGCGGCCGGCCGGCCGGTGCGCCCCTCGGACGTGCGGGTCGCCGTGCGGCTGCCCGCGGAGGCGGTGGCCGAACTGGCCGCCCTGGGCGCCGCGTCCGCGAGCGGAGCCGTCCGTCTGGCCGGGCGGGTGGCGCAGGGCGACGACACCGCCGACCTGCCCTGGACACAGCTCACCGTCCCGGACGGCGCCCTGCCGGTCACGGGGCCGTACACGGTGGAGGGCGCGGGCGCCGTGCCCTCGGTGACCGCCTCCGCGGCGGGCGACCTCGTCTTCTCGACCGGGCCCGTCACCCTGGACCTGCTGCTGCGCAAGGCCGACGACACCCCGCTCGTCCCGCCCGTCCCCTCCCTCACCTGCGCGCCCGAACCGGGCCAGGACATCACGATGGGCCGGGTCGCGGTGCTCCCCGGGCCCGGCACCGGTGACCGCCCGCCGGTCGTCGACGGGCCGTCCCCCGGCCCGGACGGCCCGGTACCGGTACCGGAGGGCCCGGACCCGGTACCGGACGGTCCGGCGGGCACGCCGCCCCCGGGCCCCGGTCCGCGCACGGGTCCGGCACGGGGCCACGGGGCCGGCCGGGCCGACGACTGCGTGGAGGCCCCACCGGTGAGCCAGGATCCCGTACCGAGCCACGGCTACATCGCCGGCTACGCCAACGTCCTGAAGCTCGGCTCCGCCATGTTCCTCAAGGACCCCGGCCTGATGAGGGTGAACATGGCCAAGGCCACCCAGACCTACCAGTGCCCGCGCGACGACGGGCTCGTCTTCACCATGTACAGCGACGCCACCCTCGACCACCGGGGGAAACCGCAATTGCCGCCCGTCCGGTCGACGTTCCTCACCTTCGGCTTCATGCCGACGACGGCCACGGCGGAACTCACGCTGGCCGGTCCCATGGACATCGCCACCGGCAGCTACTTCTCACCCGACGGGCAGTTCTCCGAGGTCACGAAGGCGACCGCCGAGCTGTGGGTGCGGCTCTCCGACGTGAAGGTGAACGGCACCCCCCTCGACGTCGGCCCCGCCTGCCGCACCGCCCGGCCCATGAGGCTCACACTGGCCGGCCGCGGCTGGTACGACGCCGAGGGCAGGCCCCACGGCTACACAGTGGTCACCGGCGGCCCGCTGACCGGCTCCGCCACCATCCCCGAGTTCAGCGGCTGCGGCGCCACGGAGGACCTGGACCCGCTGTTCACCGCCTCCCTGTCCGGGAGCGGCAACCACACCAGGCTGACGCAGGGCGTGCTGTGCTCACCGGGCCAGCCGGAGTTCTGCCCGGACCCGCCGAGGCCGAAGCCCGAGCGGTGACCCGGCCGCGCGCCGGTACGCACGGAGCGACAAAGAATCCCCGCCGGTTTGTCATGCGGTGACAAATGGCCCGGCGGCCGCGAAGACGTCGTGTGCGGCGCTTGTCCGGGACCTTCGGGTGACCGTAACGTGCGCCTCCCGACGCACTTTTGTCACTTCCTCAGCAAGAGCGGGACCTGGGAGTTGTGGTGGGAACAGAAGTGGTCGTCGAAGGACTCACCAAATCCTTCGGCAAACAGAACATCTGGCAGGACGTCACGCTCACCCTGCCGGCCGGTGAGGTCAGTGTGATGCTCGGCCCCTCCGGCACCGGCAAGACCGTATTCCTGAAATCACTCATAGGGCTGCTGAAACCCGAGCGCGGGCGCGTGCTCATCAACGGCGTCGACATGGTGAACAGCCCCGAGCGCGACATCTACGAAACGCGGAAACTCTTCGGCCTCATGTTCCAGGACGGGGCGCTCTTCGGCTCGATGTCGCTGTTCGACAACGTCGCCTTTCCGCTGCGGGAACACACCCGCAAGAAGGAGTCTGAGATCCGCCGCACCGTGATGGAGCGGATGGAGATGGTCGGCCTCGTCGGGGCGGAGGGGAAACTGCCCGGCGAGATATCCGGCGGTATGCGCAAACGCGCCGGGCTGGCCCGCGCCCTCGTCCTCGACCCGCAGATCGTCCTCTGCGACGAGCCCGACTCCGGACTGGACCCCGTCCGCACCGCCTACCTCTCCCAACTGCTGATCGACCTCAACGCGCAGATCGACGCCACGATGCTGATCGTCACGCACAACCTCGACATCGCGGCCACGGTTCCGGACAACATGGGCATGCTGTTCCGGCGCAATCTCGTCACCTTCGGACCCCGTGAGGTCCTGCTCACCAGCGACGAGCCGGTGGTGGCGCAGTTCCTGAGCGGGCGGCGCGAAGGCCCCATCGGGATGTCGGAGGAGAAGGACGCCGCGACGCTGGCGCGCGAACAGCGGACCCCCACCACCCACGCGCCCCGGGTCGTCGCCCCGCAACTGGAACCCTCGCCCGGCCTGCCGCCCCGCGCCGCCGTCCAGCGTCGTCGCGAACGGGTCCTCGCCATGCTGCCCCGCCTGCCGGAGGCCGCCAGGACCGCGATCCTCCGCAGCTACGCCCCCGCCGGCACGGGGGGCGGTGCCGCCTCATGACCACCGACCACCCGGGCACCCCCCGCCCCACTACCCCGGACACCGCCACCCCGGACACCGCCACCCTCCCGGACATCCGGACCGCCCCACCGGCCGATCCGGTGCCCGGCCCCTCCACCGGCCCGGCCACCCGCCCCTCCACCGGCCGGCAGCGCCCGCACCGGGGCGGGGACGCCCACCGGCCGCCCTCGCGGGCACTGGCGCCGCTGCGGGAAACGGGGCGGCTGTTCGCCCTCGCGGCCACCGTGGCCCGCGACACCTTCCGCCGGCCGTTCCAGTTCCGCGAGTTCGTCGAGCAGTTCTGGTTCGTCGCCGGCGTCACGATCCTGCCCGCGGCGCTGGTCTCGATCCCGTTCGGCGCGGTCATCGCCCTCCAGGTCGGCTCGCTCACCCAGCAGCTCGGCGCCCAGTCGTTCACCGGCGGTGCCAGCGTGCTGGCCGTCATCCAGCAGGCCAGCCCCCTGATCGTCGCGCTGCTGATCTCCGGCGCCGGAGGGTCCGCCATCTGCGCCGACCTCGGCTCCCGCAAGATCCGCGAGGAACTGGACGCCATGGCGGTCATGGGCGTGTCGCCCGTCCAGCGCCTGGTCGTCCCGCGCGTCCTCGCCACCATGCTGGTCGCCGTGCTGCTCAACGGCATGGTCTCCGTCGTCGGCACCCTGGGCGGCTACTTCTTCAACGTGATCATGCAGGACGGCACCCCCGGCGCCTACCTCGCCAGCTTCTCCGCCCTCGCCCAGCTACCCGACCTGTGGATCAGCGAGATCAAGGCGCTGATCTTCGGCTTCCTCGCCGGCATCGTCGCCGCCCACCGGGGCCTCAACCCCCGCGGCGGACCGAAGGGGGTCGGCGACGCGGTCAACCAGTCCGTCGTCATCACCTTCCTCCTCCTCTTCTTCGTCAACATGGTCCTCACCGCGATCTACCTCCAGGTCGTCCCCGCGAAGGGAGCCTGAGGATGGCATCCCCGCTCGCCTGGCTCGACCGCTCCGGCGACCACCTCGTCTTCTACGTCAAGGCCCTCGCCTGGATCCCGCGCACGCTGCGCCGCTACTCCCGGGAAGTGCAACGCCTGCTCGCCGAGGTCGCCTTCGGCAGCGGCGGCCTCGGCGTCATCGGCGGCACCATCGGCGTGATGATCGCGATGACCCTGTTCACCGGCACGGTCGTCGGCCTCCAGGGCTACGCCGCCCTCAACCAGATCGGCACCTCCGCCTTCACCGGGTTCATCTCCGCCTACTTCAACACCCGCGAGATCGCCCCGCTCGTCGCCGGACTCGCCCTCTCCGCCACCGTCGGCGCCGGCTTCACCGCCCAGCTCGGCGCCATGCGCATCAACGAGGAGGTCGACGCCCTCGAAGCGATGGGCGTGCGCTCCCTGCCCTACCTCGTCACCACCCGCATCATCGCCGGCGTCGTCGCCATCGTCCCGCTCTACGCGATCGGGCTGCTCTCCTCCTACCTGGCCTCCCGCACCGTCACCGTCCTCTTCAACGGCCAGTCGGCCGGCACCTACGACCACTACTTCACGCTCTTCCTCTCCCCGGACGACGTCCTGCTCTCCGTCCTGAAAGTGCTGGTCTTCAGCGTCCTGGTGATCCTCGCCCACTGCTACTACGGCTTCCGCGCCTCCGGCGGACCGGCCGGCGTGGGCGTCGCCGTCGGCCGCTCCGTGCGCAACGCCATCGTGCTGATCAGCGTGACCGACTTCTTCCTGTCCCTCGCGATCTGGGGCGCGACGACGACCGTGAAGGTGGCCGGATGAGCCGTATGCCGACCGTACGCAGACGCCTCGCCGGAGTGGTGTTCCTGCTGGTCCCCGTCCTCCTGGCCTGGCTGTCGGTGGCCGTCTACGACAAGCGGTTCACCCGGGACGTCACGGTGACCGTCCTCACCACCAGCGCCGGCAACGAGATGCACCGCGGCGCGGAGGTCAAACTGCGCGGCGTCGTCATCGGCGAGGTGCGCGACATCCGCGCCGACGGCACCGGTGCCCGCCTCACCCTCGCCGTCGACCCGGACCACCTCCACCGCGTCCCCGCCGACGTCACCGCCCAGATGCTGCCCACCACCCTCTTCGGCGAACGGTTCGTGGCCCTCGTCCCGCCCACCGCCAACCCGTCGCCCCGCGCCCTCGCGGCCGGGGCGGTCATCCCGCAGGACCGTTCCGCCAACGCCGTCGAACTGGAGCAGGTCCTCGACCGGCTGCTCCCGCTGCTGACCGCCGTCAAACCGGAGAAGCTGTCCGCCACCCTCACCGCCGTCGCCCAGGCGCTCGACGGACGGGGACAGCAGCTCGGCCGCACCCTCGTCACCCTGGAAGCCCACCTCGAGCGGCTCAACCCCCACCTGCCCGCCCTCAACCGCGACATCGCCCACCTCGTCGAGGTGAGCCGGGTGTACGCCGACGCCGCCCCCGACGTCCTCGACGCCCTCACCGACTTCACCACCACCAGTGGCACCATCGCCGACCAGCAGGCCCGGCTCGCCGGCCTGTACGGGGCCACCACCACCTCCGCGAAGGACCTGACGGCCTTCCTGCGCGGCAACCGGAGCAACATCATCCGGCTGTCCGCCGCCTCCCGCCCGACCCTGGAGGCCCTCGCCCGCCACTCGCCGTCCTTCCCCTGCACCCTGCGTACCCTCGCCGGCTTCGTGCCCGCCATGGACAAGGCGCTCGGCAAGGGCACCGACGAGCCCGGCCTGCATGTGAACGTCCGTACCGTGCCCTCCCTCGGGAAGTACGTCCCCGGCAAGGACCGGCCCGTGTACGACGCCACCGGCGGACCGCACTGCTACGCGGTCCCCTACACCGGGAAGCCCGCCGCCACCCCCCGCGCCGGCGACCGCGGCCTCGGCCTGCCCAACTCGCCGCAGGAGAACCGGCTCGTCAACGAACTCATCGCCCCCGGCCTCAGGACCGGCCCCGAGGCCCTGCCCGACTGGAGCACCGTCCTGACCGGCCCCGTCTTCCGCGGAGCGGAGGTGACCCTCCGGTGAAACGCCGCTCCCTCGCCGGACCGCTCGTCAAATCACTGGTGTTCATCGTGGTGACCGTCCTCGCCACCACCGTCCTGGCGTTGTCCGTCGCCAACGAGGGCGTCGGCGACACCGTCACGTACAAGGCCCGCTTCACCGACGTCACCGGCCTCGTCGAGGGCGACAGCGTCCGCATCGCCGGAGTGAAGGTGGGGCAGGTCGAGTCGGTCGGATTGGTCGACCGCCGGATCGCCGAAGTCGCCTTCGCGGTCCGGCGGGGCCGCTCCCTGCCCGCCTCGGCCACCGCGTCGATCAAGTACCTCAACATGGTCGGCCAGCGCTACATCGACCTCGACCGGGGTGCCGGCCCCGTCGGCCGGACCCTGCCCGCCGGGGCCGTCATCCCGCTGGAACGCACCACCCCCGCCCTCGACCTCACCCAGCTCTTCAACGGCTTCCGGCCGCTCTTCCAGGGCCTGTCGCCGAACGAGGTCAACAGCCTCGCCGGGTCGATCGTGCGGGTCCTTCAGGGCGACGGCGGCACCGTCGACTCCCTCCTCGAACACGTCGGGTCGCTCACCACCACCGTCGCGGGCAAGGACGAGGTCATCGGCGAGGTCATCAAGAACCTCAACACGGTGCTCAAGACGGTCAACGACCGCGAGGCCGGCTTCGACGACCTCGTCGTCACCCTCCAGGAACTCGTCAGCGGCTTCGCCCGGGACCGCGAACCGCTCGGCGAGGCCATCACCGCCATGGGATCGCTCACCACCGTCACCGCCGGCCTCCTGGAGGACGGCCGCGCCCCGCTCAAGGACGACATCCGCCAACTCGGCCGCCTCTCCGGGGAGCTGGCGAAGAGCACCGACCGGATCGAGACCTTCCTCCGCACCACCCCCGCCAAGATGCAGGCCGTCGGACGCCTCGCCTCCTACGGATCGTGGCTCAACCTCTACCTGTGCGAGGCCACGGTGACCGGCGTCGGCACCGACGACGGATCCCCGCCGCCCACCGGCGTCCCGATCACCGAACCGAGGTGCCGCGCATGAGACTCCCCTCCCCGAAGCGCCTCACCCCCGTACGCGAACGCGACCCCGTCACCGTCGGCGTCGTCGGCCTGCTCCTCCTCGCGCTCCTCGCCCTCGGCGCGTGGAAGGCGGACGCCCTGACCGGCGGCACCACCACCTACACCGCCGACTTCACCGAGGCCGCCGGACTCGACGAGGGCGACGAGGTCCGCGTCGCCGGCGTCAAGGTCGGCGAGGTCACCGGCATCGCCCTGGACGGGGCGAAGGTCCGCGTCCGCTTCGAGGTCGACGACACCACCTGGATCGGCGACTCCACGACCGCCGCCATCGCCATCAAGACCCTGCTCGGCGCGAAGTACCTCGCCGTGGACCCCCTCGGCACCCGCCCCCAGGACCCCGCCACCCGCATCCCCACCGCACGCACCACCTCCCCCTACGACGTCACCCAGGCCCTCACCGGCCTCGGCGACACCATCGACGCGATCGACACCCGGCAGCTCGCCGAGAGCTTCCGGGCCATCTCCGCCACCTTCGCCGACTCCCCGCCCGATGTGCGCAGCGCCGCCACCGGCCTGTCCGCCCTCTCCAGGTCCGTCTCCTCGCGCGACGCCCAGCTCGCCGAACTCCTCAAGGGCAGCAAGCGGCTCACCCATACCCTGGCGGGCAAGAACAGCCGCTTCGAGACCCTCCTGGAGGACGGCGGCCTGCTCCTCGGCGAACTCCAGGCCCGCCGTGACGCCATCCACCTCCTGCTCACCGGCGCCCGGGACCTCGGCACCCAGCTCACCGGACTCGTCCAGGACAACAAGGACCAGCTCGGCCCCACCCTGGCCGCCCTCGGCCGGGTCACCGGGGTGCTGCTGAAGAACCGCGACAGCCTCGACCGGACCCTCGCCCTGGCCGGCCCGTACTACCGCCTCGTCGGCAACACCCTCGGCAACGGGCGCTGGTTCGACACCTACGTCTGCGGCCTCGTCCCCCGGACCTACCTGACCCCCGGCACGCCACCCGCCACCGGGTGCATGCCGCCGCGCCCCGAGGGAGGCGATGCCCGGTGAACCTCCGACGCGCCCTCGGCATCACCGCCGGGCTCGCCCTGGTGGCCGTGGCCGGAACCTCCGGCGTCCTGGCCCTCGACGAGTCCCGGACCACCCGCATCACCGCCCGCTTCGACCGGGCCACCGGCGTGTACGAGGGCTCCGACCTCCGCGTCCTCGGCGTGAAGGTCGGCACCGTCGGCCCCGTACGCCCCCGGGGCACCGAGGTCGAGGTGACCCTGCTGATCGACGAGGGCGTCCGCGTGCCCGCCGGCGCCCACGCCGTCATCGTCGCGCCCAGCGTCGTCTCCGACCGCTACGTCCAGCTCGCCCCCGCCTACACCGGCGGCCCCGAGATCCGCGACGGCGCGGTCCTGCCCGCCGCCCGCAACGCCACCCCCCTGGAGGTCGACCAGCTCTACGCGTCCCTCACCGAACTCAGCGAGGCACTCGGCCCGAAGGGCGCCAACGCCGACGGGGCGCTGGCCGGCCTGATCGGCACCGGCGCCGCCAACCTCAAGGGCAACGGCAAGGCCATCGGCGACTCCGTGGAGCAGTTCGGCAAGGCCGCCAGGACCCTGGACCGCAGCAGCGGCGACCTGTTCGCCACCCTCACCCACCTCCAGTCCTTCACCACCATGCTGAAGAACAACGACAGCGAGGTCCGCCGGGCCGAGCGGCGGCTCGCCACCGTCACCACCTTCCTCGCCGAGGACAAGGAGAACCTGGGCGCCGCCCTCAAGGAACTCGGCACCGCCCTCAGCCAAGTCAAGACCTTCATCGAGGACAACCGCGCGAGCCTGAAGAAGAACGTCGACGTCCTCCTACCGCTCACCCGCACCCTCGCCGACCGGCGCGCCTCGCTCGCCGAGGCCCTCGACACCGCGCCCCTCGCCGCCGGCAACGCCCTCAAGGCGTACGACCCCTCCCACCGCACCCTCAACGGCCGCGCCGACATCAACGAACTGAGCTTCGGCACCGGGACGGCGGCGACACCGGGCGGCCTCGTCCCCGTCGACGCCGCCCGCCGCAAGGACCTGCCCGCCCTCCCGCTGCCCGCCGTCGGCACCGTGTACGGGACCCCGGGGAAGGGGGCCGCGCGGTGACCCGGCCCTCCCGTACCGCCACCACGGTGGCCGCCGCGCTCGCCCTCGCCGTCGGGTTCGCCGCGACCGTCGCGAGCTGCGACGTACCGGCGGGCGGCCTGCGACTGTCCGGCATCGAGCAACTGCCGCTGCCCGGCGGCGCGGACCTCGGGGACCACCCGTACGAGGTCACCGCCGAGTTCGCCGACGTCCTCAGCCTCGTCCCGCAGTCCGCGGTCAAGGTCAACGACGTGGCCGTCGGCCGCGTCACCCGCATCGCCCTCGACCGTTCCGACTGGTCCGCCACCGTCACCATGCGGGTCAACGGCGACGTGAGGCTCCCGGCCAACGCCTATGCCCACCTCGAACAGTCCAGCCTGCTCGGTGAGAAGTACGTCCAGCTCACCGCACCCCCCAAGGGCCACGGCACCCTCGGCGACGGCGCCCGCATCCCCATGAGCCGCACCAACCGCAACCCGGAGGTGGAGGAGGTCTTCGGCGCCCTGTCGATGCTCCTCAACGGCGGCGGCATCCAGCAGCTCCGCACCATCACCACCGAACTGGGCACGGCCCTGCGCGGCAACGAGACCGAGGTCCGCTCCCTGCTGGCACGGCTCGACACCCTCGTCGGAACCCTGGACGGCAACCGGAGCAACATCACCGCCGCCCTCGACGGCGTCAACCGGCTCTCCGCCACCCTCGCCGCCCGCGAACGGGACGTCGACAAGGTCCTCACCGGCCTGAGCCCCGGCCTCAAGGTCCTGGAGAAGCAGCGTGCCTCGCTCCTCACCATGCTCGGCGCGCTCGACACCCTCTCCGGTGTCGCCGTCGACACCGTCAACCGGAGCAAGGCCGACCTGATCGCCGACCTCAAGGCCCTCGGCCCCACCCTCCGGGCGCTGGCCGACTCGGGCAAGGCGCTGCCCGACTCGCTCCAGGTGCTGCTCACCTACCCGTTCACCGACGAGGTGCTGCGCGGCGTCAAGGGCGACTACCTCAATGTCTACCTGGACGTCACCGCCGCCCCCGGAACGCAGATCATCCCCGCGCTCACCCCACCGGACGACACCCCACCCGGCGGCACCGCGCCCGGCGGCACCGCGCCCGGCGGCACCGCCGGCCCGCCCGCGCGCACCGGGGCGCCGCCCCCGCACGTTCCCGTTCCCCTGCCCCTGCCCCTGCCGTCCGCCGGGAGCGACTGATGCTGACCCCCGCCATCCGGCTGAAGAATCTCGCCTTCCTCCTCATCGGCGTCCTCGTCCTCGGCTTCCTCGGAGTCCGCTACGCCGACGTGGGCCACCTCGTCGGCATCCGCGACCACTACACGGTCCGGGTCCGGCTGGACACCACCGGCGGGCTGTTCACCCACTCCAACGTCACCTACCGGGGCGTCTCCGTCGGCCGTGTCGGGCCGATCCGGCTCACCGAGGACGGTGTGGAGGCCGAACTGCGCATCGCCAGGTCGGCCCCCGACATCCCCGCCGACCTGGAAGCCGTCGTCGCCAACCTCTCCGCCGTCGGCGAGCAGTACATCGACCTCCGCCCCGTCTCCGACGGCGGCCCGTACCTGCGCGACGGCGCGGTCGTCGCCCGTGCCGACACCCGCACCCCGGCGCCGGTCACCACCGTACTGAGCGGCGTCGGCGACCTCGCCTCCTCCATCGACCTGGAGGCGCTGCGCACCGTCGTCGACGAACTCGGCACGGCGCTGAGCGGCCGCGGCGACGACCTCCAGGCCCTGATGGACGCGGGCGACGACGTCGTCCGGGCCGCCGACCGGGCACTGCCCGCCACCACCCGGCTGATCAGCGACGCCGAGACGGTGCTGCGCACCCAGGCGGAGGAGGGCGAGGCCCTCGCCTCCTTCGCCACCGGGGCCAGGGAACTGGCCGCGCGGCTCAAAGCCTCCGACACCGACCTCCGCACCCTGATCGCCGCAGCCCCAGACGCCGCCGGCCGGATCAGCGCGCTGCTCCGGGACCTCGACCCCGAGTTCGGGGTCGTGCTGGCCAACCTGCTCACCACCTCGGAGGTGGCGGTGACCCGGGAGCGCGGCATCCGGGAGTTCCTGGTCACCATGCCGGCGCTCGTCGCCGCCGGGTCCACCGCCGTGACCCCCCGCGGGGTCGGCCTCGGTATGTCGGTGACCTTCTTCGAACCCCTGCCCTGCACGGCGGGGTACGAGGGGACGACATACCGCAACGGCCTCGACCTCACCTCGCCGCCGGCCCTCAACACCGGGGCCCGCTGCACCGCCCCGCCCGCCGGCGGCACCAACGTGCGCGGCTCCGCCAACGCGCCCTCCGGCGGCCCGCTGCCGCCCCCGGCCACGGCGCCCGGCGCCACCCTCCCCGCCGGGAGCATGGGCGACCTGCTCGGGCTGGGGGACGGCCGGTGAGGCGGTACGGGTGGTGGGCGGCCGTCGCCGTGGCGGCCCTGCTGTGCGCGCTCGCCGGCCGGTCGTACGCCGGGGCGGCCGGCGACGCCACCCGCGCCCTCGCCGAGGCCAGGGACCACGCCCTGGCCGACGGGCGCGGCCACCTCGCCCGGCTCCGCGGCCTGGACGCCGCACATCCCGCGGCGGCCCGCGCGCAGTGGCTCGACGCCACCACCGGTGACCTCCACGAACAGGTGCGGACGGCCGCCCCCCGGAAGGACGCCGACCCCGGCGCCTCCGCCCGCGCCACCGTCACGGACGCCGCGCTCACCGCCCTGGACGACCGGGCCGGAACGGCGCGGCTCATCGCGACCGTACGGGTCGAGACCACGCCCGCCGACGGCGGGCCCGCCGCCACGGACCGCGAACGTCTGGAGGCCGGGCTCGTCCGCACGGGCGACGGCTGGAAGGTCGCCGCCCTCACCGCGGTACCGGTGGCCGGAGCATGAAAGGAGGCCGCAGGGTGGATGCCCTGATCCCCGCGCCCCGCTCGTCCCCCGAGGCGCCCCAGACCCCCGCGCCCCGCTCATCCCCCGAGGCGCCCGAAGCGCCCGAGCCCCCTGCGGTGCCCGAGGCCCCGGACGCCACCGAGGCCCCGGACGCCACCGGGGCCCCGGAGGTCCCCGGGACCGTCCGGGGCGGCCGGTGGCGCATGCCCTTCCGGCCCCGGGTGCCCGCTGTGCTCGCCCTGGCGCTGCTCGCCTGCGCCGCCGCACTCCTCCTCCGCGCCCAGGAGCTGAACGGCGCGCCCGCCCTGGACGACCGGGCGCTGACCGACACCGCGGCCACCGACCGGGTCCTGGAGGAGGTCGGCGAAGGGCTCGCCCAGGTCTTCTCGTACGGCCCCGGCGACACCGCCCGGACCCGCGAGGCGGCGCGCCGGGTCCTGGCGGGCCGGGCGGCCCGCCAGTACGAGGCCCTGTTCGGCCAGGTCGAGCAACGGGCCGCCCAGCAGGGACTCACGCTCACCACCCATGTCGCACGCGCCGGGGTGACCCGGCTCGACGACCGCGGCGCGCACCTCCTGGTCTTCCTCGACCAGGTGGCCCGGCGCGCCGGCAAACCCGCCACCACGGTCGCCGCGCAGCTCTCCGTCACCGCCGAACAGCGCGGTGACAACTGGCAGATCGTCGACATCCGAGCGCGATAGGGGGCTCCCGTACCGATGGCCCGCACGATGAGAGGCAACCCGCTCCAGGCGACCGCGGCCGCACTGGTCCTGCTCGCGGCCGGCGGCGCCGGCTGGGGCGGCTGGTCCTGGTACACGGCGGCGCACGACGAGTCCGCCGCGTACGCCACGACCCGCGACGAGGTGCTCGCCGCGGGCGAACAGGCCGTGCAGAACATGAACACGCTCGACCACCGGGACCTGCGGCGCGGACTGGACCGCTGGCAGGACTCGGCCACCGGCGGCCTGCTGGACCAGCTCACCCAAGGGCGCCCGCAGTTCGAGCGGCAGATCCAGCAGGCCAGGACGGTGACCAGCGCGAAGGTGCTGGCCGGCGCGGTTACCGAGCTGGACGCCCGGGCCGGGCGGGCCGGCGTGATGGTCGCCCTCCGGATCACCGTGACCCCGCCCAAGGGCAAGCCCGCCGCCAAGGAGAGCCGGATGCTCGGCGAGCTCACCCGGACGCCCGAGGGCTGGAAGCTCAGCGCCCTCGGCCAGGCACCGGTCGGCACCACGACGCCCGCCGCCGACTGAGAGGACCCGCCATGTCGACGACCCGTCACCTCATTGAACGGCAGCGCCGCCTGGCCGCCGCGGACGCGCCCCGCACGGCCCCGCCCCCGCCCCGGACGCGGCGCACCGACCCCACGTCCCGGACCCGGCGCACCGAACCGCCCGCCCCGCCGCGCGCCGGGCGTACGCGGTCCGGCTCCCCGCCACGCCCCGGGGACGCCGGGGCCGGCTCCCCGCCCCGGACCCGCCGGCGTCACCGGCTGCCCGTGGCCCTGGGCGTCCTCACCGTCCTCCTGGGCGGTTTCGCCGCCTGGTCGACCGGGGAGGCGGCCGCCCTGCGCGACACGCCCGCCGCCCGCAACGCCGCGCTCACCGACACCGCCCGCACCACCGAGGTCAAGGGCCAGGTCACCAAGGCGGTGAACGAGCTCTTCTCGTACGACCACGCCGCCACCGCCACCGCCGACAAGGCCGTCCGCGCCCACCTCACCGGCAAGGCGGTCGGGCAGCACCGCGCCATGCTCGCCCCGGTCCGGGCGCAGGCCGCGAAGCACGGACTCGTCCTCACCACCACCGTCACCCACAGCGGCGTGGAGCTGATCGACGGCGACCGCGCGCGCGTGCTGATCTACGCGGACCAGAGCAACACCCGTACGGCGGCGAAGAAGCCCGAGACGACGTACGGCGCCGCCGTGTTCGCGGTGGACGCGGTGCGCGAGGACGGCACCTGGCGCATCGCCGTCATCGACACCCTGGGAGCGGGCTCATGAGGATCCGCGGGAGGGTACGGGGGCGGCTGCGGGTCCGCCGGGGGGTCACCGGAACGGCCGCGGCCGTGACGGCGATGGCCGCGCTGACCGCGTCGCAGGCACCCGGGTTCGCCCGGCCCCCGGCGCCGGTGCCGGCCGCGGAACGGGCCCCGGCGGGGGACCGCGCCGGGGCCGCCGTGCCACGGCCACCGGGCGACGGGGCGTACCACACGGAACTGCCCCCGTTGGCCTCGCCCGCGCCACTGCGGGCACCCCGGCCGGGGAGCGCCCGCCCCGCCGCCGGGCCGGTCACCGTCCAGTCCGGGATCCCGGCCACCGTCCTCGCGGCCTACCGGCGCGCCGAGGCCGCCGTCGCCCGCACCGACCCGGGCTGCCGGCTGCCCTGGCACCTGCTCGCCGCGATCGGCAGGGTCGAGTCGGGCCAGGCGCGCGGCGGGCGGGTCGACGTCCGTGGCACCACGCTGGAGCCGATCCTCGGTCCGGTGCTCAACGGCGCAGGGTTCGCCCGGATCACGGACACGGACGGCGGGGCGTACGACGGGGACCCGGTGTTCGACCGGGCGGTCGGCCCCATGCAGTTCATCCCCTCGACCTGGGCCCGCTGGCGCGCGGACGGCAACGGCGACGGGCGCCGGGACCCCGGCAACGTGTACGACGCCGCCCTCGCCGCCGGGCGCTACCTGTGCGCGGGGGAGCGGAACCTGAGCGTCAAGGCCGACCTGGACCGGGCGGTCCTGAGCTACAACCACTCGGACGCCTATCTCCGGACGGTGCTGGCCTGGCTGGCCTTCTACCGGCACGGGGCGCACCCGGTGCCGGACACCACCGGCGTGCTCCCGGCGAGCCCCGGCGCGGGGCGTCCGGCCGGCGGCGGGCGGGTGACCGGGCCGGGCGCGGGCGCGGGTGGCGGGATCGTGGTCGGCCCGCGGCCCCCGTCCGGCCCGCCGGTCGTCCGTCCGCCGGCGCGCCCGTCCCGGCCCCCCGCCGGCCCTGCCCCGTCCCCGTCCACGACGCCCGCCCCCTCTCCGACGCCCGCCCCCTCTCCGACGCCCGCCCCCTCTCCGACGCCCGCCCCGGCTCCGTCCCCGTCCACCCCGCCCACGCCGACCCCGGGGCCCGCGGATCCGCCGGGCCCGTCCCCGGACCCCACCTGTCCGTCACCTACCCCGACCCCGACCCCGGTGCCGACCCCGTCACCGAGCCTGCCCCCGTCCCCGACCCCGACCGCGTCGCCGTCACCGGACCCGGCCGGCCCGCCCTCGCCGGGCGCTCACGTGCGGGCCGGGGAACCCGCCGGGGCGCCCTGCTCACCCGCCGCTCCCGCCCCCTGACAGCACCTCACCGAGGTCGTAGGAGACGGGTTCCTCCAGCTGGCCGTACCCGCAGCTCTCCGGCGCACGGTCCGGCCGCCACCGGCGGAACTGGGCGGTGTGCCGGAACCGGCTGCCCTCCATGTGGTCGTACCCCACCTCGCACACCAGCTCGGGCCGCAACGCCACCCATGACAGGTCCTTCTTGCCGGACCAGCGGCTCGGCGCGCCCGGCAGCCGGGCGGTCTCGTGCGCGGCCCCGTCCGTCCACGCGGCCCAGGGGTGTCCCTCGGGCGGGTCCATGCGCAGCGGTTCCAGCTCGTCGATCAGCTCCGCGCGCCGTTTCGCGGTGAACGCGGCGCACACGCCGACGTGCTGGAGAGCGCCGTGGTCGTCGTACAGGCCGAGGAGGAGGGAGCCGACGACCGGGCCGCTCTTGTGGAAGCGGTAGCCGGCCACGACGACATCGGCAGTCCGCTCGTGCTTGATCTTGTACATCAGCCGGGCGTCGGGCCGGTAGCGCAGGTCCAGGGGCTTGGCGATCACTCCGTCGAGCCCGGCGCCCTCGTACTGCTCGAACCAGCCGCGCGCCACCTCGATGTCGGTGGTGCACGGGGCGAGGTGGACGGGTGGGCCGGCCCCGCGCAGGGCCTCCTCCAGGGCCGCCCGGCGCTCGACGAGCGGGAGGTCCATCAGCGAGGCGTCCCCCAGCGCCAGCAGGTCGAAGGCGATGAACCGCGCCGGGGTCCGCTCGGACAGCATCGTCACCCGGGACGCGGCGGGGTGGATGCGCTCGGTGAGCCGGTCGAAGTCGAGCCGTCCCTCGTGGGCGATCACGATCTCGCCGTCGACGACGCAGCGCTCCGGGAGCCGGGGCGGCAGGCCGGTGACCAGCTCGGGGAAGTAGCGGGTCAGCGGCTTGCCGGTCCGGCTGCCGATGATCAGTTCCGGCCCGTCCCGGTGGACGACGGCCCGGAAGCCGTCCCATTTGGCCTCGTACTGCATTCCGGGCGGGATCTTCTTCACGGACTTGGCCAGCATCGGCTTCACGGGCGGCATCACCGGCAGGTCCATGGCTCGATTCTGCCCGACCGTGCAGCGATATGCCCGATATGCGATGTCTGCTCGTGGGTCCTACTGTGGCGCCCATGGGAAACGCGGTGGAGCTGGAGGCAGGCGGGCGGACCGTACGCCTGTCCAACCCGGACAAGGTCTACTTCCCGGAGCGCGGCTTCACGAAGCTGGACGTGGCGCGCTACTTCCTCGCCGTGGGCGACGGCATCACCCGCGCCCTGCGTGACCGCCCCACCACCCTGGAACGCTTCGTCGACGGCGTGGAGGGCGAGTCCTTCTTCCAGAAGCGCGCTCCCAAGAACCTCCCCGAGTGGATCCCCACCGCCCACATCACCTTCCCCAGCGGGCGCTTCGCCGACGAGATCCGCCCCACCGAGATCGCCGCCGTCATCTGGGCCGCCAACCTGGGCACGCTCACCTTCCACCCGTGGCCCGTCCGGGGCGACGCGACCGATCACCCCGACGAGCTGCGCATCGACCTCGACCCGCAGCCCGGCACCGGCTTCTCCGACGCGGTCGCCGCCGCGCACGAACTGCGCGCCCTGCTCGACGAGCACGGACTGCGGGGCTGGCCGAAGACCTCCGGCGGCCGCGGCCTCCACGTCTACGTGCCGATCGAGCCGCGCTGGGACTTCACCCGGGTTCGCCGCGCCGCCATCGCCGTCGGCCGCGAACTGGAGCGGCGCATGGAGGGCCGGGTCACCACCGCCTGGTGGAAGGAGGAGCGCGGCGAGAAGATCTTCGTCGACTACAACCAGACGGCCAGGGACCGGACCATCGCCTCCGCCTACTCCATCCGCCCCCGGCCGCACGCCCCGGTCTCCGCCCCCCTGCGGTGGGACGAACTGGACGACGTCGACCCGCGCGACTTCGACCTGGCGACCATGCCGGTGCGGTACGCCGACCACGGGGACGTCCACGCGGACATGGACGACCACGCCTTCACCCTCGACAGCCTGCTGGAACTGGCCACGAAGGACGAGCGCGACCACGGGCTGGCCGACCTGCCGTACCCGCCGGACTACCCGAAGATGCCGGGTGAGCCCAAGCGGGTGCAGCCGAGCCGCGCCAAGAAGACCGGCTAGCCGGTCATACGGGCGGCCCCCTCCTGATGCGGCGGTCCGCCGGCGGCGCCACACTCGGCACCATGCTGACCACCCGTCATCCGACCGGTTCCCCGGACTGGCTCGACCTCGGCACCCCCGACCCGGCGGCCGCGCTCGCCTTCTACGGCGCCCTGTTCGGCTGGGACTTCCGGCCGGCCGGTCCCGGCACCGGCGGCCACGGCCTGTTCCAGCTCGACGGCCGGACCGTCGCGGGCGGCCCGGCCCTCACCCCCGGCCGGGCCGCACCCGCCTGGACCCTCCACTTCCGCACGGCCGACGCCGACGCCACCGCCACCGCCGCGCGCGACGGCGGCGGGACGGTGCTGTCCGGCCCCGCGGACGTCCCCGGCCTCGGCCGGACGGCGCTCCTCGCCGACCCGGCCGGCGCCCGCTTCGCCGTCCGGCAGCCCGGCGCCGACGGGGGCCTGGAACGGGTCGGCGTCCCGTACGCACTGTGCTGGGCGGAGCTGTACACCCGCGACCCGGCCGCCGCGATGGCCTTCTACGGGTCGGTGCTCGGCCTGGAGTCATCCTGCTCGACCCGGCCCGGCGACACCCGCTCGCCCCTCGTCCTCGCCCCGGCGGACGGCGGTGACGACGCCTCCTTCGGCAGCCTGGTGCCGCTGCGCACCGATCCGGTGGAGACGGCCGAAGCCCCGTACTGGACGCCCGTGTTCGAGGTCCCCGACGCCGACGCGACGGCCGCCGGGGCGGCCCGCCTGGGCGGCACCGTCCGGCTGGCCCCGGAGGAAAGGCCCGGCCTGGGCCGTTTCGCCAAGCTGACCGACCCCCAGGGAGCCCGGTTCGCGGTCGTCACCGGCCTCGCGACACGGGCCTGACGCGGAAAGACCCCGGCCGACCAGGAAACACCCCGGCCCGACACGGGGGCACTCGGCCCGTCCCGGGAACACCCCGGCCGTCCCGGGAACACTCGGCCGACCCGGGAACACCCCGGCCCGACACGGGACACCCCGGCCCAACGCCTTGCCGATCACGTCCCGCAGGCCCATGATTACGGAGCGAACCGGCGGACCGCCCGCCGGTGCCGCGTTGATCGTTCGTTGACGAGCCGTTTATCGGGGCCGGGCAGCGTGTCCGGCATGCCGATCAACCGCACCGCTCTCGACGACCACGAACTCGCCTGGCGGGAAACCGCCCTGTGCGCCCAGACGGGCGCCGACTTCTTCTTCCCCGACCCGGGCTCCTCCACCCGCGAGGCCAAGCGTCTCTGCGGCGCCTGTGAGGGCCGCGAGGCCTGCCTGGAGTACGCCCTCACCCACGATGAACGCTTCGGCGTCTGGGGCGGCCTCTCGGAGAAGGAGCGATACGCGCTGCGCCGCCGTGAGCGCTGAGCGCGGCCGGCCGGCACCGGGGGAGCCGCGGGCCCGATATCCGGGTGCCGGTCCCGGCGGACCGCCCGTAAGATCACATGCGCATGGAGCAGCAGCACAGCGCAGTGACGGACGACGAGCTGGCCGCGTACGGCCGCACGGTGGAGCGCCTCCGGGCCCTGCCGCTCGACGACCCCCGGCGGATGCGGGCCGAGGAACTGGCCGCCTCCTTCGCCCGGGAGAGCCGCAACAAGCGCCGCAAGGCCAGGCAGCGGGCGCGGTCGCGGACCGACGCCCTGCTCAGCGCCGCCACCGCGACCGGTGCCCTCGACCGGCGTGAGGACGCGCCCCTGCCGACGCCCCCGCCGGACCGGCGCGGCAGCGTGGGGAAGTTCCTCAAGCCGCGGCACTGCTATGTCTGCAAAGCGCTCTATCGACAGGCCGATGCCTTCTACCACCGGCTCTGCCCCGCCTGCGCCGCCGACAACACCGCACGCCGCACCCTGTCGACCGACCTGACGGGGCGCCGGGCGCTGCTCACCGGCGGCCGCGTGAAGATAGGGTTCCAGCTCGCGCTGATGATGCTCCGCGACGGCGCCGAACTCCTCGTCACCAGCCGCTTCCCCCAGGACACCCTGCGCCGCTTCCGCGCCGCCGAGGGCAGCGGCGACTGGCTGGAGCGGCTCACCGTCGTGGCCATCGACCTGCGCGACCCGCGCCAGGTCCTCGGACTGTGCGAGCGGCTCCTCGCCGAGGGCCGGCCCCTCGACATCCTCGTCAACAACGCCGCCCAGACGATACGCCGCCCGCCCGAGTCGTACGCCGCGCTGCACGCGGGGGAGCGCGGCGAGCTGCCGGGCGGGGTCGTCGTGGCCCCGGGGTACGCCCCGGACCTGCCGGCCACCGGTGACGGCGCCCTCGCCCTCGTACTCGGCCGCGAGACGGACGAGGCGGGTCTGCTCCCCGACCCGGCTCCGCGCAACTCCTGGTCCGCGCGGCTCGGCGAGCTCGACCCCGCCGAGGTGCTGGAGACCCAGCTCGTCAACGCGCTCGCGCCCGCGCTGCTGTGCGACCGCCTGCTGCCGCTGCTGCTGGCCTCCCCGCACCCGCGCCGCTACATCGTCAACGTCAGCGCGGTGGAGGGACGGTTCGCCGTGCGCAACAAGACGGCCGGCCACCCGCACACCAACATGGCCAAGGCCGCTCTCAACATGCTCACCCGCACCAGCGGCGAGCACCTGGCCGCGCGGGGCGTGCACATGTGCAGCGTCGACACCGGCTGGATCACCGACGAGAACCCGGCCCCCCGCAAGGCGCGGATCGCCGCCGCCGGCATCCGCACGCCGCTGGACGTGGTGGACGGCGCGGCCCGCGTCTACGACCCGATCGTCCAGGGCGAGGCGGGCGCGCCGGTCGCCGGGGTGTTCCTCAAGGACTACCGGCGGGCTGCGTGGTGATGCGGTACGTCTCGCCGTAGGTCTGCCAGGTCAGCGGCACCCGGAGGTCCATGTTCCCGTCCCGCAGGAACACCCGCTGGGCGGTGTCGATGCGGGACGTGTCGCGCTCGCGCTCGGTCTTCTGGAGCTTCATCACGGCGCGGCTCTCGTCCAGGAACGCGTTGAGGTACGCCTTCTCGTCGCCGCCCTCCGCCGCCGTCGGGGCCTTCTTCATGGCCGCGGCGCGGATGCCGTAGAACGCCTGCGGGCCCACGCCGGGGCCGTGCAGCACCATCGCGTCGAAGTAGATGAACTGGCCCAGCGTGGACAGGCCGTCCATCTTCGCCAGCCGGACGGCCGGGTCGAAGTAGATCCGGTCCCTCATCACGTCCTGCGCCCGGCGGAACGCCGGGTCCTCGGCGGCCTCCTTCCACGCGGCGGTGAAGCCGGGGTCGAGGCCCTCGTGCGAGTCGGTGCCGTCGACGGCGCGCAGCGCCGGGAGGTACCGGGCCAGCGGATTGTCCGGGTGCTCCTTGGTGAAGTACTCGACGAGCTGGAGCATGTCGTTGGTGCCGGAGCAGAACCCGATGACACCGGCGGTGTAGCCGTTTCCGTCGTGGATGTCCTCGATGTCGTCGTACTGGCCCCGCCAGTCGAGGGTCGAGTTGTCCGCGCTCGCCACCAGCCGGGCGGCGAGCTCCTTCTTGCCGGGCGCGGCCAGGCCGGCCGGCATCGCGGCGATGCGCGCCTCCAGAGCCTTCCGCTCGTCCGGTGTGCCCGCCTTGAGCGGGTTCGGCGCGCCCGAAGCCGTGGCCGCCTGCGGTGCGGGGCTCTGGTCGGCGGCGTCGGCGGGGCGTACGGAACCGTCGCCTCCGCCGAAGACGAGGGAGGCGCCGATGGCTATCGGGGCGCCGATCAGGAAAAAGCGGGTCACAGGCTTCACGCGGCACAGCGTACGACGCGGCCGCACGGTCCCTGTGAGCGCCCTGTGCGCCCCACGCCGCTCCGCCTCCGCGCGGCGCCGATGGCCCCGGCCCGGCGCGCGCCCGGCGCCGGTCCCTCCCCCCCCGCCCGCGGGCCGGGGGAGGGGCCGGCCGCCGGCAGCGGCTGGAGCGCTCCGGGGCGCACCGGGCGGCGCGCCGGGCACGGGTCAGCGGCCGCGGGCCGCCATGCGTGCCTTGCGGGCCGCGAGCTTCTCGTCGAACTTGCTCGCCTCCGCGTCCAGCCCGCCCATGTACAGGCCCAGCTCCTCCTGCGCCTTCAGGCCCTCGGGGCCCAGTCCGTCGATCTCCAGGACCTTCAGGAAGCGCAGCACCGGCTGGAGCACGTCGTCGTGGTGGATGCGCAGGTTGTAGATCTCGCCGATCGCCATCTGCGCGGCCGCCCGCTCGAAGCCCGGCATGCCGTGGCCCGGCATGCGGAAGTTCACGACCACGTCCCGCACCGCCTGCATGGTCAGGTCCGGGGCCAGCTCGAAGGCCGCGCCCAGCAGGTTCCGGTAGAAGACCATGTGCAGGTTCTCGTCGGTCGCGATGCGCGCCAGCATCCGGTCGCAGACGGGGTCGCCCGACTGGTGGCCGGTGTTGCGGTGCGAGATGCGGGTGGCGAGCTCCTGGAAGGCGACGTACGCCACCGAGTGCAGCATCGAGTGGCGGTTGTCCGACTCGAAGCCCTCACTCATGTGGGACATCCGGAACTGCTCCAGCTTGTCCGGGTCCACGGCGCGCGAGGCGAGCAGGTAGTCGCGCATGACGATGCCGTGCCGGCCCTCCTCGGCCGTCCAGCGGTGCACCCAGGTGCCCCACGCGCCGTCCCGCCCGAAGAGCGAGGCGATCTCGTGGTGGTAGCTGGGCAGGTTGTCCTCGGTCAGCAGGTTGACGACGAGGGCGATCTTCCCGATGTCGGTGACCTTGGACTGCTGCGGCTCCCAGGCCTCGCCGTCCTCGAACAGGCCGGGGAAGTTGCGGCCGTCCGACCACGGGACGTACTCGTGGGGCATCCAGTCCTTGACGACCTTGAGATGGCGGTTGAGCTCCTTCTCGACCACCTCCTCCAGGGCGTACAGCAGCCGGGCGTCGGTCCACGCTTCCGAACTGCCGAGGGAGGGAGAGGTGAGGGTCATACGGGTGCTCCTGGGGACGGGAGATTACTTACGGCTTCGTAGGTTACGAGACCGTAGGTTAAGGGGGCCGTAAGCCTGAGCCAACCCCGGGCCCCCGAATGGAGGCTTACGTTCCGTTATGCGCCCAGGTCGCGGAGCCGCACCGAGAGGCACGTCACGCGGCCGTCCCGCACGGCGGCCCCGGAAACCGGTGACCGCCCCCCTACCCCGTCCGCACCCGGTCATTCGACGCCCAGATCCCGGCGCAGGTACGCGGCCGTGACCGACTTCCGGTCCCGGAGCAGCTCCGCGGGCGTGCCCTCGAAGACCAGCTCGCCGCCCTGCTTGCCACCGTCCGGGCCCAGGTCGATCACCCAGTCCGCCCGCTTGACCACGTCCAGGTCGTGCTCCACGCACACCACCGTGTTGCCCGCGTCGACCAGCCGGTCCAGCAGTCCGACCAGCGTGTCCACATCGGCCATGTGCAGCCCGGTGGTGGGCTCGTCCAGCACGTACACGCTCCCCGTGCGGTGCAGCCGCGTCGCCAGCTTGATGCGCTGCCGTTCGCCGCCCGACAGGGAGCTGAGCGGCCGGCCGAGCGTGAGGTAGGTCAGGCCCACGTCCACGAGCGTGCGCAGGGTGCGCCTGAGCGCCCGGTCGTCGAAGAACGCGATCGCCTCCGCCGCCGTCATCTCCAGGACGTCCACGATCGACCGGCCCCGCACCCGGTGCTCCAGCACGTCCTCATGGAAGCGCCGCCCTCCGCACGCCTCGCACGTCGTGGTGACCGGGTCCATGAATGCCAGGTCCGTGTGGATCACACCCCGGCCCCCGCACCCGGCGCAGGCGCCCGCCGAGTTGAAACTGAAGAGGGACGCCGGGACGCCGTTCTCCTTTGCGAACACCTTCCGTACGGTGTCCATGATCCCCAGGTACGACGCCGGGGTCGACCGCGAGGACGCCGTGATCGCGCTCTGGTCGATGACCACCGCCTCCGGATGGGCCGCGGTGAACACCTCCGACACCAGGGTCGACTTGCCCGACCCGGCCACCCCCGTCACCGCCGTCAGCACCCCCGTCGGGAAGCGGACGTCGATGCCCCGCAGGTTGTGCAGGTCCGCCCCAATCACCGGCAGCGCCCCGGTGGGCGTACGGAAGGTCTCCTTGAGCGCCGTACGCCGCCGCAAACACCGTCCGGTGAGCGTGTCCGCCTCCCGCAGGCCCGCGAACGGTCCCGCGTACACCACCTCCCCGCCCTCCGCGCCGGCCCGCGGCCCCATGTCGACGACATGGTCGGCGACGGCCATCACGTCCGGGTCGTGCTCCACCACCAGCACCGTGTTGCCCCGGTCCCGCAGCCGCACCAGCAGGTCGTTCAGCCGCCCCACGTCGCGCGGGTGCAGCCCCACGCTCGGCTCGTCGAACACGAAGGTCAGCCCGGTCAGCGAACTTCCGAGGTGCCGCACCACCTTCAGCCGCTGGCCCTCGCCGCCCGACAGGGTCGTGGTCTCCCGGTCCAGGCTCAGGTACCCGAGCCCGATCCCCACCAGCCGCTCCAGCCGCTCACGGGCGGCCGCCGCGATCGGCGTGGCCACCGGGTCGTCGATCCCCGCCAGGACGCCGACCAGGTCGGCGACCTCCATCCGCGCGTAGTCGGCGATGTTCAGCCCGTCGATGCGGGTCGCCAGCGCCGCCTCGTTCAGCCGCGCCCCGCCGCACGCCCCGCACGGCCCCTGGGTCGTGACCGCCCGCACGGTCTCCTTGTACGTGTCCGAGAGTCCCGCAGTGTCGCGCTTCAGGTACAGCCGGTCGAACCGGTCCACCAGCCCCTCGAACCGCACGTCGGCCGCACCGGACTTCATCGTCAGCCGCACCGTCGGCCCGGCGCCCGCGCCCGCCCCGTACAGCAGCGTCCGGCGCTCCGCCTCGGTGTACTCGGCCAGCGGCTTGTCCGGGTCGAACAGGCCCGAACCGGCGTACAGCTTCCACTGCCAGCTCCCGACGGACGTGCCCGGCAGCCGCAGGGCGCCGCCGTTGAGGGACCTCGACCAGTCGACCGCCTTGTCGAGGTCCAGCCGCACCGTGCGCCCCACCCCGTCGCACTCCGGGCACATCCCCGACGGGTCGTTGAAGGAGTACGCGGTCGCGGGGCCGGCGCTGGGCGTGCCGTACCGGGAGAAGAGCACCCGGAGCACCGGGAAGATGTCCGTCATCGTGCCGACCGTCGAGCGGACGCTGCCGCCGATGGGCTTCTGGTCCACCACGACCGCCACCGACAGGTCGTCGATCGCGTCGACGTGCGGCCGCTCGTACTTCGGCAGCCGGTTCCTGAGGAACGAGGTGAACGTCTCGTTGAGCTGCCGCTGCGACTCGACGGCGATGGTGTCGAAGACCACCGACGACTTGCCGGAGCCGGACACACCGGTGAAGACGGTGATGCGGTTCTTCGGGAGGGAGAGGGAGACGCCCCGCAGGTTGTTCTCGCGGGCGCCCTCGATCACGATGTGCGATGCCGTGGAAGCCATACGACGACGCTAAGGCGAATACCCGACACCTTCTGTCGGGTATTCGCCCCAGCCGTTCCCAGCCGTTCCCAGCCGGTTCCCAGCCGTTCCGCGCCGAGTCCGCGCCGAGTCCGGGCGGGTGCCGACCCGCGCGGGTCCGTGCGTGGCCGCGCCGGTCCGCGCGCGCCGGCCGGCTGCCCGGCCGTCAGAGGCCGGCCAGCACCTCCTCCTCCGTTGTCGGGCGCAGCTCGCCGCCCTCCAGCAGCAGCCAGCGGGTGATGCCGATCGACTCCAGGAACGGCACGTCGTGACTCGCCACGATCAGCGCCCCCTCGTACGCGTCCAGCGCCGCCGTCAGCTTCCGCACGCTCGCCATGTCGAGGTTGTTCGTCGGCTCGTCCAGCATCAGGAGCTGCGGCGCCGGCTCGGCGAGCAGCAGCGCGGCGAGCGCCGCACGGAACCGCTCGCCGCCCGAGAGCGTCCCGGCCGGCTGGTCGGCACGGGCGCCCCGCAAGAGGAAGCGGGCCAGCCGCGCCCGGATCCGGTTGTTGGTCGCCTCGGGCGCGAACCGCGCCACGTTCTCGACCACGCTCAGGGCGTCGTCCAGGACGTCGAGCCGCTGCGGCAGGAAGCGCAGCGGAACGTGCGTCACCACCTCGCCCGACACCGGCTCCAGATCGCCCGCGATCGTGCGCAGCAGGGTCGTCTTGCCCGCCCCGTTGCGTCCGACGAGCGCGATCCGCTCCGGGCCGCGCAGCTCCCACTCACCGCCGACCCGGGCCCCGTACCGCAGCTCCAGGTCGCGCAGCAGCAGCACGCCCCGGCCCGGCGGCACCATGGTGTGCGGCAGCTCGATACGGATCTCGTCGTCGTCCCGCACCGCGTCCACCGCCTCGTCGAGCCGCTCCCTCGCCTCGGCGAGCTTCTGCGCGTGCATGATGCGGTGCTTGCCGGCCGACTCCTGCGCCGCCCGCTTGCGGGCACCCATCACGATCTTCGGCTCGCGCTTGTTGTCGTACATCTTCTGTCCGTACCGCTTGCGCCGCGCCAGCTTCACCTGTGCGTCGGCCAGCTCCCGCTTCTGCCGCTGCACGTCGGCCTCGGCGACCCGCACCATGCGCTCGGCCGCCTCCTGCTCGGCGGCCACCGCCTCCTCGTAGTCCGAGTAGGCGCCGCCGTACCAGGTCACCTCGCCGTCCCGGAGGTCGGCGATCCGGTCCACCAGCTCCAGCAGTTCACGGTCGTGGCTGACCACCACCAGGACGCCGGACCAGGCCTCGACGGCCGCGTACAGACGGCGCCGGGCGTGCAGGTCCAGATTGTTGGTCGGCTCGTCGAGCAGCAGGACACCGGGCCGTGCCAGCAGCAGGGCGGCCAGCCGCAGCAGTACGCACTCGCCGCCCGACACCTCGCCGATGGTGCGGTCCAGGCCGATGTGGCCGAGGCCGAGCTGGTCGAGGGTGGCGCGCGCCCGCTCCTCCACGTCCCAGTCGTCGCCGATCGCCGTGAAGTGCTCCTCGCTCGCGTCACCGCCCTCGACGGCGTGCAGAGCGGCGCGCGTGGCGGCGATGCCGAGCGCCTGGTCTACCCGGAGCGAGGTGTCCAGCGTGGCGTTCTGCGGCAGGTAGCCGATCTCGCCCGCCGTGCGCACCGTGCCCTCGGCGGGGGTGAGTTCACCGGCGATCAGCTTCAGCAGGGTCGACTTGCCGGACCCGTTGACGCCGATCAGGCCGGTCCTGCCGGGGCCGACCGCGAGCTGGAAGCGGTCGAGGACCTCGGTGCCGTCCGGCCACGAGAAGGACAGGTCGGTGCAGGTGATGGAGGTGGGGAAGGTAGACATACGGGTCTCCCTGTTGCGTCGGGGAAGAAGAAGGGCAACGGGTGAGACACCAGGACGGCTCGCGGGCCGAGGTCGCACACATCAGCGCGCACAGCGCCGAACGCGGCTGTGCGACACGGTGTCTCGAGACCTCAGACGAGCAACGTCCTACTCCGTTCGACGACGACAAGGGCCGGGAACGACGCTACGCCCGGCGCGTCCGGGGCGGCAACGGAATATCGGCGGCGCGGTGCGCCGAGCGCGGATCAGCGGGCGTCGCGCAGCAGTTCGGTCAGGTCCTGGTCCAGGTCCAGGTACCGGTGCTCGCAGCCGGCCGGCACCAGGTGCTGGGCGCGCCGGAGGAACCGGCGCACCTCGGAGGTGCGCACATGCACCATGGCGACGCCCTCCGGGGCGTGGAACTCCACGACCGTACGGTCGTAGCCGTAGGGGCGTACGCGCACGTCGCCGAGCCCGGCCGGCTCCTCGACGCCCGCCGCGAGCAGCTCCCGGGAGAACTCCCAGGCCACGTCGACGCCTTCCAGGGTCGCCCGCGCGGGGAAGGCCATCTGGACGGCGAAGGGGTTCCCCCGGTCGTAGCGCAGGGTGGCGGCGACGGTTTCCGTACGAGGCGCGGACGCGACCAGCCGGGCCTGTACGGCCTGCTCGATGACGGTGGACAAGGCCTGCTCCCTCACACGCGGCTGCGGCGGTACGACTCCTGCACCGGGAAGGACGACGAATTCCGGCGTCGCGTGCACTGGCGCCGGGTGTGACGTGCGTCACCGAGGCGCCCTGGACGGGCCGGAGCGGGTGGGCTACGTTCCCGCGCCATGACGCCGATGGGGAAGTCGATGGGGAAGACGGGACGCGTGGTGTCGCTGGGGCTGTGCGGGGTGGCGCTGGCGGCCACCCTGGCCGCCGCCCCGGCACCGGCGGGGGCGGCAGCGGGGCGGGCCGATGCGTCCGGGGCGGGCGCCCCCGGGGCCGACGCGTCGGGAGCCGGCCCGTCCGGGGCCGCCTGGCGGCTGAAGCCGACCGGGACGGAGGTGCGTTTCCGGGGCCTGGCGGCCGTCAGCCGTTCCAGCGCCTGGGTGGCCGGCTCCAAGGGCACCGTGCTGCTCACCTCGGACGGCGGCCGGAGCTGGCGGAACGTCTCGCCGCCCGGCGCGGGCGACCTGGAGTTCCGGGACGTCGAGGCGTTCGACGGCCGCCGCGCGGTCGTGCTCGCCATCGGGGAGGGCGAGGCGTCCCGGATCCTGCGCACCGACGACGGAGGGCAGAGCTGGACCGAGTCGTTCCGCAACACCGACCCCCGGGCCTTCTACGACTGCGTCACCTTCCTCGACCGCCGCCACGGCCTCGCCGTGAGCGACCCGGTCGACGGCAAGTACCGGGTCCTGTCCACCGGTGACGGCGGGCGCTCCTGGAAGGTGCTGCCGGACACCGGCATGCCCCCCGCCCTGCCCGGGGAGGCCGGGTTCGCGGCGAGCGGCCAGTGCCTCGTCGGCGCCGGCCCGAGGGACGTGTGGCTGGCCACCGGCGGCGGTGCCACCGCGCGCGTGCTGCACTCCGCCGACCGGGGCCTGACCTGGACGGCCGCCGGGTCGACCATCCCTGCCGGTGACCCGGCGCGCGGGGTCTTCGCGCTGGCGTTCCGCGACCGCGCGCACGGCCTGGCCGTCGGCGGCGACTACCGGACCGGGCAGCCCTCGCCTCTCGCGGGCGCCCTCAGCCGGGACGGCGGCCGCACCTGGCGGCAGGCCGCCACTCCGCCGCCCGCCTACCGCTCGGGCGTGGCCTGGCTCCCGCACAGCAGGACGGCCGCCCTGGCCGTGGGGCCCACCGGGACGGACCTCACCACGGACGGCGGCCGCACCTGGCGGACCGTCGACACCGGCTCGTACGACACGGTCGACTGCGCCGCGGACCACGGGTGCTGGGCCTCCGGCGAGAAGGGCCGGGTGGCACGGCTGGAGCGGTGAGACCAGCGGCCGTACGCCGGCCGTTCCCCGGTGGCTACGACGGCAGTTGCTGGCGGTAGGCGGCGAGTTCGGGCGTGGTCCTGGTCGCCAGGAACTCGGTGACGCGGTACGCGCACACGCCCGCGGTGACGAAGGGGTCGGTGGCGGTGATCCGCTCGATCTCCGCCCGGTCGTCCCCGGCGGCCAGGATGATCCCGCCGTCCCGCGGGTTCTTGCGGCCCGAGGCGATGAACACCCCGGACGCGTAATGGGAGTCCAGCCAGGCGACATGCTCCGCAAGGAGCGCGTCCACCCGCTCGAGGGGGCCGGTGTAGGTCAGTTCCAGTACGAACATGGTGGCGAGGCTATCGGGCCCCGCCGGCGGTCCCGGCGGCGGAGGCCTCCTCGGCTCCTCGCCCGCCCCCGTGGGGCGCGCCGCCGTTAAGGTGGCCGTCACTATGACGATCATCGAGAAGCCCGCCGGCTGGCCGTCCGACGAGGCGGAGGCCCTGGCCGTCCAGGACGAACTGCGCGGCCGCGTCGTCCTGGACGAGCCCGGCCCGCCCCCCGGCACCGGAGTGGTCACCGGCGTCGACGTGGCCTACGACGACGAGCGGGACCTCGTCGCCGCGGCGGCCGTCGTCCTGGACGCCCGCACCCTGACCGTCGTCGAGGAGGCCACGGCGGTGGGCCGGGTGTCGTTCCCGTACATCCCCGGGCTCCTGGCCTTCCGGGAGGTGCCGACCGTGCTGGCCGCCCTGGCCGCGCTGCGGCGGGGCCCCGGGCTGGTGGTGTGCGACGGCTACGGCCGGGCCCATCCCCGGCGCTTCGGCCTCGCCAGCCACCTCGGCGTGCTCACCGGCCTGCCGGTGATCGGCGTGGCCAAGAACCCGTTCACCTTCACCTACGAGCAGCCCGCACCCGCACGCGGGGCGTCCACCCCCCTGGTCGCGGACGGCGAGGAGGTCGGCCGGGCGCTGCGTACCCGGGAGGCCGTCAAGCCCGTGTTCGTCTCGGCGGGCCACCGGGTCACCCTGGAGAACGCCTGCGCCCACACCCTGCACCTGACGCCCCGCTACCGCCTCCCGGAGACCACCCGCCTCGCGGACTCCCTGTGCAGGCAGGCCCTCAAGGAGGTGACGGCCTGACCGGCCGGCTCCGGTGCGTCCACGCCGACCCGGCGGGGCACCCCTTCTAACCGGTACGCGACTGATCCGGCACCGGCCGGCGGGCCAGGGGCGCGGCGCACCGGCCCGCCACCGCGCCGCCCACCACCGGCCGGCGGGGCGCCCGCCGGGTGCACCGGCCCGTGGCCGGCCGGGCGGCTCAGCCCGCGTGGGCGACCCGGAAGCGGATCCCGGCCCGGTCCAGCCGCTCCAGCAGCGCGTCGCCCATCGCGGCCGCCGTGGTGACCTGCCCGGCCGTTTCGGGCAGCTCGTCGAAGGCCAGCGACAGGGCCGACTCGGCGAGCATCTTCGCCGTCTCGTCGTACCCGGGGTCACCGCCCGACACCTCGGTGAACACCCGCCGCCCGCCGCCCTCGCCGACGAACCGCACCGTGAACCAGCTCCGCGCCCGGCGCTCCGCGTCCGGCCCCTGGCCCGCCTCGTAGCGGTCCATCAGCCACCGCCGGGCGGGCGGCACCTGGGCCAGCGCGAACAGCGCGCTGACGGCCGCCACCCCGCCCACGGCCACGGGCAGCGCCTTGACGGCCGCGTAGTGGCGGTAGCGGAAGTCCGGCCCGTACCGGGGCAGGGCCGCCGCCGAGCGCGCCACGACACCCGCGTCCAGGGTCGGCAGCGGCAGCGCCCACGTCCCGGTCTCCCGGCTGAAGCGCGGCGCCCCGAGCGGTGCCCGCGCCCGCCGCCCCATCAGCCGCGGCTCGTGCAGCCGCCGCTCGTGGGCCGCCCGCAGCGTCTGCCGGCCCCGCCCCATCGCGGTCATCGCCGAGGCGAACGTACCGCCCGAGAAGAAGGCGTTGGAGCGGACGAACCCGTCCACGGCCAGCGGCACGCCCTCGGGGAGCTGCGCCACCGTGAAGTACACGCCCAGATCGTGCGGGACCGAGTCGAAGCCGCAGGCGTGCACGATCCGCGCCCCCGTCTCACGGGCCCGCGCGTCGTGCCGCACGTACATCAGGTCGACGAACTCGGGCTCGCCGGTCAGGTCCACGTAGTCCGTCCCCGCCTCGGCGCAGGCGGCCACCAGCGGCTCGCCGTACCAGACGTAGGGCCCGACGGTGGTGGCCACGACCCGGGCCGACCCGGCCAGCTCGCGCACCGATGCCGGATCGGCGGCGTCGGCGGTGAGCAGCGGCAGGTCGGCGCACCGGGGATCCTCGGCGGCCAGCCGCTCCCGCAGTGCCTCCAGCTTGTCGCGGCTGCGCCCGGCGAGCGCCCACCGGCAGCCGGCGGGGGCGTGTGCGGCCAGGTAGCGGGCGGTCAGCTCCCCGACGAACCCGGTCGCTCCGAAGAGCACGACGTCGTACGCCCGTTCCGTGCCGTTGCGTGTCCCCATGCAGCCCTCCGCCGTCCGCGCCGTTGTCGGAGGCAGAGGCTAGCGTGCGGGTGGGGAGCCCCTCACCCGGGTGTCCGCCGGGCGGTTGTCCACAGGTCTTGTGCGGAGTGGAACACGTTCTTAGCATCATTGCTGTTACAGCGGTTGTGTCACAGTCACGGGCCTGGGGGTCGGATGGCAGGAACAGGCGGCGGCCCGCTCGCCGGGGTGCGCGTGGTCGAGCTGGCAGGCATCGGGCCGGGCCCGTTCGCGGCCATGCTCCTGGGCGACCTGGGCGCCGACGTGGTGCGGGTCGACCGGCCCGGCGGCGCCGGGATCGGGATCGATCCCGCGTACGACCTGACCAATCGCAACAAGCGCTCCGTGCTCGTCGACCTCAAGGCGGACGGCGGCGCCGGGCGCGTGCTGGACCTCGTCGAGCGCGCCGACGTCCTCATCGAGGGGTACCGCCCAGGGGTCGCCGAGCGGCTCGGCGTCGGACCGGAGGAGTGCCTGGCCCGCAACCCGAAGCTGGTGTACGGGCGGATGACCGGCTGGGGACAGGACGGCCCGCTGGCCCGGCGGGCCGGGCACGACATCGGGTACATCGCCGTCACCGGCACCCTCTCCATGATCGGCCGGCCCGGTGAGCCGCCGGCCGTGCCCGCCAACCTCGTCGGCGACTACGCGGGCGGCGCGCTCTACCTCGTCGTCGGCGTCCTCGCCGCCCTGCACCACGCGCGCGCCGGGGGCGGGAGCGGCCAGGTCGTCGACGCCGCCATCACCGACGGCACCGCCCACCTCGCCATGATGATCCACGGCATGCTGGCCGCCGGCGGCTGGCAGGACCGGCGCGGCGCCAACCTCCTGGACGGCGGCTGTCCCTTCTACGGCACCTACGAGACGGCGGACGGCCAGTACATGGCCGTGGGCGCGCTGGAGCAGCGGTTCTACGACGAGTTCGCGCGGCTGCTCGGCCTCGGGGCCACGGCGGCCGCCCGCGACGACCCCGGCCGGTGGGGCGAGCTGCGCGCCGCCGTCGCGGAGCGCTTCAGGACGAGGACCCGCGCCGAGTGGACGGCCGTCTTCGAGGGCTCCGACGCCTGTGTCGCGCCGGTGCTGTCCCTCCGCGAGGCGCCCGCCCACCCGCACCTCGCCGCCCGCTCCACCTTCACCGAGCACGGCGGGATCACCCAGCCGGCCCCCGCGCCCCGCTTCTCCGCCACCCCGGGCGCGGTGACCCGCCCGCCCGCTTTGCCGGGCAGCGGCACGCACGAGGTCGCCCACGACTGGGACGTACCGAGCATCCTCACCGACGACACCAGGGGGACCGGGTGAAGCGCCACCTCTTCAGCGCCGAGCACGACGCCTTCCGCGAGACCGTACGAACCTTCCTCACCAAGGAGGTCCTCCCGCACTACGAGCAGTGGGAGAAGGACGGCATCGTCTCGCGCGACGCCTGGCTCGCCGCCGGCCGCCAGGGCCTGCTCGGCATCGCCGTCCCCGAGGAGTACGGGGGCGGGGGCAACCCCGACTTCCGCTACAGCGCCGTCCTCGCCGAGGAGTTCACCCGCGCCGGCGCCCCCGGGCTGGCGATCGGCCTGCACAACGACATCATCGGCCCCTACCTCACCTCGCTCGGCACCGACGAGCAGAAGCGGCGCTGGCTGCCCGGCTTCTGCACCGGCGAGACCATCACCGCCATCGCCATGACCGAACCCGGCGCCGGGTCCGACCTCCAAGGCATCCGCACCACCGCCGAGGACAAGGGCGACCACTGGCTGCTCAACGGCTCCAAGACGTTCATCTCCAACGGCGTCCTCGCCGACCTGGTGATCGTCGTCGCGAAGACCACCCCCGAGGGCGGGGCGCACGGCCTGTCCCTCCTTGTCGTCGAGCGCGGCGCCGAGGGCTTCGAGCGGGGCCGCAACCTGGACAAGATCGGCCAGAAGGCGCAGGACACGGCCGAGCTGTTCTTCCACGACGTGCGCGTCCCCAAGGAGAACCTGCTCGGCGAGCTCAACGGCGCGTTCGTCCACCTGATGAACAACCTCGCCCAGGAGCGGCTCAACATCGCTGTCGCCGGGATCGCCGCCGCCGAGCACCTGCTGGAGATCACCACGGCGTACGTCAAGGAGCGCGAGGCGTTCGGGCGGCCGCTGGCCCGGCTTCAGCACATCCGCTTCGAGATCGCCGAGATGGCCACCGAATGCGCCGTCACCCGCGCGTTCCTCGACCGCTGCATCGTCGACCACTCCCAGGGGGAGCTGGACGCGGTGCACGCGTCGATGGCCAAGTGGTGGGCCACCGAACTGCAAAAACGCGTCGCCGACCGGTGCCTCCAGCTGCACGGCGGCTACGGCTACATGGCCGAATACCCGGTCGCCAAGGCGTTCACCGATGGCCGGATCCAAACCATTTACGGCGGTACGACCGAAATCATGAAGGAAATCATCGGCCGTTCCCTGCTCGGCTGACCCCTCCCCGAAAGGCTTGACCAGTGAGCACCGAAGCGTATGTGTACGACGCGATCCGCACCCCGCGCGGACGCGGAAAGGCCGGCGGCGCCCTGCACGGCACCAAGCCGGTCGACCTGGTGGTCGGCCTGATCCACGAACTGCGCGGCCGCTTCCCCGGCCTCGACCCCGCCGCCATCGACGACATCGTCCTCGGCGTCGTCGGACCGGTCGGCGACCAGGGCTCCGACATCGCGCGCATCGCCGCCATCGCCGCCGGGCTCCCCGACACCGTCGCCGGTGTCCAGGAGAACCGCTTCTGTGCCTCCGGCCTCGAAGCCGTCAACATGGCCGCGATGAAGGTCCGCTCCGGCTGGGAGGACCTGGTCCTCGCCGGCGGCGTGGAATCGATGTCGCGGGTGCCGATGGCCTCCGACGGAGGCGCGTGGTTCAACGACCCCATGACCAACTGGGACACCAACTTCGTCCCCCAGGGCATCGGCGCCGACCTCATCGCCACCATCGAGGGCTACGGGCGGCGGGACGTCGACGAGTACGCCGCGCTGTCGCAGGAGCGGGCCGCCACCGCCTGGAAGGAAGGCCGCTTCGGCCGGTCCGTCGTCCCCGTCGTGGACCGCGCCGGCCTGACCGTCCTCGACCACGACGAGCACATGCGGCCCGGCACCACCGCCGACACCCTGGCCGCCCTGAAGCCGTCCTTCGCGGCCATCGGCGAGATGGGCGGCTTCGACGCCGTGGCCCTCCAGAGGTACCACTGGATCGAGAAGATCGACCACGTCCACCACGCCGGCAACTCCTCCGGCATCGTCGACGGCGCGGCCCTCGTCGCCATCGGCAACAAGGAGGTCGGCGAGCGGTACGGACTGACGCCCCGCGCCAGGATCGTCTCCGTGGCCGTCTCCGGCTCCGAACCGACCATCATGCTCACCGGCCCCGCCCCCGCCTCCAAGAAGGCCCTCGCCAAGGCCGGGCTGACCATCGACGACATCGACCTCGTCGAGATCAACGAGGCGTTCGCGGCGGTCGTGCTGCGCTTCGTCAAGGACATGGGCCTGTCCCTGGACAAGGTCAACGTCAACGGCGGCGCCATCGCCCTGGGCCACCCGCTCGGCGCGACCGGCGCGATGATCCTGGGCACCCTCGTCGACGAACTGGAGCACCAGGACAAGCGCTACGGCCTCGCCACGCTCTGCGTGGGCGGAGGCATGGGCATCGCCACCGTCGTCGAGCGCGTCTGACCCCGTCCTTTCCCGCACCCGGCCTTACGGAGCAGCCAGAACCATGAGCCAGTCCACCACCATCCGCTGGGAACAGGACGAGACCGGCGTCGTCACCCTCGTCCTCGACGACCCCGACCAGTCCGCCAACACCATGAACCAGGCCTTCCGGACCTCGATCGCGGCCGTCGCCGACCGCGCCGAGGCCGAGAAGGACTCCATCCGCGGTTTCATCTACACCTCCGCCAAGAAGACCTTCTTCGCGGGCGGCGACCTCAAGGACATGATGAAGGCCGGGCCCGCCGACGCCCCGCGGATCTTCGCGGCCGGCATGGAGATGAAGCGCGCCCTGCGCCGCATCGAAACCCTCGGCAAGCCCGTCGTCGCCGCCATCAACGGCGCCGCCCTGGGCGGCGGGTACGAGATCGCGCTCGCCTCGCACCACCGGATCGCCCTCGACGCTCCCGGCTCCAAGATCGGCCTGCCCGAGGTCACCCTCGGCCTGCTGCCCGGCGGCGGCGGTGTCGCCCGCACGGTCCGTCTGATGGGCGTCGCCGACGCCCTGCTGAAGGTGCTCCTCCAGGGCACCCAGTACTCCCCGCGGCGGGCCCTGGACAACGGCCTGGTGCACGAACTGGCCGCCACCCGCGAGGACATGCTCGCCAGGGCACGGGCGTTCATCGACGCCCACCCCGAGTCGCGGCAGCCCTGGGACGTCCCCGGTCACAGGATCCCCGGCGGCACCCCGGCCCACCCCAAGTTCGCCGCCAACCTGCCCGCCTTCCCGGCGAACCTGAAGAAGCAGCTCAACGGAGCGCCCTACCCGGCGCCCCGCAACATCCTCGCGGCCGCCGTCGAGGGCTCCCAGGTCGACTTCGAGACCGCGCTGACCATCGAGAGCCGGTACTTCACCGAGCTGGTCACCGGCCGGACCGCCAAGAACATGATCCAGGCGTTCTTCTTCGACCTCCAGGCGGTCAACTCCGGCGCCGGCCGCCCGCGGGGCACCGAACCCCGCACGGTCCGCAAGGTCGCCGTCCTCGGCGCCGGGATGATGGGCGCCGGCATCGCCTACTCCTGCGCCAGGGCCGGCATCGACGTCGTCCTGAAGGACGTGTCGGCCGAGGCGGCGGAGAAGGGCAAGGCGTACTCCGCCGGGCTCCTCGACAAGGCGCTGTCCCGCGGCCGCACCACCGAGGCCGAGCGCGACGCGCTGCTGGCCCGCATCACCCCGACCGCCGACCCGGCAGACCTGGCCGGCTGCGACGCGGTCATCGAAGCCGTCTTCGAGGACACCGCGCTCAAGCACAAGGTGTTCCAGGAGATCCAGGACGTCGTCGAGCCCGACGCGCTGCTGTGCTCCAACACCTCGACCCTGCCGATCACCCTCCTCGCCGAGGGCGTCGAGCGCCCGGCCGACTTCATCGGTCTGCACTTCTTCTCGCCGGTCGACAAGATGCCGCTCGTCGAGATCATCAAGGGCGAGCGGTCCGGCGACGAAGCCCTCGCGCGCGCCTTCGACCTCGTGCGGCAGATCAACAAGACGCCGATCGTCGTCAACGACTCGCGCGGCTTCTTCACCTCACGGGTCATCGGCCAGTTCATCAACGAGGGCGTGGCGATGGTCGGCGAGGGCGTGGAGCCCGCCTCCATCGAGCAGGCGGCGGCCCAGGCGGGCTACCCGGCCAAGGTGCTGTCCCTGATGGACGAACTCACCCTCACTCTCCCGCGCAAGATCCGCAACGAGACCCGGCGCGCCGTCGAGGAGGCGGGCGGCACCTGGCAGGAGCACCCGGCGGACGCGGTGATCGACCGGCTGGTCGACGAGTTCGGCCGGACCGGCCGCAGCGGCGGCGCGGGCTTCTACGACTACGACGCGGAGGGCAAGCGGCAGGGCCTGTGGCCCGGACTGCGCGAGCACTTCGGTGCCGGCGACGGCGCGGCCGTCCCGTTCGAGGACATGAAGGAGCGGATGCTCTTCTCCGAGGCGCTGGACACCGTCCGCTGCCTCGAGGAGGGCGTGCTGACCTCGGTCGCCGACGCCAACATCGGCTCCGTCATGGGCATCGGCTTCCCGGCGTGGACCGGCGGCGTGCTCCAGTACATCAACGGCTACGAAGGCGGACTGCCCGGCTTCGTGGCACGGGCGCGGGAGCTGGCCGAGCGGTACGGGGAGCGGTTCCAGCCCCCGGCGCTGCTGGTGGAGAAGGCCGAGCGGGGCGAGACGTTCGGCGACTGACGCCACCTGGCGGTGTCACCGGGAGGGCCGTCACCGGCACGGCGGCCCTTCCGGTGGCGGCCCCGCACCGGCACGGCGGGCCCTCCCGGTGGCGGCCCCGCACCGGCACGGCGGGCCTCCCGGTGGCGGCCCGGCGCCCGCCCGGAACGGCGGGACACCGTGCGGGCTCACTCCGCGCGGAAGGCGGCGCCCAGCTCCTCCTTCAGCGACCGCTGGAACGCGGTGACCAGGGCCTGCACCACCAGCGGCTGCATGTGCGCGGACAGCGACTTCATCGCCGCCACGTGCTCCGGGTCCGACTCCCGCTCCCGGTACGGGCCCCACACCTCGTCGCGGAACAGCCGCGTCAGCTCCTGCGCCGCCGACCGGGTGTGCTCCACCAGGACCGTGCGGGACGCCAGGATCGTCTCGTGCGCGATGGGCACGTCCAGCAGCCGCAGCCCGAGCCGCAGCAGCCCCGGGTCGACCCGGTAGGTGTCGTCCGCGTCCGTGCGGGCCAGCACGTCCATCGCGGCGAGCCGTTCCAGGTCCTCGTCGCCGAGCGTGCGGCCGGCGCGCCGCTCCAGCTCGGCCCGGGGCATCTCCTCCGGTGCGTCCGGCGCCCAGGTCGCCACCAGAGCCCGGTGGATGGCCAGGTCGTGGGCGCTCAGATCGGGCGGGAGCTGTTCCAGGTACCGTTCGATCGCGGCGAGCGTCATGCCCTGGTGCTGGAGCTCCTCGATGAGCGCCAGCCGGGACAGGTGCTCGGGCCCGTAGTGCCCCACCCGGCGCGGTCCGATCACCGGCGGCGGCAGCAGGCCACGGGTGCTGTAGAAACGGATGGTGCGCACGGTGACCCCGGCCCGGGCGGCCAGCTCGTCGACGGTCAGCGTCGGCTGCCGCTCCTCGGCCTCGGTCGGCTCGGTCGCCTCGGTCGCCATGCGGGGGCCTCATTTCCGGCTGGTGCGCTGCATCGGTACAACAGTATTGCTGTCTCACCAACGCTGTGAAAGTCACGGGCTGTTGTCGGTGGCGGCCCGTACGGTGGTGCGTATGACGGGGATCGCGTACGTACGGGGGGACGCCACCGCGCCGGCCGGTAAGGGCGTCAAGATCATCGCGCATGTCTGCAACGACCTGGGAGGCTGGGGCAAGGGTTTCGTCCTGGCCCTCTCCCGCCGCTGGCCCGAGCCCGAGGCCGCCTACCGGCGCTGGCACCGCGGCCGCGCGGGCAATGACTTCGGCCTGGGCGCCGTGCAGTTCGTCCAGGTCGGTCCGTACCTGTGGGTGGCCAACATGGTGGGCCAGCGGGGGACACGGACGGGCAGCAAGGGCGTGCCCGTGCGGTACGAGGCGATCGACACCGCGCTGGGCCGGCTCGCCGACCGGGCGGCCGGGCTGGGCGCCTCCGTCCACATGCCCCGCATCGGCTGCGGGCTCGCCGGCGGCAAGTGGTCCAGGGTGGAGCCCCTGATCACCGAGCGCCTGCTCGCCCGGGGCGTACCGGTCACGGTGTACGACCACGGCGACTGAGCGCCCGCCCGGCCACGACCGCCCGCCCCGTGCCGTGCCCGCCTATACGTACGTGCCCTGAGCGGGACGGTGGTGGGCCAGCGCTTCGTGGGGGTCCGGGCCCGCCGTGGCGGCGTGGTCGACGTGCACGGTGACCTCGGTCAGACGCGGCACCTCGTGCAGCAGGGCGTGCTCCGCCGCGACCGCCACCGCGTGCGCCTGGACGACCGTGAGAACCGGGTCCACCACCACGGAGGTCTCCGCGCGCAGCGCGTGCCCCAGCCACCGCATCCGCACGGCCCCCACGCCCCGTACGCCGTCGACCCCCGCCAGCACCCGCTCCGCGCGGTCCACCAGCGCCGGGTCCACCGCGTCCATCAGCCGGTGCCAGACCTCCCGCGCCGCCCCGCGCAGCACCAGCAGGATCGCGCCCGTGATGACCAGCCCGACCAGCGGGTCCGCCCACCACCGGCCCAGCGCCGCGCCGCCCGCGCCCAGCAGCACCGCCAGCGAGGTGAACCCGTCGGTGCGGGCGTGCAGCCCGTCGGCGACCAGGGCGGCGGATCCGATCGCCCGGCCCGTGCGGATCCGGGCTCGGGCCACCCACTCGTTCCCGGCGAACCCCACCAGCCCGGCCGCCGCCACGGCCGGCAGATGGCCCACCTCCTGCGGGTCCAGCAGCCGCCGCACCGCCTCGTACCCGGCGAAGGCGGCCGACGCGGCGATCACCAGCACCACGAACACCCCCGCCAGGTCCTCCGCCCGGCCGAAGCCGTAGGTGTAGCGGCGGGTCGCCGCCCGCCGGCCCAGCACGAAGGCGAGCGCGAGCGGCAGCGCGGTCAGGGCGTCCGTGGCGTTGTGCACCGTGTCGCCGAGGAGCGCGACCGAGCCCGAGAGCCCGGCGATCACCGCCTGGACGCCCGTGGTGGCGGCGAGCACCGCGAACGAGAACCACAGCGTCCGCAGCCCGGCGGCCGACCCCTCCAGGGCGGCGTCGATCCGTTCGCCGTGATGATGGTGATGGTGGTGGCCGGGAAGGTGCCGACGGCGCCCGTGGTGGTGTCCATGACCCATCATGAACACCACCATGACAGCCGGACCGCCTTGCGGCCACTGCCGAAAAGCGGCCTCCGACCAGCTGCGAAGCCGTTGCGGCTGCGGGGCGGGGGCTACTGCGCGGACGCCACGACCGGGTAGTGGTCGCTGAGGTTCGTGTAGGTGTACTGCTTGCCCCAGCTCGACACCGTCCAGGGCGCGCTCCGCTCCTTGACCACCTCGTTGGTCCAGCCCGACGGCTTCACGTGCCCGGCGCGGTGCAGCACGTGATCCAGGTCCTCGCGCGGGTCGTCCGGGTAGCGCTCGGAGGCGATCGAGTTGTCCTGGGTGTCGAAGGAGTACGGGTGGCCCGTACGGGCGTCCGCGCCCGCCAGCCCCGCGTCGGCCAGCATCGTGGCGTACTCGCCGCTGTGCGAGTCGACGTTGAAGTCGCCCGCCACCATCACCTGCTCGGACGCCGGGATGTTCTTGGCGTCCAGGAACGCGTCCAGGGCCTTGAACTGCCGGCTGCGCGTCTGCGCCGCCTCACCCGCCGAGCACCCGGGGTCCGTCGACTGGGCGTGCGTCCCCACCACGTGCACCCGGGAGCCGTTCACATCGAGCACGGTGTAGACGAAACCCTTGTTGGAGTACCAGTCGGCGCCGCAGGCGTCCTTGTAGACGTACTGCTCCTTGCGGACGATCGGCCACTTGCTGAGCACGGCGACCCCACCGTCCTCCGGCGTGGTCGCCGAATAGGCGCCGCTCGTGGCGTCCCAGCCGCTCTTGCTCCGGCCCATCACCGGCGTCTGGTACGGGTACTGGGCGGCGGCGTTGCGCAGGAGCGCGTCGGAGGACGCGTTGTCGAACGCCTCCTGGAGCACCACCACGTCCTGGCCGCGGAAGAACGGCGCCGCCGGTATCTCCTTCGCCCGGTGGTCCTGCCCCCAGTTCGGGTAGAGGGTCTTGCTGAACAGGAACGAGTTGTACGTCAGCACCCGGAGCGCCGGCGCCCCCGCCTCCCCGGAGGCCCCCGCCTCGGCGGAGACCCCGGCCGCCGTAACCGCCGTGGCGGCCGGCGCCGCCACCGTCACCGCGGCGGCGGCGAGCACGGTGGACAGCGCGGCCAACAGCACGGCGGGCAGGGCGCCGGAGGAGGCGGTGGAGGAAGCGGGGGAAGCGGTCGGACGGGCCGGGCGCTGCGGGGATCGCGGCACGGAAACTCCTGACGGAAGTGGGGGGTTGGACCTTCGCGCGGCACATCAAATCAGCCGCGGTTACTTTCCGGTAGCCATCGGGTGCCGGGAATCCTGCGGACCCCGGACCACCGGGCCAACTTCTCCACGGCGGATACGCGGATACTGGGACCATGAGCACCTCACCCGCCCCGCACGACGCTCCCGCCCCACCCCCGTCCGGCGGGGTGCTCTGGAGCCTCGCCGGCGACGTCCGGGGCCTGCTCGTGCTGCCCGCCGCCTTCACCCTCCAGGTCGCCCACCCCGCCGTCGGCGCCGGCGTCGACGAACACTCCGTCTTCCGGACCGACCCGTGGGGCCGGGGCGAGCGCTCCCTGCGCTCGCTCCAGCTCTGGGTGTACGGCGGCGAGACCGCCGCCGAGGAGGGCCGCCGGCTGCGCCGGCTCCACTCCGCCGTCCAGGGCACCGACACCCGGGGCCGCCGCTACCACGCCCTCGCCCCCGCGAACTACGCCTGGGTCCACGCCACCGGGTTCCCGGTCTACCGGCACGCGGCCCGCTACCTGATCAGACCGCTGACCGAAGCCCAGGAGCGGCAGCTATATGCCGAGTGGCTCCAGGTCGGCCGCGTCCTCGGCATCCACGACCGCGACATGCCGCAGACCATCGAGGAGTTCTGGCCCTATTACCGCAAGGTCCTCGCCGACGAGATCGAGGCCACCGCCGTCGCGCGCGAACTCGCCTCGGCGGACGTCCCGTTGCCCCCGTTCGACCGGGGCCCCCTGCCGCTGCGGCTCCTGCTGCGCGTCCTGTGGCCCGTCCTGCTCCCGCCCTTCGCCCGCTTCCGCCGCTTCCTCACCGTCGGACTCATGCCGCCCGACGCCAGGGAGGCCATCGGCCTGGAGTGGACGGACGCGCAGGAACGCCGGCTGCGCCGCTTCGGCCGGGTCGTCCGGGCTGTCGTCCCCGCACTGCCCGAGCGGCTGCGCTACCTCCCGCTCGCACGGGAGGCCCGCCGCCGCGACCGGCTCACCCGCGCAGCCCGCCCCGGGCGATGACGTCCGCGTACCAGCGGGCGCTGTCCTTCGGCGTACGGCGCTGCGACGCGAAGTCCACGTGCACGATGCCGAACCGCTTCCCGTAGCCGTACGCCCACTCGAAGTTGTCCAGCAGCGACCACAGGAAGTAGCCCCGGACGTCCACCCCGTCGGCGAGCGCCCGGTGCACCGCCGCCAGGTGGTCCCGCAGGTAGGCGACCCGCTCCGGATCGTGCACCTCGCCCGACGGGTCGGCGTAGTCGTCGTACGCCGCCCCGTTCTCCGTCACCATCAGCGGAACCCCCGGCAGCTCGTCCCGCAGCCGGACCAGCAGCTCGTACAGGCCGTCCGCGTCCACCGGCCAGTCCATCGCCGTCCGGGGACCCGGCGCCGGCACGAACCGCACGTGCGGCTCGGCACCCGGCCAGGGCGACGGCGACCCGGACGTACCCGCCCCGACGACCGTGGGGGAGTAGTAGTTGATGCCCAGCGAGTCCAGCGGCGCGGCGATCGCCTCCAGGTCCCCGTCGCGCACGAACGACCAGTCCGTCAGCCCCGCCGTGTCCCGCACCAGGTCCTCCGGCAGCCGCCCGTGGAAGACCGGGTCCAGGAAGATCCGGTTGCCCAGCGCGTCCACCCGCCGGGCGGCCTCACGGTCCTCCTCGGCCTCCGACAGGGCCCGCACCGCGTGCAGGTTGAGCGTCAGCGACACCTCCGCGGCCGCCGGCAGCGCGGCACGCAGCACCTGGACGGCACGCCCGTGCGCCAGGTTCAGATGGTGGGCCGCGCGCAGCGCCGCCACCGGGTCCCTGCGCCCCGGGGCGTGCTCCCCGGAGGCGTACCCGAGGAACGCCGCGCACCACGGCTCGTTGAGCGTCGTCCACGTGCTCACCCGGTCGCCCAGCGCACCGGCCACCAGCCCGGCGTACTCGGCGAACCGCTCGGCCGTCTCCCGGTGCGGCCAGCCGCCCGCGTCCTCGAGCTCCTGCGGCAGGTCCCAGTGGTAGAGCGTGACGACCGGCCGGATGCCGGCGCTCAGCAGTTCGTCGGTGAGCCGCCGGTAGAAGTCCAGGCCCCTCTCGACGGCCGGGCCCCGCCCGGCCGGCTGCACCCGCGGCCAGGCGACCGAGAACCGGTAGTCCGTCACCCCCAGGTCCTTCATCAGCGCGACGTCCTCGCGCATCCGGTGGTAGTGGTCGGCCGCGATGTCACCGGTGTCGCCGTTGCGGACCGCGCCCGGCGTCCTGCTGAAGGTGTCCCAGATGCACGGCGTCCGGCCGTCCTCGGTCGCGGCGCCCTCGATCTGGTACGCGGCCGTGGCCGTGCCCCAGCGGAAACCGGCCGGGAAGAGGAGCTCGGTCATGAGCGGAAGACTCCCAACACGAAGTGGAGGAACGGGGAGGGCCGTCAGCCCTTGACGGCGCCCTGCATGATGCCGCCGACGATCTGCCGGCCCAGCAGGCCGAAGACCAGCAGCACCGGGAGCGTGCCGAGCAGCGTGCCCGCCATGATCACGGACTGGTCGTGCACATAGCCGCCGCCGAGCTGGCGCAACGCGACCTGCACGGTCGGGTTCTGCGAGGACAGCGCGACGATCGGCCAGAAGAAGTCGTTCCAGGCGGCCATGAAGGTCAGCAGACCCAGCACCGCCATACCGGGCCGGGCGATCGGCACCACGATCGACCAGAAGATCCGCGCGGAGGAGGCCCCGTCCACCCGCGCCGCCTCGATCAGCTCGTCCGGCAGCGCCTGCACCAGGAACTGCCGCATGAAGAAGACCCCGAAGGCCGACACCAGACCGGGCAGGACCACCGACTGGAGCTGGTTCACCCACCCCAGCTCCGCGACCAGCATGAACAGCGGGATCACCCCGAGCTGCGGCGGGATCATCATGGTCCCCACCGTGACCGCGAGCAGCGCGCCCCGGCCGCGGAAGCGCAGCTTGGCGAAGGCGAACCCGGCGAGCATGCAGCACAGCACCGTGCCGACCGTGATCGACCCCGAGACGATCAGCGAGTTCAGCAGGGCCTTGCCGATGTCCGCCTCCTCCATCACCGCCTCGACGTTCCGGAACAGGTTCGGGCCGGGCAGCAGGGACGGGGGCACCCGCGCCAGATCGGCGTTGGAGCGGCTGGCGGCGACGATCGTCCAGTAGAAGGGGAAGGCCGACACCAGGACGGCGAGGATCAGGACGGCGTACGCGACCCTGCCGCCGTGCAGGGTACGACCGGCTCGGCGGGCGCTCATCGGCCGGCCTCCTTGGCGGAACGGCGGCGTACGACCAGGGCGTTGGTTCCGACGAACACCAGGATCAGCAGGAACATCACCCAGGCGATGGCGGCGGCACGGCCGAGGTGGAAGAAGCCCCACCCCTGCTCGTACATGTAGAGCCCGAGCGTCTGGTACTGGTGGGAGATCCCTCCCGAGACCGACCCCTCGAACAGCAGCGGTTCGCCGAAGAGCTGGGTGGCGCCGATCGTGGACACCACGGTGGTGAAGACGATCGTCGGACGCAGGCCCGGCAGCGTGACGTGGAAGAACTGCCGCCACCGCGACGCCCCGTCCATCTCCGCGGCCTCGTACAGCTCGGCCGGGATGGACTGCATGCCCGCGAGGTAGATCAGCGCGTTGTAGCCGGTCCACCGCCAGATGACGATGGTCGACACGGCGATCTGGGAGGCGACCGTCCCGGTCTGCCAGTCGACCGGGTCGATGCCGAGAAGCCCCAGCGCGTAGTTGACCAGCCCGAAGTCCCGGCCGAAGAGCTGCGCGAAGACCAGCGTCGCCGCAGCGACCGAGGTGGCGTACGGCAGCAGCATCGCCGTACGGAAGAAGGTCCGCCCGCGCAGCTTGTAGTTCAGCAGGTGCGCCAGCCCCAGGGCCATCACGAGCTGCGGGACGGTGGAGAGCACCCCGATGGTGAAGGTGTTGCGCAACGAGAGCCAGAAGAACTCGTCGGTGAACAGCGCGGCGTAGTTGCCGAGACCGCGCCATTCCATGTCGCCGGGCGTCTGGAGCTCCACGCGGTAGAGCGAGACGAACGCCGTGTAGAGCAGCGGGAACAGGCCGAACGCGGCGAACAGCGTGAAGAACGGGGCGATGTACGCGTACGGCGAGACGGTCCGCCATACACGGCGCGCCGCCGTCCCGGCGGGTGCGGTGAGGGTCACGGTGCGGCCCTTCGGGGGTCGGATGCGGTACGGACGTGGTGTGTGTGTAGACCGGCCCGGTGCCGGGCGTTCTCGCCGCGACCGGCGGGGGCGGGTGGACCGCCCGGGAGAGCCGCCCCGCGCGGGGCACCCGCCCCACCGGGCCGGCCCGGGAGAGCCGCCCGTGCGGGGCACCCGCCCCACCGGGCCGGCCCCGGACGGGCCGCCCCGCGAGGGTCAGCCCGTCACGTTCTCGACGCCCTTGCGGGCGTTCGACCACGCCTTGTCCGGTGACGTCCCCTTCCGCTCCACCTCGCTCAGCGCGTTGGTGATCTGGTCGGCGACGTTCTTGTCGTGCACGCCCAGCACCTGCACCGGGGCCGCCTTGGCGGCGTCGCCGAAGATGCGGCCGATGGGGGCGTCGGAGAAGTACGGGTCCTTGGCGCCGGCGACCTTGGCGATGGCACCGGTGGAGGAGGGGAAGTTGCCCTGCTTCTCGAACAGCTTGGCCTGCTGCTCCGGCGCGGTGAGCCACTGGATGAGCTCGTACGCCTCCTTCTTGTGCTCGGCCGCCCGGGGGACGCTCAGATACGAACCGCCCCAGTTCCCCGCGCCGCCGGGCAGGGTGGCGATGTCCCACTTGCCCTTGCCGGACTCACCGGCCTGGCCCTTGATGTACCCGAGCATCCAGGCAGGGCAGGGGATCGTGGCGAACGACCCGGCGGCGAAGGCCTGGTTCCACTGCGGGGACCACTGGTCGAGCTTGGCGCTCAGTCCCGCGGCAGCGGCCTCGGTGGCGGTGTCCCAGGCGGTCTTGACGGCCGGGTTCGACTCGTAGACGAGCTTGCCGGAGGCGTCGTAGTACCGCTCCTCCTCCTGGCCGATCATGATGGTGAAGAGGCTGCCCACGCTGTCCAGCCAGGCGCTCTTGGCGGGGGCCTTCGCCTTGTACTGCTTGCCGAGCTCCAGGTAGCCGTCCCAGGTGGCCCACTTCCGGGCCAGCTCGTCGCGGTCGGTCGGCAGGCCGGCCTGCTGGAAGAGGTCCGTGCGGTAGCACATCGCCTCCGGCCCGACGTCCGTGCCGAGCCCCAGCACCCGGCCGTCCTTGGTCGTCGCCGCGGACCACTTGGCCTCGGCGAACGCCCCCTTCAGCCCGTCGGCGCCGTACCGCGTCAGGTCCTCGAACTTGTCCGCCTGCTGCTGGGTGACCGAGGCGATGCGGCCGACCTCGATGGCCTGGACGTCGGCGAGACCGCCGCCACCGGCGAGCCGGGTCTGGAGGGACTTCCAGTAGTCCTGCTCGTCCTCGGTGTCGGTCTGCTTGATGGTGACGCCGGGGTGGAGCTTCTCGTACTCGGCGTAGAGGCCCGCCTCCTTGTAGCCGAAGGAGCCGAAGAGGTCCACGGTGATCGTGACCCGTCCGTCGGACGCGGCCCCGTCCGAGGCGCCCGATCCGCAAGCGGCGAGGAGGGCCCCGGCCAGCGCGACCGCCCCGAGGCGGACCAGACCCCTGCGGACGGTGGTCCTGGTGCCGGAGGCTCTCCGGTCGGTGGCGGCTCGGGCGATGTGCATGGGAAGCCTCCCTTGGCTTCGGCGGGACGCGGAACGCGGGACGAGGTGCGGGACGAGGTGCGGGGGATGAGCCAGCGGTTGAGAGCGCTCTCATAAAGTTGCTGTGGAGCGTGCCCCGCCCACCCTGTCCCCGTCAAGACTCGAACGCATAACGACCGCCGCTCACGGCAACTCCCCGGGCTGTCACCTGTATTGACAGTCCCGTTTCAGGAGTTTTACGTTCCAGGGCACCTGAGAGCGCTCTCGAACCCGCTCTCCCGCCATCCATTCGAGGTGCCGACATGCCATCCCCCCGCACCCGGCCATCCCCCCGCAGCCGCCCCGCCGCACTGTTCCTCGCCACCGCCCTGGCCGCCCTCGGCCTCACCGCGACCACCGCCGGCCCCGCCGAGGCCGCCACCGTCCCGGTCGGAGCCGGGAGTTACTCCGACACCCGTCCACCCGGAACCTCCGGCCCCACCACCGACACCGGCACGCCCGTCACCCCCAAGCTCACCCCCGCCGCCCAGGGCAAGCCGGTGCCCACCAACGACTGGTGGTCCTCACTCGCCTTCCAGCGCTACGGCGACAACCCCTGGTCCACCCCGATGTACGGCCACCCGCTCACCTACCAGGCGACCGCCGCCGGCCTCGACGTCGGCTACCCCACCACCCCCGCGATCGTCGGCGACGGCAGACAGTACGAGTACGCCCACACACGCGACCTCACCCTCGGGCTGACCGGCCTTGATTCGCCCGACACCAAGGCCGACGCCTGGTCCGACTGGACCGTCACCCCCTACTGGTCGGACGGCACCCGCACCCTCCGCACCACCATCGGCCACGGCTCGCCCTTCGTGTACGCCAAGGGCACCGGCGGCGACGCCCGGATCACCACCGCCACCGCCCCCACCGTCTTCGCCGACCAGGGCAACGTCCTCGGCGTCACCGTCGCCGGCCACCACTACGGCCTCTTCGCCCCCACCGGCACCGACTGGACCGTCTCCGGCTCCACGCTGACCGCCGGGCTGGGCGGCAAGGACTACTTCTCACTGGCCGTCCTGCCCTCCCCGGACGCACTGGCCGGCTACCGCGCCTACGCCTACAGCTTCGTCACCGGATCCAAGGCCGACTGGAGCTACTCCGGAGGCATGGTCAGGGCCACCTACACCCTCACCACCCAGCCCCAGGAGGGCACTCAGACCGGCACGCTCCAGGCCCTCTACCGGCATCAGTGGCTGCACACCACCGACGCCCTGACCCCGTACACCTACGTCTCCCCGCGCGGCACGATGAAGGTCCGGGCGTCCACCACCTTCACCACGAGCCAGCGCGCGGCCGCCGTACTGCCGGGGTTGCCGAAGTCCTCGGGCGTCGACCCCGCCCGGCTGCGCGGCTACCTGAACGAGGCCGCGAACGCCGCCGACCCGTTCGCCGGCGCCACCGACACCTACTGGACCGGCAAGGCCCTCGGCCGCCTCGCCCAGCTCGTGCCCCTGGCCGACCAGACCGGTGAGACCGCCACCCGTGACAAACTGCTCGGCCTGCTCAAGGGGCGGCTCCAGGACTGGTTCACGGCCGGCGGGGCCAACGAGTTCAGTTACGACCGCACCTGGAAGACCCTCACCGGCTACCCCGCCTCGTACGGCAGCGACACCGAACTCAACGACCACCACTTCCACTACTCCTACTACGTGTACGCGGCGGCCGTCGTCGCCCAGTACGACCCCGCCTGGGCCGCCGACTCCGCCTGGGGCGGCATGGTGAAGACGCTCGTGCGCGACGCCGCCAACCCCAGCCGCACCGACACCGCCTTCCCCTTCCTCCGGGGCTTCGACGTGTACGCCGGACATAGCTGGGCCTCCGGCCACCAGGGCTTCGCGGCCGGCAACAACCAGGAGTCGTCGTCCGAGTCCACCAACCTCAGCGCGGGCCTGGTCCTGTGGGGCGCGGCCACCGGTGACACCGCGCTGCGCGACCTGGGGACGTACCTGCTGACCACCGAGTCCGAGGCCATCGCCCAGTACTGGTTCGACGCCGACCAGCAGGTCTTCCCCGCCTCCTTCGGCCATGACACCGCCGGCATGGTGTGGGGCAGCGGCGCCGCCTACGCCACCTGGTGGACCGCCAACCCCGAGGAGATCCACGGCATCAACGTCCTGCCCGTCACCGGAGGCTCACTGCACCTGGGGGGCGAACAGGCGGCCGTCCGCCGCAACATCGCCGAGATGGAGCGCGAGAACGGCGGCCCCGCCGTCGAATGGCGCGACATCCTCTGGGAGTTCCAGTCCCTCGCCGACCCCGCCGCCGCCAGGGCCAGGTGGGACGCGGGCAACGCCTCGTACACCCCGGAAGCGGGGGAGTCCAGGGCGCACACCTACCACTGGATCGCCGGCCTGGACGCGCTCGGCGCGCCCGACGCGACCGTCACCGGTGACCTCCCCACCTCGGCGGTCTTCACCAAGGGCACGGTACGCACCTACGCGGCGCACAACCACGGCTCCACCGCCCGCACGGTGACCTTCTCCGACGGCGCCAGGCTCACCGTCCCCGCGCGCTCGACGGCAACCGGCACCGGAACGGGCGGCGACCCGGGCGACCCCGGCGAGCCGGGCCCGTCCACCGGGGACACCTTCCAGCTCCGCACCGGCGGCACGCTGACCACCGCCACGAACGGGACGGCCGGCGGCGACACCATCGCCTCGGCGGGCGGCACCAACCACGACGGCACCCCGTACCAGCCGCTGGTGTACGAGGCCCGGGGCGTCACCGGCACGCTGAAGCCCGGCGCCGCCACCGCCTTCCGGCTCCAGGTCGACGCGGGCACCACGGTGGGCCTCGGCCAGCAGGCCCGCGTCAGCTACGACCTGACGGGTGACGGGACCTTCGAACGGACCGAGACGTACCACTACTTCGCCACCGACCCGGTGGCCGGCTGGGAGGAGTACGCCCACACGCGCGGCCTGAAGTCGGCGACCGGCGCGCTGGGGGACCTCAGGGGCGGCACCGTACGCCTGGAGGTGTGGCCCGCCATCGGCAACGGCACGGCCCGGGTACAGACCGGCACGGACCGGTCCGTCCTGGTCATCCCGTACGGCTGAGCGGTGAGCGCTACGCCGACGCCCGCCGCACCAGTTCCGTCGGGGTGATCACCGAGCCCGGGGCGCCGCCCGCCCCGGGCTCGGTCTCCCGCGCGTTCAGCACCCGCATCAGCAGCCGCACCATCAGCCGGCCCATGCCCTCGATGTCCTGGCGGACGGTCGTCAGGGGCGGATCGGTGGCCTCCGCGATGGACGTCATGTCGTCGAAGCCGACCAGCGCCACGTCCTCCGGCACCCGCAGCCCGCGCTCCCGCAGCACGCGCAGCGCGCCGGAGGCCATCAGGTCGTTGGCGGCGAACACGGCGTCCAGGTCGGGCCGCCGCTCCAGCAGCTCCGCCATCGCCCGGGCCCCGCTCCCCTCCGTGAAGTCGCCCTGCGCGATCAGCCCGGGGCCCGCGTCCAGCAGGACGTCCCGGTAGCCGTCCAGCCGGTCGGTGGCGGAGGTCTGGTCACGCGGGCCCGCGATGTGCGCGACCCGCTCCCGGCCCAGCGACAGCAGGTGCCGCACGGCCTCCCGCGCCCCGCCCCGGTTGTCCGCGTCCACGTACGGCACCGCCAGGTCGCCCGCCGTCCCCGGCCCCCCGGGCCGCCCCCCGAACACCGCCGGCACCTGCGCCCGCCGGATGATGGCGGGCAGCTCGTCGTCGTCGTGCACCGAGAAGGCCAGCGCGCCGTCGACATGGCCCCCGCCCAGGTACCGGCCGATCCGGTCGTAGTCGCCCGGCCCCTCCACCCACAACAGCACGAGCTGTGAGTCGTGCGCGGTCAGCTCGCGGCTGATGCCCCGCACCTGCTGCTCGAAGAAGGGGTCGGAGAAAACCCGGAACTCCGGCTCCGCGATGATCACCGCCACCGCGCCGTTCCGCCGCGTCACCAGGGTGCGGGCCGCGTGGTTCGGCACGTACCCCAGCTCCTCCACCGCCTCCCGCACCTTGTCCACCAGCGCCTGCCGGACCCCCGCGCCCCCGTTCACGACACGCGAGACCGTCGCCCGCGACACCCCGGCACGCGCCGCGACGGCCTCCAGGGTGGGACGGGAGCCGGGGGCCGGTTCGGACATGCTGGACAAGGGTGCTCCTCGACGGCGCGGCGAATGCTGTGTACAGCAGCAGGGTAGCCGGTCGGCCCGGCCGGTTGAGAGCGCTCTCTGCGCAGAAGAGCCATCGGTGCCCACGATCCACCAGGAGCGCCATGCGTGCCGCCCGTGTCCCCCCGCCGGCCCCGCCGGTCGGTGGCGACACCCCCCGCCCCCGTCGCTCTCGCATCCGACCGTACGATGAGCGGGACCCGTCATATACGCCACCGTATATGACGAGCTGAGAAGGCGTTCAGCCCAACAGTGGCTACGCCCCTCCGGAGCGAAGGTGGACGAATGATCCGTACCCTGGCCCCAGGCCTGCTCTGCTTCGTCGTCATCGCCGTAGGGCTTCTGCACTTCGTCTGGGCCTTCTCCCCCTGGCCGTGGAGCGACCCGGTGACCTTCACCAGGACCGTCGGTGGCACGGACGACGGCCGGATGCCGCGCGCCCTGGACTCCATGCTGGTCGGTGCGGCCCTGATCGGCGCCGGCGTGCTGACGCTCATGGTCAACGGCACGATCCCCGGAGTCGGGCCCGACTGGCTCCAGTTGACCGGCATGTTCGGATTCGCCCTGGTCATGTTCGTCCGAGGAGCGGGCGGCTACCTCATGAACTCCGGCGCCCCACCGGAGTTCCAGCGCTGGAACTCAGTGCTCTACTCGCCGCTGTGCCTCCTGCTCTGCCTGCTCTCGCTGATCGTGGCGGTGGCAGCGGTCCGGCGGTGAGGGCTGCCACGTCGCGGGGAGCGTGCGCTCGGTGATCATCCGGTGATCCGGTGCCCGCGGCCGTGCGCCGGCCATGGGCGCCACGGCTTTGACCGGTTCCAGCGGGGCCGGGCCGCTAAGCCGGCCTGGGGCCACGGCGCTGGCCGGACCCCCCGCCCGCGGCGCCGGGCCGTGGACGGGGGAGTGGTGACGACTCGTGCCGACCGTCTCGGGTCAGTGGTGGTCGTGGTCGTGGATCGTGTTCGTCGCGGCGATCTTCTTCCACGACTTCGGCTGGACCGGCTGCGCCGTGCCCGCCGCCGAGCGGGCGATCCGCGCGCCGGCCGCCGCCGGGGCCGCCGGCTTGGACGGCGTGTAGAGCCAGGTGTCCAACAGCCCGGCGAGCGGCTTGCCGGAGACCCGCTCCGCGTACTTCACGAAGTCGGACACCTTGGCGTTGCCGTACGCGTGCTCCGTCGGCCAGCCCTTCAGGACGGCGAAGAAGTCCTCGTCGCCGATCGCGTTGCGCAGCGCCTGGAGGGCGAGCGCGCCCCGGTCGTACACCGCGATGTCGAACTGCTTGTCCGGGCCCGGGTCGCCCGGCTCGACCGTCCAGAACGGGTCGTCGGCCGGGTGCTGCGCGTACACGTAGTCCGCCAGCTCCTGGGCCGTGCCCTCGCCCTCCTTCTCCGACCACAGCCACTGGCTGTACCGGGCGAAGCCCTCGTTGACCCAGATGTCCTTCCACCCGTCGACCGACACGCTGTCGCCGTACCACTGGTGCGCCAGCTCGTGCACGACCACCGACACGTTGGCCCCGTTGGCGAACTGGCGCGGGCTGTAGAACGGCCGCGTCTGGGTCTCCAGCGCGTAGCCGCTGGTCACGTTGGGGACGTAGCCGCCGAGCGCGTTGAAGGGGTACGGTCCGAAGACCTCCTCCAGCCACTCCGCGACCTCTCCGGTGCGCTCGATGCTGGCCCGCGCCGCACCCGCGTTGTCACCGAGGTCCTTGCTGTACGCGTTGAGGACGGGCAGCCCCTTGTCGGTCTTGTCCGTGGTGATGTCGAACTTGCCGATCGCGAGCGTGGCGAGGTAGGACGCCTGCGGCTTGTTGGAGCGCCAGTTGAAGCGTGTCCAGCCCAGGCGCGACGACTGCGACTGGAGGACGCCGTTGCTGATGGCCTGGGTGCCGTCCGGCACGGAGACCGATATGTCGTAGGTCGCCTTGTCCCGCGGGTGGTCGTTGGACGGGAACCACCAGATGGCGGAGTCCGGCTCCTGCGCGGCGACGCCGCCGTCGGGCGTGCGGTGCCAGGCGGTCCAGCCGCCGATCTTCAGCTCGGAGGGCTTGCCCGCGTACCGCACGACGACCGAGATCGCCCGGTTCTTCGCCAGCGGTGCGGCCGGGGTGATCTCCAGCTCGTGGTCGCCGGTGGCGGCGAAGCGCGCCTTCTTGCCGTTCACCAGCACCTCGCTCGCCTTGAGCCCGAGGTCGAGGTTGAAGCGGGACAAATCCTGGGTGGTGGTGGCGATGAGCGTCGCCGTGCCCTCCAGCAGGTCGGTCTTCGGCTGGTACTTCAGACGCAGGTCGTAGTGCGACACGTCGTAGCCACCGTTGCCGCTGGCCGGGTAGTAGGGGTCGCCGATGCCCGGGGCCCCGGGCCGGTAGTCGGCCGCCGATGCCGGGATCGCCAGCAACAGCGAGGCCGCGAGTGCGCTCGGGACGATCAGTCTGCGGTGCACGTCAAGCTCTCCAAGTCGTATGGACGGAAGATCTCTTGAAGGCTATTCAGCCGCTCCCGCCCCCGTCATGTCCATGGCCCCACCTGTCACGAGATGGCCATGTGGCCGACATGAACGATGATCGGCCCCACCGTCCCCTCCGCCCCCTCCGTCCGCTTCGCCCCCGTAGTGCCCTCTGTCATCCGGCAGTTGGCGCGTGTACGTTCCGCCCATGCCGATACGTGCGCGGAGAACCCCCATGTCGAGCAGAGTCCTGGTGACGGCGGCCACCGCCGCCCTGATGACCGCACTGGTCCAGCCCGCGAGCGCGGCGCCGGCCGCCCCCGCCCGGGAAGCGCGACCCGCTTCCCCCGCCACGGCGCGACCCGCCCCCGTCCCCGAGTCGCGGCCCGTCCACTCGTACGCCGACGCCGTCCGTGAGTCCGTCTGGGTCGACACCGGCCTCGACGGCGACCGCGACGGCCGTACCGACCGGGTGGCCGTCGACATCGTCCGGCCGCGCGAGGCGGCCGACCGGGGCCGCAAGGTCCCGGTCATCATGGACGCCAGCCCCTACTACTCCTGCTGCGGGCGCGGCAACGAGAGCCAGAAGAAGACGTACGACGCCGACGGCCGCCCCGTCCAGTTCCCTCTGTACTACGACAACTACTTCGTTCCGCGCGGCTACGCCTTCGCCGCCGTGGACCTCGCCGGAACCAATCGCTCGGACGGCTGCGACGACGTCGGCGGCCCCTCCGACATCCAGTCCGCCAAGGCCGTCGTCGACTGGCTCAACGGCCGGGGCCGCGGCTACACCACCCGCACCGGCACCCGGCGCGCCCATGCCACCGGCTGGTCCACCGGCGACACCGGCATGATCGGCAAGAGCTGGGACGGCACCATCGCCAACGGCGTCGCCGCCACCGGCGTCGAGGGACTGAAGACCATCGTCCCCATCGGCGCCATCTCCTCCTGGTACGACTACTACTTCGCCCAGGGCGCCCCGCTGTACGACTCCGGCCCCGAGTGGCTCTCGGACTACGTCAACAGCCCCGACGCCCGCGCCCGCTGCGCCCATGTGCAGCAGCGCCTCGTCGACGGCGCCCCGCGGACCGGCGACATGACGCCGCTGTGGGACACGCGCGACTACGTCCGCAACGCCCACAAGGTGAGGGCCAGCGTCTTCCTCGTCCACGGACAGCAGGACCTCAACGTCCGCGCCAAGCACATCGGCCCGTGGTGGGACGCGCTCGCCGCCCACGGGGTGGAACGCAAGATCTGGCTCTCGCAGACCGGCCACGTCGACCCCTTCGACTTCCGCCGCGCCGAGTGGGTCACCACCCTCCACCACTGGTTCGACCACTACCTCCTCGGTTACGACAACGGCGTCGACCGCGCGCCGATGGCCGACGTCGAGCGCGCCCCCGGCCAATGGTCCACCGACCGCGTCTGGCCGCCCCGCGCCACCGCCCCCACCACGCTCCGTCCCCGCCGGGGCGCGGCACCCGGCGTCGGCACCCTGGGGCTCGTCCCCGCCCGCCCGGGCGCCACCGAGACGTTCACCGACGATCCCGCCCTCGGCGAGCTCGACTGGGCGTCGGCCGCCGGCACCACCACCCCGGCCAAGGCGGGCTTCATCACCCGCCCGCTCACCCGGGACCTGCGGCTCTCCGGCTCCTCCCGGGTCACCGTCACCGCCACCCCGGACGCCACCAGCGCCCACCTCACCGCCGTCCTGGTCGACCTCGGTCCCGCCACCATCCGGGACTACGGAGCCGCCGGAGAGGGCATCACCACCCTCGCCGAGCGCACCTGCTGGGGCGCGAGCACCACCGGCGACAGCGCCTGCTACAAGGAGACCCGGGCCAGGACGACCGACGTCGGCGCCACCGTGTTCAGCCGGGGCTGGGCCGACCTCGGCACCTGGGCGGACGCCCGGGAGGGACGCCCCCTCACCCCCGGCCGGCCCCACACCATCACCGTGGACCTCGCCGCGACCGACCACGTCGTCCCGGCCGGCCACCGCCTGGCGCTCCTCGTCGCCGGCACCGACCGGAACCTGATCGACCCTCCGGCGGCGAAGCCCACCCTCACCCTCGACCTGGCCCGCACCTCCGCCCGGCTGCCCCTCGTCGGCGGGGTCCCCGCGTTCCTCCGCGCCACCACCGGTACCGTGCACCCCGCCGCCCCGCGCACCGCCCCGCCGGCCGGCGTCACCGCCCCGCGCCCCGCCGCGCAGATCCCCGGAGGCACGCCCCGATGACCCCACGCGCCGCACGCGCCCGCGCCTTCGCCGTGACCGTCACCGCGGCCGCCCTCGGCCTCCCGCTGATCACCGCACCCGCCCAGGCCTCACCCACCCCGCCGCCGCGCACCGGGTTCGAGGCGAGTAACGGCGCCCGCTGGACGGACGAGCGCGAGGAGCAACGTTTCCTCGACGCCGTCGACCGGGGGAGCGACCGGGTGTCGGTCACCCGGGTGGGCACGACCCGGCAGGGCCGCCCACTGCGGCTCGTACGGATCTCCACCGCGCCCGGAACCGGAACCGCGCCCGGAACCGGAACCGCGCCCGGCACCGGAACCGCGCCCGGAACCGGCACCCCGCCCGGCACCGGAGCCGCCACCGAGTCCCCGTCCGGCACCGGCACCCCGCCCGGCAGCGGGAGCACCGCCCGCACCACCGTGCTGCTGATCTGCAGCCAGCACGGGGACGAACCGTCCGGCCGGGAGGCCTGCCTGTCCACCGTCCGCGACCTCGCCCACGCGAAGGACCGCGAGACCCTCCGCCTCCTCGCCCGTACGACCGTCCTCGTCGTCCCCACCGCCAACCCCGACGGCCGCGCAGCCGGCACCCGGGGCAACGCCGACGGGGTGGACGTCAACCGCGACCACATCGCCCTGCGGACGCCCGAGGCCCGCGCCCTCGCCGCGGTGATCCGCGACCACCGGCCCGACGTCGTCCAGGACCTGCACGAGTACGGCGCCACCCCGCCCTACTACGACAAGGACCTGCTCGCGCTCTGGCCGCGCAACCCCAACACCGGCTCCCGCGTGCACGACGAGGCGCACACCCTCTCCGAGGCGTACGTCCGCCCCGCCGCCGCACGGGCCGGCTTCGACAGCGGCGTCTACGGCATCTGGACCGACCCGGTCACCGGGGAACCCGTCAAACAGGTCGCCGGCGACGGCCAGGAGCGGATCCTCCGCAACACGGTGGGCGTCAAGCACTCCGTCGGCCTGCTCGTCGAGACCCGCGTCGACCCGCTCACCGAGGAGGAGAAGAAGGACCCGGCCCTCAACAACCGGCGCCGCGTGGACACCCAGCTTGCCGCCCTGGACGGACTCTTCCGGTACGTCGGTGACCGGCGCGGCACCATCGGGGCGGTCACCACGGCGGCCCGGCTGGCCGGCCTGCGCGACCGGGGCCCGGTCTTCCTGGGCGGCGCCGACAACGATCCGCCGGAGCCCCCCGAGACCCTCCAGGACCCGCCGTGCGGCTACCGCCTGACCGCGGACCGGTACGCCGGGGTCCGCGACGAGCTGGCGCTGCACGGCGTCGCCGCCCGGGTGGAGGCCGACGGCACCGCCTTCGTACCGCTGCGGCAGTCGCAGCGGGCGCTGGTGCCGCTGCTGCTCGACACCCGCGCGGCGTACCGCCTCACGGACGGGGAGCCGCTGGACGCCTGTTGATCCCGGTGCAGGTGTGCCTGACGTGGTAGGGGGTACCAAGAGCGAAATCAGGCCATGATCGCGAAAGGTGCCGCCTGTGTCTCAGGAGCAACGGAAACCGGGGCAACGGATGCGGCTGCCCGTGAAGGCGGCTCTGCCGGGCCGCCACCCGTACGAGAACGAGCCGCCCGTCACCGACCGGGTGGTGTTCGGCGTGACGGCCGTGCTCACCCTCGCCTTCGTGGTCTGGGGCGCCACCGCCACCGACTCGCTGGAGAGCGTGTCGGACTCGATGCTGAACGGCCTGATGCACAACGGCGGCTGGGCGTTCGTCCTGGCCGCCTCGGGCTTCGTCGTCTTCGCGCTCTGGCTGGCCGTCAGCCGCTACGGCCGGATCCAACTGGGCCAGGAGCACGAGAAGCCCGAGTTCAGCACCGTCTCCTGGGTCGCCATGATGTTCAGCGCCGGCATGGGCATCGGCCTGATGTTCTACGGCGTCAGCGAACCGCTCGCGCACTACACCACCCCGCCGCCGGGCACCGACCCCGCCGACTCGGCGGACGCCATGCAGACGGCGCTCGCCACCACCCTCTTCCACTGGACCCTGCACCCCTGGGCGATCTACGCGGTGGTCGGACTGGCCATCGCGTACAGCACCTTCCGCCGCCGCAGGCGGCAGACGATCAGCGCCGTCTTCATCCCGCTCATCGGCAAGAAGCACGCCGACGGAGTCGTCGGCCGGGTGATCGACATCCTGGCGATCTTCGCCACGCTCTTCGGCTCCGCCACGTCCCTGGGGCTCGGCGCGCTCCAGATCGGCAGCGGCATGCACGAGGTCGGCTGGCTGGACAAGGCCGGCACCGGGCTGCTCGTCAGCATCATCGGCGTCCTGACGGTGTGCTTCGTCTTCTCCGCCGTCTCCGGCGTGGAGCGGGGCATCCAGTGGCTGTCCAACACCAACATGGTGCTGGCCGTCGTCCTCGCCGTCTTCGTCTTCGTCGCCGGCCCCACGATCCTCGTCCTCGACCTGGTCCCGACCTCGCTCGCCGCGTACCTCGACGAGCTGCCGCAGCTCGCCGGCCGCACCGAGGCGGCCACCGGCGGCGGTGACGTCGCCGACTGGCTGAGTAGCTGGACGGTCTTCTACTGGGCCTGGTGGATCTCCTGGACGCCGTTCGTCGGCATGTTCATCGCCCGCATCAGCCGGGGCCGGACGATCCGCCAGTTCATCGGCGGCGTCATCCTCGTGCCCAGCACCGTCAGCCTGATCTGGTTCGCGGTCTTCGGCGGCACCGCCATGCACCTGAAGGAGCGCGGCGACCTCGGCGGCGCGACCACGCCCGAGGCCCAGCTCTTCGGAGTGCTCCAGGAGTTCCCGATCGCCGGCGTGATGAGCCTGCTGGTGATGATCCTGGTCGGCATCTTCTTCGTCTCCGGTGCGGACGCCGCCTCGATCGTGATGGGCACCCTCTCCCAGAAGGGCACCTTCGAACCGGCCCGGTTCGTGGTCGTCTTCTGGGGCGTGGTGACCGGCGGCGTGGCGGCCGTGATGCTGCTGGTCGGCGAGGGCAAGGGCGACGCGCTCGCCGGCCTCCAGCACCTGACCATCCTGGTCGCGGCGCCGTTCGTGCTGGTGATGATCGGCATGTGCTGGTCCCTGATGCGGGACCTCCGCCGTGACCCGCTGATCGTGCGCGGTGAACTCGCCGAGGAGGCCGTGGAGGAGGCGGTGATCGCGGGCCACGAGAAGTACGCGGGCGAGTTCGAGATCCGCATCGGCCCGGCCCAGGACGAACCGTCCGGACACGCCGGGGACCCTGACGACCGGCACCGTGACGACCGGTACCGCGACGACCCCGGGAACCCGCCGCCGGCCGGCTGACGCCCCCCCGGCGCCCGGGGCTTCCCGGGCGCCGGGGCACGCGCCCCCTGGGTGCGCCCCGGCCCTCGTGCCCCGGCCACGGGAGGCGCCGCCGCTCAGTCCGCCCCGGGTCGGCCGCCGCCCGGGCCGGGACCGTCACTGGGGCCGGGACCGTCACTCGGGCCGGGTCCGCCGCCCGGGCCGGAGGCGGATGCGGGCGGCAGCGCACGGGCCACTTCCCCGGCGCAACCCCAGGCGACGGTCACTCCCGCGCCTCCGTGACCGTAGTTGTGGACCAGCAGCCTGCCGCCCGGCAGCGGCTCCGCCGCCAGGCGCACCCCGCCCGTACGCACCGGGCGCAGGCCCACCCGGTGGCCGAGCACGCGGGCGCGGCCGATCTCGGGCCGGACCCGGGCGCACCGGGCGACGATCGCGGCGGCCGTCCCCGCGTCCGGCGCGGTCCGCCAGTCGTCCTCCTCCGCCGTACCGCCCAGGACCAACCGCCCCGGCTGCGGGAAGAAGTAGGTCGACCCGCTCCCCGGGGTGTCCGGCGCGGTGAACCACTCCTCCACGCCCGGGTTCTCCACCAGCACCAACTGGCCGCGCACCGGTCGCACGGCCCCGTCCGGCACGAGGTCCCGCGCGCCCAGCCCGGCGCAGTTGACCACCACCGGCGCGGGCACCTCCGCCAGGGACCGCACCGTCCTCGTCTCGATCACCCCGCCCGCCGCCTCCAGGCGGGCAGCCAGCCACTCCAGATGGACGGGCATGTCGATCAGCGGCAGCACCGCCGCGAGGCCGCCCGACGGTAGCTGCCGCAGCCCCGGCACCTCGCCGGCCCACGCGCCCAGCGCCCCCCGCTCGGTGCCCGCGTGGACACCCGCCACCAACCGCACGCCGGTGGCTTCCGGAGCGGCGGCGAGCCGCTCGTACACGCGCAGCGACTCCAGCGCCCACGTGCCCACCCGCTTCGCCGGTTCGATGCGGTACGGCCACCAGAGCGCGCCCGCCACCGCCGATGTGGTGCGGCCCGGCGCGTCCCGCGCCCAGACGCGCACGCGACGGCCCCGCTCGGCCAGCGTGACCGCCGTCGTCAGCCCGATGACCCCGCCGCCCACCACGATCACGTCACCGCTCATGCCGGGACGGTAGCGGAGACCCCACGGACGGGAATACACCCGACATGCCTCCCGAGCCCGAGCCCGAGCCCGAGACCGCGCCCGTGCCCGAACACGACGCCGTACGCGACCCCGCCGGTCTTCCCGCCGGCCCCGGCCACCCCGCCGCCGGTCCCGGCCACCCCGCCGCCGGCCCCGGCCACCCCGCCCACGTGTCCTTCGTCCTCGCGCCCGCGACCCGGACCGGTGCCGTCCTCGCCGACGGCGCGTACCAGGCGCACCGCGACTACGTCGACTTCGTCGTCGACGGCCGCTCCCTGCTGCACCGGCTGTCCGACCTCGACGCCGTCTCCCCGCTGGCCTCCGACGTACCGCCCGCCGTCTTCACCGGTCATGTACGCAGCCTGCTGCTGGAGGCCGAACCGCCCCTGCCCGACGGGCGGTACGTCGTCTACGGCTGCCCCGAGTGCGAGAGCCTGGGCTGCGGCGCCGTCACCGCCGTGATCGAGCGGGACGGCGACGACGTCGTCTGGCGCGACTTCGCCTGGCAGACCGACGAGTCCGCCGACCTCGCCCTGAACGGCTACCACGGCATAGGCCCGTTCCGCTTCCGCGCCGCCGAGTACCGCGCCGAGCTGGAGCGCCTGCTCCCCAGCGCCCCCGCCCGCCGCCGCGTCCTGCTCGTCGGCGCCCGGGTCGCCGTCCTCGCCAGGCTGGCCGCCGCGCTGCGCGGCATCGGCGTCGGCGCCGACATCGCCGAGGAGACCACCACCGTGACCGGCGAGGAACTGCGCGCGTACGGGGCGGTGGCCTTCGGCCGGGCGGTGGGGGAGGAGCGGCGCGCGGCCGTGCGGGAGGCGTTCGAGCGGGCCGGCGCGGACGTCGTGTACGTCGAGGGGCTCGCGCCCGTCGTCCCCGTGCTCGTCGCCCAGGTCGAGCAGGCCCTGGACCGTACCCCGCCGGAGCGGCGACGTCTGACCGGCCTGGCCGTCTCCGGCGGCGAGGCGATCGTGGAGGTCACCTCCACGTGCCGGGTCCAGGTCGTCGCGTACCGGCTGGACCGCCTCCACCGCACCCGCGCCCGGGAGCTGTACGACGGCCTGCTGGAACCGGGCACCCACCGCGTCCCGCTGGACGCCCGGACGGCGGCCGGACGCTCCTGCCTCGTGGCCCGCACCTCGGGGGGCGTGCTCGTCGTCCCGGTGGGGCCACCGCCGCACCGGCCGTGACCTAGGATCGACCCCCTGATGACTGCAACCCTCGTCGCCAAGGACCTCGCCGCCGGCCACGGCGAACGCTCCCTCTTCTCCGGTCTGGACCTCGTCGTCGCCCCCGGTGACGTGATCGGCCTCGTCGGCGTCAACGGGGCCGGCAAGTCGACCCTGCTGCGGCTGCTCGCCGGGCTCGACACCCCCGAGGACGGTGAGCTGCGGCTGTCGCCGCCCACCGCCACCGTCGGCCACCTCCCGCAGGAGCCGGAGCGCCGCGAGGGCGAGACCGTGCGCGGCTTCCTCGCCCGCCGCACCGGTGTGGCCGCCGCCCAGACCGCGATGGACGACGCCACCCAGGGCCTGGTCGACGGTGTTCCCGGCGCCGACGACGCGTACGCCACCGCCCTGGAGCGCTGGCTCGGCCTCGGCGGCGCCGACCTCGACGAGCGCGCCGAGGAGGTCGCCGGAACCCTCGGCCTCACCGTCGGGCTCGACCGGCCGATGACCTCCCTGTCCGGCGGCCAGGCCGCCCGCGCGGGGCTCGCCTCCCTGCTGCTGTCCCGCTACGACGTCTTCCTGCTCGACGAGCCGACCAACGACCTCGACCTGGACGGCCTCGAACGACTGGAGCGCTTCGTCCAGGGCCTGCGCGCCGGGACCGTCGTCATCAGCCACGACCGCGAGTTCCTCGCCCGGACCGTCACCAAGGTCCTCGAACTGGACCTGGCCCAGCAGCGGATCCGGCTCTACGGAGGCGGCTACGAGGCGTACCTGGAGGAGCGGGAGACCGCCCGCCGGCACGCCCGCGAGGACTTCGAGGAGTACGCCGACAAGAAGGCCGCCCTCGAAGGCCGCGCCCAGATGCAGCGCTCCTGGATGGACAAGGGCGTCAAGAACGCCCGCCGCAAGGCCGGCGACGACAACGACAAGCTCGGCCGCAAGTTCCGCAGCGAGGCGAGCGAGAAGCAGGCCGCCAAGGCCCGCCAGACCCAGCGCATGATCGAGCGGCTCGACGCCGTCGAGGAGCCCCGCAAGGAGTGGGAGCTGCGGATGGAGATCGCCGCCGCTCCGCGCTCCGGCTCGGTCGTGGCGACCCTGCGCGACGCCGAAGCCGTGCGCGGCGACTTCCGCTTCGGCCCGGCCTCCCTCCAGATCGACTGGGCCGACCGGGTCGCCATCACCGGCGCGAACGGCGCGGGCAAGTCGACCCTGCTGGCCGCCCTGCTCGGCCGCCTCCCGCTGGACGCGGGGCACGCCTCGCTCGGCTCGGGCGTCGTCGTGGGGGAGGTCGACCAGGCGCGCAAGCTGTTCCACGGGCAGGAATCCCTGCTGGACGCGTTCTGCGCGGCCGTACCGGACACCGAGCCGGCCGACGTCCGCACCCTGCTGGCCAAGTTCGGCCTCAAGGCCCAGCACGTCACCCGCTCAGCCACCTCGCTCTCACCGGGTGAGCGCACCCGGGCCGCGCTCGCCCTGCTCCAGGGGCGTGGCGTGAACCTGCTCGTCCTGGACGAGCCGACCAACCACCTGGACCTGCCGGCCATCGAACAGCTCGAGTCCGCCCTCGACTCGTACACCGGAACGCTGCTGCTGGTCACCCACGACCGGCGGATGCTCGACGCGGTGCGCACCACCCGGCGCGTCGAGGTCGCCGGCGGCAAGGTGACCGAGCTGTGAGCGGAGGCCTCACACGCTGCGGGCGGTGATGTCGCCGTAGGCGGTGGTGGCGTGGATGGTCAGGCCGGCGTCGGGGCCGTCGGTGTTGCTGAGCGCGTTGTGGACGCGGCCGTAGGAGGTGCCAGCGTCCAGGGTGGCGGAGGTGCCGCGGGCGGCGCCGACGCTGATGTCGCCGTGCTCGGTGCGCAGGGTGAGGGCGCCGTGGGTGGCCTCGGCGACACTGATGTGGCCCTTGGTGGTGGAGATGTCGGCGGGGCCGCCCAGGCGGCCGACCGTGATGTCGCCGGCCATGAGGGTGAGCGTGGCGTCGGCGGTCTCGTCGAGCGTGACGGTGCCGTGGGCGGCGTCGAGGATGACGGTGCCCAGGCGGCCGACGCCGCGGAACTCGGCGCTGGACGCCGTGGCCCGGACGCGGGAGCCGGCGGGCAGCCGGACGGTGATCTCCACCGCTCCCGAGGGGCCCAGGAGCTGCTTCGTGGCCGTCGGGCCGGTGATCCGCAGGACCCCGTCGGCATGGTCGACCGTGGTCCGCTCCGCGGCCTTGACGTCCCGGCTCCTGGAGGCGTCCGCGGGCAGGATCTCCACCGTGGTGTCGGTCCGGTCGGCGGCGATGAAGCGGATGTGGCCGGCCGGGACGTCCAGGACGGCGGAGACCGGGGCGGGGGTGTCGAACGTCAGCATGATGTTTCTCCTGCAACTCGTGGACTCTTCGTTTCGAACAACAGAAACGCTACGTTGCATTCGAGGTTCCGGCAATGAGTTCGTTGCGTACAAGCAACGTTTGCGCAGTTCAGACGCGTAAAATCGTTGCAACAGGCCAGAAGGTAACGCAACAGAGTGTCGTGCGTCTGTTGCAACGGGGTGCGGGTGAACGCTACAGTGACGCCATCCACGCACAGCCGAAGGAGACCGCGATGCCGGGAGGCAGGCTCACCCAGCAGGAACGTCAGCAGATCGCGCTGGGGCTGGCCGACGGCCTCGCCTACGCGGAGATCGCCCGACGGCTCGACCGCCCGACCTCCACGGTCACCCGTGAGGTGATGCGCAACGGCGGCCCCACCGCCTACCGTGCCGACCTCGCCCACCGCGCCACCGAACAACGCGCCCACCGGCGCAAGCAGACCGCTCCCCGCGCGCCGGCGGCACCCGCGCAGCCCCATGGGCGCGACCCCGAGGCCGTCCGGGCGTACGAGGAGACGTTCACCACCGTCCTCATGGCCTCCGGCATGCCCAAGATGATGTCCCGGGTACTGGCCTGCCTGACCCTCACGGACACCGGCAGCCTCACGGCGTCCGAACTCGCCCAGCGCCTCCAGGTCAGTCCGGCCTCCGTGTCCAAGGCGATCGCGTTCCTGGAGAGCCAGGGCCTCGTCCGCCGGGAACGCGACGAACGCCGCCGCGAGCGTTACGTCGTCGACGACGACATCTGGTACCAGTCGATGATGGCCAGCGCCCGCGCCACCGCCCACCTCGTCGACACCGCGCGCCAGGGCGTCGGCATCCTCGGCCCCGGTACCCCGGCCGCCGTCCGCCTGGAGAACATCGCCCGCTTCGTCGCCTTCGTCTCCGAGAGCATCACCCGCGCCGCGCAGCAGGCCCGCGAGGTCCTCCACGCCGCTGCCACGACACCCCCGGCCACCCGGGACGGCATCACCGACCCGGACCCCGGGGGCGCGTGACCGCCGCCGGGCGCCCACCCGGGCTTCGGCGCCGGGCCGTCACGCCGCACCGCCCGGCCCGGTGACCGCCGCACCCCTCTCAGGAGCCGGACCGGTCACCGGGCCGAACGCACGCCGCCGGGCCTCACCGGCGCTGGGGCCTCGGCGGCCCCAGCGCCTCACCGGCCACGGGGCCTCGGCGGCCCCAGCGCCTCACCGGCCACGGGGCCTCGGCGGCCCCGGCGCCTCACCGGCCACGAGTACCCAGCCGTCACAGCGCCTGAGCGTTACAGCGCCCCGGCCGCCCCAGCCGCCACACCGCCTCAGCGGCCGCCGCGGCCGCTCCGGCCGGAAGCGCCGGAACCGGGGCCGCCGGAGCCGCCGCCCAGGAGGCCCGCCTTCCGCAGCGCGTCCGCCATGGCGCTGTTGCCGGGAGCGGGCGCGGAGCCCTGTGACGGGCGGCCGCCGCCCTTCGCCGCCCCGGCACCGCGCCGGTCCCCACCGCCACCGCCACCGCCACCGCCGCCCTGCCGCTGCTGCGGCGGCCGCCCGCCCCGCTCGCGCTTCGGCGCGCCGGAGCCGGAGGCCGCGTCGGCGGGGGCGTCGTCCAGCCGGAGGGTCAGCGAGATCCGCTTGCGCGGGACGTCGACGTCCAGCACCTTCACCTTCACCACGTCGCTCGGCTTCACCACCTCGCGCGGGTCCTTGACGTAGGTGCGCGACATCGCCGACACGTGGACGAGTCCGTCCTGGTGGACGCCGACGTCCACGAAGGCGCCGAAGGCGGCCACGTTCGTGACCACGCCCTCCAGCACCATGCCCTGCTCCAGGTCGCCGATCTTCTCGACGCCCTCCTTGAAGGTGGCCGTCCGGAACGCCGGACGCGGGTCGCGGCCCGGCTTCTCCAGCTCGCGCAGGATGTCGGTCACGGTCGGCAGGCCGAACGTCCCGTCCACGAAGTCGTCCGGGCGCAGCGACCGCAGGACCGAGGTGTTCCCGATCAGTGAAGCGACCTCACCGCCCGTCGTCTTCACCATCCGCCGCACCACCGGGTACGCCTCGGGGTGCACGCTGGAGGCGTCCAGCGGGTCGTCACCGCCCCGGATCCGCAGGAAGCCCGCACACTGCTCGTACGCCTTCGGGCCGAGGCGCGGCACCTCCTTGAGCGCCTTGCGCGACCGGAACGGGCCGTTGGCGTCCCGGTGCGCCACGATGTTCTCGGCGAGGCCCGCCCCGATGCCGGACACACGCGAAAGCAGCGGCGCGGACGCGGTGTTGACGTCGACACCGACACCGTTCACACAGTCCTCGACCACCGCGTCCAGCGACCGCGACAGCTTCACCTCGGACAGGTCGTGCTGGTACTGGCCGACGCCGATCGACTTGGGGTCGATCTTCACGAGCTCGGCCAGCGGGTCCTGGAGGCGGCGCGCGATCGAGACGGCGCCGCGCAGCGACACGTCCAGCTCCGGCAGTTCCTGGGAGGCGAACGCGGACGCCGAGTACACCGACGCGCCCGCCTCCGACACCATCACCTTGGTGAGCTCCAGCTCCGGGTGCCGGGCGATCAGGTCGGCGGCCAGCCTGTCCGTCTCGCGCGAGGCCGTGCCGTTGCCGATGGCGACCAGTTCGACGGCGTGCTCGCGGCACAGCCGCGCCAGGGTCGCCAGCGACTGGTCCCACTTGTTGGCCGGGACGTGCGGGTGGATCGTGTCGGTGGCGACGACCTTGCCGGTCGCGTCCACGACCGCCACCTTCACCCCGGTACGGAAACCGGGGTCCAGCCCGAGCGTCGCGCGCGTCCCGGCGGGCGCCGCGAGCAGCAGGTCGCGCAGGTTCGCGGCGAAGACCCGTACCGCCTCGTCCTCCGCCGCCGTGCGCAGCCGCAGCCGCAGGTCGATCCCGAGGTGGACGAGGATCCGGGTGCGCCACGCCCACCGGACGGTGTCGGCCAGCCACTTGTCGCCGGGCCGCCCGCGCTGCGCGATCCCGAACCGGGAGGCGGCGATCGCCTCGTACGAGGACGGCCCCTCCGCCGGCGGCTCCTCCGGCTCCAGGGTCAGGTCGAGGACCTCCTCCTTCTCGCCGCGCAGCATCGCCAGCACCCGGTGCGAGGGCAGGGCGGTGAACGGTTCGGCGAAGTCGAAGTAGTCGGCGAACTTGGCGCCCGCCTCCTGCTTGCCGTCCCGCACCTTCGCGGCCAGCCGCCCGCGCGTCCACATGCGTTCGCGCAGCTCGCCGATGAGGTCGGCGTCCTCGGAGAACCGCTCGGTCAGGATCGCCCGGGCGCCGTCGAGGGCGGCCTGCGGATCGGCCACCCCCTTGTCCGCGTCCACGAACGCGGCGGCCGCGGCGAGCGGGTCCACCGACGGGTCGCCGAGCAGCCCGTCGGCCAGCGGTTCGAGTCCGGCCTCGCGGGCGATCTGGGCCTTGGTTCGCCGCTTGGGCTTGAACGGCAGGTAGATGTCCTCCAGCCGCGCCTTGGTGTCGGCGCCGAGGATCCGCTCCCGCAGCTCGTCGGTGAGCTTGCCCTGCTCGCGTACGGAGTCGAGGACGGCGGCCCGCCGGTCCTCCAGCTCCCGCAGGTAGCGCAGCCGCTCCTCGAGCGTGCGCAGCTGCGCGTCGTCGAGCATCTCGGTCGCTTCCTTGCGGTAGCGCGCGATGAACGGCACGGTCGACCCGCCGTCGAGCAGCTCGACGGCCGCCTTCACCTGCCGCTCGCGTACGCCGAGCTCCTCGGCGATCCTGCCTTCGATGGACGTCGTCACGGTGTCCCGACTCGCCTTCTCGTGCCTGCCAGCTTGAGGTTGCATTCTGCCGGGTCACCGTGGGACGTGTCCGTCTGCCCCGTCGTCAGGCGCGGCGCGCCCGGCCCCCGCCGTGCGAGGCGCCGCCGAAGAGCCGTGCCAGCAGCCGGAACGGCAGGGTGACGACGGTGGCGACGGCCGAGCCGATCATGCGGAAGAAGTCGGCGATGGTACGCAAGGGGAACCTCCGTGTGCTGTCGGTTGCGCTGTGCGGGTTGCCGCCGCGCCCCCGCCGAAACGTCCGTGCCCCCGGGCCGTGCCGCCGGTGGCCCCCCGGCGACCACCGGCGGCCCCCCGCCGCCGGCGGCCGCCCGGCGGCCGGCCCCCGGGTGTCCGTCCCGCCGCGGGTCCTCAGCCCTTGCCGGCCAGGTCCTGCGGGAACGCGCCCGCCGCCACGGCGGCCATCAGGAAGCCGCGCCCCAGCTCGGTGAGCCGCTCGACGCCCGCCGCGCCGAGGTGCTCGTAGGGGGCCGCGTCCAGGCGGTCGGTGTGCTCCTCCAGCTCGGCGCGCAGGGCGGAGCCCGCGTCCGTCAGCTCGCCCCGCCCGTCCAGCAGACCGCGCCCGCGCAGCCGCCCGGCCGCCGCGTCCCAGTCGGCGCGCCGCCAGCCACGGGTGGCGAGGATCCAGCGGGGCGCCATGCCCTTGCCGGTCGCCGTGTGGCTGACGAGGGCCTCCAGCGGGTCGAGCCCGGCGGACAGCAGCGCGACCAGGTGTCCGTCGCCCCGGTGCTCGCGCAGCAGGGTCGCCGCGTGCCAGTAGGCGAGGTGCGGCTCCTCGGGCACCGGCAGGTCGGCGTGTGCGGCGTAGAGCGGGCGGGCGTGCCGGGTGCAGGCCTCGGCGGCGCGGAGGGCGAGCCGGGCCGCCTCCGCCATCTCGTCGGACGCGACCGCCGCGTCGCCCAGTAGCCGCCGCAGCGTGGTGTCGGCCGCGCGCCAGCGGGCCGCCAGGACGGCTTCGGGGGAAGCGGTGTCCCACACGGCCGGCAGGTGCCGGGCGACGAGCTCGTGGTTGAAGTTGTAGAAGGACGCCGTGACGGCCCCCGGCCCGACCGCCCCCATGGCGGCGGCGCGGCCCGCGAAGTAGGCGGCGTCGGAGTCGGTGACGCCGAGCGCGGCCAGCTCCTGCGTGAAGTCCGGCGAGAAGTAGACGGTCGAGTGCAGCGGGTTCAGGGCGTTGTGGCAGCGGCGGCCGGCGCGCGGCGGCAGAGTCGTCGTCATGCCCGAAGGCTACCGACTGGTTGGTACGTCGTCCGGGGGAGGGGTCTCGGTCCCTCGCCCGGGGGGCGGGGCCGCGGATGGCAGGAAAGGCGGGGTCCTCGTCATTGCGGCCATCCGCCGCGGCCCCAAGGATGGAGGACATGACGCAACGACCCGTACTCGTCGTCCTCTTCGACGGCGTGCAGAGCCTGGACGTCACCGGACCGGTGGAGGTGTTCGCCGGGGCGGACCACCTCAGCGGCGGTCCCGCCCCGTACCCGATCCGCACCGCCTCGCTCGACGGGCGGCCCGTGCGCACCCCGAGCGGCCTGCGGCTGGCCGCCGACGGCGCGCTGGCCGACGCGGCCCTGCCGCACACCCTGCTGGTCCCCGGGGGCGAGGGCACCCGCGACCCCGATCCCCGGCTGGTCGCGTGGCTGCGCGAGCACGCCCCGCGCGTCGAACGCCTGGTCTCGGTCTGCACCGGCGCCGTCCTCCTCGCCGCGGCCGGCCTGCTGGACGGCCACCGGGTCACCACCCACTGGGCGTTCTGCGACCACCTCGCCCGCCACCATCCCGAGGTACGGGTCGACCCGGACCCGATCTTCGTCAGGGACGGCAGGCTCGCCACCTCCGCCGGGGTCACCGCGGGCATCGACCTCGCCCTCGCCCTGGTGGAGGAGGACCTCGGCCGTGACGCCGCGCTCACCATCGCCCGGCACCTCGTGGTCTTCCTCCGCCGGCCCGGCAACCAGGCGCAGTTCAGCGCCCAGCTCGCCGCCCAGACCGCCTCGCGCCGACCGCTGCGCGAGGTGCAGCAGTTCATCACCGAGCACCCCGGGGCCGATCTGAGCGTCGACGCCCTGGCCACCCGCGCCCGGCTCTCGCCGCGGCACTTCGCCCGCGCCTTCCGGGCGGAGACGGGCACCACGCCCGGCCGTTACGTCGAGCGGGTCCGCCTCGAACACGCCCGCCGCCTGCTGGAGGACACCGGGGGCGGGGTCCACGAGGTCGCCCGCGCGTGCGGGTACGGCACGCCGGAGGCGATGCGCCGGGCGTTCGCCAAGGCCCTCGGCACCTCGCCCGCCGACTACCGCCGGCGCTTCCACGCCCCCCTCCCCGGCCGCTGACGCCCACCCCCGGCCCGCGCGGCGGCCGGGCACGCGCCCCGATCCATCCATCCACCCACCCGCACCGCCGGGCGGGCGGCCCTGCCCGCCCGCCCGCGACCGGTCATGCCCACCCACCGACGGAAGGACACCGCCACCATGCGGATCGCGATCCTGCTCTACCCCGGCTTCACCACCCTCGACGCCGTGGGCCCCTTCGAGATCATCAGCCGGCTGCCCGGCGCCGAGACCGTGTTCGTCGCCAAGGAGGCCGGACCCGTCCGCAACGACCAGGGCAACCTCGCCCTCGTCGCCGACCGCGCCCTCGCCGAGGTGCCCCGGCCCGACATCGTCGTCGTCCCCGGCACCGGCGACTGGGGCCCGGTGACCCGGGACCGGGAGACCCTCGACTGGCTCCGCACGGCGGACGCCACCAGCACCTGGACCACGTCCGTGTGCACCGGCTCACTCATCCTGGCCGCCGCCGGCCTTCTGAAGGGCCGCCGCGCCACCAGTCACTGGCTCGCCCTCGGCGAGCTCGAGAAGCACGGGGCCGACCCGACGGGGGAGCGGGTCGTCTTCGACGGCAAGTACGTCACGGCCGCCGGCGTCTCGGCCGGCATCGACATGGGCCTGCACCTGGTCGGCCGGATCGCCGGCGACCGGCACGCCCGGATCGTCCAGCTCCTCACCGAGTACGACCCCCAGCCGCCGTACGACGCCGGTTCCCCGGACAAGGCCCCGGCCGAAATCGTCGCATTCTGGCGCGCCGAGACGGCGGGAAGGCCGGTGACCTCCCCGGCGGGGGCGGCCGGGGACGTCACCCCCCGTAGGTGAAGCGCGGTGCCCGCCGTTCCAGGAAGGCGGCGATGCCCTCGGCGGTGTCGCCGCTGCCGCGCGCCTGCTCCGTCCAGTGCGCGTCCCGGTCGGTCCGGCCCGCCGCGAACTCCTTGGCCGCCGACTGCGTCAGCAGCGAGCGGGAGACCAGCACCCGGGTGAACTCCGCGACCCGCCGCCCCAGTTCGCCCGCCGGCAGGACCTCGTCCACCAGCCCGGTGCGCAACGCCCGCCCGCTGTCGATCAGCTCGCCGGAGTAGAGCAGGTACTTCGCGGCCGACGGGCCCACCAGCGACACCAGCCGCCGGGTGGAGGACGACGGGTAGACGATGCCGAGCTTCGCCGGGGTGATGCCGAACCGGGCGCCCTCCTCGGCGAACCGCAGGTCGCAGGCGGCGGCGAGCTGGCTGCCGCCCCCCACGCAGTAGCCGCGCACGGCGGCCAGCGTCGGCTTGGGGAAGGCGGCCAGCGCCTCCTCGGCGCGCACGGCGAGGGACTGCTGTTCGTCGCCCGGCTCGCGCAGCGTCGCGATGTCGGCCCCCGCGCAGAACGTGTTCCCCGCGCCGGTCAGCACCAGGGCCCGTACGCTCCGGTCGGCGGCCAGCGAGGCGAGCAGCCCGGGCAGCGCGCGCCACATACCGGCCGTCATGGCGTTGCGCTTGGCGGGGTTGCTGATGACGACGGTGGCGACACCGTCCGCGACGGACTGCTCAAGCTGCGGCTGCTCCATGCGCCGGATGCTATCCGGCGGGGTGGGAGGACCGATCAAGAAGGGGCCGTAACGGTCGAACTCAGGGGCCTGCCGTAAGTATCCGGTCGGAACCCGTCGAATAGCTGTTGACTTCTGGTCAGTAGGCCTGACGGCTGCCTCGCGGTACCAACACTCGAGACGTGGCGAAAATCGAGCACGAGGGTGGAAACCGGACCATCGAGAGCCGCGGGAGCGTCCCGGCCGGGCCTCCCTCGTACGAAGGGGTCTGGCGGTTCACGGCTCCCGCCGTCGACGTCTCCGTACCGCAGGCCAGGCGTGCCGTCCGGGATCTGCTGAAACGTCAAGGCGTGCCGATGGGCGAGGACGTGACGCACGCCGTCCTGCTGATCGTGTCCGAACTGGTGACCAACGCCGTGCGGCACGCGGCCCTGCTGTCGCCCGAGCTCGCGGTCGAGATCGCGATCGGCGCCGAGTGGATCCGGGTGTCCGTGGAGGACAACCACCCGTACCGCCCCAAGGCGCTGGAGGCCGACTGCGGCCGTACGGGAGGGCGCGGCCTGCTGCTGGTGAGGGAGGTGACCAAGGAGGCCGGCGGGGAGTGCGACGTCGAGCACACCGCGACCGGCGGCAAGATCATCTGGGCGGCGCTGCCCCTGGGCCCCGCGGCGGCTCCCGCTCCCGCCGTGCCCGTCCCCTCCGTCGTACCGCTCGCGACCGCCGTCCCGTCCGGCCTCCCGGGGCCCGGAGGGCCGGACGGGAGACCGGACGAGAGACCCGGCGGGCCGGGGGTCACCAGCCCCCGGTCTCCCCTGTCAGCTCCTTGATCGCCGGACGCGCCGCGTCCAGGACCGTCATGAACCAGGCGGAGAACGGGTTCGAGGCGTGCCGCTCGGTCAGCTCACGCGCTGTCACGAACGCCGTCTCCTCCACCTCCGAGGGGTCCGGCCGCAGCGGGGCCTGCACCATCCCCACGAAGAGGTGGTTGTACTCCTGCTCCACCAGCCCGGACGCCGGGTCCGGGTGGTTGTACCGGACGGTGCCCGCCTCGGCGAGCAGCGACGGCGAGACCCCCAGCTCCTCATGGACCCGCCGCGCGGCCGCCGCGAACGGCGCCTCGCCCGGATAGGGGTGCCCGCAGCACGTGTTCGACCAGACACCGGGGGAGTGGTACTTCCCCAGCGCCCGGCGCTGGAGCAGCAGCCGCCCCTCCTCGTCGAAGAGGAACACCGAGAACGCCCGGTGCAGTTGCCCGGGCGCCTGATGGGCGGCCAGCTTCTCCGCGGTGCCGATGGTGGTGCCGTTCTCGTCGACCAGTTCGAGCATGATCGACGGCGCGGTCCCGTTCGACGAGCTGTTCGCCGCGGTGGCTGGTGTGGTCGGCATAACCATCCTTCGCTTCGGTTCTCGGCCCTGTGGGGCAACGTTCAGTCTGCCGTACAAAAGCCGCTTGTCGGCACACGACGACCCGCACCCGTCATGTCGGGTCAGACGCCGAACGCCGGTGGGTAGTGGATCGTGCCCACCGGCACTCGCCCGGAACCTTCCAGGTCGAGGGCCATCATCGCCTCGTCCGGCACCTCGAAGGAGGGTTCGATCCCGTACCGCGAGGCCGGCACGAAACCGAACCTCGGGTAGTACTCCGGATGACCGAGCACCAGGACCAGCCGCTCGCCGCCGCGCCGCGCCGCGTCCAGCACCGCCCGCACCACCGCCTGCCCGGCGCCCCGCCGCTGGTACCCGGGCGCGACCGAGACCGGCGCCAGCGCGGCGGCCGGGGCGTCCCCGACCCGGCACCGGGTGACCAGCGCGTGGGCCGCGACCGTGCCGTCCGGCGCCTCGGCGACGTACGACAGGCCCGGCAGCCACGCGGTCGGGTCCCGGCGCAGCCGGTCGACCAGCCGGGCCTCCTCGTCCGACCCGAACGCGGCCCCGACGACCGCCCGTACGGCGGCGGTGTCCGCCTCCGTCTCCGGCCGGGTGCGCCACCGGGGGTCGGCCGGCCGCAGCACGTACCCGGTGTAGCCGTACTCGGTCCCGTGCTCGCGGCGCACCGCGATCTCCGCCCGGGTCGCGGCCAGGGCCTCCGCCATCCCGGGTGCGGCGGGGTCGGCCGCGTCGGCCCGTTCGCCGAGCGGACCGTAGTACGCGTCCCAGTCGCTCTCGGGCTGGGGGTACGTCCCGACGACGTGGTAGCCGGCGTCGACGGCCGCCCGGGTGTTGGCCGCGGTGGTGCGCAGCGCGTAGTGCCGGTCCCAGAAGGCCCGTGCCGCCGGGCTCGGGTCGTCGGTGGTCCACTCGCACTCGGTGACGACCAGCGTCCCGCCGGGGGCGAGGAGCCGGCGCCAGGAGCGCAGCGCCCGGTCGAAGCCGATCGAGTACGCCGAGCTCTCCGCCCACACCAGGTCGAACGACCCGTCGGGGTGGGGGAGCCGGCCCATGTCGGCGTTGAGGGTGCGGACGGCGTCACCGAGCCCGCGGGCGCCGGCGGCGGCCCGCAGCTCGGCCAGGAACGGCTCGTGCAGGTCGACGGCCGTCACGTCCGCCCCGGCCTCGGCGGCCAGCAGCAGCGCGGACCGGCCGGGGCCGCAGCCCAGGTCGAGCACGCGCGGCCGCCGCGGCCGCGGACCGGCGAGGGACGCCAGGGCGAGGAGCCGGCGGGTGGTGTCGTCGGAACCGGGGCCCTGCCGCGGAAGGCCGTGGTGCAGGGCGAAGAAAGCGTCGTACAGGTCGTTGTCGGACAACGTGGGAAACCCTTGTGGTGTGGGCGGGTTCCGGCCGACGCGTACGAAGAGGTCAGCCGAGAACCCGGCAGCCGAAGTCGATGCTGGACCGGGTGCCGCACGGGGCGGCCGTCACCGCGACGGTCATCGACCTCAGCTCCTCTCACCGCTGCCCGCGCCGTCCCGCGCTCCGGCGGGTACGGCGTTCGGACGAACACCCTAGCAGCGGTCAGTAGCAGAGCTTCGACTCGTGCGCGGCATGACCGCTCGGCTCCAGCTGGAACGTGCAGTGCTCGACGTCGAAGTGGTCGCCCAGGCAGCCCTGGAGTTCGTGCAGCAGCTTCTCGTGCCCCACCGAATCGAGCGCCTCCTGGTGCACCACCACATGGGCCGACAGCACCGGCATCCCGGACGTGATCGTCCACGCGTGCAGGTCATGGACGTCCTCCACACCCGGCAGCGCCAGTATGTGGGCCCGTACCTCCGCCATGTCCACGCCCTTGGGGGCGGCCTCCAGCAGCACGTCGAGCGTCTCGCGCAGCAGCTTCAGGGTGCGCGGCACGATCATCAGCCCGATCACCAGGGACGCGATCGGGTCGGCCGCCTGCCACCCGGTGGCCAGGATGATCCCGGCCGCGATCAGCACCGTCACCGAACCCAGCGCGTCCGCCAGCACCTCCAGGTACGCGCCCCGGACGTTCAGGCTCTCCTTCTGCCCGCGGACCAGGAGGGAGAGCGACACCATGTTGGCCACCAGGCCGAACAGGGCGAACGCGATCGCCACCCCGCCCCTGGTGTCGGCCGGGGTGATGAACCGCTGCACCGCCTCGAACAGCAGGTAGCCGCCGACGCCGAGGAGCAGCACACAGTTCGCCAGCGCGGCCAGGATCTCGGCCCGCGCGAACCCGAACGTCCGCCGCTGGTCGGCCGGACGGCCCGCGAAGTGGATGGCGAGCAGGGCCATGGCCAGACCCACCGCGTCGGTCGCCATGTGGGCGGCGTCCGCGATCAGGGCGAGCGAGTCGGCGACGACCCCGCCCACGATCTCGGCCACCATGACCGCGAGAGTGATCGTGAGCGCGATCCGCAGCCGCCCCCGGTACGCGGCGGCCGCGGTACCGGTCGGCGGCGGACCTCCGTGCGTGTGCCCATGATCGTGCCCTGCCCCCATCGGACGCCTCCCGCTGATCGACGACACCGGCCAGTGAACTACGGGAGGGGGGTACCCGCAAGCCGGTACTGAACACCGTTGTCATATGCCCTGACCTGGGGTTATGCCCGCTGGTCAGGCCGGTGCGGCCACAGCCGGCACCGTCGGCCGGAGGAAGCCGTCGATCAGCGCCGCGCCGCGGCCGCCCGCGCCTCGGGGTGGCGGAGGCACCAGCCCTCCCACGCCGACTCCACCATCTCGCGCACGCCGAGCGACGCCCGCCAGCCCAGCTCCCCGTTGATCCGCCCGACCGACGCGACCGCCTTCGCCGCGTCCCCCGGCCGCCGCGCCTCCACCACCGGCTCCAGACCGTGGCCGGTGACCTCGGCCACCACGTCGGCGAGCTGCCGCACGGACACGCCCTCGCCCCGGCCGACGTTCAGCGTCAGGTCGCCCCGCCGCTCGCCCAGGCGGCGGGCGACGGCGAGGTGCGCGTCCGCGACGTCGGCGACATGGATGTAGTCGCGTACGCAGGTGCCGTCCGGCGTCGGATAGTCGTCACCGAAGATCCGGGGGGCCTCCCCGCGCGTGATCCGGTCGAAGAACATCGGGATGATGTTGAACACCCCGACGTCCGCCAGCTCCGGCCGCACGGCCCCGGCCACGTTGAAGTAACGGAGGCACGCCGTCGCCATGCCGTGCGCCCGGCCGGTCGCCCGGACCAGCCACTCGCCGGCCAGCTTGGTCTCGCCGTACGGATTGATCGGCACCGCCGGAGCGTCCTCGGCGATCAGCTCCACGTCCGGTACGCCGTAGACGGCGGCCGAGGAGGAGAAGAGGAACCGTTCGACACCGGCGGCGACCACGGCCTCCAGCAGCACGGTCAGCCCGTGCACGTTCTCGCGGTAGTAGCGCAGCGGCTGCTCGACCGACTCCCCGACCTGCTTCTTCGCCGCGAGATGCACCACACCGGTCACCCCGTGCCCGGCCAGCGTCCGGTCCACCAGGTCGCGGTCGCCGAGCGACCCCCGCACCAGCGGGACGTCCGCCGGCAGCCGCTCCGGGACGCCCGAGGAGACGTCGTCCAGGACGACCACCCGCTCGCCCGCCTCCGTCATCGCCCGTGCCACATGGGCGCCGATGTATCCCGTACCGCCTGTGATCAACCACGTCATGGCGGCCAGCCTATGCGGTGGTCGGAGGGCGGTTTGTGGGGCGAGGTGCCCATCGACCATGATGATCGCGTCCTGGCGGACGGCCGCCGGGTGCCGGGAAACCTCAGTGAACTCGCGCTTCCGTTCATCCGATAGCCTCTGCCGACGTGCCGCCGCCCGTGACCGGGCCGAGCCGCCGTGCACCAGCCCCGTTCAGCTCCAAGGAGTGAGTTCGTCTGTCGACCGCCATCCTCACCGGTCCTCCGGTACCCGGATCGCCGCTCGAGGGCGATCTGCGGTCGCTGGGCTTCGACGTCCGGATCGCCGCCGACGAGCGGGAGACGGCCGCGCTGCTCGCCGCCGTCCCGGCCGCGGAGCGCGTCGCGGTCGTCGACCCGCGCTTCGTGGGCCACGTCCACGCGCTGCGGCTCGCCCTGACGGACCCCCGCTTCCCCGCCGCGACCGCCCCGGGCGCCCTCACGGCCCAGCCGGAGGCACGCCCCGCCCTGGTCCGCGCGCTCACGGCCGGCCCGGACGCCCCGGACCGGTCCGCCCCGACTCCGGCCACCGGCGCGACCGCCGCAACCGGCCCGGCGACCCCCACCGGTCCCGACGCCACCGGCCCGGAGACCGCCCCCGGCACCACCGCCCCCAGCACCACCGGCCCCGACGCCACCGGCCCGGAGGCCGCCCCCGGCACCACCGCCCCCGGGGCGGCGCCCGTACGGGCGGCCGGCGGGGAGCCGCGGCCGCTGCCCGACCTCCTGGCCGACGCCCTGAGCGCCGAGGGCGTGGCCGTGCACCGGCCCGAGCTCGGGTCGCTGGTCGCCGCCGTGCCGGCCGACCCGCAGAGCCGCAAGGAGACCCGGGACGCCGTCGCGGCCGTCGACGACGAGGCCGTGCGCCTCCGCTCCGCCGTGAAGGCACGCGACGGCTTCTTCACCACCTTCTTCATCAGCCCCTACTCGCGCTACATCGCCCGCTGGTGCGCCCGCCGGGGCCTCACGCCCAACCAGGTCACCACCGCCTCCCTCCTCACCGCGCTCGTCGCGGCCGGATGCGCGGCGACCGGCACCCGCGGCGGGTACGTCGCCGCCGGCCTGCTCCTCCTCTTCTCCTTCGTCCTGGACTGCACCGACGGGCAGCTCGCCCGCTACTCGCTCCAGTACTCGACCATGGGCGCCTGGCTCGACGCGACGTTCGACCGGGCCAAGGAGTACGCCTACTACGCGGGCCTCGCCCTCGGCGCCGCACGCGGCGGGGACGACGTATGGGCCCTGGCCCTCGGCGCGATGGTCCTCCAGACCTGCCGCCACGTCGTGGACTTCTCCTTCAACGAGGCCAACCACGACGCCACCGCGAACACCAGCCCCACCGCCGCCCTGTCGGACAAGCTCGACAGCCGGGGCTGGACGGTCTGGGTGCGCCGGATGATAGTCCTGCCCATCGGAGAACGCTGGGCCATGATCGCCGTCCTGACGGCCGTCACCACCCCCCGCGTCGTCTTCTGGGCCCTGCTGATCGGCTGCGCCTTCGCCGCCTGCTACACCACCGCCGGCCGCCTGCTGCGCTCCCTCACCCGCAAGGCCCGCCGCACCGACCGGGCCGCCCGCGCCCTGGCCGACCTCGCCGACTCGGGCCCGCTGGCCCAGGGCTTCGCCGCGGCGTTCCGGAACGCCCCCCGGACCCTTGTGCCCGTCACCGCCCTGGCCGGCGCCGCGGCCGTCGTCGCCACCGCCGCCCTCACCCCGTTCGGCGGCCCCTGGCCCGTCGTCGCCGCCCTCGGGTACGCGCTGACGTCCGGCATCGCCGTCGCCCGCCCCCTCAAGGGCGCCCTCGACTGGCTCGTCCCGCCCGTCTTCCGGGCCGCCGAGTACGTCACGGTCCTGGTCCTGGCCGCCCGCTCGGACGCCCCGCAGGCCCTCCCCGCCGCATTCGGCCTGGTGGCGGCCGTCGCCTACCATCACTACGACACGGTCTACCGCATCCGCGGGGGCACCGGCGCGCCGCCCGCGTGGCTGGTGCGGACGATCGGCGGCCACGAGGGCCGCACGCTGGTGGTGGCGGTCCTCGCCGCGGTCCTGGCGTCCGGGAACGGCTTCACCCTCGCGCTCACCGCCCTCGCGGTGGCCGTCGCACTGGTCGTGCTCGTGGAGTCCATCCGCTTCTGGGTGTCCTCCGGAGCGCCCGCGGTACACGACGAAGGAGAACCCGCATGATCGGCCTTGTACTGGCAGCCGGTGCCGGACGGCGTCTGCGCCCCTACACCGACACGCTCCCGAAGGCCCTCGTGCCGGTGGACCCCGCCGGGACCGGCGAGAAGACGGTCCTCGACCTCACCCTCGCCAACTTCGCCGCCGTCGGCCTCACCGAGGCCGCCGTCGTCGTCGGCTACCGCAAGGAAGCGGTCTACGCGCGCAAGGCCGAGCTGGAGGCCACGTACGGGCTGAAGCTCACGCTCATCGACAACGACAAGGCCGAGGAGTGGAACAACGCCTACTCCCTGTGGTGCGCCCGTGACGTGCTGAAGCGCGGCGTGATCCTCGCCAACGGCGACACCGTGCACCCGGTCTCCGTCGAGCGGACCCTGCTCGCCGCCCGCGGCGACGGCCGGCGGATCATCCTCGCCCTCGACACGGTGAAGAAGCTCGCCGACGAGGAGATGAAGGTCATCACCGCCGACGGCCAGGGTGTCCGGCGGATCACCAAGCTGATGGACCCCGCCACCGCCACCGGCGAGTACATCGGCGTCACCCTCATCGAGCCCGAGGCCGCCGAGGCCCTCGCGGACGCGCTGAAGGCCACCTTCGAGCGCGACCCGGACCTCTACTACGAGGACGGCTACCAGGAGCTCGTCCACCGCGGCTTCCAGATCGACGTGGCACCCATCGGCGACGTCAAGTGGGTCGAGATCGACAACCACGACGACCTCGCGAAGGGCCGTGAGATCGCGTGCCTGTACTGACCCGGCTCATCCCCTCACCCGTCGTCGTCGACATCGCGTGCGGGGCGATGGACGACCTGGCCGGCCTCCTGGCCGACCAGCGGATCTCCGCCTCCGGCAAGCTGGCCATGGCGATCAGCAACGGCTCCGGCCAGGCGCTGCGCGAGAAGCTCGCGCCGCTGCTGCCGGACGCCGACTGGTACCCGGTCGCCGACGGCAGCATCGACTCCGCCGTCCGCCTCGCCGACGCCATAAAGGGCAAGCGCTACGACGCCGTGGTCGGCCTCGGCGGCGGCAAGATCATCGACGTGGCGAAGTACGCCGCGGCGCGGGTCGGCGTGCCCATGGTGTCGGTCGCGACCAACCTGTCGCACGACGGCATCTGCTCGCCGGTCTCCACCCTCGACAACGACAACGGCCGCGGCTCCTACGGCGTCCCCTCGCCGATCGCCATGGTCATCGACCTCGATGTGATCCGCGAGGCCCCCGCGCGGTTCGTCCGCTCCGGCATCGGCGACGCGATCTCAAACATCTCCGCCATCGCCGACTGGGAGCTCTCCCACCGGCACACGGGCGAGCAGGTCGACGGCCTGGCCGCCGCCATGGCCCGTACGGCGGGCGAGGCCGTCCTGCGCCACCCCGGGTCCGTGGCGGACGACGAGTTCCTCATCGTGCTGGCCGAGGCCCTCGTCCTGACCGGTATCGCCATGTCGATCAGCGGCGACACCCGGCCGGCGTCCGGCGCCTGCCACGAGATCTCCCACGCCTTCGACCTGCTGCACCCGGCGCGCGCCGCGCTCCACGGCGAGCAGGTCGGACTCGGCGCCGCCTTCGCGATGCACCTGCGCGGCGCCCACGAGGAGTCCGGGCTCTTCGCCGAGGTCCTCCGCCGGCACGGCCTGCCGGTCCTGCCCGACGAGATCGGGTTCACCCCGGAGGAGTTCGTCGCGGCGGTGGAGTACGCACCGCAGACCCGCCCCGGCCGCTTCACCATCCTCGAGCACCTCGACCTGTCCACCGACCAGATCAGGGACGCGTACGCCGACTATGCCCAGACCATCCGTAGCTGAACTCCGCCCGGTCGTCCATCCGGCGGGAGTGAAGGACCGTCGCAGCGGCGAACACTGGGGCGGCCGCCTGTACATGCGCGAGATCTCCCTGCGCATCACCCGTCTCCTGGTCACCACCCGGGTCACCCCGAACCAGCTCACGTACGTGATGACGCTCGCGGGCGTCCTCGCCGCCCCCGCCCTGCTGATCCCCGGCATCCCCGGGGCGCTGCTCGGCGCGCTCATGGTCCAGCTCTACCTGCTGCTCGACTGCGTCGACGGTGAGGTCGCCCGCTGGAAGAAGCAGTTCTCCCTGGGCGGGGTCTACCTGGACCGGGTGGGCGCCTACCTGTGCGACGCGGCGGTGCTGACCGGTTTCGGCCTGCGCGCCGCCGACCTGTGGGGCAGCGGCCGGATCGACTGGCTGTGGGCCTTCCTCGGCACCCTCGCCGCGCTCGGCGCCATCCTGATCAAGGCCGAGACCGACCTGGTCGGTGTCGCCCGGCACCAGGGCGGCCTGCCGCCGGTCGCGGAGTCTGCCGCCGAGCCCCGCTCGTCCGGCATGGCGCTGGCCCGCAAGGCCGCCGCGGCGCTGAAGTTCCACCGGCTCGTCCTCGGCATCGAGGCGTCGCTGCTCATCGTGGTCCTGGCGGTCCTGGACACGGTCCGGGGCGACCTGTACTTCTCCCGCCTGGGCGTCGCCGTGCTGGCCGGCATCGCGCTGCTGCAGACGGTGCTGCACCTCGTGTCCATCCTCGCGTCGAGCAGGCTGAAGTGAGGACGCCGATGAAACTGGGCGCCGTCATCATCACCATGGGCAACCGCCCGGACGACCTCCGGGCGCTCATCGAGTCCGTCCGCGAGCAGGACGGCGACCCGGTCGAGATCGTCGTCGTCGGCAACGGCGCCCCCGTCACGGGCGTCCCCGACGGCGTGCGCACCGTCGACCTCCCGGAGAACCTGGGCATCCCCGGCGGCCGCAACGCCGGCATCGAGGCCTTCGGTCCCGGCGGCACCGACGTGGACGCCCTGCTGTTCCTCGACGACGACGGTCTGCTGCCGAACCCCGACACGGCCGAGCTGGTCCGCCAGGCGTTCACCGCCGACCCGCGGCTGGGGATCATCAGCTTCCGCATCGCCGACCCGGACACCGGTGTCACCCAGCGCCGGCACGTGCCGCGGCTGCGTGCCTCCGACCCGATGCGCTCCTCGCGGGTGACGACCTTCCTCGGCGGCGCGAACGCCGTCCGCACGAAGGTGTTCGCCGAGGTCGGCGGGCTGCCGGACGAGTTCTTCTACGCGCACGAGGAGACCGATCTCGCCTGGCGGGCGCTCGACGCCGGCTGGCTGATCGACTACCGGGCGGACATGGTCCTGTTCCACCCCACGACCGCCCCCTCCCGGCACGCCGTCTACCACCGCATGATCGCCCGCAACCGCGTCTGGCTGGCCCGCCGCAATCTGCCCGCGCCCCTGGTACCCGTGTACCTGGGCGTCTGGCTGCTGCTCACGCTGGCCCGGCGCCCGTCGGTGCCGGCGCTCAAGGCCTGGTTCGGCGGGTTCCGGGAGGGCTGGACCTCTCCGTGCGGGCCGCGCCGGCCCATGAGGTGGCGTACGGTGTGGCGCCTGACGAGACTGGGCCGCCCGCCCGTCATCTGACAAGCTCGGAATCCGACACGCTCGTCACCGACGAGCACGGGGCACCCGGGGCCCGGCCGCCACCTGACCCGCCCGCCCCCCATCTGCCGCGCATCTGGACACGAAAGTTTCAGCCTGTGAGTGAGACAACCCATGACGGAGCGATCGCCGTGACCGCCCCGCCATCCGTGGACGCGGGCCTGTCCCCGGCGGAGCTCGCCGCCAAGTACGGCCTGTCGGTCAGTGGTGCCCGGCCCGGCCTGGCCGAGTACGTCCGTCAGCTGTGGGGCCGCCGGCACTTCATCCTGGCGTTCTCCCAGGCGAAGCTCACGGCGCAGTACAGCCAGGCCAAGCTCGGCCAGCTCTGGCAGGTGGCGACCCCGCTGCTCAACGCGGCGGTCTACTTCCTCATCTTCGGCCTGATCCTGAACGCCGGCCGGGGCATGGACAAGGAGGTCTACATCCCGTTCCTGGTGACGGGTGTCTTCGTGTTCATGTTCACCCAGACCTCCGTGATGTCCGGGGTCCGGGCGATCTCCGGGAACCTGGGGCTGGTGCGGGCGCTGCACTTCCCGCGCGCCTCCCTGCCCGTCTCCTTCGCGCTCCAGCAGCTCCAGCAGCTCCTGTTCTCGATGATCGTGCTGTTCGTCATCGCGGCGGTGTTCGGCAGCTACCCCTCGCTCGCCTGGCTGCTGATCGTCCCGGCACTGGCGCTCCAGTTCCTCTTCAACGTCGGCCTGTCGCTGATCATGGCCAGGCTCGGCAGCAGGACGCCCGACCTCGCGCAGTTGATGCCCTTCATCATGCGCACCTGGATGTACGGCTCGGGCGTCATGTTCTCCATCCCGATCATGCTCAAGGACAAGCCGGCCTGGATCGCGGACGTCCTGATGTACAACCCGGCGGCGATCTACATGGACCTCATCCGGTTCGCGCTGATCGACGGGTACGGCTCGGAGAACCTGCCCGCGCACGTCTGGCCGGCCGCCCTGCTGTGGGCCGTCCTGGTCGGCGCGGCGGGCTTCGTGTACTTCTGGAAGGCAGAGGAGCGGTACGGCCGTGGCTGAGCACACCGAGGACGTCACCGCGGCGGCCGTGGCCGGCGGCGCGCGGATCCCCACCGTCATCGCGGACGACGTGCACATCGTGTACCGCGTCAACGGCGGCGGGGGCGGGAAGGGCAGCGCCACCGCGGCGCTCAGCCGGATCCTGCGCCGCGACACGGGCGAGTCCCGCGGGGTGCGCAAGGTGCACGCCGTCCGGGGTGTGTCCTTCACCGCGTACCGGGGCGAGGCCATCGGCCTCATCGGCACCAACGGATCGGGGAAGTCGACCCTGCTGAGGGCCATCGCGGGCCTGCTGCCCACCGAGTCGGGCAAGGTCTACACCGATGGCCAGCCCTCGCTGCTGGGGGTCAACGCGGCGCTGATGGGCGACCTCACCGGTGAGCGCAACGTGATCCTGGGCGGTCTGGCCATGGGCATGTCGCGCGAGGAGATCCGGGAGCGCTACCAAGACATCGTCGACTTCTCCGGCATCAACGAGAAGGGCGACTTCATCACCCTGCCGATGCGGACGTACTCCTCCGGCATGGGCGCCCGGCTGCGCTTCGCCATCGCCGCCGCCAAGAACCACGACGTCCTGATGATCGACGAGGCGCTGGCCACGGGTGACCGCAAGTTCCAGATCCGCTCCGAGGAGCGCATCCGCGAGCTGCGCAAGGAGGCCGGCACGGTCTTCCTGGTCAGCCACAGCAACAAGTCGATCAGGGACACCTGTGACCGCGTCCTGTGGCTGGAGAAGGGCGAGCTGCTGATGGACGGCCCCACGGACGAGGTCCTGCGGGCGTACGAGAAGGAGACCGGCAGGTAACCCCGCCGCACGCGGGCACGCGCGGGTCGTACCCGCGCTCCCGGACGTCCCGTTCCGGTCAAGTACCGCCCCCGAAGGGGCGGTTGGCGTCGCGAACGGGACAGTTCGCGTGCGTGTGACACCCCGGCACGGCCCCGGACGTTGTACAACGTAAGCTGTACCGGTGCTGATTCGCGGCAAGTGGGGCGATTTCCCCCTGGGGTCCCCGGGCCGGGGCGGCGGCTCACTCGCGGCACCGGCGGCGTGTCCGAAATAGGATGTTTTGGGTCAGCAGTGTAGAACGGGAGACGTGACGGCAATGACGGTGAATCCCCAGCCCCGCGTCCACGAGGGTCCCGCCGTCCCCGCGCCGGGTCGTCCGCAGTGACAGGTACCCGGCAGGTGCGCCGCGACGCCTCCTCGCGCACCACACTCGACAAGGCCGCGCACGAGAACTTCCCCGTGGCCCCCTTCTTCCTGCCCCGCGCCTGGCGCGGCGACCTGATGGCCGTCTACGGCTTCGCACGGCTCGTCGACGACATCGGCGACGGCGACCTCGCCCCCGGCGGCGCCGACGCCCGCCATCTGGGCGCCGAGGGCGAGACCGACCGGCTCGCCCTCCTCGACGCCTTCGAGGCCGACCTGCGGCGCGTCTTCGACGGCACCCCGTCCCACCCGCTGCTGCGCGCCCTGCGACCCACCGTGCGGCGCCACGCGCTCACCCCCGAGCCGTTCCTCGGCCTGATCGCGGCCAACCGCCAGGACCAGCTCGTACGGCGCTACGAGACCTACGACGACCTCGTCGCCTACTGCGAACTCTCCGCCAACCCCGTCGGCCGCCTCGTCCTGGCCGTCACCGGCACCACCAGCCCCCAACGCGTGCGCCGCTCCGACGCCGTCTGCACCGCCCTCCAGATCGTCGAGCACCTCCAGGACGTCGCCGAGGACCTGGCCCGCGACCGGATCTACCTCCCGGCCGAGGACATGAAACGGTTCGGCGTCACCGAGGCCGACCTCGCCCGCCCCACCGCCGGCGCGCCGGTCCGCTCCCTCATCGCCCACGAGGCCGAACGCGCCCGCCGGCTCCTCGACGAGGGCATCCCCCTCGTCGCCGGCGTGCACGGCAGGCTCCGGCTCCTCCTCGCCGGCTTCGTCGGCGGCGGACACGCGGCCCTGGACGCGATCACGGCCGCCGGACACGACGTACTCCCCGGACCCCCCAGGGCCGGCGGACCGAACCTGCTGCGCGCGGTGGGAGCCGTATGGCGCAGAGCGCGTGGAGAGGGGTGAACGGGACCGTGGAAGGACACGCGCGGATGTCCGCGCCGGTGGCCGCCGCCTACAGCTACTGCGAGGCCGTCACCGGCGGGCAGGCCCGCAACTTCGCCTACGGCATCCGGCTCCTGCCGGCCGAGAAGCGGCTGGCCATGTCGGCGCTGTACGCCTTCTCCCGCCGGGTCGACGACATCGGCGACGGGGCCCTCGGCCCCGAGGCCAAGGCCGACCGGCTCGGCACCACCCGCGACCTGCTCGACCGGATCCGCAAGGGAGCCGTCGGCGAGGACGACACCGACCCGGTCGCCGTCGCCCTCGCCGACGCCGCACGCCGCTTCCCGCTGCCGCTCGACAGCCTCGACGAGCTCATCGACGGCGTCCTGATGGACGTGCGCGGCGAGACCTACGAGACCTGGGACGACCTCAAGGTCTACTGCCGCTGCGTCGCCGGTGCCATCGGCCGCCTCTCCCTCGCCGTCTTCGGCACCACACCCGGCGCGCCCGGCGCCGAACGCGCCCCCGAGTACGCCGATACGCTCGGCCTCGCCCTCCAGCTCACCAACATCCTCCGCGACCTCCGCGAGGACGCCGGGACCGGCCGCACCTACCTGCCCGCCGACGACCTGGCCAAGTTCGGCTGCTCCGACGGCTTCCGCACCGCCACCCCGCCCCCCGGCGCCGACTTCACCGGCCTCGTCCACTACGAAGTACGGCGCGCCCGGGCCCTGTTCGCCGAGGGCTACCGGCTGCTGCCCATGCTCGACCGGCGCAGCGGCGCCTGCGTCGCCGCCATGGCCGGCATCTACCACCGTCTCCTCGACCGCATCGAACGCGACCCCCGGGCCGTGCTGCGCGGTCGTGTCTCCCTGCCCGGACACGAGAAGGCGTACGTCGCCGTCCGCGGCCTCTCCGGCCTCGACGCCCGCACCGCCTCCCGGCAGCGGACCAGGAGGCGCGCCTAGATGGCCACCATGCCGGACACCCGGCGCGCGAACCGGCACAATCGGCGCGCAACCCTCCGCCACCGCACCGCGTCCCGGACTGCGACGACCCGACGGGAGACCGCATGAGCGACGACGACCCGACACCGGGCGCTGCCGCGCGGCGGCACGCCGTGGTCGTCGGCGGCGGCCTCGCCGGCATCACCGCCGCCCTGCGCCTGGCCGACTCCGGACTGCGCGTCACCCTCCTCGAAGGCCGGCCCCGCCTCGGCGGCCTCGCGTTCTCCTTCAAGCGCGGCGACCTCACCGTCGACAACGGCCAGCACGTCTACCTCCGCTGCTGCACCGCCTACCGCTGGTTCCTCGACCGCGTCGGCGGCAGCCACCTCGCGCCCCTCCAGGACCGCCTCGACGTCCCGGTCCTCGACGTCGCCCACCCCCGCGGCCCCCGCCTCGGCCGGCTGCGCCGCACCGCCCTGCCCGTACCGCTCCACCTCGCCGCCAGCCTCGCCGGCTACCCGCACCTCTCGCTCCCCGAGCGCGCCGCCGTCGGCCGCGCCGCCCTCGCCCTCAAGAGGCTCGACCCGGCCGACCCCGCCCTCGACGGCATCGACTTCGCCACCTGGCTCACCCGCCAGGGCCAGTCCGCGCGCTCCGTCGAAGCCCTGTGGGACCTGATCGGCGTCGCCACCCTCAACGCCACCGCCCCGCACTCCTCCATGGGCCTGGCCGCCATGGTCTTCAAGACCGCCCTGCTCACCGAGCCCGGCGCCGCCGACATCGGCTGGGCCCACGTCCCCCTGGGCGACCTGCACGACACCCTCGCCCGCAAGGCCCTCGACGCCGCCGGCGTCCGCACCGAACTGCGCGCCAAGGCCACCGCCGTCCTGCCCAGTGCCCACGGCCGCTGGGCCGTCGACGTGCCCGGCGAACGGCTGGAGGCCGACACCGTCGTCCTCGCCGTACCCCAGCGCGAAGCGCACGACCTGCTGCCGCACGGCGCGCTCGACGACCCCGGCGCGCTCCTGGACATCGGCACCGCCCCGATCCTCAACGTGCACGTCCTCTACGACCGCGCGGTGCTGCGCCGCCCGTTCTTCGCCGCGCTCGGCTCCCCGGTCCAGTGGGTCTTCGACCGCACCGACGCCTCCGGCTACACCGACGGCCAGTACCTCGCGCTGTCCCAGTCGGCCGCCGGCGACGAGATCGACGAGCCCGTCTCCGTACTCCGCGAGCGCTACCTGCCCGAACTGGAGCGGCTGCTGCCCGCGGCACGCGGCGCGAAGGTCCGGGACTTCTTCGTCACCCGGGAGCGGACAGCGACGTTCGCCCCCGCCCCCGGCGTCGGCCGGCTGCGGCCGGGCGCCCGCACCAACGCGCCGGGCCTCCACCTGGCCGGTGCGTGGACCGCCACCGGCTGGCCCGCGACCATGGAGGGCGCGGTACGCAGCGGCTTCACCGCCGCGGGCGCGGCCCTCTCGGCCCTCGGCCGCCCCCATGTACATCCGCTCGAGGAGGCGGCATGAGCCTGAGTACTGGAACCAGAGGAGAGACCGTGCCGACTGTGCCCCCGGCGAACCCGGCCGTCGACACCGCGGACGTGACCGCACTGCTGGAGCGGGGCCGGACCATGTCCACCCCTGTCCTGCGCACGGCCGTGCAGCGGCTCGCGCCGCCCATGGACACCGTGGCCGCCTACCACTTCGGCTGGATCGACGCCCACGGCCGGCCCGCCGACGGCGACAGCGGCAAGGCCGTCCGCCCCGCCCTCGCCCTGCTGTCCGCGGAGGCGGCCGGAGCGGCCCCCGAGGTCGGCATCCCCGGCGCGGTCGCCGTGGAGCTCGTGCACAACTTCTCGCTGCTGCACGACGACCTGATGGACGGCGACGAGCAGCGCCGCCACCGCGACACCGTGTGGAAGGTCCACGGCCCGGCGCAGGCCATCCTCGTCGGCGACGCGCTGTTCGCCCTCGCCAACGAGCTGCTGCTGGAGCTCGGCACCGTGGAGGCCGGCCGCGCCACCCGCCGGCTCACCACCGCCACCCGCAAGCTCATCGACGGCCAGGCCCAGGACATCTCCTACGAGCACCGCGAGCGGGTGACCGTCGAGGAGTGCCTGATGATGGAGGGCAACAAGACCGGCGCCCTCATCGCCTGCGCCTGTTCCATCGGCGCGGTCCTCGGCGGCGCCGACGACCGCACCGCCGACGCCCTGGAGGCCTACGGCTACCACCTGGGCCTGGCCTTCCAGGCCGTCGACGACCTGCTCGGCATCTGGGGCGACCCGGTCACCACCGGCAAGCAGACCTGGAGCGACCTGCGCCAGCGCAAGAAGTCCCTGCCGGTCGTCGCCGCGCTCGCCGCGGGCGGGGAGGCCTCCGAGCGCCTCGGCGAACTGCTCGCGGCCGACGCCAAGAACCCCGACCTCGACAGCTTCTCCGAGGAGGAGTTCGCCATGCGCGCCGCCCTCATCGAGGAGGCCGGCGGCCGCGAGTGGACCTCCGAGGAGGCCCGCCGCCAGCACAGCGTCGCGATCGACGCGCTCCACCACGTCGACATGCCGGAACGGATCCGCGCCCAGCTCACCGCCCTCGCGGACTTCGTCGTCGTACGAAAGCGATGACCACCATCAGGAAGCACACCCGCACCATATGAATCGCTAGTCGCCGGCCGGTGCCTCCGCGCACCGGCCGACGGCCCACCCGCAGCCGCAGCACGCCCACTGCACGAAGGGGAAGCCATGACAGCGACGACCGACGGAAGCACCGGGGCCCTGGGCCCCCACGCACCCTCGGCCACCGGGACCACCACCGGAACGACCACCACCACCGCCCCCGGCGCGAGCGACGTCCGGGAAGCCGCCGCGCGGGCCGCCCAGCGCTCCATCGACCACCTCCTGTCCCGCCAGGACGACGAGGGCTGGTGGAAGGGCGACCTGGAGACCAACGTCACCATGGACGCCGAGGACCTCCTGCTGCGGCAGTTCCTCGGGATCGAGGACGAGGCGACCACCCACGCCGCCGCCCTGCACATCCGCGGCCGGCAGCGCGGCGACGGCACCTGGGCCACCTTCTACGGCGGCCCCGGCGACCTGTCCGCCACCGTCGAGGCGTACGTCGCCCTCCGCCTGGCCGGCGACCGCCCCGACGAGCCGCACATGGCGCGCGCCGCCGCCTGGATCAGGGAGCGCGGCGGCATCGCGGCGGCCCGCGTCTTCACCCGCATCTGGCTGGCGCTCTTCGGCTGGTGGAAGTGGGAGGACCTGCCCGAGCTGCCACCCGAGCTGATCTTCCTGCCCCCGTGGTTCCCCCTCAACATCTACGACTTCGGCTGCTGGGCCCGGCAGACGATCGTGCCGCTCACCGTCGTCTCCGCCAAGCGCCCCGTGCGCCCCGCGCCCTTCGCGCTGGACGAACTGCACACCGACCCCGGCGTCCCCAACCCGCCCCGGCGGCTCGCCCCGGCGGGCACCTGGGAAGGGGCCTTCCAGCGGCTGGACAAGGCACTGCACGCCTACCGCCGCGTCGCCCCCCGGTGGCTGCGCGGCGCCGCGATGAACACCGCCGCCCGCTGGATCGTCGAACGGCAGGAGAACGACGGCTGCTGGGGCGGCATCCAGCCACCCGCCGTGTACTCCCTCATCGCCCTCCACCTGCTCGGCTACGACCTGGAGCACCCGGTGATGCGGGCGGGCCTGGAGTCGCTCGACCGGTTCGCCGTACGGCGCGACGACGGCGCCCGCATGGTCGAGGCCTGCCAGTCGCCCGTCTGGGACACCTGCCTGGCCGTGATCGCGCTCGCCGACGCCGGGGTGCGCCCCGACCACCCCGCCCTGGTCAAGGCCGCCGACTGGATGCTCGGCGAGGAGATCGTCCGCCCGGGCGACTGGGCCGTCCGCCGGCCCGGACTCGCCCCCGGCGGCTGGGCGTTCGAGTTCCACAACGACAACTACCCCGACATCGACGACACCGCCGAGGTCATCCTCGCCCTGCGCCGGGTCCGCCACCCCCACCCGGAACAGATCGAGGCCGCCGTCCGGCGCGGCGCCACCTGGACCGCCGGGATGCAGTCACGGGACGGCGGCTGGGCCGCCTTCGACGCCGACAACACCAGCCCCTTCCCCAACCGGCTCCCGTTCTGCGACTTCGGCGAGGTCATCGACCCACCGTCCGCCGACGTGACCGCGCACGTGGTGGAGATGCTGGCGCACGAAGGCAAGGCCCACCACCCGCGCACCCGCCGCGGCGTCGCCTGGCTGCTGGCCGAACAGGAGCCCAGCGGCGCCTGGTTCGGACGCTGGGGCGTCAACCACATCTACGGCACCGGCTCCGTGGTGCCCGCCCTCACCGCCGCCGGGCTGCCCACGACGCACCCCGCCATCCGGCGCGCCGTCACCTGGCTGGAATCGGTCCAGAACGAGGACGGCGGCTGGGGCGAGGACCTGCGGTCCTACCGGGAGCAGGAGTGGATCGGGCACGGCGCCTCCACCGCCTCGCAGACGGCGTGGGCGCTGCTGGCCCTGCTGGCGGCCGGGGAGCGGGCGTCCGGGGCCGTGGAGCGCGGCGTGCGGTGGCTCACCGCGACGCAGCGGGAGGACGGATCCTGGGACGAGCCGTACTTCACCGGCACCGGCTTCCCCTGGGACTTCTCCATCAACTACCACCTCTACCGGCAGGTGTTCCCGCTGACCGCGCTCGGCCGGTACGTCAACGGCGGACCGGTGGTCGGCCGGCTCGGCGAGGGGGCGTGATGGCGGCTGGGCGGGAGCCCTCCGGTTCCGCCTCCGCGCCCGGCCCCGTACCCGCCCCGGCCGGGGCGCCGATGCTCATCGCCTGCGCGCTCGGCATCGAGCAGCTCGCGCTGCGCAGCGGGCGCCGCCGCCACGGCTCGGCGTCACCCGGCCCGGTCACCGTGCTCCGTACGGGCATGGGCCCCGCGAACGCCCAGCGGGCCGTCACCCGGGCGCTGGAGGGCGGCGACCTGCGGGGCGCCGCGGTCGTCGCGTCCGGCTTCTGCGCCGGACTGGAGCCCGGCATGCACCCGGGCGACCTGGTGGTCGCCGACGAGACCCGCGGCCCCGGTGGCACCACCCCCTGCACGGGCACCGAGCTGCTGGTCGAGGCCCTGGAGCGGGCGGTCCCCGGCCGCACGGTCCACACCGGCCCGCTGACCGGCTCCGACCACGTGGTGCGCGGCCAGGAGCGCGTCCAGTTGCGCGGCACGGGGGCGATCGCGGTCGACATGGAGTCCGCCGCCACCCTCCGCAGCGCGCTCAGCACGGGGGTGCGGTCCCGCCCCGTCGCGGCCGTACGAGTGATCGTGGACGCCCCCGAGCACGAACTCGTCCGCATCGGCACGGTGCGCGGGGGAATATCGGCCTTCCGTGTTCTTCGCTCCGTGCTCCCCGCATTCTTCGAATGGCACCGTTCTTTGCTGCTCCCCAGGAGGTGAGCCAGATGGCCATGCCGCTTCGCCAGACCATCCGGGTAGGGACGTATCTCTTCCAACAGAAGCTGCGCAAGCGTGACAAGTTCCCGCTCATCGTCGAACTGGAGCCGCTCTACGCCTGCAACCTCGCGTGCGAGGGCTGCGGCAAGATCCAGCACCCGGCCGGGGTGCTGAAGCAGCGCATGCCGGTCGCCCAGGCGGTCGGCGCCGTCCTGGAGTCCGGCGCCCCGATGGTGTCCATCGCCGGCGGCGAACCGCTGATGCACCCCCAGATCGACGAGATCGTGCGCCAGCTCGTCGCCAAGAGGAAGTACGTCTTCCTGTGCACCAACGCCGTGCTGCTGCGCAAGAAGATCGACCTGTTCACGCCCTCGCCCTACTTCGCCTTCGCCGTGCACATCGACGGCCTGCGCGAACGGCACGACGAGTCGGTCGCCAAGGAGGGCGTGTTCGACGAGGCGGTGGAGGCCATCAAGGAGGCCCAGCGGCGCGGCTTCAGGGTCACCACCAATTCCACCTTCTTCAACACCGACACCCCGCAGACCGTCATCGAGGTGCTCAACTTCCTCAACGACGACCTCAAGGTCGACGAGATGATGATCTCGCCCGCCTACGCCTACGAGAAGGCGCCCGACCAGGAGCACTTCCTGGGCGTCGAGCAGACCCGCGAACTGTTCCGGAAGTCGTTCGCCGGCGGCAACCGCCGGCGCTGGCGGCTGAACCACTCCCCGCTCTTCCTGGACTTCCTGGAGGGCAAGGCCGACTTCGCCTGCACCGCCTGGGCGATCCCCAACTACTCGCTCTTCGGCTGGCAGCGCCCCTGTTACCTGATGGCCGACGGTTACGTACCGACGTACCGGCAGCTCATCGAGGAGACCGACTGGAACAAGTACGGCCGCGGCAAGGACCCGCGCTGCGCCAACTGCATGGCGCACTGCGGCTACGAGCCGACCGCCGTCCTCGCCACCATGGGCTCGCTGAAGGAGTCCCTGCGCGCCGCCCGCGAGACGGTCTCCGGAAGCCGGGGGTGAGGTGATGCCGGAACCCGTGGACCTCGGGCTGCCCGTGCCGGTGCCCCGGCCGGCCGACCGCCGTGTCAGTCGCAAGATCCAGGTCGGTTCGGTGGCCGTCGGTGGTGACGCGCCGGTGTCGGTGCAGTCGATGACGACGACGCGGACCTCGGACATCGGTGCCACGCTTCAGCAGATCGCCGAGCTGACGGCGTCGGGCTGTCAGATCGTGCGGGTGGCGTGTCCGACCCAGGACGACGCGGACGCGCTGGCGACCATCGCGAAGAAGTCGCAGATCCCGGTGATCGCGGACATTCATTTCCAGCCGAAGTACGTGTTCGCCGCGATCGACGCGGGGTGTGCGGCGGTGCGGGTGAACCCGGGCAACATCAAGCAGTTCGACGACAAGGTCAGGGAGATCGCGAAGGCGGCCGGTGAGACGGGTACCCCGATCCGTATCGGGGTGAACGCCGGGTCGCTGGACCGGAGGCTGCTGGAGAAGTACGGCAAGGCCACTCCGGAGGCGCTGGTGGAG